>NZ_JBYTAI010000003.1:0-641813 GCF_058788035.1 Ideonella sp. FW305-24 | reverse complement strand
ACGATCCCAAAGTTCGCGCTGCTTACCTCGGCGAGTGAATGGCGCACCCGGCTTCGCGAGTACACGAAGCCACCCGCCGGGCGGGTTGCGCAGGCCGCTTGGGAGCGGCCCGGCGCTGGCCTGCGGGAGTGGGGGCCCGGCTTCGCGGCCCGGTTCAGCGTACCGGATTCAGGCCCAGCACCGCCTGCGCCCGCAGGCGTTCGTCCGCGCTGAAGTTGCTTTCCACATAACGCGCAATCGCCTCGCTGCGCTGTGGTGCCGAAAGCTCCGGCGCCTGGCTCAGGCTTTGCACCTGGGCCCGCGCCTGGGCAATGCGGCTGGCCCAGCGGGTTTCCTCTTCGTCCAGCTGCTGCAGGCGTTGCGCCGCTTCCAGGCCCAGTGCGGCCTGGCGGCGCTGGAACACCAGCTGCGGGTCTTCGCCGGGCCTGGGCGGGCGGGCCACGTCGGGCACGCGCAGATCCGCGGGTGAGTCGTTGTCCGCCACGCTGCCGGGCTGGCCCGTGCGCGAGGCGATGTGGCTGCGCAGCTGGGCTTCTTCGTCGGCGTAGAACGCATCGGCCCAGGCGGGGCCCAGCAGCTCGCGGCGCACGCGCATGCGCTCGTCCAGCGCGGGCTGCCAGGTGCTCACGTCGCGCAGGTCGGCGTTGTGGGCAAAGCTGCGCTGCTGCAGGTCCAGGTAGCGCTGCCACAGGCGCATGACCTCGGCCACCGCGGCGGGCGGCAGCTCGCGGCCGGCCTGGTCCTGCAGCAGCAGGCCCAGCTCGGGCAGCGAGGCATCGCCCATCGCGCTGAGCAGGTGGTCGAAGCGGCGGCGCAGGCCGATGTCGGGCTTCAGCGTGCCGCCGCCGTCCACTGCCCAGCCACCGTCGGGATGGCTGTTGCGCAGCGGGCCGTGCACGTACAGGGCCTGCCGCAAGGCCTCGATGCTGCGCGGTGCGCCGCTGGCGGCGTCGGCCAGCGGCACCGGCGAGTTCGGCGCCACGCGCAGCGGCACCGCGCTGTCCTGCCGCGTGCCGGACGACACGGCGCCCGCACCGTCCTGGCCGGCATGCAGCGCGAGCACCAGCGCCGCGCCGGCCCCGGCGGCCAGCAGCCCCGCGACCAGCGGCCTGCGCAGCGTCGAAGCCATGCTCACAGCCCTGCGGTCTTCAGCCGGTTGGCCTGGCCGCGGTAGAAGGCCACCGGGTCTTGCGAGAACAGGCCGCGCAGGCCGAAGGCCTGGTTGATCTCGTCCAGGTGGTTCCAGCTGTAGTTGTCCTTCAGCACCGTGCCCCAGTGCGAGGAACACTGGCCGACCAGGCCGTCGCTGGCGCTGCCCTTGAAGCTGACGGAGGTCAGCGCCAGCAGCGCGTCGCTGATGTCCAGCGGGTTGGTCAGCACCCAGTTGCCGCCCACCGAGTAGTAGCGCACGCCGTTCACCAGCTCAGGGCCTGAGCCACAGCTGCTGGTGGGCTGGCCGGCCGGGTACTTGGCGTTGAAGGCGGCGCTGCCGGCGGTGGTCAGTGAGTTCATCGCCGCTTCCGAGTCCTGTGGCATGCCCGGGTTGCCCGAGAGCAGGCTGATGACGGCGGCAAAAGCGTCGAACACCGCGGCCACCCATGCCGTGGTGCCGGTGGCGGTGGTGCCGGCCTTGATGTCGTCGGCCACCGGGCTGCCGGTGTGCGGACCGCCCACGCTGGTAATGGAGGCGACCAGGCTGGGCGCGACGGCGGCCACGTAGCGCACCGTCGGGCCGCCATGGCTGTGGCCGATCAGGTTGAACTTCTGGTAGCCGTAGCTGGCCTGGTAGCGCTTGATTTCGGACAGCAGTTGCTCGCCACGCACCTCGGTCGAATTGGCCGCCGAGACCTGCGAGACGATGACCTTGGCGCCGCCAGACTGCAGCGGCGAGACGATGCCATACCAGTAGTCGATCGGGCCGATGGCGTCGAAGCCGAACAGGCCGTGCACCAGCACGATGGGGTACTTGGTCTGGGTGTAGGTGTCGGCGGCTTGCACTGCGTGAGGCAGCGCCGTGGCGCAGAGGCAGGCGGTGGCGATCAGGCCTTTGGCCAGGGCGGGGGTGAACAGTTTCTTCATGCGTGTCTCCAACCGGGTTTGGGATTCCACGCTCTGGAGCGACGTCTGAGATTGCTGGACGCTGTGCCTTTTGGCGTGGTGGAGCGCATTACAGAACGACCGTGCTATTTCTTTTCCAGGTGTCTTCCCGAGGGATGTGCCCAGTCGCAACTCGTGCTCCGGGGGCATGGTTTTGCCCTGGCGGAGACGCAGCTGGCGGGCCTGGCAAGCCGCTTACTGACCCACCCGGTCAGGCGCTTGGCCGTGCGATCCATCACCGCCGCCGAGGTCGGGAATTCGCTTCTTGATACTGGATGCGTGTACAGTGTTTTGACACCGCCTGCCGTTCGCGGGTGTTTCCAGCCTTCCCGCCCAAGCCCCTCCGGTTTTTCCCTGATGCCAGCCGCCGCCCTCGAAGAATTTGTCCTGCGGGCCTTGCCCGAGCCGGAAGACGATGGCCCTTCGGCGGCCGCGCGGCCGGCCGCAAGCGACAAGCCCAACCCGCTGGACACCCTCTGGCGCGGCAGCGAATGGGCCCGCGCACCGGCCAGCAATTGGCCCAGCGGCCATGCCGCGCTGGACGGTGAACTGCCCGGTGGCGGCTGGCCCGGCCATGGCTTGACCGAGCTGCTGCAGCCCCTCGAAGGCGTGCTGGAGTGCCGGCTGCTGGCGCCTGCGCTGCAGCGCATCACGGCTGCGGGCAAGCCGGTGGTGCTGGTCGGCACGCCGATGCAGGGCCGCCTTGCATTGGCCCCGCACCTGGCCGGCTGGCGCCAGGCTGGGCTGGACGAGCGGCAGCTGGTCTGGATACAGGCCGAGACCAGCGCCGAGCGCCTGTGGAGCGCCGAGCAGCTGCTCAAGGCCAATGCCTGCGGCGCGCTGCTGGCCTGGCTGCCGCAGGCCAGGCCGGAGCAGATGCGCCGCCTGCAGGTGGCCGCGCTGGGCCACGAAGGCCCGGCCTTCCTGTGCCGCCATGAGCGCGCGGCCGAGCAGGCTTCGGCCGCCCCGCTGCGGCTGCTGGTGCGGCCGGGTGAGGACTGGTCGCTGGCGGTGCGGGTGCTCAAGCGCCGCGGTCCGCAGCACGAGGGCTGGCTCTCGCTGCCTGCCGTGCCGGCCGCGATGGCCGGGCTGCTCACGCCGCGGTTGCGGCAGCCGCATCTGCTGTGGCCGCAGCGCCCGGGCAGCGTGCCGGCCGGCGTGGCCGCGGCCGGTGTGCTGGCTGAGCCCGGTGTGCTGTCCGCCGCTTCGCTGTTGTGTGACGAGGAGCCTGCCGATGCGCATGTCCATGCTCTGGGCCGCGCTGCTGTTGCCGCCGCCGCAGGCGTTCGAGGCGGATGAGCCCGGTGGCGAGGCGGGCAGGGCGGAGGCAGCGACTGCTGCCGCTTCTGCCCCCTCCGCTGCCGCGCCGCTCGCGCCCGCGCCGCCGCGCTCGCGCGAGCCCGTTGGCACGCCCATTCCCGCGGAGGAACAACTGCGCCGCCAAGCTGAAGCGCTGCAGGGCTTGGCGCAGTGGGCGCTGCAGTTCACGCCGCGCGTGGCGCTGGCCGATGGCGAGGCGGTGCTGATGGAAGTGGCCGGCAGCCTGCGCCTGTTTGGTGGCCAGCGGGCGCTGCGCTTGCGCGTTCGAGCGGGTGCGCGCGAAATGGGCGCGCAGGCCGTGGGCTGGGCCGGAACCGGACTGGCCGCGCTGGCGCTGGCTCGCGCCGGCGTGCAGCAAACCACTGCGCAGCCGCTGGCCGAACGGCTGGACCCGCTGCCGGTGGCCACGCTCAGCGCGCTGCGCCCGCATGCGCTGACGCTGGCGCAGATCGGCTGCCCGCGCCTGGGGGATGTGCGTCGCCTGCCGCGCAGCGGCCTGGCCCGCCGGTTCGATGCGGCCATGCTGCAGGCGCTGGACCAGGCCTACGGCGTGCAGCCCGAGGTGCATGCCTGGCAGGCGCTGCCGGCCAGCTTCCGCGCCCGCATCGAGTTGATGCAGCGGGTGGACCAGGCGCCTGCGCTGATGGGTGGCGCGCGCCGCCTGCTGCTGCAGCTCTGCGGCTGGCTGGCCGCGCGCCACCTGGGCGTGAGCGCCTGCACGCTGCACTGGTCGCACGACTCGATGCGCGCGCGCGACGTCGAGGCCCATGGCGAGCTGCAGCTGCGCACCGCCCAGCCCACGCGCGACCCGAACCACCTCACCCGCCTGCTGGCCGAGCACCTGCAGCACCTCACGCTGGCCGCACCGGTGTCCGACCTCGCGCTCAGCGTGCAGACGCTGGCGCCCATCGCCCCGCCCAGCGGCTCGCTGTTGCCGGACGCCGTGCAGCAGGCCGAGGCCCTCACACCCGTACTGGAACGGCTGGCGGCGCGGCTGGGCGAGGCGCGTGTCAGCCGCCCGCTGCTGCGCGAGGACCACCGGCCTGAATGCACGCAGCAATGGGTCAGCGCAGTGGCGCCCCTGCCGCGCGGCCGGGCCCGCATCTCGCCGCTGCCGCAACCGGCCTGGCTGCTGGCCGCGCCGCTGCCGCTGGCCATGCATCACAACAAGCCCACCTACCAGGGCCCGTTGTTGTTGCTGATGGGCCCCAACCGCGTGGATGCCGGCTGGTGGGACCGCACCGGCCAGGGCGACGCGGCCCACACCCGCCAGGCCAGGCGCGACTACTGGGTTGCCTGGAGCGACCGCGCCGGCCTGCTGTGGCTGTTCCAGACGCGGCAGCAAGGCGAGTTCAACTGGTTCCTCCATGGCTTCTTCTAAACCATGAGCACCCGGCAACTCCCTGCCTACGCCGAGCTGCAGTGCGCGACCAGCTTCAGCTTCCTGCGCGGCGCGAGCCAGCCCAAGGAGATGGTGGCGCGCGCCCACCAGTTGGGCTATGCGGCGCTGGCCATCACCGATGAATGCTCGGTGGCTGGCGTTGTTCGGGCGCATGAGCAGGCCAAGGAGCTCGAATTCAGGCACCTCATCATCGGCAGCCAGTTCCAGTTTGGTGGCCCTTGGCCTTTCACGCTGGTGGTGCTGGCCTGCAACCTGCGCGGCTACGGCAACCTCACCCAGTACATCACCCGGCTGCGCCGCAGCAGCCCCAAGGGCCACTACCGCGCCGTCCCGGAGGACTTGAAACGCGGCGAGCTGGCGGACTGCGTGGTGCTGGCCGCGCCGGCGCGCGACAGCACGCCCGAGCAAGGCTTGGCCATCGGCCGCTGGCTGCTGCGCCACTTCACCGGCAACTGCTGGTTCGCGGTGCACCTGCTGCGCCTGGCAGACGATGAAAGCTGGCTGCTGAAGATGCGCGAATGGTCCGCGCAGACCGAGATCCCGCTGGTGGCCGCCGGTGACGTGCACATGCACGTGCGCTCGCGCAAGCCGCTGCAGGATGTCCTCACCGCCATCCGCCTGAACACGCCGCTGACCGAGTGCGGCCTGGACCTGCAGCCCAATGCCGAGCGCCACCTGCGCTCGCGCACCCGGCTGGGCCTGAGCTGCCCGCCAGACCTTTTGGCGCAGACGCTGGTGGTGGCGGCCAAGTGCGAATTCGAACTCACCGAATTGAAGTACACCTATCCCGATGAGTTCATTCCCAAGGCCCTCACCGCGGCACAGTACCTGCGGCAACTCACCTATGAAGGCGTCGCCCGGCGGTTCCCGGAAGGACTGAAGAACGAGCACCGCAAGCTCATCGAACACGAGCTGAAGCTGATCGCCGAACTCCAGTACGAGCACTACTTCCTGACCGTGGGCGAGATCGTCGCCTTCGCCCGCAGCAAAGGCATCCTTTGCCAGGGCCGCGGCAGCGCCGCCAACAGCATGGTCTGCTTCTGCCTGGGCATCACCGAAGCCAACCCGGCCGACCTGAAGATGCTGTTCGAGCGCTTCATCAGCCGGGAGCGCGGCGAGCCGCCGGACATCGACGTGGACTTCGAGCACCAGCGCCGCGAAGAGGTCATGCAGCACCTCTACGAGAAGTACGGCCGCGACCGCGCCGCACTCACCGCCACGGTGATCAGCTACCGCCCGCGCAGCGCGCTGCGCGACGTGGGCAAGGCCGTGGGCATTCCGCTGGCCACCATCGAGAAGCTCACCAGCAACCTGCACCACTGGGACGACTGGCAAAGCGACGACGGCAGCGCCCAGGCCCAGACCCAGCGCGCCCGCCTGCAGGAAGCCGGCATCGACACCACCGATCTGGCGGTGCGCCAGTGGCTGCAGCTCAGCACCCAGGTCATGGGCTTCCCGCGCCACCTCTCGCAGCACACCGGCGGCTTCGTGCTGACCAGTGGCGCGCTCTCGCGCCTGGTGCCGATCGAAAACGCGGCCATGAAGGACCGCACCGTCGTCCAATGGGACAAGGACGACCTCGACGCGCTGGGCCTGATGAAGGTCGACGTGCTGGCCCTGGGCATGCTCAGCGCCATCCGCCGCACGTTGGACATGGTGAGCCGGCGCCTCGGCGAAACGCTGGAGATCTACAAGATCCCGCAAGGCGACCAGCCCACCTACGAGATGATCTGCAAGGCCGACACCGTCGGCGTCTTCCAGATCGAAAGCCGCGCGCAGATGAGCATGCTGCCGCGCCTGCGGCCGGAGAACTTCTACGACCTGGTGGTGGAGGTGGCGCTGGTGCGGCCGGGGCCGATCCAGGGCGGCGCGGTGCACCCGTATCTGAAGCGCCGCCAGCAGCGGCGCGAAGACTCCTCGCTGAGCTTCGAGACGCCGGGCGGCGACCTGCTGAAAGACGCGCTGCACCGCACGCTGGGCATCCCGATCTTCCAGGAGCAGTGCATGCAGATCGCCATCCTCGGCGCCGGCTTCAGCCCCGGCGAGGCCGATGGCCTGCGCCGCGCGATGGCTGCCTGGAAGCGTCATGGCGACGTCGGGAAATACAGGGACCGCCTGATCGGCGGCATGCTGGCCAAGGGCCTGCCGCTGGACTTTGCCGAAGGCGTCTTCGAGCAGATCAAGGGCTTCAGCTCCTACGGCTTCCCGGAGAGCCACGCGGTGTCGTTTGCGCTGCTGGTCTATGCCAGCAGCTGGCTCAAATGCCATTACCCGGCGGAGTTCCTGACCGGCCTGCTGAACTCCCAGCCCATGGGTTTTTATTCCGCGTCACAACTGGTGCAGGACGCGCGCCGACACGACGTGAAGGTCTTGCCTGTGGACGTGCAGCACAGCGGCTTCGAAACCCGGCTGGAGGGCGACATCCAGGCGCCTGCGGTGCGCATGGGGCTGCACCGCGTCGGGGGCCTGCCGGAAGAGGTGGCGCTCCGCATCGAGCAATCCCGCCTGCAGGACGGCCCGTTCACCAGCACCGGCGACCTCGCGCGCCGCGCCGCGCTCGAGCAGGGCGAACTGCGTCTGCTGGCTGGTGCCGACGCGCTCGCCTCGCTCGCCGGCCATCGCCGCCAGCAGGTCTGGGACGCTGCCGCGCTGCGCCGCCCACCGGCCCTGCTGCAGCCCGCACCCGTCGAAGAAGAAAAGCTGGAATTGCCTGCCGCGCCCGAGGGCGAAGACATCGTCTTCGACTACGCCAGCACCGGCCTCACGCTGCGCCGTCACCCACTGGAACTGCTGCGCCCCCAGCTCAACAAGCGCCGCCTGCTGACCGCCGAAATGCTGAGCCACAAGGTCGACGGCGACGCAGTGCGCTACGCCGGCATCGTCACCACCCGCCAGCAGCCGCCCACCGCCCACGGCACCATCTTCGTCTCCCTGGAAGACGAAACCGGCGTCGTGCAAGCCATCTGCTGGCAACGCCAACGGGAACGCTTCCGCATCCCGCTGCTGCGCGCCCGCCTGCTGATGCTCTATGGCCACTGGCAGCGCGAGGGCGATGTCTGCAACCTGATCATTGCCTATGCCGAGGACCTGAGCCCGATGCTGGGCAGGCTGGCCGAGAGCACGACGAGCCGGGACTTCAGGTAGGAAGGGTGGTTCACGACCGTTGCGGACGAGCCCGCAGCTTCCGGGCGGGTATTTCACCAGCAGGGTCATGCAGCCCGCGTCCAGCACGCAATGGGGCAGACTGCTTCGTGATCAAGTTTGTCGCATTCACCTTGCAGGCGGGTGCCTGTGCGGGCGGCTGCAAGCGCAAACCATGACCGTCAGCGAGACCATGGCCCACCTGCGAGATCGATGGCGTCCGGAGGCGGGCGCTTTGTACAGCGGCATGATCGCGCCCTGGCAGGCGTATGGAGTCTCGGTTGCCTCGACGGCGGCGACCCTCGCAGCGCGAATGGCACTGGAGGAGGAGCTGGGCGGACAACCCACCCTGATCCTGTTTGCCATGCCCATCATGCTGAGCGCCTACCTTGGGGGCATGCGGGCCGGTCTGCTGTCGACCTTGCTGTCGTTTTTCGCGGCCTGTTATTTCCTGCTGCCGCCAATCCACAGCTTTGCAGTCAACTCCGCCATCGAGCGCTGGCAGCTCTTCTTCGTGCTTCTGGCTGGCGTCCTGATCAGCGTGCTGAACGGTGCGCTGCACCGCGCCCACCGCCAGACCGAGGCGGCGCTGGGCGAGCTTGCGCAGCATCGCCGGGACCTCGAACAAACCGTTTTCTCACGAACCTCGGAGCTTGCCGAGGCGAGGGACGCTGCCGAAGCGGCCAGCCGGGCCAAGAGCATCTTCCTGGCCAACATGAGCCACGAGCTGCGCACACCCTTGAACGGCATCATGGGCATGACGGACCTGGCGCTGCTGAGGGCCCACGATGTGCAGCAGATCCATTGGCTGAAGATGGGCGCACGGGCGTCCCGGCACCTGCTGAACATCATCAACGACGTGCTCGACATCTCCCGCATCGAAGCCGGCCAGCTGACGCTGCAGCAGCGCCCGTTTTCGCCCAAGCAAACCATCGAGGAAACCGTGCTGTTCCTGACCCCTCAGGCGCAGGCCAAGGGCTTGACGATCTTCTGCGAACTCGATCCGGCGACTTCCGGTCTTCTTGTGGGTGACGCTTCGCGTCTCGGACAGGTGCTGCTGAATTTCATTGGCAACGCGATCAAGTTTTCCGAGCGTGGCCATGTGCGCGTGAGTGCGCAAGTCACCGAAAGCGATCACAGCAGCGTGTTGCTCCGGCTGGAAGTCGCGGACGAAGGCGTCGGCCTCACCGAGGACCAGCAGGCCGGCCTGTTTCGCGCGTTCTCCCAGGTCGATGAATCGTTCACCCGCCGCCACGGTGGCAGCGGATTGGGGCTGGTGATCTGCAAGCGGCTGGCCAAGTTGATGGGCGGCGATGTTGGCGTGCGAAGCGTCTGCGGCGCCGGCAGCACCTTCTGGATGACCGCCCGCATGGCCCGGGCTGCCAGCGCCGAATTGGCGGCCCCCGAAGAATCCGCCTAGGTTGTCACGCCCGGCTTCACCGCCCCGCAGCCCTCGGCAGCTTCACCACGAAGGGCCGCATTTCTGCCGTGCCGGCGCGGAACGCGGCGCCGGTGACCAGGCCTGCGACGTTGATGCCGGTGGCATAGCTGAGGTACCAGCCGTCGGCGCGGGCCTCGTCATCCAGGAAGTCGTTCAGGTCCACGGCCACGTCGTCCTGCCAGTAGACGGCGTGGAACAGCGTGTCGCTGGGAATGCTGGCCCAGCCGGCGATCTGGCCGGCGTTGTTGACGGCCGCGCCGCTGCTGAAGCTGCCGCCCAGCGTGCCGAGCAAAACCCGCGTGCCATCTGGCAGCCAGCGGACAGCCCGGCTGGCATCGTCCATGCCGACGATGTGGCCGCTGTCGTTGATCTGGTTGGCGTAGCCGGGTCCGAGGTCCAGCATGTTGCCGTCTCGCCAGAGCACGGCGTGGATGGCGCTGTTGTTTGCCGTGGCGCTGGCGCCCACCACCTGGCCGGCGCGGTTCAGCCCGTAGGCGCTGCTGAAGCTGCCGCCCAGCGTGCCCAGGTCCACCGCCTGGCCGCCTGCGGGCCAGACGGTGGCGCGGGCGTCCAGCGTGTTGGTCA
The DNA here is from genome assembly GCF_058788035.1 of Ideonella sp. FW305-24. Classification (NCBI taxonomy): domain Bacteria; kingdom Pseudomonadati; phylum Pseudomonadota; class Betaproteobacteria; order Burkholderiales; family Sphaerotilaceae; genus Ideonella; species Ideonella sp. FW305-24. The sequence goes on along the minus strand of NZ_JBYTAI010000003.1, from coordinate 631,827 downwards.
CCACGAAGGTGCTGTAGCCGGCCACCAGGCCGTCGGCGTTGACGGCGACCGCCGTGCTGTAGCGGCCGGTGCCTTGCGTGCCCAGGTCTTGCGCGTGGTAGCCGATGCTGCCGCGGCGCCACAGCGTGGCATGCGGGTCGCCGTTGGCCGCGACGCTGACGCCCACCACCCAGCCGCGCTCGTTGGCATCGTTGGCCGTCGCGTAGCCCTGGTTGCTGAGGCCGGGCAGCACGATGGACACGCCGTGCTGCCAGAGCGTGGCATGCACAGGCGAAGCGCCGCCCGCGCCGCTGGTGCCCGCCACCAGCCCCCAGTCGTTCAAGCCCACGCCGCTGCCCTGGAGCGCACCTGCCGGCAGCGGGAGCAGAGTGACCTGGCCGGCCGGAAACTCTGCCGCCAGCGCCTGCATGCCCAGGCACAGGCCCGCGACCAGGAGACCGTGCGCCACAGCGCGCGCAGGGCGGGGCGCAGAAAGTTGCGAGAGAACAGCTGCTGCAATGCGACCCATGGCCTTGTCTCCTGCCGTGGCGAGCCGGGCGGGCTCGCATGATGAGCTGGCCAGCATAGGCCTGTGCCGGAGGGGCACAAGCGAGGGACAACGCCACTCCCCAAGCGTGATCCCGGGCAATCGCCCGCGCTGCAGCCGATGTTGATCGCACGCCGCTGCAGCTGGTCCGCCCATGCGGCCGTTCGTCGCAAGCGCGCCTGTACGCCAGGGGGTGTCGCTAAGCTCGTCCAGATCAACACCAACCCCTCGCGCATCACCATGCCTGCAACGCCCCCGATGACCTTGCCCCGCCTATCGGCCGCCTTGTTGAGCGCCGTGTTCGCGGCCGGTGCCCACCCGGTCTGGGCCGCCGAGGATGTGGCGGCCAAGGTGGCCGCCGTCGAAAACGGCCTGCGTCCGCCGGTGAGCTTCGAGGGAGACAAGCCGTGGTCGCTGGCCGAACGCATGCGGCACTACGGCGTGCCGGGCGTCACCCTCACGGTGGTCAACAACGGCAGCATCGCCTGGACCCGCACCTACGGCTTGGCGGACCGGGAGGCCGGCACACCGATGACGGCCAGCACCCTGCTGCTGGCCGGCTCGGTCAGCAAACCGGTGGCGGCCTACGGGGCGCTCAGCATGGTGCAAGCCGGTGAACTGAGCCTGCAGCAGCCGGTCAATGCGCGGCTGAAATCCTGGCAGATCCCGGCCAACGAATTCACCGACAAGGTGCCGGTGACGCTGGCCCACCTGCTCAGCCACACCGGTGGGCTCACGGTGCATGGCTTCAACGGCTACACGGCGGGCACGCCGTTCCCGGACACCGTGGCCATCCTCAATGGCGCACCGCCCGCCAACTCCGCGCCAGTGCGGGTCGACCAGCTGCCCGGCAGCGCCTGGCGCTACTCCGGCGGCGGCTACACCGTGGCCCAGCTGCTGATGGCCGACGTGGCCCAGCAGAGCTTCCCGGTGCTGATGCAGCAACGCGTGCTGGGCCCGCTGGGCATGGTGGACAGCAGCTTCAGCAACCCCCTGCCGGCCGCGCAACTGCCGCGCGCCGCCGCAGGCGTGTTGCCCGACGGCAGCGCGCTCACCGGCAAGCGCAACACCTATCCCGAAATGGCCGCGGCCGGACTGTGGACCACCTCGCAAGACCTGGCCAGGTTCGTGATCGAAATCCAGCAGGCGCTCAAAGGCCAGAGCCCTCGGGTGTCTGCCGCGCTGGCGCAGGACATGCTCACGCCGCGCCTGGGCAGCGGCTACGGCCTGGGCCTGGGCATGCCGGATTTCGACGGCCAGAAATACTTCGCCCACGGCGGCTGGGACGAAGGCTTCTGCACGATGCTCATCGGCAGCCAGACCAGTGGCCAGGGCGTGGTGGTGATGATCAACGCCAACCAGCCCGCCTTGATGAGCGAGCTGCAGCAAGCCGTCGCCTTTGCCTATGGCTGGCCCGGCGTGAAAGCCCATGCAGCCCTGTCCACCAGCGCCCAGGCGCTGGCCAGCGCGCCCGGGCGTTACCGCGTCAACGGTGAGCAGGTGGCCGTGGTGACCCGTGACGGCAACCGCCTGCAACTGGGCTTTGCCGGCCTGCCGAGCAGCGAGCTGGTGACCATTGGCGCCAACCGCTACCTGCAGCGCGAGCAGCCGCGCGAACGCAGCTTCGAGCTGGGCACCGATGGCGCGCAAGCCCTGCTGCTGCATGGCCCGGAAGGAAAGACCGAGCGGCTGCCGCGCCTGCGCGACGGCGAGCGCCTGCCGCGCGAGCTGCTGCTGGCCGGTGAATACGAGGCCGCGCTGAAGGCCTACCAGGCGCTTCGGGACGCCAAGGATGATGCCGGCAAAGAGAGCTACCTCAATGAGGTCGGCATGAACCTGGTCACGCAGCGTCAAGTGGACACAGGCCTGGCCGTGCTCAAGCTCAACACCGCGCTCTACCCGAATGCCGCCAACACCTGGGACAGCCTTGGCGCTGCCTACCTGGCCCAGGGCAACAAAGCCCTGGCCCGCGAAAGCTACCAGCACGCGCTGCGCATCGACCCCGTCTTCCCGTCCGCCAAGGAAGCGCTGCTGCGCCTGGCGGACTAACACAACCCGGGCATTCGTGCTGCCAACGGCTCTTTCCCGGAGGGCGGAGAATTCAAAAACACCACTCTCCTCTTCAGGCCATGAACCTCATCGAACTGCTCACCTGGCGCTATGCCTCCAAGAAGATGGACCCGTCCCGCGCCGTGCCGCAGGACAAGGTCGATCGCATCATCGAAGCCGCGCGCCTGGCGCCGACCTCCAGCGGTCTGCAGCCGTTCGAAATCATCTCGGTGACCAATCCCGAGGTTCGCGCCCGCATCCGCGAGATCGCCTGGAACCAGGCGCAGATCACCGACGGCTCGCATCTGCTGGTGTTCGCCGCCTGGGACAACTACACCGCCGACCGCATCAACCACATGTTCGACCTGACGAACGAGGTCCGCGGCGCCCGCAACGAAGGCTGGGAGAACTACCGCCAGCAGTTGCTCAACACCTACCCGCAGCGCCCCGCGGAAGTCAACTTCCAGCACGCCGCGCGCCAGGCCTACATCGCCTTCAGCGCCGCGGTGATCGCCGCTGCCGAGGAAAAGGTGGACGCCACGCCGATGGAAGGTTTCGATCCGGACAAGCTCGACGAGATCCTCGGCCTGCGCGCGCGCGGCCTGCGCAGCGCGGTGATCCTGCCGCTGGGCTACCGCCAGGCTGAAGGCGACTGGCTGGTCAACCTGACGAAGGTTCGCCGGCCGCTCGATCAGTTCGTCACCGAAGTGCGCTGAACGGCGCCGGCGGGGCTTCAGCGGGGTGTCAGCCAGGGGCCGGATGCGTCCGCTGCCCCAGCGCTGACGTCACCGCATGCGCCAGCATCGTTGGCGCAATGTATTGGCGATGCGTGGCCGCGATGGCGGCCATGTAGAGCCTGCCGAACAGGTTCTTGCAGGCCACGCGCGTCGCCAGCGAAAACTCGATGGCGCCGTTGTCCAGCAGGCGCACGCTCGCACAGCTGCGGAACATCAGGTGCCTGTCGTCGGCCCCGAGGATGACCTGTGCCAGCCGCCCGTCAGGGCTGATCTGTTGAGCGCGGACTGGAAAGCGTTCGGCGAAGCGCGCATGCGTCGTGGGTGCCAGCAGTGACGAGACCGGGCAGCCCAGCGGCGAGGTCCTCAGCTTGAGAGGGCGGACCAGGGCGTTTCGGATCGTCATCAACCGAGAGACCCCGAGCGGCGGGTTGTCCAGGAAGCCATCGAGCAAGGCGGCCAGCCATTGGCTGGCATCGAAGGCCGCCGGCTCAGGTGCGGGCACGAGCATCGAGAAGCTGTCCTGGTGATGGACGGTTCGGTCGGTGAGTTCGTGGCGCAACAGGGAATGGCAGGCGAGCTCTTGGGCCTCCAACACCCGCGCAGGATGCAGCGTGCTGACGAAACCGGGTCGGGTCCAGAAGCCCGCGCGCAAACGGTGCAGGTGGCCGACCCCGGAGCGGTAGCGCTTGCATGCTGCCTCCAGCAGGCTGCCCGGCCTGTCGTGCAGGGACAGGGCTATGGTGGGCACTTCGCCCGGCTTGGGTTGTGCTGCGTTCAGCAACTGCGCGATCGCTGCCGGCAGCAGTTCGGTCAGCGACGGAATGTCGCCCTGGTCTGCCAGCACCTGCTGCCGCATTGCGTCCGACAGCGCTCCGCCCAGTTCATTGGTGTGCGTGGACAGCGCGAAGAATGCGGGGTGGCCCAGGTGGGCATGCAGCGGCGCGAACTGATGCCAGGTCTCGCCGGAGAACCGAACCGTGAACAGGCAATCCGGCGGCACGTTCACATGGCGCAAGGCGCGCAAGAAGCTTTCCGGGTCTTGCGCCAGCTCCGCAGGTGTCGCGCTTGAAAACCGGAGCTGGGCGCCGCCACTGCCGGAGATGGCAGTGAACACGCGATGGCCTGCATGCCGATGGAAAGGATGGCCGCCGTGACCGACGCCAAACGAGTAGAGCGCCGTGGCGTCGCCTTTGGCGAAGTCTGTGCTGCCCAGCTTGGCCGAAGGTTCGTCCAGTTCGTCGACAAACCTGGCATGCCGTTGCTGTCGGGCCAGTGCCTGGAAAAACAGCTTGGTGCCAGCACCAGGACCGAGCTGGGCGACCAGGCTCACCTCGACCGGAACTCGGCCGGGGCCGGTGGGCAAGGTCACGGAGGGAAACGTTGCCGTCTGCACAGTTTTCCTGCGGGCGGCGCCGGGCGGCAGTGCAAGCGATGCGGTCATGGCTTCTTCCTCCAATGCGGTGTTCGCTCAGTTTTCACGACGGCAGCGTCGGGGTTGTCAGGTGGCGGTGCGCTTCCTGGCCTTGGCCAGCGCAGCGCTTTCCTTCTTGAGCGGCCCGCCGACAGGGCAGAAGGCCGCGACGAAGTCGTGCAGCTTGCCCAGCATGTTGTCGTCGGCCAGGCTGTAGTGAACGAACTGGCCGCGCTTTTCGCTCTTCACCAGGCCTGCGTGCTCGAGGACGCGCAAGTGCTTGGAAAGCGACGGCTTGGTCATCTCGAAACGCTCGGCGATTTCGCCGGCGGTCAACGAAGCTTCTGAAAGGTAAGCCAGGATCTTCCGGCGCGGCGTGGACGCCAGCGCCGCAAACACGTTCTCTTCCTGCATGACTTTGTTATTTCGCTAATTGGCTAATTAACTACATCGTAGCAGCCTCCGGACCGATGCACCAGCGGCATCCACCGCAGCGTCCTGTTCACCCTTTGCACGAAGGAATTTCCCGCAGTGGTTGGTCCCGTCATTGACGACAATGCGGGCTCCACTTCTTCCGCTCACCATGACCTTCGTCGAAACCCTCACCCCCATCGTCACTGGCATCATCGAGCCACGCGCCGTGCAGACGGACCGAGAGGGACGTTTCCCGCGAGAGGCGATCAGTGCGTTGGGCGAGGCAGGCCTGTTGGGGCTGGTCTCGGCCACCGAGGTGGGTGGGCTGGGCCTGGGGCTGCGTGAAGCAGCCGAGGTGGTGAGCCGCATCGCGCAGGCCTGCCCGTCCACCGCCATGGTGGTGTGCATGCACTACTGCGGCGCGGTGGTGCTGGAATCCTTCGGCAAGCTGCCGGTGCGTCAGGCCATTGCCCAGGGCAAGCACCTGACCACGCTGGCCTTCTCCGAGGCCGATTCGCGCAGCCATTTCTGGGCACCTACCGGCACCGCCCGGGCCAATGGCGCTCAGGTGATCCTGGACGCGCGCAAGAGCTGGGTCACCTCGGCCTTCGAGGCCGACAGCTACGTCTGGTCCAGCAAGCCGCTGGCAGCCGAGGGCGCCAGCACGCTGTGGCTGGTGGGCGCCAAGCTGGCGGCCTTAAGCCAGCAGTCCGGCTACGACGGCCTGGGCCTGCGCGGCAACGCCTCCACGCCGATCACCGCCACCGGCGTGGCCGTCTCGGCAGACGACCGGCTGGGCGAAGACGGCAAGGGCTTCGACGCGATGATGGGCGTGGTGCTGCCCTGGTTCTCCACGCTCAGCGCAGCCTGCTCCACCGGCCTGATGGAAGGTGCCCTGTCGCGCGCCATCACCCATGTGAGCGGCACCCGCCACCTGCACCTGGACAGCTCGCTGGCCGACCTGCCGACCATTCGCGCCTACCTGGCCCGCGCCCGCATCAAGACCGACATGGCCCAGGCGCTGCTGAAGGACACGCTGGACGCGATTGCCACCAGCCGGCCCGACACCATGCTGCGCGTGCTGGAAGTGAAGGCCGCCGCCGCCGAGACCGCGCTGGAGGTGACCGACATCGCGATGCGCGTGTGCGGCGGTGCGGCCTTCCGCAAGGAAGCCGGCATCGAGCGCCTGTTCCGTGACGCACGGGCCGCCAGCGTGATGGGCCCCACCTCCGACGTGGCCTACGACTTCATCGGCAAGGCCATCACCGGCCTGCCGCTGTTCTGAGGAGCGCCGGCATGAGTGCAACGACCAACCCAGCGACAACACTGGTGATGGGCGCCGTGGCCTACGCGCCCAAGGTGGTCACCATCTGGGAAGGCTTCAAGGCCTTCTTCGCGCAGCACGGCCTCAGCTTCGACTACCTGCTGTATTCGAATTACGAGCGCCAGGTCGAGGCCCAGTTCGACGGCAGCATCCACCTGGCCTGGAACTCGCCGCTGGCCTGGGTGCGGGCCCACCGCATCGCCGCCAGCCGTGGGCTGGATGTGCAGGCCATTGCCATGCGCGACACCGACTGCGACCTGCGCTCGGTCATCGTCGTGAAGGCCGACAGCCCGCTGCAGCAACTGGCCGACCTGCGTGGCAAGACGCTGGGCGTGGGCGCCATCGATTCGCCGCAGGCCACCTTGATCCCGCTGGACCACTTGCGCCAGGCCGGCCTGGTCGGCGGGCGCGACTTCACGGTGCGCCGCTTCGACGTGCTGGGCGGCAAGCATGGCGACCACATCGGCGGTGAGCGCGATGCTGCCAAGGCCTTGATGGCCGGCGAGGTGGACGCCTGCTGCCTGATCGACGGCAACCACCTGGCCTTCGGGCTGGATGGCACGCTGCCGTCCGGCAGCACCCGCGTGCTGGCCCGCACCGGCCTTTACGACCATTGCAACTTCACCACCAGCCCCGGCGCGCCGGCCGAGCTGATCGAACGCTTCACCGCGCTGCTGCTGGCCATGCGCTGGGACGACCCGCAGGTTCGCCCGCTGCTGGAGCTGGAAGGCCTGCGCGAGTGGCGGGTTGGCCGCACCAGCGGCTACGACCTGCTGGCGCGGGGTGTGGATGACGAACAGTTCTACAGTGCCGATGGCCGCATCCTCCCCGTTGACTATCGATATTGAGGCGCTGGGCCTGGACCGGGGTGCGCTGCTGCTGTTGCGGCGCGCGCTGGCCCGGGTGCCACTGGGCGGCGAGCTGCGCGTCATCGGCCGTGCGCCCGAATGGGACCTGCACCTGGCCGCGTGGTGCCGCAGCGTGGGCCATGCCGTGCGCTTCGAGACCGACGGCAGCGGTGCCGTTGCCGCTGCAGTGCTCACCCGCAACGTGCAGGCCGAAGGCCGCTGGCGCGACGCGCAGCACACCGGCCACGCGCAGCTGCCGCCGGGCCAGATGCCCGCGGCCGAAGCCCCGCCAAGCTGGGGCCTGGCCGCGCGCGGCGCGAAGGTCGAGGCTGGCAGCCCGGTGTTCGACTTCGCCCTTCGCCAGCGCGACGAGCTCTGGGCCGCCAGCGCCGGCGAGCTCTACCGGCAAGCTGCTGCGGCGCAGTGGGACCCTGAGACCGCCGTGGACTGGCAGGCCGAATTCAGCCTGGCACCCGAGCTGGAAGCCGCGGTTGTGCAGGTCATGACCTACCTGATCGAGAACGAGAACGCGGCCCTGCTGGTGCCCGCGCGCTACCTCGGCCAGATCCACCCGCACTACCGCGAGGTGATGCAGCTGCTGGCGCTGCAGTGCGCAGACGAAGCCCGGCACGTGGAAGTGTTCACCCGCCGCGCCACGCTGCGTGGCGCAGAGCCCGGGCTGTCCACCGCCGGCAGCCAGGCTTCGCTGCAAACGCTGTTTGGGGTGCCTGATTTCTCGATTGCCAGCTTCCTGCTGGCAGTGCTCGGCGAGGGCAGCTTCGTCAACCTGCTGAACTTCCTGCACGAACACGCGCCCGACCCGGTGACCCGCCAGATCGCCCGCCTGGCCGCGCGCGACGAGGCCCGCCACGTGGCCTTTGGCATGGCCCACCTGGAACACCGCCTGGCCGCGCAGCCCGAGTTTCGCGACAGCCTGCGCAATGCCGTGGAGCAGCGCTACGACGCGCTGGCCCACACAACAGGCCTGAACGAAGAGGTCTTCGACTCGCTGGTCGTGATCGCCTCCGGCAGCCTCACACCCGCCGCCGTCGCCCGCGGCCACCAGGCCGTCTCGCGCCTGCAGGCCGACATGGCCACCGGCCGCCGCGCCCGCCTGACCCGCCTGGGCTTCGCCAACGAAGAGGCCGAGCGGCTGGCGGCGCTGCACACGCGCAATTTCATGTGAACCTGGGGTCCAGTGCCGGTCGATGACGAAAGCCGGTGCCTCACGGTGCCGTTGGTTTGGCCCCCTGGCCGTGGCCGCTCCGCAGCGATTGCCGTCACTGGTCGCCGGCGATCGAACTCACTGTCTCTGCCACATGCCGGTCATGTGGCCCCCGCACCATCGCCACTGCGATGTTGGATTCCCGGCGCGTCCCCGGAATTGCCAACTCGCCAACGCTCGACAGCGCCCTGTGTCTGTGAGGCCGCATTCTGGCGGTCGCCTTGATGCACGCGGCCATCGCGTTCCTCAGGATGGCGTTCGACATCTCTCCGTGCGCTCGGCACGTGCTCTTGCGCGCGCACTGCGTGCGCCGGAAAAAGCTGTACTCGCAGGATCAGGAAGCCCGTAGGGAATCCACCGACCAGTGAGCGGGAAATTTTCCCAATGCTTTCTGTGTACTGGCTCATATCGTTGCATCAAGGCGGCAATGCAAAGCAATGCCTGCCGTGAAATCAGGACGCGATCACAACGAGGTTCGAGGAGGCAATACGGCTCGCCTCAAGCTCTGCCATGGCCGCAACGCGGTCGCGAACACGCCATCGAAATGGGTTCATTCACATGCACGTTCAGAGCGGTGCTTTACCGTATCGGCCTGTCCAGAAGTTGGTGGCGGTTGGACTCATTGCCGGGTGCAGCATCGCGGTCGCGCAGCAGACAGCTGCTCCGCCGGACGCGGCTGCTTCTGCGACCCCCGCGCAAATCGTCCTGATCCGCGGCCAGCGCCCGGTCGACATTGGCCCTCTGCCTGGCTCAGGCGTCTCCAAGGACCAGATTCCGGCTAACGTTCAAAGTGCCACCCGCACCGAGATCCGTGACTCGCGTGCGCTGAACATTGGCGACTACATGAACCGGGAGATGCAGGGCGTCAACATCAACGACTACGCCGGCAACCCCTTCCAGGTGGACGTGAACTACCGCGGCTTCACGGCCAGCCCGCAAATCGGCACGCCGCAGGGTCTCTCGGTCTTTTTCGACGGCGTTCGCGTCAACGAGCCCTTTGGCGACGTCGTCAACTGGGACCTGATTCCCCTCAATGCCATCGAGCGTTTCGATCTTTTTCCAGGTTCGAACCCACTCTTCGGTCTCAACACGCTGGGAGGCGCGATCGCGGTACACAGCAAGAGCGGCTACTCGGCGCCCGGCGTCGAAGCCTCTGTGCTGGGCGGGTCCTGGGGCCGCCGCCAGATGCAGCTTTCGGGCGGCGCCAACGATGACGGCCTCGCCGGCTTCGCTGCACTCAATCTGTTTCACGAAGACGGCTGGCGGGACGCGTCGCCTTCGCGCGTGGCGCAGTTGTTCGGTCGCGGCGACGTTTCCGTGCCGTCGGGCACCCTGACCGGGACTGTGCTCGCATCGAACAACACCCTGGTGGGCAATGGCCTGATCCCCTCCGAGCTCTATCGCCAACGCCCCGAGAGCGTCTACACCTCGCCCGACGAAGCGCGGAACAAGCTGCTGCAACTCACCGTCTCGGGCATCTACGACCTCTCTGACACGACCAGCCTCACCGGCCGCGTCTACCGGCGCACCAGCAGCCGCCACGGCTTCAACGGCGATGTCTACGAAGGCTTCGAGGACATGAGCATCACCTACGACAAGGTGGCCGCGCCGCCCGGCAGCGAGGCCATCGTCGTCGGCCGCAACGGTGCGAGTGACCCGTTCAGTGCCGGCAGCGGCGTGATCGCGGGCACACCCATCGGGCTGATCAGCAGGACGCATCTCGACCAGACCACGACGGGTGCCGCCGGCCAGCTCAACTGGAACCTCAAGACCCACGCCGCGATGGTCGGGGCTTCGGTCGACCACAACAGCACCCGCTACGAGTTGACGCAGCGCCTGGGGCTGATCGACGCCTCCCACAACGTTTACTCCGATCCCGACGCGATTGGCGACCAGTACTACGCCGCAGCCAACGACGTGCCGGGCAACGACTTCTCCGGGCATTCCACCACCGGCAGCCTCTACTTCAGCGACACCTGGACACCAGCCCCCGAGTTCACGCTGACCTCGTCGGCCCGCTACAACTTCACCCGCGTCAGCAACCACTTGCTGGTGCGATCGTCCGAGGGCAACGTCGCGCTGCACGAGCTGCGGGTGAACAACAAGAACCTGGACAAGTACGTCTTCTCGACCAGCAACACCGAAGAGAGCTTCGACTACCGCTCGTTCAACCCCGCACTGGGCATGAACTGGCGTCCTGCTGCCGGCCTGAACATGTTCGCCAACCTGAGCCGCGGTGCACGCGTGCCCTCAGTGGTGGAGCTGGGTTGCGCCTTCGACGACACGCCCGTGTCCATAGACCCCACTCACCCGGAAGGCGGCACGATTGCGCGCAGCCTGCGCGGGCCGGGCTGCAACCTGCCGACCACGCTGTCCGGCGACCCCTACCTGCCGCAGATCCGCTCGCTCTCGGGCGAACTGGGCGCGCGTGGCCAGTTCAGCCAGGCCACAGCCAACCTGCAGTGGAACCTCAGCCTGTTCCGCACCGACCTGCACGACGACATCTACTACGTCGGCGTGGCCGATGGCCGCAGCTTCTTCGACACCATTGGCAAGACCCGCCGGCAAGGCGCGGAGCTGGGGCTCAAGGGCAGCGCCGGGCCTTTTGAGCTGAGCGTCGACTACGCCCATACCGAGGCCACTTTCCAGAGCCCGTTCTACGTCACCAGCCCGCACAACAGCAGCGCCGACTTCAACCAGAACTCGCAGGGCATCGCCAGCGGCGGCATCGTCTACCTGCCCTCGCCGACGGCCGGTGACAACAGCGGCCTCGGCACCTACCGCACGATTTTGGTCAAGCCGGGCGACCGCATGCCCGGCATCCCGTTGCACACGCTGAACCTGCAGTCCCGCTGGCGCGCCGGCGAGGGTCTGAAGCTGGGCCTCGGCATGCAGTTTCGTTCGTCGACCTATGTGCGAGGCAACGAAAACAACCGGCATCAAGCCAGCGGCAGCGACCAGGAGACCGGCCTGTTTTCCTGCCAGCCGGCGCAGTGCGCTGCGACCGGCTACCAGCAGGACCTGGTGCCGGTCGGCCGGCCCTTTGCCAACTCGGGCCGGCTGGGCGGCTACGCGGTGTTCAACCTCGACGCCAGCTACCAGATCAACCGCCGCACCAGCGTGTTCCTGCAGGTCACCAACCTCTTCGACCGCGGCTACGCCTCGGCCGGCCGGCTGGGCGTGAACCCCTTCGCCCCCTCGGTGAACGGCGCCATCGGCGCCAGCGGCTGGAACTACAACTCCAGCGAATGGCAGAACAGCACCTTCGTCGGGCCAGGCACGCCGCGCGGCATCTTCGTCGGGCTGAGCTACGACTTCGACGCCCGACCGTGAGGCGCGCGCCCCTCTCCAAATCGCTTCATCAACGCGCGGGAAGTTCCCGCGCACAACACGAAGGAGACACCATGACATCTCGATTCCTGCTCTCTGCCATTGCCGCCGCCGGCCTGCTCTGCCATGCGGGCGCGCAGGCCGGCTGGGTCACCGTCAGCGACTCGGGCAGCCCTGTGCTCTCGACCTGCAATCCGAAGAGCGCGAGCGGCACCCAATCGGCCACGCTGGCCACCTGCAAGATCACCGCGCTGCCGAGCTACGCAGCAGACGGCTACATCGTCGCGACCTCGGTACCGCAGCGCACGACCAACATCTCGGTCACCGGCGACACGGGCACCGCCGTGGTCGGCAAGCTTTACGAACGGGTCTGGTGCCACAGCACCAACGGCAGCACTTGCGACGCCACCAACAAGTTCATCTTCGGCATGCGAGCGAACCTGAACACGACATCGACCTGGAACTCGGACGGCGAGACCTTCGAGATCAACGACATGTTCCATGCCGTGCCCACCGGCGCCACGGTGGAGATTGCCTACTTCATGGGAACGGTCGCTGGCGGCACCAATGTGGACACGGCCCAGGCCAACAAGTACCTCGAGTATTCGGGCCGCACGAAGAAGGGCCTGGGCGAGTACGCGGGCTCGCCGAGCGGCGTGAACCCGACGCGCGACAACACCTGGATCAACTTCCGGGCCGACACCAACGCGCTGGACCCCGATGGCATCAGCAGCCCGTGGTCGCCGTGGGTCTTCGCGCGCCTGACCTGCGCCACCGGCATCGACACGGTGGCCCACACCTCCAAGCTGCGGTTGCATGAAGGTGGCGAAGAAGGCCAGTCGGACATCGAGGTCCTGATGTCGGGCTACGTCTGCCAGTGACACGCTGCCGCAGCCGGAACAGGCGATGAGCGCGACTGCGATGCAAGGATCCGGGCGGGCAGGTGGGCTGGCCATCGCCCGGTTGGCAGTTGCCGGGTTGGCAGTCGCCGGCCTGGCTCTGCTGCTTGCCTGGTGGTGGATGGTCGGGGCGGACGATTCGCCCCGGCCTTCGCCGCAGCCCGCCGCCGCGGTGCGTTCCGAGGCGACGCCATTCGTGGCGCTCACTGCCTCGCTCGCCGAAGCAGCGCCGTTGGCACGCGCACGCGCTCCCTCGGACTCGTCACCTGCCTGCGCGGCCCAAAGCATCAGGCTGGCGCTTGGCGCCATGCCGCCTGAACCTCGATGCGCCACGCCGACCAGCACACGGCGCAGCGGCGAAACCCTTATCCACGAGGTCCAGACCATCGGCGGTACCTCCGGCTGGACGCTGCATGCAGAGACCATCGGCCCCGTCGTGCATCGGCTCACCTTGACGAGTGCACAAGGCGCGCGCTACGGCTGCAGCCAGGACGAGGCCGGCTGTGCAGGCGTGAGCTTCGATCAGAACCAGCCGAACTCGACCCATCGCATCGTGCTCGCCGACACGCCGTTGCGGGTACTGCCACCGCAGCGCCCAAAAGGCATGCGTGCGGCAGACTTCGCGCCGGCGATGGGCGATGCCGATGCCACAGCGGCCCCGATCCGGGTGAGCGCAGCGCTGGCCGTCCCAGCCGTGGACGAGTCGGCCTGCGCTGGGGAGGCGCTCACGCTGGTTGCCAGCAGCGGCCAGGTGAGCAAGTTCTGCGCTGATGCCGGCAACGAGCAGGGCAGCCTGCCGGGCGGCGGTGAACACATCGGCTACCTGCCGTACGCAGGACCGGCGCTGCGCATTCGCGTTGACGGGCACGGGCGGGTCTTGCGCGTCGAGATGGGCTCGCTCGCCTGCGAAGGCGGCGCCTGCACAGGTGTTGCCATCGAGGACGCCGAGCCTGGCGCACCCCCGGGGCTGCGCAGCATCGCGTTTGCCGGCACGACGTTGATGCCGAGTGGCACCGGAGGTTCGGCCGAATCCGTGGTGGTGAACGGCCGGCTGCCCATGCCATGAACACCCTGCCAATCCAACCGAGTCGTCGCCGCGTGAAACCTCAGCTCAACGCCAACCCCGTCGCAACCAGCCCTCGATTAGCGCCTGGATCAGCGCCTCGCCCTCGCTCGATTGCGCGCAGTGCGGCGTGCGTGATCGCGCTGGCACTGTGCGGCTGCGGAGGGGGCGGTGAAGGCAGCAGCGAGGCGCCCTCTGCGACCATCCCGCCCGCGATGAGCGGCACGGTGAGCGGCGGCGTGGTGATGGACATGAGCAACTTTCGCGGCCTGGACGTCGGTGTGAAAGGCAGCGCAGGCATCGCGCGCGAAACGAGCGCCGTCACGGTCACCACCCACTACAACGTGACCTTGGATCAGTTGGCGCCGCCTTACCTGTTGTCGGCCAATGTGCTGGACGGCATTCGCCTTCTCGCCCCGGCAACCAGGGACGGCACGGCCAACCTGACGCCACTGACGACGCTGACAACCGCCTGGCTGCTCGGGACCGACCCTGCCGCCTACTTCGACAACACCCTCGCAGGGCAAGGTGGCGTGCCGGCGTTCACTGACGCCGACGTGGCGACCGCTCAGGCCGAGGTGACGCGTTACCTGGCACGCGTGAGCCAGGTCGAGCTGAGTTCGTCCATCGCAAGCCAGAACTGGGTCACCACGCCGATGCAGAACGCACCCGGCGATGCGATGTTCGACCAGATCGTCGTGCTCAACAACGCGCTCACCGCGGCCACTTCGAGCCTGGCGCAGTTGGCCGGCGAGGTCGCTGCCCAGAAGCAGCGCTGCAGTCGCACCAGTGTGGCGGTGACGGGCGGCATTGCTGCCAACCACTTCTGCCAGAAGGACAGCAGCTCGCAGTTCATGAGCGGCAATCTCGTCCGCGTTTTCAACTTCGCCGACGTCGAGGGATCGACGCTGGCCCTGAGGGTGAAAAACGGGGCCGTCATCAGGATCGCCTATGTCACCCGAGAAGGCACTTTTGGCTGTGACAGCCAGACCGCATGCGCCGGTGCCACGGTCGGCGCGTTGACCGCGGACGACACGGTGCCGATCACGCTGGCCGGCGTCCAACTCCGCGCGCAGGCTGGCACCAAGGTCGCCCTTGACGGTGCACTGGCCGGCGCGGGCGCCTTGCCCACCTTGCCTTGCGACAACGACAAGTTCTACCTGCTCGATCCCGCTGGCGGCGTACGAGGCCTTTGCATGTACGAGGCCGGCGCCAACAAACGAGCGTCTCAGGCCGACTACAACTGGGGCAGCCAGGACGGCGACCAACCTTACTACCTGGAGCTGGTGAGCGACGGTACGAGCGTCGCCAGCATCGACGTGTGGTGGTACGACCCCGAGACTGGCAACCCCCTGACGCTGTACCGCTGCGAGCACCAGGCCTGCACCGGCGTCACCATCAGCGAACCGTTGGACAGCGTGGACGAATATGGCGACCCGCTGCGCGCGCGCAACTTCGCGCTGCACAACGTGCCGATGTCGGCAGTTGACAGCGAAGGCCATCTCGGCAGCGCCGTGGCGATGACCGTCACTGCCACACTGAGCAACCGGGTGCCCGGCGCGGGATTCACCCCCGACTGCAGCACCAGCATCGAGCACAACGCCGTCACCTTCAGTGACAGCACGCCGGCACTGGACGTCTGCCCACCGCCGCCCAGCTCCGACGACTACTACACCTTCAAGAGCGCCTACCCGTATTACCTCCCCGGCATCGATGATGCGGTCGACTTCAGCGTCTCGACCTACGTGGTCCCGATCGACGGCAGCGTGTCCCCACTCAACACCATCCACGTGGTCCTGTCCGGCAACACCGTGCTGAAGATCTTCCTGCAAACCGCGGGAGACACGCGCAGCTTCTCGTGCCTGACGGATGCCTGCGCGGGTGTCACGGTTTCGGCGCTCGATGATCAGGGCCAGCGGACCCTGGGGTTCAACGGGACGGTGCTGCTGGAGGACCCGGTCCGCCAGATCCCCGGCGCGGGCACCACGGCGGTCATCACCGGTGGATTCCTCTCGGTGTCGGATCCGTATTTCGTTCCCTTGTCGGTGGGTGGGCGGCGCGCCGTGACAGCACTGCCATCGCGTCCCCGCCAGGCGAGGGCATCGCCCGGCTTCAGGTAGGCGCCTGCGAGACCTCGGTCGCCACCTCCGCAATCACCCCGCGCAGCCAGCGGTGCGCCGGGTCGTTGCGCCAGCGCACGTGCCAGGCCATCTCGACCGGAAACGTGCCCAGGTCCACCGGCGTGGGCAGCACCTTCAGCCGCGTGTCGCTGGCCAGGCGGCGGCAGATCAGGCCGGGCAGCGTGGCGCAGCAGTCGGTCACCGCCACCATCTCGGGCACCGAGAGGAAGTGCGTGACCGAGACGGCCACCTCGCGCTTGAGCCCTTCGCGCTGCAGCGCCTGGAACAGCCCGGCGCGCAGCCGGCCAGGTGGCAGCACGTTCACATGCTTGAGCTGCTCGTATTGCTTCTTGCTGATCTTCTGGCCGGTCACCAGCGGATGGTCCGCCCGCACCACGCAGGCCAGGCCGTCGTCCATCAGGTGCTGCACGACCAGGTTGTCCGGCGGGTCCACGAAGCGGCCCATCACCAGCGCGGTGCTGCCCGAGATCACGCCGGTCTCGGCCAGGTCCGTGCCGAAAGGCGCCAGGCGCAGGCTGATGCCGGGCGCCTGCGCGCGCAGCCGCGCAACGATGGCCGGCATCAGCGTGTATTCCACATAGCTGTTCGGCGCCAGGATCAGCTGCAGCCGGGCCTTGGCCGGGTCGAAGGCCTGCTGGCCGAGGATCAGGTCGTCCAGGCTGGCCAGCGCCGCGGCCATCACGGGGGCCAGTTCCTCGGCCTTCTGCGTGGGCTGCATGCCGTAGCGCTCGCGGATGAACAGCGGGTCCTGCAGCAGGGCGCGCAGCCGCGTCAGCGCGTTGGACAGCGCCGGCTGCGTGATGCCCAGGCGCTCGGCTGCGCGGGTCACGCTGCGCTCCTCCATCAGGGTCAGGAACACCGGCAGCAGGTTCAGGTCGTAACGCATCCAGATATATTGCTTTGTGAATGTCTGGAATTCAACAGATAAATTGGATGAATTGAGCCGGCGTCTTCATCATTCGTTCCAAGCCAACGAATCCTCCAGTTGCACAGAGCGCCCGCCATGTCGACCGACATTCTGTTCACCCCCACCCGCCTGCGAGAGAACACTCCCCTGTTCGAGGCACCCGTGCCTGCCTTCTTCGGTGGTGGTGCCGAGGGCCATGCCCGATTTAGCCTAGGGCCTGTTAACGCTACGGCAAGGGGGCGCGAAGGCCCGGCACAAGGGGCCAATCTAGGCGTAGACCGCCGCTCGCACTCGTGTGCGGGCAAGGGATGCAACGACGAGTGGCCCCTTGTGCCGGGCCTTCCCGGAGGGTTGTGATCAAAAGGGCCGCATGCGGCGTTGCAAATCCTCCTCGGGTATCCAACCCGACTGCGGTTCGCGCCTTGCCTGCGGCCCTTTTGATCACAACGCGCCCCCTTTCCGTGGCGTTAACAGGCCCTACCCCACCCGCTCACGCAAGCGACCGAGACCGCGGCCGCCTGAGCACTTCAACCCGCTTTGACAAAAGGAAACACACCATGGCATTCAAGGACCTTTTCCCCGGCAAGCTCGGCTTTGGCACCGCGCCGCTGGGCAACATGTTCCGCGACATTCCCGAAGCCGAGGCGCAGGCCACGGTCGAGGCCGCCTGGAACGACGGCATCCGCTACTTCGACAACGCGCCGCTCTATGGCGCCGGCCTGGCCGAGATCCGCATGGGCCAGGCGCTGGAAGGCAAGCCGCGCAGCGAATACGTCATCAGCACCAAGGTCGGCCGGCTGATCCTTGACGAAGTCGAGGACGTGAACGCGCGCGACATGGGCGAGAAGGGCGGCGTCTTCAAGCACGGCCGGCCCAACAAGATCGTCAACGACTACTCGGCCGACGCCACGCTGCGCTCGATCGAAGACAGCCTGAAGCGACTGAAGACCGACCACATCGAGATCGCCTTTGTGCACGACCTGGCGCAGGACTTCTACGGCGACGAATGGCTGGCCGCCTTCGAGAGCGCGCGCAAGGGCGCCTTCAAGGCACTGGACCGGCTGCGCGACGAAGGCGTCATCAAGGCCTGGGGCCTGGGCGTCAACAAGGTGGAGGCCATCGAGCTGCTGCTGGACCTCGAAACTCCGCGGCCCGACGGTTTCCTGCTCGCGGGCCGCTACACACTGCTGGACCATGACCTTGCGCTGCAGCGCGTGATGCCCAAGGTCACCGAGCGCGGCCTGGGCATCGTCGTGGGCGGCCCGTACAGCTCGGGCGCACTGGTCGGCGGTCCGAACTTCGAATACGCCCCGGCCAAGCCGGCCATCCTCGCCAAGGTCGCGAAGATCAAGGCCATCGCGGACCGATACGGCGTGAGCATGAAGGCCGCCGGCCTGCAGTTCTCGCTCGCCAACCCGGCGGTGGCCGCCGTCATCCCCGGCGCCAGCCAGCCCAGCCGCATCGCCGAAGACCGCGCTGCGCTGAACGAGGTGGTGCCGGCCGACTTCTGGCGCGAGCTGCGCCAGGCGGGGCTGGTGCATCCTGCGGCGCCGCTGCCGGGCGGCGCCTGAGCGTTCATCGGCACCGTGATCGAGCAGGGCGCTCAGCCCTGTTCGATGCGGTTGCGCCCGGCCGCCATGCCGAGGCCTGCTGCCCGAGGTCTGTCACCATCGGCGCTTCGCGCAAAGACGACCCGACCCATGGCCACCTTCGAATGGATCATCCTGTTGCTGCTTGGCGCAGCGGTGCTTGCGACGATTGCGCGCAAGCTCGGGGCGCCTTACCCGACCTTCCTGGCGCTGGGCGGCGCGCTGCTGGCCTTTCTGCCATCCAGTCCGGGCTGGACGCTGGACCCCCAACTGGCGCTGACGCTGTTTGTCGCCCCGGTGCTGGTGGACGCGGCCTACGACACCTCCTTGCGTGACCTGCGGGCAAACTGGCGGCCCATCGCGGGGCTGGTGATTGCCGCGGTGGGCACCACGGTGCTGGCGGTGGCGCTGGCGGTGCGCTGGCTGGTGCCGGAGATGCCCTGGCCGGTGGCGATTGCGCTGGGCGCCATCGTGGCGCCGCCTGACGCGGCCGCGGCCACCGCGGTGATGCGCCAGGTCAAGCTGCCGCACAAGCTGCTGAAGATCCTCGAAGGCGAGAGCTTGCTGAACGATGCCAGCGCGCTGCTGATCTACCGGCTTGCCGTCATGAACATGATGACCGGCCAACTCGGCTTTGGCAGCTACGCGCCGGTGTTCCTGCTGACGGTATTTGGCAGCCTGGTCGTCGGCGTGGCGTGCGCGCGGCTGATGCCCTGGCTGACGCGCGGCGTGAGCGACGTGCCAACCTCGCTGATTCTGCAGTTCGTCAGCACCTTCGGCGTGTGGATCGCGGCCGAAGCGCTGGGCCTGTCCGGCATCCTGACGCTCGTCGCTTTCGCGATGGCCATGGCCCGGCGCGGCGGCATCCAGATGCCAGCACGCATGCGCATCCCGATCTTCGCGGTCTGGGAGTCGGTGGTCTTTGTGCTGAACGCGTTTGCGTTTGTGCTGATCGGCTTGCAGTTGCGGCCGATCTGGGGCCGGCTGGAAGCGGGCGGCGCGCGCACCGAGGCGGTCATCACCGCGCTGGTGGTGCTGGCCGTGACGATCATGGCGCGCTTCGTCTGGGTGATGGGCTACAAGCTGCTGCTGCCACGGCTTCGCCGCAGGGCGGGCGAGGGGCCGCAGCCGAAGCCAGCGGTGGGCGGTGCCGTCTTGCTGTCATGGGCCGGCATGCGCGGCATCGTCACCCTGGCGGCCGCATTTGCCATCCCGGAGACGCTGCCGGGCGGTGCGCCGTTTCCCTACCGAGACCTGATCCTGCTCTGTGCGTTTGCCGTGGTGCTGGGCACGCTGGTGCTGCAGGGCCTGACGATGAAGCTGCTGATCCGCCGGGTGGGCCTGACGGACGACGACCCGGTGGGCCGCGAGATCCGGCTCGGCCGAACCCAGGCCTACCAGGCACTGCTCGAAGCGATCAAGGACGACGACTCACTGGACGCAAAATTGCTGCGAAAGGAATACGGCGCCATCGTCGAACTCAATGCGGGTCAGTCCCACAACGGGTCGGTTGGCGAGGTGCCTGGCGGGCCGCTGCGGCGACGCGCCATTGCCGTCGCACGGCAGCACGCTTTCGAGATGCGGCGCGACGAGGTGATTGGCGACGACGCCTACCGGGTGCTGGTGCAGGAACTGGATTGGGCCGAGCTGAGCGCGGGCGGCGGCGCGCAGGCGTGACGCTGCGCTGCAGCATGGCTTGCGCGCACGGTGCGTCTTTCGCATCCCGCGTTCGTCAGCTTGTCGGCCCTTGCGTGGCGGCCCATACTGGCCTGCTCGGCCACCTGTGATGCGTGGTCTGCATCTGAAGGAGCCCCCATGAGCCGACACCTCGCTGTCACCGCCTCGCTGTTGTTGGCCACCGCTCTGGCGGGCGCGCAAGCCCAGGCCCAGCAGCGCTACAGCTTCAGCTTGCTGGCACCGCTGGCCGGTGGCGTGCAAAGCGGGGCCAATGGCCTGAACGATTTGGGGCAGGTCGTCGGTTCGACCGGCTTCGCGGACGACGGCCCGGCGCAGGCCACGCGCTGGAAGCAGGCCACGCCGGCGGCGCTGCCTGGCCTGGGCGGCCCGGGCGCTTCGGTGGCGCAGGGCGTGAACCTGCGCGGCTGGGCGGCCGGCAAGAGCTTGACGGTGCAGGGCGACACCCACGCCACCTTGTGGAAAAACGGCGTGGCGACCGACCTGGGCACGCTGGGCGGCCGCACCAGCATCGCCTACGCCATCAACACAAAGGGCGTGGTGGTGGGCTTCAGCAACTTCAGCCCCAGCGACCCGAACAACAGCCACGCCACCGTGTGGCAGGGCAGCAGCAAGACCGACCTGGGCACGCTGGGCGGCAGCTACAGCGGCGCCTATGCGGTGAACACCAGCGGCCAGGTGGCCGGCCAAAGCGCGGTGACAGGCAACGTGGCCGTGCACGCGGTGCGCTGGACCGGCGGCGTGCCCACAGATCTGGGCCCGGGCTACGGCTACGGCATCAATGACGCAGGCGACGTGGTCGGCTCCAACGGCCAGACGGCCACCTGGTGGCAGAACGACAGCCCCGTGGACCTGGGCACGCTGGGCGGCTCGCTGAGCCTGGCCGCGGACATCAACAACGCCGGCCAGATCGTCGGCTACAGCCTCACCCTGGCCAACGCCGCTTCGCACGCAGTGCTGTGGCAGGATGGCGTGGCGACCGACCTCAACAGCGTGCTCTCGCTGGCCACGCGCCAGGCTGGCTGGGTGCTGGCCAACGCGGCGGCCATCAATGAAAACGGCTGGATCACCGGCACCGCGTTCAACACGCTCACTGCGGCGCAGTCGGCCTACCTGCTCAAACCCAAACCAACGCCCGCGTCACGATGAATCCTGTTCGCACTGTTTCACTGCCCACCGGCGAGCGGGTGCCAGCCCTCGGGCTGGGCACCTGGAAGATGGGCGAATCCACGCGCGCAGCGGCGCTGGAGGTCGCCGCCATCCGCCACGCCATCGCGCTGGGCTACCGGCTGTTCGACACCGCCGAGATGTACGGCGAAGGCGGCGCCGAGACGGTGCTCGGAAAGGCGCTGGCCGAGGCGCTTCGCGCGGGCGAGGTCCGCCGCGAGAAGCTGACCATCGTCAGCAAGGTCTACCCGCACAACGCCAGCCGCAAGGGCGTGCCGGCGGCCTGTGACCGCAGCCGCCAGCGGCTGGGGCTGGATGTGATCGACGTCTACCTGCTGCACTGGCGCGGCGGCGTGCCGCTGGCCGAGACAGTGGATGCCTTCGAGGCCGAAAAGGCCCGCGGTGCGATTCGCGAATGGGGCGTGTCCAACTTCGATGTGCACGACCTGGTCGAACTCGAAGGCCTGCCCGCCGCCAGCAGTGCCGACGGCCTGCTGCGCTGCGCCACCAACCAGGTCTGCTATGCGCTCGACGAACGCGGCCCCGACTTCGGCCTGCGCGCCTGGCACCAGGCCCGGCAGATGCCGCTGATGGCCTACTGCCCGCTGGGCCAGGGCAGCCTCGCCGGCAACGCCGCGCTGGCCGAAATCGCCGCCGCCCGCGGCGCCACCGCGGCGCAGATCGCGCTGGCCTGGACGCTGCGCGACGGCGACGTGGTCGCCATCCCCAAGGCCGTCAAGCATGCCCACCTGGCCGAGAACCTGGCCGCCTTGCACCTCATGCTGACCGAGGCCGAACTCGCCGCCATCGACGCCGCCTTCCCGCCCCCCACGCGCAAGACGCCGCTGGCGATGGTGTGAGGCCCAGGGCCGAGCGAGTCAGCTCTGCGGCGCGCTCGGTGGGGCAAAGCCGGGCTTCACGAATCGCACCGGGTCCAGCGCGATCTCGGCCGGCAGGCCCTGCGTTTCGCCGGTGCGCAGGAAGGCCTGGACCTTCGCCGCCATCTCCGGCCGGCTGCGCAGCAGCGCGAAGGTGCCGTTGTGTTGCGCGCGGTGCACGATCACCGTGCGGCTGTTGGGGAAGTAAGGCCCCATGGCCAGGGTGTTCTCCATCGGCGTGGAAAGGTCCCAGTCGCCCTGCACGAAGAGCACGGGCGTGGCGTCCAGCACTGGGTGGCGGAAGGCGTCGCCCGCGTCCGGCGTGGCCCACTCGCCCTGGGTGGCCAGGTAGGCCGCGAAATTCCAGGCGCCGATGATGGGCAGGGCCGGGTCGCTCCACAGCAGGCGCTTGCGCTGGGCGCTCATGTCCAGCCCGATGTTGACCAGGGGGTTGATGAGCGCACGCTCGCCGGCCCGGCGCCAATCCAGCGCATCGCGCGCCCAGCCTTCATGCCGGCCGTGATAGGCCGAAATCACGAATTCAGGAAAGCGGCTGGCATCGCCTGCGCGGTCCACCAGTGCCTGCTGGTAGTCGCCTCGGCCCAGCGTGATGTCTTGCGACCCACCGTCTTCGCTGCGCAGGTTCACCACCACCGTCTGCCCGGGCGCAAAGCGTTGCGCCAGCGTGGCCTGGATCGCGGCGATCAGGCCACCTGGCGGCAGGTAAGGCTTCAGAGCCGGGTCTTCGTCGGCCTCCAGTGCGATGCGCTGCATCGCGGCGAACACATGCGAAGGCAGGTCGTAGCCGTGGTCCAGCGGCTCGGCGGCAGAGATCACGGCCCGCGCCGCCAGGCCCGGGTGCCGCTTCAATACCGCAAACGCCCACTGCGATCCGAAACTGGCCGCCACCAGGCTGATGTGCCGGTAACCCAGCGCCTGGCGCAGGTCGTTCACGTCGTCTGCCATCTGCGTGATGCTGTAGCCCGAGAGATCCGCCTGCGGATAGGCCGCCTGCGCGCTGCGGGCGAGCGCACGCGTTGCCTCGATGTCCCGCTCGATGGTGGCAGGTCGGTCCAGCGGCTCTGGCGACGTGGTCAGGTTCATCAGGTCGCCCCGCAGCGTGTAGCCGCGCTGCTCGATCACGACCAGGTCGGCCACCTCCGCATAGGCCTGCCAGGCCTTCACTCGCCGTTTGGCCGCATCGTCCTGGTCGAGCACGATGTCCAGCATCGTCACGCCGGGCCCGCCTGCGAGCAGGAAGATGGGCGGGGCCTGCGTGGGCCGCGAGGCCTTCACCCGCGCGAAGCCGATCGAGATCAGCCGCGAGCCGGGTTTGTCGCGGTTCTCCGGCACGTGCAGCGTGCCGATTTCGTAAGGCATGGCCGAGCCATCGTTGGCCGTTGCCACACCGGGGCTGAGCAGGATTTCGCCCGCGTGGCGTTCAGGCGCAGCCGCAGCAGCCAGGCACAGCGGCGGCATGGCCAGGCCAACAAGCAAGGCGAGCAGCCGCCAAGGCGCAAGCTGAGGCATGGACGAACCCATCGAATTGAAGCGCCACGGCCCATGGCAGCATGGCCAGTCGGAAGCGGGCTCGGCGATGAAGGCAGTCTAGCCTGCACGGCGACCGACCCGGCATGCACCGTGTGCGCATTGCCTCGCCGAACCCGACGCCGCTGGCGATGGTGCGAGTGGTCATCCGCTCAGGCCTGCGTCTTCACATAGGCGGCCGGTGCCTGGCCGACCATGCGCTTGAAGTCGCGCACGAAGTGGGCCTGGTCGAAGTAGCCCAGGCGCAGGGCCAGCTCGGCGTCTGGCCTGGCCTGGCCGCCTTGCAGCAGTGCCAGCGCTTCGTGCAGCCGGTAGCGGGCAATGACCCACTTGGGGCCGATGCCGACGTGGAGGCCGAACAGGCGCTGCAACTGCCGCACGCCGATGCCGGCGATGTCACCGAGCTGGTCTACGGTGGTCAGCCCCGGGTCTGCGGCAATGCGCTCGACCAGTTCGCCCATCGCCTGCGCGCGGGCGTCCGGCGGCGGCAACTGCGCGGCCAGCAGCGCCTCGGCCTGCGCACACAGCACGGCCATGCCCGGAAATTCGGCGTGCGCGGCGAGGGCCTCGGCAGCAGGCCCGAAGACTTCCGCGGCCGGGATGGAACGGTCGGTCAGGCGGCTCACCGGCTGGCCCCAGAACGGCCCGAAGGCGGCGGCGCGGAACTTGATGCCGAAGGCCCAGCTGCGGCCCGCCAGCAGCTTGTTGAAGCGCGCCCGGTGCACGCCCCACAGGCGTGCCTGGCCGTCTTGCACCACCAGGTGCACATTCGGGTGTGGCAGGGTTTGCTGCTGTTGGTCGGGCAGGCCGCGCAGGTCCCAACCCACGTGCCAGAAGTGGTCGACCCAGGGTGCCAACTCGGCCGAGGGCGCTTCGCGCAGATGGACGAAGCGGGCCGGGTCCAGGCGCTGGTTCAGCACGCCGCGGGCGGGGCCGGGAACGGTGCGGGACACGGCAGGTCGCGTTTTTCCAATCATCGGTGGCGG
Source organism: Ideonella sp. FW305-24 (assembly GCF_058788035.1). Taxonomy (NCBI): domain Bacteria; kingdom Pseudomonadati; phylum Pseudomonadota; class Betaproteobacteria; order Burkholderiales; family Sphaerotilaceae; genus Ideonella; species Ideonella sp. FW305-24. The sequence continues at coordinate 607,090 of NZ_JBYTAI010000003.1, read as the reverse complement.
CGCCGCGGTGCAATGCGGTGCATGGAGGTGAACATGAACCCGTCTATCGATCGCCGATGCTTGCTGCGGGCCCTGGCCGCAGGCAGCATCGGCTTGAGCGTGGCAGCACCCAGTGTCGCCCAGACCAGCCGAACAGGAGCACAGATGCAAGCCAAGGGAACATTCGAAGTCACGCTGCCCAGCCAGCCGGTTGCCCCCGGCACCGAGGCGGCGCAGCTGGGCCGCAAGGCCATCCACAAGACCTTCCAGGGCGACCTGCAGGCCAACAGCCTGGGCGAGATGCTGGCCGCCGGCACGGCCACGCCGGGCTCGGCCGGCTATGTGGCGATGGAGCGGGTGGAAGGCACGCTTGCCGGGCACCGCGGCAGCTTCGTGCTGATGCACTTCGGCGTGATGGACAAGGGCCAGCCTTCGCTGACCATCCGCGTGGTGCCGGATTCGGGCACAGGCGAGCTGGCGGGCCTCGGCGGCACGATGAACATCGACATCCGCGACGGCCAGCATTTCTACCAGCTGGACTGGCAGTTGTCGCCGCCCTGAGTCGCCAACGTGCGCGTGCGCACGGACGGGATGCTGCCCAGGCGCCACCATGGAGGTGCACCCCATCCGAGTCAGGAGCCCACCATGTTGAACAGCATCCGCCACATCACCGGCGCCATCATGTACGGCGAGGACGGCAGGATAGGCATCGTCAGCGGAGTGCTGTTCGACACCCGCACCTGGGTCATCCGCTACCTGGCCGTCGATCTGGAGCACGAGCAGCGCGGTCGCAGCATCCTGGTCTCGCCACGCTTCATCCGGCGCTCGTTTGACCGCTCGAACGAAATCGAAGTCACGCTGACCCATGCGCAGGCCGCGGGCAGCCCTTCGGCCCGGCAGACCCGGACGCTGGCGGAGCCGAACGAGCGGGACATGCTGCCCCGCATCGAGCCAGGGGACCGGCCGCGCAGCGCGGGCCCGGCCGCTGCAGCGCAGCCGGCTGCCGCGCTGGACGCGCATGTCTGCAATAGCCTGGAGGTGAACGGCTGCGAGGTGCATGCCCTGGATGACACGGTGGGCGAAGTGCGGGACTTCTTCTTCGAAACCGAGACCTGGCGCATTGCCTTCCTGCTGGTCGACACCAATGGCCGGGGGCCAGGCGGGCGCAAGGTCCTGCTGGCCCCGGCCTCGGTCGACAAGCTCGACCTGGTGCGAGGCACCGTGCACGTGGCCCTGACCAGCGAGCAGGTCAGGGGGGCGCCGGAGTACCACGAGATGCTCCCGGACAAGGTGGTCGCGTGATCCGGAGATAGGGCATGGAGTTCAAGGACTACTACAGGATCCTCGGCGTGCCGCGGGACGCGACGCCCGAGCAGGTCAAGAAGGCCTACCGCAAGCTGGCGCGCAAGTACCACCCGGACGTCAGCAAGGAGGCTGACGCGACCGCGCGCATGGTCGAACTCAACGAGGCCAACGAGGTGCTGGGCTCGCCTGGACGACGGGCCGCGTATGACCAGCTGCAAAGCCAGCCGCATGCACATGACGGGCAGGACTTCCGGCCCCCGCCGAACTGGGACGAAGGCTTCGCCTTTGCCGATTCGATGGGCAGCGAGGCGGACCACAGCGACTTCTTCGAGCAGCTTTTCGGCCGGGCGGCGCGCAGCCGCCGCGCGAGTGCCCGCCATGGCAGCTTCGAGGCGCAGCCGGCGCACAGGGGCAGCGACCATCACGCCAGCATCGAGCTGGACCTGCTGGACGCCTACCAGGGCGGCGAGCGCACGATTGCCTTGCGCAGCAGCCGGCTCGATGACGCCGGCAGGGTGGTGGCCGACGAGCGCAAGCTGGCCGTGAAGATCCCCAAAGGCGTTCGCGAAGGCCAGCACATCCGCCTGGCCGGACATGGCAGCCAGGGCTCGGGCGGTGGTGCGGCAGGGGACCTGCTGCTGGAAATCCGGTTCAAGCCGGACGCACGCTGGCGCGCCGAGGGCCGCGACGTCTACCAGCGCGTGCCGCTGTCCCCGTGGGAAGCGGAGCTGGGCTGCACGTCCACCTTGCGCACACCGGGCGGCGAAGCCGAGGTCAGCTTTCCGGCGGGCTGGAAACGTGGGCGCAAGCTGCGGCTCAAGGGCCGCGGCATTCCGGGCCAGTCGCCCGGCGATCTCTACCTTGAGCTGGACCTGGTGCTGCCGCCCGCCACGACCGATGCCCAGCGCGCCGCCTACGCGGCCATGGCCCAGGCCTTTCCCGCATTTGATCCCCGAGCCTGGACGGGAGCCTGAGCATGCACCACGCACCACACGGGCCTGCACTGCAGCACGAGCTGCTGGGCGAGGCGGCTTTCACCGCCGAGGACATTGCCCGTGCCTGCGGCATGGCGCTGGCATGGGTGCATGAGCACGTGGCAGCCGGCGTGCTCCGGGTGGACGCGGTCGAGGACGACGGGCTTGCTGCCTCGCGCCGGTTCGGCAGCATCACGCTGCTGCGGGCCAGGCGCATCGCCCAGCTGGAGCTCGTCTTCGACGCCGACCCGCAGCTGGCGGCACTCACCACAGACCTGATCGAGGACGTGGCGCAGCTGCGCCGTCAGCTGCTGCTGTCTCGCGGCGGGGATGGCGGCGAGGGCGACGGGGGCGGGAACGGCAACTGAGCCGGGCTGGCGTGCCCGTGGGCAGACCAGGGTGGCCCTGGCCACGCAGGCAGCAGGTTGAGCTCGGTTTCACGCGCCGCGCTCATGGCCAGCGCAGACAGCACCAACTGCTCGTTCGCACTCCGCAGCAATGCCATCGCGTTGCGCGTGCTGGCGTGCAGCAGTGCCGCCGAGAGCGGGGCTGTGTCAGGCGGCGCATGTGTCTGCTGCAGGGCCGCCTGGGCGAAGCGAAAGCCGTTGCCGCCGGCATGCTTGACCCGGTACATCGCCGCGTCCGCGGCGTCCAGCAGCGTCTGCGCGTCGGTGCCGTCGTCAGGGTAGAGGCCGATGCCGATGCTCGCGGCCAGCGCCACCTCGCGCTGACCGACGTGGGTCAGCGAGCTGACCGCGGCGAGCATCTTGCGCGCCACCAGCATCGGGTCGCCCGGCTCGCTCACCTCGGCCAGCAGGATCACGAATTCGTCGCCGCCCAGGCGGCACACGGTGTCCGTCTCGCGCACGCAGGCCATCAGGCGCTCGCCGATCTCCACCAGGATGCGGTCGCCAATGGCGTGGCCCAGCGAGTCGTTGTGCCACTTGAAGTGGTCCAGGTCCAGGAACAGCAGCGCCAGCCTGGCTTCGTGCCGCTTCGCCCCGGCGATGGCCTGCACCAGCCGGTCGGCCAGCAGCGTGCGGTTCGGCAGTCGGGTCAGCGGATCCAGCTCGACCGAGCGGGTGGCTTCGCCCAGCGCAATGGTGCTGCTCTCGACGTCGCTCCGCAGGCGCAAGGCCTCCAGCACCAGCTGCTCGTTGGCCTGCAGCAGTTGCATCATGCGGTGCCCGCCGAGCTCGGCCTGGGCATCGCGCAGGTCGGCCAGCGTGCGCGCCAGCGCCAGGTAGGCTTGGTCGATTTGCCGATTCAGGTGGCTCAATTCGGCGACGGCGTCGGCATGCGAGTGTTGGCCCGGCGCATTGATCATGGTCTGTTTCCGGTCAAGCGCGTCGCGGGGTGCAAGCTCAACCCGGGATCAGCGGCAAGGTGACGGTGAACTGGCTGCCGTGGCCAATGCCGGCGCTGGTGGCTTCGACCCGGCCGCCATGCGCGCCCACCAGTTCCCGCACCACGGTGAGGCCAATGCCCAGCCCCGCGCCGTTGAAGCCGATGGCATGCGGGTCCTGCACAAAGGGCTCGAAGACCCTGGGCAGGGCCTCGGCGGTGATGCCGATGCCGTTGTCGGCCACCGTCAGGACCAGGGTCGTGTCGCTAGCTGTCGCCGTCAGCAGGATCTCCCCGCCGATGGGCGTGTACTTGGAGGCGTTGTCCAGCAGGTTGCACAGCACCTGCATCAGGCGCACCGGATCGCCGTCCACGTCCAGCGGGCACTCAGGCACCGTCACGACCAGCAGCTGCGTTCGCGCGTCCATCGCCGGCCGGCAGCATTCCACGGCCTCCTTGATCAGGGTGGCCACGTGCACCGTCTGCCGTTCGATGCGCAGTTTGCCGGTGTGCAGGCGCGAGACGTCCAGCAGGTCGCCGATCAGCCGGGTCATGTGGGCCACCTGGCGCTGGATGATGGCCTGCAGCTGCTGCAGGCGGGCGTCGTCCGCGTGCCCCTTGAGCATCAGCGTTGCCGCGATGCGCAGCGGGCCCAGCGGGTTGCGCAACTCATGCGCCACCACGGTCAGCACCTCCATCTGCCGGGTCCGTGCCTGTTCGGCCGCCGCCTGCAGCGCCTGGGCCGCCAGCGCAGCCAGCACCAGGTGCTCGTTGGCTTCGTGCAGCTGTTCGCGCCAGGCCTCGCGCTCGCGCCGGACCCGGTCGTCATTGACCAGGTGCAGGCCGGGCAGCACCACGGCGCGGGCCGCGGCCTGCAGCGCCAGCAGCGGATCCTCGGGCGGGAACGCAAAGTGGCGCAAGCCTTGTCGCCTGGCCTCATCGAGGGCGGCTTGCGCGCGCTCGATGAGCGTGCCTGCACTCTGGCCGTCGTCCGGGTAGAGGCTGATGCCAATGCTGGCGGCCAGCGTGATCAGGTGTTCGCCGATCTGCTGGGGCATGGCCGTGGTGGTGGCCAGCGCGTCCGCCAGCACCATCACGTCTTCTCGTTGGCGCACATCGGTCAACAGCACCAGGAACGCGTCGCCGCTGTGGCGGCTCACGCTGTCGCCTGCATCCACCAAGGAGGCCAGGCGCTGGGCCGCGCGCTGCAGCACCTTGTCGCCTGTCGCATGGCCGAAGTGGCTGTTGATCTGGCGGAAGTCCTTCAGGTCCACCAGCAGCAGCGCGACCTGCTGGCCGTGCCGGTTCGCGTTGCCAATGGCCTGCGTCAGGCGGTCGCGCAGCAGCGAGGGATTCGGCAGCCCGGTCAGCAGGTCCCGGTCGCTGGGCGCGGAGGCGTACCGCAGGGCGTGTTCGGCGGCCAGCGCGGCCCGGTCGGCTTCCTTCTGGATGCGCAGTGCCGACAGCAGCAACTGCTCGTTGGCCGCCCGCAGGTCCGGCGGGGGCGCTTCGGCCGGCGGATGGGCCAGGGCAATCGCAGCCTGCAGATGGGCCAGCTCTGCACGCGCACGGTCCACCTGCTGCTGCAGGTCAGCCAGCTGAGCGCTGGCCTGGACCGTGGCGGGCTCAGCCACTGCCTGCTCCTGCCGACTGCACCTGCGGCTCGCCGCCCGCCTTCTGCGTGGGGCTGCCGCCCAGCAGGCCCTCGTAGTCACCCAGCCGTTGGCCGATTTGGATGCCGTCGTCGTTGATGCTGAACAGGCGCAGCTCGTCGGAATGGGCGCTGGCGCGCACCTTGACCACCGCCATCACGCGCAGCAGCCGGCTGTCGACCTCGATGTAGCGCTGCACGATGATGGCGTCCGTCAGGAAGGCGGTGCCGTAGGGGCTGAAGCGCAGGTCGGTGTAGCGGTCTTCCAGCTCGGAGGTCATCATCACCGTGACGCCGGCGCTGACCAGCGTGGTCACCAGGCGCGACAGCGAGGCGCGGAAGTCCTCCTGGAAAGTTGGCGCGATGGCCAGCTCGAAGCCCGACAGCGAATCGATCACGACCCGCTGCGCACCGAGCCGCTGGATGGCCTCCAGCACGCGCTGCACCATCTCGTCGATCGACAAGTCCGGCGCGTGGCTCTGGACCAGCGCCACCTGCCCGCTGTCGATCAGTTCGCCCAGCCGGCGCTTGCGCGAGCGCAGCGGGTGCTGCTCGAAGGCGGCGATCACGCCCGTCTGGCCGCAGCGCACGCCTTCGGCCAGGAACGTGGCTGCCAGGATGCTCTTGCCCGAACCCGAGGGACCAGCCACCAGCACCGAGTAGCCGCGCGGCACGCCGCCGCCCAGCATCTCGTCCAGCCCCGGCACGCCAGTGAGCAGGCGGGCCGGTTCGTCCGATGAGTCCGCAGAGGCTGCCTTGGGTGGCCCTGCGGCAGGGCCGGCGGGGGCGAAGACCTCCAGCCCGGCGCTGCCAATGCGGAAAGTGTGCAGGCCGGGCAGCGTGGCCTGGCCGCGCATCTTCTTGATCTCCAGCTTGCGCACCATGGAGTTGCGATGCACGCTTTGCTGCAGCCAGATCAGGCCATCGGCCACGGTGAACACCGGGTTGGCGTCGATCTCGGTGAAGTATTCGCCAATCAGGAAGGTGGTGGCCTGCCAGCTGGTCATCAACACCCCCAGCTGCTGCAGGAACTGCTGCAGTTCGGCCGCGGCGTTGCCGCTTGCACTGGTGGCGATGGCCACCGAGCGGAACGAATCCACCACCACCAGCCCCGGCGAGCTCTCCTCCACTTCGGCGGCAATGCAGCGAAGCACCTTGTCCAGGTCGCCCTCATGGGCCGCCTCGGCAAGGCTGACGAAGCGCACCGAGCGGTTCACCGCTTCGCTGTCAAAGAAGTCGAACTGCTGCTGGTAGCGCAGCATCTTCAGCGGCGGCTCGCCCAGCACGGTGAAGTACAGCGCACTGCGGGCCGGCGTGGCCATCGCGAACATCATCTGGTGCGCCAGCGTGGTCTTGCCGCAGCCCGGCGGTCCGGCGATGAGGTTGAAGGACAGATCGGGCAGGCCGCCGCCCAGCACGGCGTCCAGCCCGGGCACGCCGGTGGGCAGGCGGTTGATCTTGACCCGGCCGCGCGCAGGCGGCACTTCCGGCGGCAGTGCGGGCGGCGTTCCGCCTTTGGGATGGTCCGGTGCGCTCATCGGTGCTGCACCTCGCGCTGCGCATCCTCGTCGCCAGGCTCCCACAGAGGGCCCAGCAGGCGCCGCGCGAGCGGATCGCCGATCAGGCTGCCCAGCAGTTCGCAGAAGGTGTGCAGCAAGGTGCTGCCGCCACGCAAGGCTTCCGTGCTGGCCTGCTGGGCCACGACGGATTGCAGCGCCGACAGGTCGATGCTCTGCGGCGCTTCATGAGGCACCGGCAGCCAGGGGTGCGAAGTGGCCGTGAGGTAGAGGCTGCGCTCGTAGAGTGCCGCCACGCCGCGGTGGCCGATCACCGGTGCCAGCGAAGCCTCGATCTCCAGCCAGATCGACACCATGGCCTCGGCGACCTGCGCCGCATCGGCGTCGTGATCGACCTTGCCCACCAGCGGCAGCGCGCCACGCCTGCCCGGCACAGCCTGCCTCGGCGGCGTGCCGGCACTCGCTGCAGCGTCTGCCGTGCCTGCAGCGGCTGGAGGAGGGGTGTCCGTCAATCGAAGCGTTGCAGGCATGGCGTGCTCCTGGCTGATCTTGCTCATCGAATGGCCGAACCGGTCAGGCCGACGGCACCCGGCGCTGACGGTGCCAGGGCGGCAGTGGGGTGGGGCATGAGAAGTCCTCCGAGGCTGGGTGCTTGCCAAGTGATGTCTGAACGTGTTGGGCAGGACCCCAAGGGGCTGTGCGGAGAGGTGGAAGGGCGACGGACATGCCAAAGCGACGCGCTCTTGCTAAGGAGAACTGCGCAACTGGGTACACGCTAGCCGCGCCTGCCGGGAACGTCTGTGCGCTGTCGCACCCTCGGGTGCCTGCAGCATTTGCGTTGTGTCGCACCTTTGACAGCCCGGGCGGCAGCGCAAGGCCTGGCGAGGGTTTGCAGTTCAGCGCCAGAGGCACATGAAAGCGCAGAATCGTCGGGTTGAAAGGATGGTCCCCATGGAACAAGTCTTCACGATGGCAGCGCTGGACGCCCGAATACAGCAGATCGAGGTCCACATCGACCAGCTGCAGCTGCACCTGGCCACGGTGAGCCTGCATGCGGACCGGCGCGAGGCGCTGAGCCGGCTGCTGGTGCTCAAACGCTCGCTGGTGGCCTGGCAGACGCAGCGCATCCTGTTGCGCATCCGGCGCCAGGCCGCGCCATTTGCCGGGGGCTAGCGCCCGCTGTGTGCGTTGGCAGACAGACCCGGAACGCCGCTGTCACAGATGCTGAAGCATGCGCTGGAACTTGCGCCGCAAGTTTCGGGTGGAAAAGCGGCAAGCGCCCTCCGAGGCGCCGTCGCTCAAGGCTGTCGGGACAGGAGTTGCGATGAAGAAGCGCCATGGGGGCGGATTGCTGCTGGCAGGCCTGCCCTGGCCTGCCGAAGGGCAGTTGCTGCCGGCCAGCGAGCGGGCCGAGCTGGTACGCCAGGGCGCCAAGGCGGCCGCGCGCGGCGAGACCAGCGAGGTCAATCCGATGGCGGGCCTGATGAATCTGCCGGCGGCGACCGGCGAGCCGCGGGCTCGCTGGGCCATGCGGTACGAGGCCTGGCAGGCCGGCCATGACGCCCATGGCTCAGACAAGCCGGACGCGCCGTCGCCTGGCCCGGAAGCAGGGCATGACACCCGTCAGTGAGATTCGCGCCGGTGTGGCCACTGCCTGTTTCGAGTTGCTTTACGAGTCGCTGCATGGCGGCCGGGGCTTTGCCTTCCCTTGCAATGCGGGCGGCGAAGTCGAGATCGACCAGCTGAGCGACAACGGCCGGAGGTTCTACCTGGTGGCCAGGGCGCTGGTGGGCTCGGAATACGCGATACCGCGCGTCCGGCCCGTGCTGCCCAGGGATCCCAACGCATAGCGATGCGGCCCCCCGGCGTGTGCTGCCATACTGCCTGACCAGTCCGGCCCGGGTTGCCGCCCCGGCACCCGTCGGCACTGGCCCCTGCGGGAGGCGCCATGGCGAGCAGTCCAGATCCGAAGCAAAACCGCCTGCTCGCGGCCTTGCCTGCCGACGAATGGGCCAACTGGTTGCTCATGCTGGAGCCGGTGGAGTGGCCATTGGGCGAGGTGCTCTACGAGTCCGGCATGGGCATGACCCATGTCTACTTCCCCACCACCGCGATCGTTTCGCTGCTGTATGTGATGGAAGACGGCGACTCGGCCGAGATCGCCGTGGTGGGCAATGAAGGCATCGTCGGGATTTCGCTGTTCATGGGCGGCGAGACCACCACCAGCCGCTCGGTGGTGCAAAGCGCGGGGGCCGGTTTTCGCATGCGCGGCCCCTTGCTGAAGGCCGAATTCAGCCGCTCGGTCGCGGTCATGCACCTGCTGCTGCGCTACACCCAGGCACTGATCACGCAGATGGCGCAGACGGCCGTCTGCAACCGCCACCATTCGCTGGACCAGCAACTGTGCCGCTGGCTGCTGCTCAGCCTGGACCGCCTGCAGGGCAACGAGCTGGTGATGACGCAGGAGCTGATCGCCAACATGCTGGGCGTGCGCCGCGAGGGTGTGACCGAGGCGGCGGCCAACCTGCAGCGCGCCGGGCTCATCCAGTACCGCCGCGGCCACATCACCGTGCTGGACCGTCCCGGGCTGGAGCGGCGCACCTGCGAGTGTTATGCCGTGGTCCGGGCGGAGTACGAGCGCCTGCTGCCCAGGTGCGGCAGCAATGCCGCCAGCAGCAGCGGCCGCGAGCTCACGGCGTGCGACGGTGCTGCATGAAAAACCGCAGCATGGCCTCGGTGGCGTCCGGTCCGCGAGGGTCGGTGTAGGAGCCTGCCGGCTGGCCGCCTGACCAGGCGTGGCCGGCGCCGTGCACCAGCCAGTGTTCGGCGAGCGTGCGGCCGTCGGGCCGGCGGTAGACGCTGCGGGTGCAGTGGCGCCCCGAGACACCGTTGACCAGCTGCTGTTCGGCCACGGCCCCGGCGCCCACGCAGGCGGCGACAACCGCGGCGCCGTTGCTGGGGTGCACCGTCGTGTCGGCGTCGCCATGGAAGACGATGGTGGGCACGGCGATGGGCGCCGCACGGCTGGCGCCGCCCTGGCCCTTCATCGCCGCCAGTGCGGAGGGCAGGTCGGCCGCGGCACCCGGTGCCAGTCCGGAATGCACACCCACGGCTGCAAACAGCTCCGGATAAAGCGCGCCGAGGATGGCCGCCATCGCGCCGCCGGCCGACAGCCCGGCCACGTAGACCCGGCTCGCATCGATGCCGTGTTCGGCAATGAACTGCTGCGTCATGCTGGCCAGCAGCGCCGGCTCGCCGCGGCCGCGCTGCTGGTGGTTGTGCTTGAACCAGCTCCAGCAGCGCTGCGGGTTGGCCTGGGTGGACTGCGCCGGGTACAGCACCGCGAAGCCCTGCGCCAGCGCCGCCGCGTTCATGGCGGTGCCGGCGGCGAAGTCGTCCGGGTTCTGGGTGCAGCCGTGCAGCATCACGACCAGCGGCATTGGCCCGTCGCCAGCGCCGGGTGGCACGAACAGCTTGTAGTCCCGCTGGCCGGCTGCGCATTCGTGCGTGCCGGAGAGAAAGCCTGCGATGCCGCTGGCGGTCGATCGTGCGGTGCTGGCTTCGGCCCGTGCCGCGGCAGGTTCGCGCGGCAGCTCGGTGGCCTGCACGTCGATCACGTCCGGCGGCGCGGCGGTGGGCGTGGCTGCCGATGAAGAGGGCGAGCGCCAGGGCTGGCCCATTGGGCCCATTGCGTTGCGCAGCAGCTCGGTGGCCGCCTGCAGCTGGCCTGAGCGGGTCAGCCGTGTGGCTTGCGCCAGCGTGTTCTGGAAAGGCAGGGGCATGGGGGCTTTCGGGGGAGGATCGGGGGAGGAGGGCATGGGCGTCAGCTGTAGCGGATGCGCCCGGCCAGCGCGTGTTTGACTTCGCTGCTGGCGCGCAGCGCGCCCAGCACGGTGAGGGATTCGATGGTCGCCAGCGCCAGCTCGGGCGTCACGTCGGCCGCCAGCGAGGCCAGTCCCAGCACGCGGATCTGCAGCTGCTGGCCCGCCGCCTGCACCGCCTGCAGGTCGGCCGCGCTGTAGTGCTGGATGCCCAGCACCAGCGTCTTGCGCAACACCACCTGGCGCACCGCCTCGGCGTGGCTGCCCAGGTGCTGGCGAATGGCGGTGCGGATGAAGTCGCTGCGGTTGGCGTAGAAGCCTTCCTGCACCAGCAGGTCGATCTGGCCCAGGTCCACATAGCCCAGGTTCAGCGTGATCTTCTCGTCCGTGGGTGTGAGGGCCGGTGCGGCATGGGCAGTTCGTCTGGGCATGGTTGCATCATACGACCATCCACTTGGATGGTATTCGCATCACCGGATCACCATCATGGCATTGGCCGGCAGACGTTGCCCAGCGCACAGACAGCCCGCGCTGACCGCGGCTCAATGCCGTTTTTCCTCGCCAAGGAGCCACCATGTCAGATCCCACCCAAGCCATGCAAACCGCGATCCAGCCGCTGGTCAAGCTGACCCAGGCCAACATGGCGCTGCTGACCCAGTTTTCGACCTCGCCCGAGGTCAGCTCGCTGTCCCAGGTCAACACGCAGGACCTGCTGCAGCAATGGCAGAAGTCCTCCGGCAGCCTGATGCAGTCCAATGCCTTTGCACAGCTCGGCCAGGGCCTGATGAAGAACTACACCGAGTTCTTCGCCGAGCTGGGCCAGAACGCGATGAGCGCGATGGCCCAGGGCCAGGCTGAGATGAGCCGGCGCGTGCAGGAGGCTGGCGACAACGTGATCGACGCCACCAGCGAACGCAGCAAGCGGGCGCGCTGATCGACCGGGGGCCGCGCGCCCCGGCGAGGTAGTCTCTCGCCATGGACTCGCTGATCGCCGCCTCGGCGCGCGCCCTGGCTGCCGGTGACGCGCTTGGCGCCCTCAAGCTCGTGGCGCTGCGCGACGACCCGCCGGCGCTGGCCTTGCGCGGCATTGCCATGGCCCAGCTCGGCGAGCACCCGCGTGCCCGCGAGTTGCTGCGCCGCGCGGCCAGAGGTTTTGGCACGCACGAGGCGCTGGCGCATGCGCGTTGTGTGGTGGCCGATGCCGAGGTGGCGCTGGCGATGCGCGAGCTGGGCGGTTCGCCGCGTGCGCTGGCCGCCGCAGCCGCCACGCTGGCAGCACGGGCAGACCGGGCCAACGCGCTGCAAGCGCGGCTGATCGCCGTGCGCCGGTTGCTGTTGCTCGGCCGGCTGGGCCAGGCCTCGGCGGCGCTGGCCTTGCTCGACGCAAGCGGCGGCCCGCCGGCCCTGGTCGCACTGGCCGAATTGACGGCTGCCGAGCTGGCGCTGCGTTCGCTGCGCATCGCACCGGCCCAGGCCGCCTTGGCCCGCGCGCATGAGGCGGCCCTTCAGGCCCGTGTGCCTGCGCTGCTGGCCGAGGTGGTGGAGGCCAGGGCGGCGCTGGAACGGCCTGCCGCGCGGCGTCTTCTCGCGGGCCACGAGCAGCCCTTGCGACTGGACGAGGTTGCCGTGCTGCTGGCCTCCGGAGCGCTGGTGGTGGATGTTTGCCATCGTGGGATGCGCGCCGGTGACACGTGGCTGCCGCTGGCCCGCCGGCCGGTGCTGTTTGCGCTGGCCCGCGCACTGGCCGAGGCCTGGCCGGGGGATGTGGACAGGGAAGCGCTGATCTCCCAGGCCTTCCGCCTGCACGAACCCGACGAAACCCATCGCGCCCGCCTGCGCGTCGAGATCGGCCGGCTGCGCGCGCTGGCCGCCCCTCTGGCGCAGGTCGAGGCCACCGCGCGTGGCTTTGTGCTGCAGCCGCGCAGCGGGCGCGCCGTGGCCGTGCTGGCACCGCCCATTGATGGCGAACAGGGCGCGCTGGTGGCCTTGCTGTCCGACGGTGCGCCCTGGTCCACCTCGGCCCTCTCGCTGGCGCTGGGCGCCAGCCAGCGCACCGTGCAGCGCGCGCTGGCCGAGCTGGAAGCCGCAGGGCGGGTGAGGTCCATCGGCCGGGCCCGCGCGCAGCGCTGGCTGGCGCCGCCGCTGGCCGGATTCACGACGATCTTGTTACTCCCCACCGCGCTGCCGCCTGAGTAGAGTGACTTCCATGGCGCCCAACCGCGGCGCTTCAAGGAGCAAAGCGATGAGCCAGGACACCCTCACCCAAGCCGCTGCCACCCCCGCCACAGTGGCCGTGCAGCCTGCCGAGATCGTGCGCGAATACGGCCCCTTCCCGGGTGCGGACCGCGTCGGCGGCGTGACCCATGATGGCCGGCAGGTGTGGGCCGCCACCGGTCCCCGGCTGCTGGCCTTCGACCCCGCAAGCGGCGAGCCCACCCGCACGCTGGAACTGCCAGCCGATGCCGGCACCGCGTTCGACGGCAAGCACCTCTACCAGATCGCCGAGTCCCGCATCGACAAGATCGACCCCGCCACCGGCCAGGTCGTCGCGTCCATCCCCGCGCCCGGCAAGGGCGGCGACTCCGGCCTCACCTGGGCCGAAGGCAGCCTGTGGGTGGGCCAGTACCGTGACCGCAAGATCCACCAGATCGACCCCGCCACCGGCGCCATCCGCCGCACCATCGAATCCAACCGCTTTGTCACCGGCGTGACCTGGGTGGACGGCGACATGTGGCACGGCACCTGGGAAGGCGACGAGAGCGAATTGCGCCGCATCGACCCGCAAAGCGGCGCCGTGCTGCAGCGGCTGGAAATGCCACCGGGCACGGCCGTCAGCGGCCTGGAATCCGACGGTGCAGATCTGTTCTATTGCGGCGGTGGCGGCAGCGGCAAGGTCCGCGCCGTGCGGCGCCCGAAACGTGTCGCCGGCTGAACGCGCCGCGGCGCGCCCGGGTTCACTTGTTCAGGAACGCCACCAGCTTGGGCACGACCTGGTCGGTGGCCTCTTCCATCAGCCAGTGACCCGAGTTCGGCACGATCACGCCTTCGACATTGGTGTTGACCAGCCTGGCCTGGGTGATCAGGGTCTGGCCGGAGGCCTTCTCGCCGGTCAGCACCAGCATCGGCATCGTCAGCGGGGTCTTGGCGAACTGCGCGAAGTCGACCGCGTCTTGCGCGAAGGCGTGGAACACCTCGAAGCCGGCGCGCATGCGGCCGGGCTTGCCGTAGGCCTTGGCGTAGAACACGCGGTCCGCCTCGGGGATGGAATGCGCCGGGTCCGCGGCGAAGTCGTTCCAGAAGTGTTCGAAGTAGATGCGCTCGCGGCCGTCCACCAGCGCCAGCGGCGTCTTGCCGTAGAAGTGGAAGTGCCACAGGTCGCGCAGCAGCCAGACGGATTGCCAGTCGCCCACGCCCGGCAGGAAGGCATCCATCAGCGCGATGCGGTCGACCTCGTTCGGATACTGGGCGGCGTAGGCATAGGCCACCATCAGGCCGATGTCGTGGCCGACGATGCGCACGCGGCCCAGCTTCAGCGTTTCGGCCAGGCCGTGGATGTCGCGTGCCATCTGGGCCTTGGTGTAGTCGGTCTCGGGCATGCTGGATTCGCCGAAGCCGCGCAGGTCCGGCGCGATCACCAGGTGGTTCTTCTGCAGCGCCTTGATCAGCGGCAGCCACATGTGGCTGGTCTCGGCATAGCCATGCATGAGGATGATGGGGTCACCTGATCCTGCGACCAGGTAGTGCAGCTTGACGCCATTGACCTCGGCGAATTTGCTTTGCGGCGCCTGTGCAAGTGCGGGCGATGCGGCGGCCATCGACAACACAGCGGCCAGGATGGCGAAGACGCTGCGGACCTTGGACGCGATGCCGGAGAACTCGCGGCCGGGCTGGCCTGGCATGCCTGGATGGCGGTTCGTGATGCTTGTCATGGAAAGACCTTTGCGGTGGACATTGCGGATTTGCGAGGGTCCATGTTGCGCAAGGCACCGGCCCTTGGCATCTCGCGTTCGCGAGGGACAACTGCGGCCCGGTCCAGGCATGAAAAGCTCGGCCGAAAGGGGCAGGGCCTGTTCAGCGGTGCCTTAAAGTCGCCGCAGCACCGGGTGCCCACCAATGCCGCGAAACACCGCTTCCGAAGACCTGCCCGCGCCGCACGGCGAGGCGCCTGCCCACCAGGACCCTGCGCTGCTGCGCCGGCTGCTGCGTGCGAAGGACCGCATGGACGCCGCTTCGCACGAGGCCTGGCCGGTGCAGCGGCTGGCGGAGGTGAGCGGGGTGTCCGAGGCGCACTTCGCGCGCTCGTTCAAGCAGGCCTTCGGCCTGCCACCGCACCGCTACCTGCTCACGCGGCGCATCGAGCGCGCCACCGCGCTGCTGCGCGACACCGATTGGCCCGTCACCGAGATTGCCTTCCACACTGGCTGGGAAAGCCTGGGCACGTTTGGCCGCACCTTCCGGGACATCACCGGCGAAACGCCCAGCACGGTGCGGGCACGCGCACGGGCGGCGGGGCATGACCTCGGCCGCGTGCCGGCCTGCATCCTCAGCGCCGCGCACCGGCCCGATCTGACGATGGCAGTTTCGGAGAAGCGGCGCCGCGGGGCCGGCGGTACAAAAGCGCCTGGCAACCAGGAGCTTTGAAATGAACCCAGGCATTGATGTGGTCGGCGTGTACGTGCGCGACCAGGACGAAGCGCTCGCCTTCTACGTCGAGAAACTCGGCTTTCGCGTGCAGGCGGACGTGGGCAATGGCGACTATCGGTGGCTCACCGTGCAGCACCCGGAACAGCCCGGCTTCCAGCTCGGGCTGTTCAAGCCCGGCCCGCCGGTGCACGACGCCGCCACGGCGCAGACGCTGAACGCGATGGTCGCCAAGGGCGCGATGCCGCCGCTGGTGCTGCGTGTGACCAACTGTCGCGCGGCCTACGACCGGCTGCTGGGCCTGGGTGTGGAGTTCACACAGGAACCCACGGACCGCTACGGCACCGTGGACGCCGGCTTCCGCGACCCTTCCGGCAACGGCTGGAAGATGATCCAGATGCGGGCAGAGAGGTCGTGAGCGCGAGCGCCGGGCCAGGGCCTCGCATGCATCGCTTGCGCGACCGATGGCAGAAGGCGCCGGTGCAGTTTCGGCAAGCTCCCGGCTGAGGCTGTCTGCTGCGCCAACCGGTGTCCAGGCGACGCGACCTGGCGCAGATGCCGACGCGAGGCAACGCATAGACTGGGCCATGCAGCTTGCCGGGCCGCGTCATCCACTGTCCATCACCGAAGCGCTCGCCCGCGTGGCGCAAGCGAGCGCACGCGTGGCCATTCTGGTCGAGGGCTGGAGCGACGAGGCGGCCGTCGAAGCGGCGGCGCAGGTCTGCGGCGTGGCCCTCGCCGAGCATGGCGTGTGTGTGCTGCCGATGGGTGGCATCACCAACCTCGGCAAGTTCGCCGAGGCTTTGGCCGCGTCCGGCCTGGGCGTGCGCCTGGCGGGTCTTTACGACGCGAGCGAGGAGGCGCTGGTGTGGCGTTCGCTGGCGCGGCTTGGGCGTGTGGAAGTGCGCTCCCGAGCGGCAGCCGAGGCGGCCGGCTTTTTCGCCTGTGAGCGGGACCTGGAGGACGAGCTGATCCGAGCCGTGGGCCCGGAGGCCGTGGAGCGGCTGGTGGCCGCGCAAGATGAACTTGCGGCCTTCCGCCGTTTCCAGGCTCAGCCCGAGCACCGGGTGCGCGAGCTGCACGGCCAGCTCAAGCGCTTCATGGGCACGAGGGCCGGCCGGAAGATTCGCTATGGTGCGCTGCTGGCCGCCGCGCTGGCGCCAGAGGCCTTGCCGCAGGCATTGCGGCAGTTGCTTGCAGCTGCAGTCGCCCGCTGAGTCGGTGTCGTCCCGGACATTGGCAAACCACGCTCAGCCGAAGCGCACCGCGTAGACCGGTGGCAGCCGGGCCGGCAGGGCCGTCCATTGCTCGCCGCCGTCTTCGCTGGCCCACAGGCCGCCGGTGGTGCTGCCCATCAGCAGGCCCTGGCCGCGGCTGTCCACCGCCAGGCCGTGGCGGTAGATCAGGTCGTAGCAGTCCTGCTGCGGCAGGCCGGCGCGCAGGGTCTCGAAGCTGGCGCCGCCGTCGCGGGTGCGGTTGACCACCAGCGCGCCGTCCACCGGCACGCGGCACTGGTCCTTCACCGCTGGCACGAACCAGGCGGTCTGCGGGTCCAGCGGGTGCGCCGCCACCGCGAAGCCGAACGCCGACAGCGGCGCGGTGATTTCGGTCCACTGCGTGCCGCCGTTGGTCGAGCGGAAGATGCCGTTGTGGTGCTGGCACCAGAGCACGTCCGGCGCGGCCGCGCAGCGCACGATGGCGTGCGGGTCCTGCACCTCGGGATTGAAGGCCTGGTCCGGCGGCATGAAGTCCGCACGCATGCCGTGGGCCGCTTGGCGCCAGGAAGCGCCGTCATCCTGCGTGAGCCACGCGCCGGCGCAACTCACGCCCACCAGCAGCGTGCCGCCGGGCTGCGGGCAGATCGAATGGATGCCGGGCTGGTCATAGCCGCCGCCGGTCCAGGATGGGCGCTCGGGGCGCTGCCACAAGGCCTGCTCCAGCTGCCAGCTGGCGCCGCCATCGCCGGAGCGGAAAAGAGCGCCGGGCAGGGTGCCGGCGAAGATGGATGCGCCAGCCCGTTCGAGCGACCAGACCATCGTCACCTTCCACGGCGGGCCCTCGGCGTCGCTGGGTTGGGCCGGCAGGCTGGGCGCGTCCACTTCGTGCCAGCTCGCGCCTGCGTCATCCGAGCGGTGCAGCTTGACGCCGAAGTGGCCAAGGTGCAGGGCGGCCAGCATGTGGCCCGAGGCATCCGGCGGCAACACGTTGCTCACCGGGTCGCCAACGAAGCTGGCGCGCTCCACTGCCCAGGCACCCGCCCGAAGTCGGAGTTCGAACAAGCCTTTGCGGGTGGCCACCCAGGCACGATCATCCATGTCTTGTGCTCCTTGCGAGGCGGGCCAGCGCCGCCGGTCAACCGCCCGTCAGGGCTTGCAACACGTAGACCTTGTCGGCCGGGGCCAGCGGGTCGCTCAGGCCTATCCGGTCCTGCGCCCGCCGGTCCTCGATGAACACCACCACGTGCTGGCGCAGGTGGCCCTGTTCATCCAGGATGTACGGCCGCAGCCTGGCATTGCGTTCGAACGCGGCCGCCAGCGCCTCGCCCAGCGTCGCCGCAGGCGTGTCGAACTCCGGCGTTTCGGTGAAACGCTGCAGCTGCGAGGTGAAGGCGATGTGGGCCACGGCGAAATGATGCCGCACGCACGCCGCTCTGGCGCCAGGAGATGCCCTTGGCGCCGCGAGCGACTTTGCCGTCGGTGTACAAGGCACGCACCTTTTCCTCAACCCAAGGTCCTGCCATGACTCAGCCCGCCGCGCGCGTCAGCCCCACCGTCACCACGCTGGAGATCGATCCCGAGCTGTGGTGCCTGTTCGACCAGTACGTGCACGGCGACATTGACCGGCGGGGCTTCCTGGACCGGGCCACCCGCTTTGCCACGGCTGCCGGCACCACCTCGCTCGGCCTGCTGGCCGCCTTGAGCCCGGACTTTGCGCGGGCGCAGAAGGTTCCGCCCACGGACGCACGGATCAAGACCGAATCGGTCGAGTTCGCGTCGCCCGCCGGCTACGGCAAGGTGCGCGCCTACGTGGCCCGGCCGGCGCAGGCCAGCGGGCCGCTGCCGGTCGTGTTGGTCGTGCACGAGAACCGCGGGCTGAACCCGCACATCGAGGACATCGCGCGCCGGCTGGCATTGGAGAACTTCATCGCCATCGCGCCGGACGCACTGTTCACGCTGGGCGGCTACCCCGGCGATGAAGACAAGGCGCGCGACCTGTTCGCCAAGCTGGACCAGGCCAAGACCCGCGAGGACTTCCTGGCCGCTGCAGCCCATGCCCGCACGCTGCCGGGCAACAACGGCAAGCTCGGCGCCATCGGCTTCTGCTACGGCGGCGGCATGGTGAATTTCCTTGCCGCCCGCGTGCCCGAGCTGCGGGCCGGCGCCCCCTTCTACGGCGCCCCGCCGCCGGCCGAGGAAGTCAGCCGCATCAAGGCCGAACTGGTGCTGGCCTACGCCGACAACGACGAACGCATCAACGCCGCCTGGCCCGCCTACGAGGCCGGCCTGAAAACCGCAGGCGTGAAGTACGAAGCCTTCAAGTACGCCGGCACCCAGCACGGCTTCAACAACGACACCACGCCACGCTTCGACGCCGCCGCCGCGCAGCAGGCCTGGGGCCGCGCGCTGGCGCTGTTCAACCGCACGCTGCGATGAGCTTGCCCAGACCGGTGTTGGAGATGTTGCAACGACCTGGACGCGCTTTGTGATGAAGATTGAGGCAGTTCTTTTCGACATGGATGGCACGCTGGTCGACAGCGAAGGCACGCACCACCGCGCGCTGTCCGACGTGCTGGACGGCCTGGGCTTGGCCAAGCCGCCCGGCTTCGACGCCGCGATGACCGGCCAGTCGCTGCGTGCGGTCTACGACCACCTGGTGGCCGAGGTGGGCTTGCCGCTGAGCTACACCGAGCTGGCCACGGCCAAGTACCGCGCTTTCCTGGACCGCATCGGCGAGCTCCACTGGCGGCCGGGCGCACAGCAGGCGCTGGCCGTGGTGGCCGAGGCCAGTTGCGCGTTTGCGGTGGTCACCAACTCCGACCGCATGCTGCTGGACGCCAGCCTGAAGGTGCTGGGCCTGACCCGGCCTGACCTGATCACCGTTTCGCGCAACGACGTGCGCGAAGGCAAGCCACAGCCCGAGCCCTACCTGCGCGCGGCCTGGCTGCTGAGCCTCACGCCCGCCCAATGCCTGGTGGTGGAAGACAGCCAGGCCGGCGCAACTGCGGGCCTGGCTGCCGGCATGACGGTGATCGGCTGGCCCGAGGCCAGTCGACCCGACATGAGCTTTGGCGCTGGTGCCCTGGTGGCGCCGCCGCACGACCTCGCCAGGCTGTTGGCCGGGCTGCTTTGATGGCCGGCGGCTTGCGCCGCCGGCCGCGGGCGCTTCAGGCCCGCTCAGTGCTCAGGGGCTGCGTCAGAGGCAGCAGACCAGGTGCTGCAGGCAGCAGGCCAGGTCGCCGCAGCAGGCGTTGGCTGCGAGGGCGACGGTGGACGCAGTGACCAGCGCAATGGCGGCCGAGAGCTTGAGGAAACGGGATGTCATGGTTTGGATCCTTGATGTTGAAAACTTTGTTCAGATGAGCAGAGTCTTCAAATTCGGTGGACGCCAAACGTCGCGGATCATGCCTTCGGGCGAAGGCGCCAGGGTTATGGGCGCGGTGCGCGCAGCAGTGGCAGCACGCAACGGCGCGGTCGCCGGAGTGGGCAGCGCGGCCGGGACCTGGCAGGTCTGGCAGCCCATGTCGACGCAGTGGCCCGCGCCCTTGCAATCTTCCAGGCAGCAGCCGCGGTAGACCGCCGCCGCGGCCATGCTGGACTGGGCCATGAACAGGCAGCCCAGCAGCAAGGCGAAGATCGCGAAATGCTTGCGCATGGGGCCGACTGTAAGCGAGCCGAGGCGGCGCGGGCCGGGAGGGCTCAATCCGGCAGGAACAGCAGGTCCACCACCCGGCGCAGCAGCGGCACCAGTTGCTGCCGATCCAGTGCCGGGCCGATGCCTTCCCGGAACAGCCGACCTTCAGCCAGCGAGGCGACGATCTCCACCCGCAGTGCGGCCTGGGCTTGGCTGAGCGCAGGCTGCTGGCTGCGCATGGTGGCCACCGCGCGTGCGTGCAACTTCAGGTCGGCCGCTTTCACCAGTTCGGCCACGGCCGGGTTGCGCGCGCTTTCGGCCTGGATCTCCAGCAGCAGCGCGCGTTCTCCCGCCAGCGCGTAGGCGTCCAGCGTGCCGGGAGGCGGCGTGGGCGCGCCGGGTGGGCGGGGTGCCGGTGTGTCGGCCGCCAGTGATTCGGCCAGGGCCTGGGCGGTGGGCGCGGCGTCTATCCAGGCCAGGCGGGCAGCAACGATCTGTTCAACCAGGAAACCGATGATGGCTTCCTTGCTGGGGAAGTAGCGGTAGATCTGGCCCACGCTCATGCCAGCCTCTTCTGCCACCTGGGCCATGCTGGCGCGGTGGAAGCCGGTGCGCAGCACGCAGCGCGCCAGCGCGTTGGCAATCTGCAGGCGGCGCAGTTCGTCCCGCTCGGCCTTGGCGAGGCGGGCCGGCGAAGCGGCGGGCGAATCAGCGGAAGGGTTCACGTTTCTTTGCACGGCGCGGTGGGTTCAGCAGCACACAGGTTCATAGAATAAATGAGAATGAACGTTCACACTCACACGTCACCATGAACTTTACCTGCCACCTCCGCCGTCCCGGCTCGCGTCCGGCCTTGTTGATCGTTGCCGCCGCTTCGTCGGTCGTCGTCGCGCTGGCGGGCTGCTCGCCGGCTGCCCAGGCACCGGCTGCACGGCCGCCGGTGGAAGTGGGCGTGGTGACGCTGAAGCCCGAAGCGCTGGCGCTGCAGACGGAGCTGCCCGGCCGCGTGCGTGCCGCCAACAGCGCCGAGGTGCGGCCCCAGGTGGGCGGCGTATTGCGCGCCAGGTTGTTCGAGGAAGGCAGCGTGGTGAAGGCGGGCCAGGTGCTCTACCGCATCGAGCCGGCCACCTACCAGGCGGCGGTGGACCAGGCGCAGGCCGCGCTGGTGAACGCCGAAGCCAGCGTGGGCGCGGCCAGGCTGAAGGCCGAGCGCTATGCCGCGCTGGTGAAGATCAACGGCATTGCCCAGCAGGACGCGGATGACGCGCAGGTCAGCTACCAGCAGGCGCTGGCCTCGGTGGCCGAGAAGAAGGCGGCGCTGGCCAGCGCCCGCATCGACCTGGCGCACACCGAGGTGACCGCGCCCATCAGTGGCCGCATCGGCATCTCCAGCGTCACGCCGGGCGCGTTGCTCACGGCCAGCCAGACGACTGCGCTGGCCACCATCCGCGGGCTGGACAAGGTGGACGTGGACCTGACCCAGTCCAGTGCCGAGCTGTTGAAGCTGCGCCGCTTGCTGGCCGGCGCGACGATGAAGGCCGGCAGCACCGCCGTCAACCTGAAGCTGGAAGACGGCAGCGCCTACGCGCAGGCCGGCACGTTGAAGCTGCAGGAAGTGGCGGTGGACGAAGCCACCGGTTCGGTCACGCTGCGCGCCTCTTTCCCCAACCCCGAAGGCCTGCTGCTGCCCGGCATGTACGTGCGCGCGGTGCTGGCCCAGGCGCAGGACAGTGCGGCGCTGCTCGCGCCGCAGCAAGGCGTGACCCGAGACCCCAAGGGCAATGCCACCGCGCTGGTGGTCAACACCGCCAACAAGGTCGAGCAGCGCACGCTGACCACGGACCGCGCGATTGGCGACCGCTGGCTGGTCGGCAGCGGCCTGGCCGCCGGCGAACGGCTGGTGGTGGAGGGCAGCGACAAGGTCAAGGCCGGTGACACGGTGAAGCCGGTCGCGGTCGAACTCGGTGCCAAGCCAGCGGCGACCGCCGAAGCCGCGGCCTCTGCCGTGAAGGGAGGCTGAGATGCTGGCCCGCTTCTTCGTTCACCGACCCATCTTCGCGTGGGTCATCGCCATCGTCATCATGCTGGCGGGCGGCGCGGCCATCACTTCGCTGCCGGTCGCGCAGTATCCGAACATCGCGCCGCCCACGGTGCGCATCTCGGCCACCTACACCGGCGCTTCCGCCGAGACGGTGGAGAACAGCGTCACGCAGATCCTGGAGCAGCAGCTCACCGGGCTGGACGGGCTGCTGTACTTCTCGTCGTCGAGCTCGTCGTCCGGCTCGGCCAGCATCAGCGTGACCTTCCAGGAAGGCACGAATGCCGACACCGCGCAGGTGCAGGTGCAGAACAAGGTGCAGCAGGCGCTGACCCGGCTGCCCCAGTCGGTGCAGACGCAGGGTGTGACGGTCACCAAGTCGCAGAGCGACTTCCTGATGATCGTCGCGCTCTACGACCAGACCGACAAGGCGACGGCGACCGACATCGCCGACTACCTGGTGAGCAACCTGCAGGACCCGATTGCCCGCGTGGACGGCGTGGGTGGCGTGCAGGTCTTCGGCTCGCAGTACGCGATGCGCATCTGGCTGGACCCGGCCAAGCTGGCCTCGTTTGCGCTGATGCCGTCTGACGTGGCGTCCGCCATCGAGGCGCAGAACACCCAGGTCTCGGCCGGCAAGATCGGCGCGTTGCCGGCTGCTGCCGAGCAGCAGCTCAACGCGACGGTGACGGCGCAGTCCAAGCTGCAGACGCCCGAGCAATTCCGCCAGATCGTCATCAAGCACGACAGCACCGGCGCCGCGGTGCGCCTGAGCCAGGTGGCGCGCATCGAGATCGGCAGCGAAAGCTACGACAACGTGACCCGGCTCAACGGCCACCCGGCCTCGGGCCTGGCCGTTCAACTGGCGCCAGGCGCCAATGCACTCTCCACCGCAACGCGCGTGCGCGACACGGTCTCGCAGTTGCTGCACGGCATGCCCGACGGCTACCAGGTCGCCTACCCGAAGGACAGCACCAAGTTCATCAAGATCTCCATCGAGGAGGTCGTGAAGACGCTGTTCGAGGCCATCGCGCTGGTGGTGGTGGTGATGTTCGTGTTCCTGCAGAACTGGCGCGCCACGCTGATTCCGGCGCTGGCGGTGCCTGTCGTGCTGCTGGGCACCTTTGGCGTGCTGGAGGTGTTCGGCTACTCGATCAACACGCTGACCATGTTCGCGATGGTGCTGTCCATCGGCCTGCTGGTGGACGACGCGATCGTGGTGGTGGAAAACGTCGAGCGCGTGATGCGCGAGGAAGGGCTCTCGCCGCGCGAGGCCACGCTGAAGTCCATGGGCGAGATCACCGGCGCGCTGGTTGGCATCGCCACCGTGCTGTCGGCGGTGTTCCTGCCGATGGCATTCTTTGCCGGCTCCACCGGCGTGATCTACCGCCAGTTCTCGCTGACCATCGTCGCCTCCATGGTGCTGTCGGTGGTGGTCGCATTGACGCTTACGCCAGCACTCTGTGCCACGCTGCTGCAACCTCACCACGGCCCGGCCGCCACGCGCGGTTTTGCCGGCTGGTTCAACCGCAACTTCGACGCGCTGATGCAGCGCTACGACGGCCGCGTGGCCCGCGTGCTGGTGCGGCCGCTGCGCTGGCTGCTGGGCTACGGCGCCATCGTCGCGGTGCTGGCGCTGCTGTTCCTGCGCCTGCCCACCGGCTTCCTGCCGCAGGAGGACCAGGGCGAGGCCATGGTGCAGTACAGCCTCCCGGTGGGCGCCTCGGTGGCGCGCACGATGGAGGTGGCCAAGCAGGTCGAGAACCACTTCCTGAAAGACGAGAAGGACAACACCGAAGCCATCTTCACGATTGCCGGTTTCAACTTCAACGGCAGCGGCCAGAACGCCGGCATGGCCTTTGTCGCGCTGAAGGACTGGAGCCAGCGCAGCGGCGCGGCCAACCGTGCGGATTCGATCTCCGGCCGCGCCACGCAAGCGCTGTCCACCGTGCGGGACGCGCGCGTCTTCGCGCTGAACCCTCCTGCCATCCAGGGCCTGGGCCAGTCCAACGGCTTCGAGTTCCAGCTGCAGGCTGCCGCCGGCACCACGCGCGCCCAGTTGAAGGACTTGCGCGGCCAGTTGCTGGCCAAGGCCGGGCAGGACAGCCAGCTCAGCGCCGTGCGCGCCGGCAGCATGGAAGACACGCCGCAGCTCAAGGTGCAGGTGGACAACGAGAAGGCCTTTGCGCTGGGCCTGTCGCTGGACGACATCAACAGCACGCTGACCGACGCCTGGGCCGGCGACTATGTGAACGACTTCATCGACCGCGCCCGCGTCAAGAAGGTCTACATCCAGGGCGACGCGCCGTTCCGCGCCAAGCCCGAGGACCTGGACCAGTGGTACGTGCGCAGCAGCGCTGGCACCATGACGCCTTTCTCAGCCTTCGCCACCACGCAGTGGACCTACGGCCCCGAGAGCCTCTCACGCTACAACGGCCTGGCCTCGTATGCGATCCAGGGCTCGGCCGCAGAAGGCAAGAGCTCCGGCGCCGCGATGGACCGCATGGACACGCTGGCCAGCGAACTGCCGGCCGGCACCAACCATGCCTGGAGCGGCCTGTCCTACCAGGAGCGCCTGGCCTCGGGCCAGACGCTGAAGCTCTACACCATCTCCATCCTGGTGGTGTTCCTGTGCCTGGCCGCGCTGTACGAGAGCTGGTCGGTGCCATTCTCGGTGCTGCTGGTGATCCCGCTGGGCATCGTCGGTGCAGTGTTGGGCGCGACCGTGCGCGGGCTGGAGAACGACGTGTACTTCCAGGTTGCGCTGCTGACCACCATCGGCCTGTCGGCCAAGAACGCGATCCTGATCATCGAGTTCGCCCAGGCCGCCGTGGCCCGCGGCATGGACACGATGGCCGCGGCGCGGGAGGCCGCGCGGCTGCGCCTGAGGCCCATCCTGATGACCTCGCTCGCCTTCATGGCCGGCGTGCTGCCGCTGGCGCTGTCCACCGGCGCGGGGGCCAACAGCCGCATCTCGATTGGCACCGGCATCATCGGCGGCACGCTTACCGCCACCGTGCTGGCCATCTTCTTCGTGCCGCTGTTCTTCGTGCTGGTGCGCCGCCTCGGCGTGCGGCGCGGCAAGCAGGCCGCGGCCACCCCCGTGATCCAGGAGGCTTGAGCCATGCGTCCCGTTTTCTCCACTCTCGCCATCGCTTCGTTGATCGCGCTGCTCGCCGGCTGTTCCACGCTGGCGCCGACCGACGCCGCACCCACCGGCGCCGTGCCCACGCAGTGGCCCACCGGCGCGGCCTACGCGCCTGCAGCGTCGACGACCGAGGCAAGCAGCCTGCCCTGGCGCGACTTCGTGCAGGATCCGCGGCTGCGCCAGGTCATCGAACAGGCGCTGGCCAACAACCGCGACCTGCGCGCAGCTGCCGCCAACGTGGTTGCCGCCCGTGCCAGCTACCGCGTGACCGCTGCCGCCGAGCTGCCCACGCTGAACACCGGCGTGAGCACCACGCGCGCCAGGTCCGCCGCGGGCAGCAATGGCAATGGCGGCACCGCCACCAGCTTCTCGCAAACCGCCTCGGCCAGCGTGGGTCTCAGCGCCTACGAGATCGACCTGTTCGGCAAGCAGGCCAGCCAGTCGCAGTCGGCCCTGGAAAGCTTTCTCGCCACCGAGGCCGGCGCCCGCGCCACCCGCATCAGCCTGATCGCCGAAACCGCGCAAGCCTGGCTCACGCTGGCCGCGGACCAGAGCCTGCTCAAGCTCGCCCAGGACACGCAGCAAAGCGCTGCCAGCTCGGTCGAGGTGACGAAGCAGCGCCAGGGCTTTGGCGTGGCCTCGGCGGTGGACGTGCGCCAGGCCGAGACCGTCTACCAGCAGGCCCGCGCCGACGTGGCCGCGCAGACGACGGCCGTGGCCCAGGCCCGCAATGCCCTGCAACTGCTGGTGGGCGCGACGGTGGACGACGCGCTGGTCCCCGCCGCGTTGGCCGACGACACGCTGCTCGCCCAGGTGCCCGCTGGCCTGTCGTCCAGCGTGCTGCTGCAGCGGCCCGACGTGCAGCAGGCCGAGCACACGCTGCTGGGCGCGCAGGCCGACATTGGCGCCGCCCGCGCCGCGCTGCTGCCTTCGCTGTCGCTCACCACCAGCGCCGGCCTCGCCAGCACTGCGCTGTCCAGCCTGTTCACCGGCGGCGCCGCGTCCGTCTGGTCCTTGGCACCCAGCCTCACCTGGAGCCTGTTCGACGGCGGCGCCGCCCGCGCCACGGTCGCCAAGACCCAGGCCCAGCGCGAGGCCGCCGTGGCCGCCTACGAAAAGGCGCTGCAGACCGGGTTCCGGGAAGTGGCCGACGCCCTGGCCCGCCGCGGCACCGTGCAGGAACAACTCGACGCGCAAACCGCCTTGCTCGCCGCCGCCCAGGACAGCCAACGCCTGGCCGACGCCCGCTACCAGCAAGGCGTGTCCACCTACCTCGCCGCCCTCGAAGCGCAACGCACCGCCTACAGCGCCGGCCAGTCGCTGATCAGCCTGCGGCTGGTGGAACTGGGCAATCGGGTCACGTTGTATCGGGCCTTGGGAGGTGGCTTGGCGGAACCTGCGGCCAGTGGCGCACAGGCTGCCAACAACTGATCGCAGGCGGGCCTCTACGGCCGCGACGAGTCCTCCGGGCGCCGCCGCGGCCGGAGCGGGGCCGGCCCGGCTCGTCCAATACAGTGCGGGACAAACAGCAGCAGCGTGACCCCATCACGCTTCGCGTTCCATGACGCTGAGCAAGCACCTGAAGACCTGGGCCAGGCGAGTGAAACGCGACGGCGTGACGCTGTGGTTCGCCGGCAAGCATCCCCGCACGCCCTGGTACGCGAAGGCCCTCGGGGTGTTCGTCGTGGCCTACGCGCTGAGTCCCATCGACCTGATCCCGGACTTCATTCCGGTCCTGGGCTACCTCGACGATGTGCTGCTGCTGCCTGGCCTGATCTGGTTGACCATTCGGCTCCTGCCACCGGAAGTCCTCGCCGAATGCCGCGCGCAGGCGGACGCGTGGATGCAAGCCAACGGCAGGAAGCCGAACAGCCGGGCAGGGGTCGTGCTCGTGGTGGCTCTGTGGTTGGCCATCGGCTTTGCGCTCTTGTACTGGCTGCGCGGGGCGGAGTGACCCTCGGCCCGTTGGCCGATCAGTGCAACAACCGCAACAGCCCCGAGACGATCACGTTGATCACCAGCAGCACGAGCAACGGGAAGACCGCCGCGCGCAGCCGCGACCGCCCTGCGGCGGGCCCGCTGCCGCGCGGCACGAAGCCGGCAAGGGCCAGCAGTTCGAACACCTTCGCACTGCCGCCGCTGCAGTAGAAGCTCATCAAGCGCGGGTAGTCCGCCTGGTTGTGCACGATGCGCACCCCACCACTGAGCCAGCGCGGCCCCAGCGGCTCGATGGCCACCACCTGATCGGGTGTGAAGCGGTAGGTCCGCAGACCGCGCAAGCTCAGGACGCCGCCTTCAACAGCGAACAGATCGGCCCCCCCGCGGCCGCCCCAGCCCACCCGGGTCTTGCCGCCGAGGCTGAGTCGAGAAGCACTTGCGTTCATGGCCGCCTCCTTGGCAAGACGGGCGCCATCGTGCCCGCGCCGATGCCGGCAATCATCGCGATCAGACCGCGCAGCCTGTCCATGGTGTTCCCTCCGATGGTGGTTCGCCTCCGGCCCCGAGCAACACGGAGATCGCGGTGGCTGTCTACCTGGATGAACGAGGAGGGGGCGCGTCGATGGACATTGAGGTCGGAATTTTTTGTGTCCAGTCCGCGGCAAGCGGGCGGCGGCGCGGGCGGCGATGCTCGTCGCCAGGGGCGCCGGTTCCTCCTGCCAAATGGTCGTTTCGTCGCGCGCTGGCGGACGCTGCGGCGTGCGCTCGCTACAGTCGCCGACGCGAAGCGGTTGGCGGGAAGCGATGGTGCTTCTGCCTGCCGAAGCTGCGCTTTCAACCTTGGGAGACATGCGAAGTGGGTACGTGGAAAAAGTGGCTGGGCGGGTCGTGGGTGGCGCTTGCCGTCGCGATGCAGGCGCAGGCGCAGGTCGACCTGGCCTCGCTGGACCGGGACATGGTGGGACCCCGGGCGCAGGTGCTGGTGCTGGGCACCATGCACCTGCGCGAATTGCCGCAGGGCTTTGATCCGGCAACGCTGCAGGGCTTGCTGGACCGGCTGGCGGGCTTCAGGCCGGACATCATCACCATCGAGGCGCTGCCTGGCGAGGAATGTGATTTCGCGGCGCGCCATCCGGCCAAGTACGGCGCGGACTACTGTGCGCCGACCGACCTGGCGAAGGCGGCCACCGGGCTGGACGTGCCGGCCGCCATTGCCGAAGTGAACAAGGTGCTCAAGGCCTGGCCTGCGCAGCCGACGCCGGCACAGCGGCGGCGCCTGGCTGCGCTGTTCCTGGCGGCGAACGAGCCAGCGTCGGCCTATGTGCAGTGGCTGCAGTTGCCGGCCGCCGAGCAGCGCGCTGGTGACACGCTGGACGCGCCGCTGGTGGCCATGCTCGGTCAGATCGGGACGCGCAACAACGAGGACTACCAGTTGGGCGCGCGCCTGGCGGCGCGGTTGGGCCTGCAGCGCGTCTTCGCCGTGGACAACCACACCGGGGACAGCCTCGATGTCGCGGACACGAAGGCGTTCGGGCGGGTGATCGAGGCTGCATGGGCTTCGGGAAGAGGGGCGTTGAACGAACGTGAGAAGCGGGAGAAGGTCTTGCTCCAGGCCCCTGACCTGCTGCCGATGTACCGCTTCCTCAACGATCCCGAAGGCTTGCGCGTGCTCGCGGAGGTCAACGTTGCCGCGGCTTTGCGCGCCAGGTCGCCGGAGGGTTATCCGCAGATCTGGGTTGCAGGCTGGGAGATCCGCAACCTGCGCATGGTGGCCAACATCCACGAGACCTTCCGCGAACGCCCTGGCGCCCGGGTGCTGTCCATCGTCGGCGCCTCGCACAAGCCGTGGTTCGACCATTGGCTGGGCCAGCTGTCGGGGGTGGACATCGTCGACGTGGCTGGGGTGTTGAGGTGACGCGATGAGCGGTCCGGTGTCCGCTCAACTGGCGGCTGGCGTGTACCAGCGCCAGCCGCGGCGGCCGGCGCGCTTGGCGGCGTAGAGCGCGAGGTCGGCGCATTTGTAGAGCTCGGCCGCGCTGTCGGCTTCGTGCGGGCCGCGGGCCAGGCCAATGCTGGCGCTGGCCTGCAGGTGCTGGGACTGGTGTTCGACCGGCAGGTCCAGGCTGTCGATGATGCGGCGGCAGACCTGCTCCACGTCCTCGGTGGCGGTGGTGCGGGTGAGCAGCAATGCGAACTCGTCGCCGCCCAGCCGGGCCACGCGGTCCACCTCGCGCACGGCGTCTCGCAGGCGCTGGGCCACGGCCACCAGCAGCGCGTCACCGGCATCGTGGCCCAGGGTGTCGTTGATCTGCTTGAAGTGGTCCAGGTCCAGCAGCATCAGCGTGAAGGGCTGGCCACGCTGGGCTTCGGCCAGCAGGCGCTTCAGGTCCTCGTTGAACAGGCGGCGGTTGGCCAGGCCGGTCAGGCCGTCGTAGTAGGCCATTTGCTGCAGTTGGCGCTCGCTCTCGTGCAGCTCGGCGCTGCGCTGCTCCAGCTCGGCCGTGCGGCTGGCCACCAGCGTTTCCAGCACCTGCTGGCGGCGGCGCAGCATCAGCGTGCGGCCCTGCACCAGGCCGGCCACCAGCAGCAGCGCGGCCAGCCCCAGCGCGACGCGGAACCAGGCCGTCTCGTACCAGGCCGGTAGCACCCGCACCGGCCAGCGCAGCGGCTCGGACCACTGGCCCTGGCGGTTGGAGCCGCGCAGCTCCAGCAGGTAGTCGCCGGCCGGCAGGTTGGTGTAGCGGGCCAGCCGGCGGCTGGGGTCGGTGGGCGTCCAGTCGGGGTCGAAGCCTTTCAGGCGGTAGGCATAGCGGTTGGATTCGGGTGCCGAATAGTCCAGCGCGGCGAATTCGACCGACAGGTCACGCCGGCCGACCGGCAGCGTCAGCCTGGCAGTCGTGTCGCCCGTTGCGCCCGGCGGCGGCACCGGGCTGCCGCCGACCAGCGCCTCGGTCACCACCACAGGCGCCGCAAAGCCCCAGGGCACCAGCCGCTCCGGCTTGACGATGGTCAGCCCGCCGCTGCCGCCGAACAGCAGTTCGCCATGCGGCGTGATACCGCCGGCGCCCACCCAGTACGACGGGATGCCGACGCCATCGGCCGCGTGCAGCGGCGTGACCGACAGGTCGCTGCCGGCAATGCGCGCCAGGCCGTCGTCGGTGCTGACCCATGCGTCGCCCTGGGCGTCCATCAGCAGCGCGTCCACACCGTTGTTCGGCAAGCCTTCGGCCAGGCCGATGCGCCGCACCCGTGGCGCGCTGCCATCGGCCGGCGCGGGATCGACCACGCGCAGCCCGCCACCGAACGAGCCCACCCACAGCCGGCCGCGGCTGTCCCGCTGCACGGCACTGATGTAGCCGCCGGGCATGCCAATGCGGTCCGGTGCGTCTTCCGGCAGCCGCGTGACTTCGTGCAGCGCGCGGTCGTAGCGCAGCAGCCCGGCGCGCGTGCCCACCCACAGCCCGTCGCCTTCGGCGAGCGCCAGCTGGGTGACACGGCCGTCGCCCAGCTGCGCCGGGTCGGCCCGCGCGCCGGGCAGCGGCTGCAGCGTGCCGTCGGCTGCGATGCGAAAGCCCCACAGGCCGTCCAGCCCACCGAGCCAGAGCTGGTCCCCGTCCACGCACAAGGCCCAGGTCGCGGCGTTGTCTACCCTGCCGGGTACCACCAGCCGGCGCACGGCCTGGCCGCTGGCTTCGGCGCGGTAGAGGCCTTGCTGGGTGCCCAGGTAGACGGCACCACCGGCCGCGCCGGCCATGACCAGCACGCGGCCCTTGGGCAGCGCGTCCCGCGGACGGGTGGCGTCCGGCTGCAGCTGGGCCACGCGGCCTTTCTGGGGATCCACGATGTCGATGCCACCGTTGCCCAGCGCCAGCCAGGCCCGGTCGTCCGGCTGGGCCAGCAGCTGGGTCACGGTGCCGTGGCTGATGCCTTCGGCCCTGCCGGCCTGGCCCAGCCAGGTCAGCACGGCCTGCTGCGCCGGGCGGTAGGCGCTGAGCCCGTTGTTGGTGCCCACCCACAAGGTGCCGCTGCTGTCGCGGAAGAACATGCTGATCTCGTTGTCCAGCAGGCTGGCCGGCGCGCCTTCGAGGTGGCGCAGCCGCCGGGTGCGGCCACTGCTGCTGTTCACCTGCACGATGCCGCCGCCGTCGGTGCCGATCCAGATCTCGCCGTCGCCGGCTTCGATCAGTGCGAAGACCGAGTCGCTGGCCAGGCCGGCTGCGCCGCCGTGCTCACTGTCCCGCACCACGGAGGCCCTGGATTCGCCCGGCGCCACCACGTAGGCGCCGTGCGGCCGGGTGCCGATCCAGACCCGGCCCTGGCGGTCCTCGATCAGCTGGCTGACCGTGCTCGGGCTGCCGTCCGCGCAGGGCAGCGACACGGCTTCGAAGCGCCTGGCGCCGGCCGCGCGGCGGAACAGGCCAACGCGCGTGCCCACCCACAAGGCGCCGCTGCGGTCGCGCAGCAGCGACTGCACCGCGCCATCCGGCAAGCCCTGCTCGCGTGCCTCCTTGGCATGTCGACTGACCTGCTGGCCGTCGGCTGCGAGCTGGTCCAGCCCGGCACCGCCGCCGACCCACAGGCCACCCTGGCCGTCATCGGCCAGCGCGAACACGCTGCGGTGGCTCAGGCCGTTCGGGCCGCCGGGCACGCGGATGAAGCTGGCATGGTCGGCCGCCAGCCGCGACAGGCCGCCGGCACTGCTGCCGATCCACACCTGGCCTCGCGCGTCCCGGTGCATGGTGGTGATGTAGCTGTCGGGCAGCGCACCCGGGCGGTTGGCATCGGCCTCGTGGTTGCGGAAACGGTAGCCGTCCCATCGCGCCAGGCCGTTCTGCGTGCCCAGCCAGAGAAAGCCCTGGTCGTCCTGCACCATGGCGGTGGCCTGCAAGGCGGTGGGAATCGGGAAATGCCGGAACACCGGGTCGGCCAGCCGCTGCCAGCGACCGGCATCGGCCGTCGCGGAGGCGTCGGTCGCCTGCGCCGCCTGGGGCCAGGTGAAACCGAGGATCAGGCCAAGCCAGAGGCTGGCCCAGCTGCGTGAAACGAAGGAGAGCAGGTGCACGGTGCCGTTCAGAGGCCAGCGCACACCGCGGGCCATTCGCTGGTTTCGGCCGATTTGATGCGAGGCTGAGCTGGATGAGTCACGGAACTGCGGGGCCGCGTGACGAAATCCGCTGGCCCGGCCGCCTACCGCGCCGTCAACCGCGCCAGCAGGTTCTGATCCGGAAACCCGTCCGGCGGCACACCGATGCTGTGCTGGTAGCCGCGCAGCGCGGCGCGGGTGGCGGGGCCGAAGCGGCCGTCTGGCGTGCCGGTGTTGAAGCCGCGCTGGTTCAGCGCGGTCTGCATGGCCAGCAACTCGGTGCGGGTGAGGGCGCGCAGGTCGCGTGGCCAGGCACCTTGCACGCCGGGGCCGCCGGCCAGGCGCTGGGCCAGCAGGCCCACGGCCAGCGCGTAGCTGTTGGAATTGTTGTAGCGCAGGATGCTGCGGAAGTTGGCGCCGACCAGGAAGGCCGGGCCGCGGATGCCGGCGGGCAGCAGGATGCTGGCTTCGGGCATTGCGGGCAGCGGGCTGCCGTCCGGCGTCTTCACGCCTTCGGCGGCCCACTTGGCACTGGGCTGGCGCACTTCGGTGTCGGCGCGGCCGGGGTCGAAGTCCTTGGGCAACTGCACTTCGGCGCCCCAGGGCTGGTCGGCCTGCCAGCCGGAGCGGGCGAGGAAGTTGGCGGTGGAGGCGGTGACGTCGGCCATGCTGCCCCAGATGTCGCGCTTGCCGTCGCCGTCTGCGTCTTCGGCGTAGCTGAGGAAGGCGGTGGGCAGGAACTGGGTCTGGCCCATGGCGCCGGCCCAGGAGCCGATCATGTGCGCGCGATCGATGTCGCCACGCTGCAGGATCTTCAGCGCGGCGATGAGCTGGCCGCGGGCCCAGTCCTCGCGCCGGCCTTCGAAGCCCAGCGTGGCCAGGGCGTCGATGGTCGGGATGTCGCCGTAGTGGCTGCCGTAGTTGCTCTCCATGCCCCAGATGGCCACGACCACGTTCGGCGGCACGCCATGCCGCGTGGCCGCAGCCTCGGCTTCGCCGCGGATCTGCTGCAGCTTCTCCAGGCCTTGCGCAATGCGCTGCGCCGAGACGGCGCGGTCCAGGTAG
Organism: Ideonella sp. FW305-24; assembly: GCF_058788035.1. Classification (NCBI taxonomy): domain Bacteria; kingdom Pseudomonadati; phylum Pseudomonadota; class Betaproteobacteria; order Burkholderiales; family Sphaerotilaceae; genus Ideonella; species Ideonella sp. FW305-24. The sequence continues at coordinate 573,735 of NZ_JBYTAI010000003.1, read as the reverse complement.
TCCCACACGCTGCGGGTCAGCTCGGGCTGGGCCTGGTCCTGCTCGATGACCTGCGGCAGGAACTGCACGTTGCCGAACGCGCTGCGCAGCGTGGCCTCGTTGATGCCGGCGCTGCGGCCGCGGTCGCGCATGTCCTGCACCCAGCGGGCGAAGGCAGCCTGCTGCCGCGCCAGCTCTTCCGGCGAGGAGGCCGCGGAGGCGGCGGGGCTGGCCGCCTCCGCGGCCGATGCCGCAGGCGCTGGGGCAGCGGCGGCGACGGAAGCGGGCGTGGCCGCAGGGCCGGCGGCGCAGCCGTTGAAGGTCGCGGTGGCCAGCGTGGCGGCCAGCCGCCAGTGGCGCAGGGGAATAACGGTCGAAGGCATGGGGCGATTCTCGTCGCCTGCGCCGGCAGCTTTGCCGGACCAACCCTGCGCGGAGGCGGGAATGCGCCCGGCCGGTGACCCTTTCCGCCCGCTTTCGTAGGAGTTGTTCGGAATCCGGGAAGGATTCGAGGGCGGGCCACCGCTTCAATCACTCCGGCAAGTTGAAGAGGACTTGTTGACGCTGTCCAGCGCGCCGCCGTGCCGAGTCAGGCATGCACCGGCGCCTGCATCCCTTTTTCCCATTTGCATGGAGCACATCATCATGTCGGTGAATCAAATTTGGGGCCGTCTGGCCCTGGGGTCTCTCTTGTCGGTGCTGGCCGCCTGCGGCGGCGGTGGCGATGACGACAAGAGCAGCGGCAGCGGGCAATCCCTCGATGTCGCAGGGACCTGGGACATTGCCGAAACCAAGGGCAGCAACAACTGTGGCGACCCGGTGGGCGAAAAGACGCTCTACAGCGTCACCATCCAGCAGACCGGCAATTCGCTGAAGCTGCAGACCGAAGACGGGCAGGTGTTCAACGGCTCGATCCAGACGGACACCGTGGAATGGACCGGCAGCTATCCCGAAGAGGGCGGCACCACCACCTTGAACGAGCTGAAGGTGACGGTGACCTCGGATGCCAAGAGCCTCAGCGGGTCTTCCTCCTGGACCTGGACCAAAGGCAGTGAATCCTGCTCCGGAACCACGGAGGTGAGCGGCACCCGAGCGGCGTCCTGAAGCTCAGGGCTTGCCAGGATCGCCCAGGCAGCTGCGGCGCAGTTCGATGGCCTTGCGTGTCTGCGGGTGCGCATCGCCTGCGGTGCGCTGCAGAAACGGGATGGCCTGGTCGAAGTTGGCGCGAGCCTGCTCGGCCTGGCCGACATGGCACTGGGCTTCGGCGAGTGCGGACTGCATGACCCCGCGCCGGGAATCGTCCGCGGGCAAGGCCTTGCCCGCCAGTTCCCAGGTGCGGCTGTGCCAGCGCAGGGCTTCGTTCCAGCGCTTGAGCTGGGCCAGGCTGCCGCCCACGTGGTACGCCGCGACCAGCGTCTCGGGGTGCGACTCGCCGTCCAGGCGCTTGTCCACCTCGTGCACATGCTCGAAGAGGGGCAAGGCATCCGCGCTGCGGCCGCTGTGTTCATACAGCACACCCAGGTTGACCGTCAGCACGCGGGTGTTCGGCGCTTCTTCGCCAAAGCGGCGCCGCAGGATCTCCAGCACGCGCCGGTACTCGGCCTCCGCCTCGCCAAACCGTTGCAGGCTTTCATAGACGCCAGCCAACTCGCCGCCCGCGGTGAGGGTGAGGTCGTGTTCCTCGCCCAGTGTTTCGCGGGCCAGGGACGTGGCGCGCGCCAGGATGGGCAGCGCCTCGGGGTTGCGGTCGGCCCGCTCGTAGCCTTCCCCGAGCCCGATCAAGGCCCGGACCAGCCGCGCATCGCGCGGGCCGTAGAGGGCGGTCTGTCGTTGCAGCAGGTCGCTGAACGCCTGGATGGCAGCGTCGCCGCGGTTGGCGACCACGTAGGCCTCGCCCAGGCGGCCGAGGAAGGCCTCGATGCGGTCGGGCTGTTCGGCTGCCAGCGCCTGGTAGGCGCCGCGCTGCGCCTCCATGGCCTCGATCGCCGCGGTGTAGTGGCCTGCCCGGAAGTCCAGCCAGGCGAGCGCGGTCGCCAGTCCGAGCGCCGTGTCTGCCGCCAGAGGCGCGCGTGAACCCAGGTCCTTGGCCTCCACGCTCGCTGCATCCGGTTTTTCGGCGGCCAGCAGCACCTCGACCAGTGCAAGCTGCTGCTCGCCCCGGCGCGCGCGCGCCTGCGGCAGGCCGTCCAGCAGCCGCACGGCCTGCCGCAGCTCTCGTTCGGCCGCGGCGTAGTCGCCCAGGCCCGCATGCGCCTTGCCGATGGCTTCGCGCACCGCGGCCTCCTGCTCGGGCCGACCGGCAAAGCGCGCGGCCACCTGCTGCTGTGCGCGCGCCAGCACTTCGGAGACCTGCACGTCGCGCCGGCCCGCGTGCAGCGGGTTGGCACCGGCCAGCAGGTCATCGGTGAGGAAGCGGTTGACGGCAGCCGCCAGGGTCGACTCGCGCAGCGCGAGCTGGTTGGCCCTGTCGGCGCGCAGCCATTGCTGGGTCGAGACGGCCAGGCCCGCCACCAGCAGCAGCGCGCTGGCCACCAGCCAGGGCCGGCGGGTGCGCATGCGTTCCAGGCGTGCGTGCAACTGCCGGGTCCGCGCCAGTTCGGCCTGGACCTGCGCCTGTTGCTCGCGGCGTGCGGCCAGGTCGCGCAGCCGCTGGGCGAGCACGCGGGCATCGGCCAGCCGGCGGGCGGGGTCCACGTCGGCGCAGGCCCGGATGTCCTCGCACAGCAGCGGGTCCGTCACGTCACGCTCCCAGCCGGGTGCCAGCGGCCGGCGGAAGTCGCCAGCCACGATCTGGTAGAGCATCACGCCCAGCGCGTAGATGTCCGAGCGCAGCGTGGGCGGCTGGCCGGCGAGCAGTTCCGGCGCCAGGTACAGCGGCGTGCCGCTGCTGTCGTCGCCCGGGAGGTCCAGCGACTGGGTGAAGCCCAGCCGGGTGATCTCCAGGCGCGCCAGCCGCTCCAGGTCGATCAGCCGGCCGCTGCCGAAATCCGCCAGGCGCACCAGCGGCCGGCCCTGGGCGTCCAGGTCGACCAGCACGTTGCCGGGCTTGACGTCCTTGTGCAGCACGCCGGTGTCGTGCGCGGCGGCCAGCGTGTCGGCGGCCTGCGCGATCAGCGCCAGGCGCAGGGACAGGTCGATGGCCGCGATGCCGCCGCCCTGTTCGCACCAATGGGCCAGGTTGCCGCCGGCGATGAAGGGGCATTCGATGAACCAGGGCGGTTCGTCGAGGTTCCAGTCGAGGATTTCCAGCAGGTGTTCGCCGGCGCCGGGCGCCTCGCGCAGCAGGCGGAACACGGTGACTTCGCGCTTCAGGGCGCGCAGGCCGTCGGCATCGCGCGCGAACTTGAACACGCGCGGCTGCCCGGTCTTGGCATGGCGGGCCAGCCAGACCTCGTTGCGTCCGCCGCTGCTGAGCTTCTCGCGCAGCACCCAGTGCGGGCGCAGCGGTGGCGTTTCGCCGGCGGCCAGGCCGGGCGCAAAGTCGGGCGTGTCCACCGGCGCGGCGTCGGCCCGGGCCTTCACCGATACCGGCGCGACCAGCCGATAGCCCTGGCCGTAGACGGTGCGGATCAGCGCCTGGTCCTCATCGCGCAGCGCCTGGCGCAGCTTGGCCACCGTCTTGGTCAGCACCGATTCCGACGGGATGCGGCCGGGCCACACCGCCTCGATCAGTTCGTCCTTGGTCACCAGTTCGCCGGCATGGTGCAGCAGGTGCACCAGCAGCTCCAGCGGGCGGGCCTCGGCGGCGACCAACTCGCCGTCCACGCTGAGTTCCAGGCGGCGCTCGTCCAGCGTGCAGGTTCCGAATGACCACAGCAGCGGGCCGGAAGCCCGAAAGTCGTCTGCCTCGGCTGCCAACGCCGGTTTCTCCCATTTCATCGCTTGCGCCCCCGGCTCGCATGCCGTCTGGTGACTTCGGTAGGAATTGTTCGGAATCGGGGAAGGATTGGCCCCGGGGTTCCGCCTGAAATCGTACCGGCAGGTGCCGTCATCTCGGCACCAGGGAACAGCCATGAACATGTTTCAAAAGGTGGGTAGGGTCTTGGGCCTGACCCTGGCATTGACCGTTGCCGCCTGCGGTGGTGGAGGCGGGGAATGCCTGGCGTATTGCGCCAAAGCCCATGAGAGCAGCGTGGTACAGGGCGCCGGAGGGTACCCGGGACGATTCCTAGTCGAGGTCTACACGCCCTGATGGGGCCAGTGCTGCGCCGCCTGAGCCTGGCCAGGACTCAGGCTTGAGCAGCCTTCAGCGGACCCTGGCCATTGAAGAGGTCGAAGATGAATGACGAAATCATCCAGAAGTTGTCCACGTGGGCCATTCTTGCGGTCATCGCCATCGTGCTGTTCGCCTTCGCAAGGCTGGTGCTGGAAAACTTCTGGTTCATTCTTGCCATGGCCGGAGCTGTCGTGGCCGCCTGGTTCGTGTATCTCAAGCTGAAGCAGGGGGAGAAATGAAATGTCAGATCCCGCAACTGTGCCAGTCCATCGGCCATACCTGATGCAAGGGCAAGGCGCGACGCCGCCAGACGGGCCCAAGCCTTCGGATACCTCTTTGCAGGACACTGCCGGACGCTTCTTCATGCACTGGGTCTGCGCGTCATTCGGATTCTTCCTGCGCACCCTGCTGCCTGTGGTCCAGAAATGGCAGGACCCATCTGCGCCGGTCGAGTTTCCCAGGTGGTGGGCTTTTTCGATATTTGCGCTGTTGATCTGCCTGCTGGCGGGGGCCATCAACTCCAACATGCCGGTGAAACCGCGTGAGCTTCTGAAAAGCATCGGCCTTGGTTTTGCACTGGACGCAGCGGCTGTGCTGAGCAAGATCCCCATCCACTGATGTGAAGGCGGCGACGGCGGTGGGTTTGTCGCACACTCGGGGCATGCACCCGATTGCGCCTGCATTCCTCCGCCGCCGTGAACTGCTGGCCTGTGCCGGCGCTGCCTTGCTGCCACTGTCCGGGCGTGCCCAGGCGCACTTCCCTGACAAGCCCATCCAGCTGCTGGTGCCGTTCGGGCCGGGAGGCGTGGCCGACATCACCGCGCGCACCGTCGCCGAGGTCATGGGCAAGCGCCTGGGCCAGCCGTTTGTGATCGACAACCGGCCCAGCGCCGGCAGCATCGTCGCCAGCCAGGCGGTGGCCACTGCCAAGCCCGATGGCCACACGCTGCTGCTGATGAGCAACGCCCACGCCGTCAGCGTGGCGCTGTTCAACAAGCTGCCCTACGACCCGGTGAAGGCCTTTGCGCCCATCAGCACCTTCGGCTATTTCGACCTGGGTTTTTTCGTGCAGGCGGGGAGCCGCTTTACGTCGTTGAAGGACGTGATCACCCATGCCAAGGCGCATCCGGGCAAGCTCAATGTGGGCACCATCGCGGTGGGCAGCACGCAGCACCTGGCGGCCAAGTTGTTCGAGACGGTGGCCGGGCTGGACCTGCTGGTCGTGCCCTACAAGGCCAGCCCGGCGGTGCTGACGGCGCTGCGGGCTGGCGAGATCGACCTGGCGGTCGAGATCCTCGCGCCGATGCTGCCGCAGGTGCAGGCCGGCGCGGTGCAGGCGCTGGCGGTGTCGTCGGACCGGCGCAACCCGGCGCTGCCCGCGGTGCCCACCGCCATCGAGACCGGCGTGGCTGGCTACAACGTGGCCTCGTGGAACGCGCTGGCCGCGCCTGCCGGCACACCTGCAGCCGTGATCGAGGTGCTGAACAAGGCCGTGCGCGAGGCGCTGGACACGCCTGCGTTGAGGGAGAAGCTGGTCAAGCTCGGCATGCGCCCGGCGGCCAGTTCGCCGGCCGAATACGGGCAACTGCTCAGCAGCGAGATCCGGCGCTGGGGCGAGGTGATCCGCGCGGCGAAGATCGAGGCGGAATGACGCTCAGGCGTCGGGGTCGCGCACCCCATGGGTCCGGTCGAAGCGCCGCTCGGCAGCGCTGAGGTGCTGGATCAGCACGTGCGAGACGACGTTGATGCCAATGCCGGCGAACAGCGCCGGCAGCAGGTACAGGCCGATCGACAGCTCGGACAGGAACACCGTGTCGTCGGTCAGCGAAGGGGTGTGGCGGGCCAGGTTGCTGAGGCTTTGCAGCAGGTAGACGTCAATGCCGGCAATCAGCACCAGCGCCAGCCCAAAACCCAGCACTGCCAGGCGCGAGACGCTGCGCCGCATCATCGCCAGGTAGATGCCGGTGGCCGCCATCAGCGAGAACAGCACCAGCAGCCAGAAGCGCAGTTCGACGAAGACCGAAGCGTGCATGGTCAGCCTTTGCCGGGGCTGTTGCGTCCAAGCGGCATCAGCAGCCGCACGCCGCGCCAGGCGGCCCACAGGAACAGCAGCGGCAGCACCAGGGTCTGCAACAGGAAGACCGCGGCCAGCCGCACCAGGTGTTCCACCAGGCCCTCGGCCTGGGCCTTGATGTCCCCCAGTTGGCGCGCCAGTTCGGGCGCCTGGCCGAGCCAGGCGCGGGCCCGGTCGGTCCAGCCTTCGCCTTGCGTGGGTGGTGGCAGCTCGGGTGTCTTCACGGCGCTGATGCGGGCCTGGGCCTGTTCGTATTCGGGGGCCAGGAAGCCCTGGTAGATGGCCTGGTTGCCGAGTGCGATCAGCGGCACCAGCAGGCGCAGGCACAGCAGGCCCAGCGCTGCGCCGGCCAGCAGGCGCGGCGCCGCCGCGGGCCGGCGCCAGGCCCAGGCCAGCCAGGCGAGCAGCAGCACGCTCAGCGCCAGGCACAGCGGCCAGGCGCTGAAGATCTGCTGCACCAGGCGCTGCAGCGCAAACGACAGCGTGGCGCCCAGCATCAGCGACGAAAACTGCTCGACCAGTTCGTCCACCGGCGCCAGCACCGCGCCAGGGTGGAACGAGCCGCCCACGCCCAGCACCGTGCCGGTGATCTCGACCTCGCGGGCCAGGCTGAGCGCACCGTTGAGCAGGCGGGCTGCGGCGAAGGTGGTCAGCGCGCGTTTCCAGCCCTGGTCGGTGTAGCGCTCGGCGAGCTGGTCCATGGGCCGCAGCCAGACCAGCGCCAGGGCCAGCAGCACGAAGACCGTCAGCCGCCAGGGGCGCCGGGGGAGGTGGGTGACCGGGTGAGCGAACTCCTGGGCAGGCGGCATGGCAGAGGGGCTACGGAAAACCCGATGGTAGACCGGCCCTGCCAAACGTTTGTTGCCGTCAGCGCTGCGTCAATGCTGCAGTTGCGCCAGCGCCTTGAGACTGGCGAGGGTGCGCAGGCAGGCCTGGGCCACCTCGGTGCCTTTCTTGACGAAGTGGGCGTGGAAGAACTGGCGGTGTTCGTCGTGCTCGTGGAAGTCGCGCGGTGTGAGCACGGCGGAGAAGACCGGCACCCCGGTGTCGAGCTGCACGCGCATCAGCCCGTCGATGACGGCCGAGGTGACGAACTCGTGGCGGTAGATGCCGCCGTTGACCACCAGCGCGCAGGCAATGACCGCGTCGAAGCGGCCGCTGCGGGCCAGCGCTTGCGCATGCAGCGGGATCTCGAAGGCGCCGGGCACCTCGAACAGCTCGACCTGGGAGCGCGGCAGGCCTTGCCGTTCGAACTCGGCCAGCGCGGATTCGCGGGCCTGGCCAACGATGTCGGCATGCCAGCCGGCCGAGATGAGCGCGATGCGGGTCGGCCCGGCCTTGGTGTGGGACGTGGAGAGGGAAGAAGCAGAAGCAGGCTGATTCATGGGAAACCTCGAAATCTGAGGGGTTGGCCAGAATCAGGGCGCGCGCCACCACAGCCACTTGGCCCGGGGCAACGCAGCGGCTGCCCCGGGCCTGGCGGCCGGGATGTTGCGGTCTCTTTCATCCGGACTGTGACCGTCGGCTCTGGCATCGCACCAGATCTGCTGACCCTGCCGCCGTGAGGCAGCAGGCGCTCGCGGGCTCCCGCACTCGGGCCGGGGAGGCCTTTGCGCGGATACCGCCGGTGGGGACTTTCACCCCGCCCTGAGAACGCACCGGCGCAGCCGAAACCGCACCGGAGCCGGGATTGTAGGCAGTGCGGGTTGGGGCGTGGCAGTGGACACGGCAAGGCCTTTCACGGCAGTCTCTGCGGGCCGTGCGGAGACTCTCAGCTGTTCAGCTCGGCATGCTCGCGCCTGCACCAGGGCTGCTCGTCCGCGCCGAGCTGGGCATGGGCCGCGAGCGCCAAGCTGCGGGCTGCCGCATGGCCGCTGGCGTCACCTGCGGCGCGCAAGGCCAACGCGTGCACCGCATGGCCGAAGAACAGCTCGAATGCCGGCGCGGACTCGCGTTCGCAGATCGTCACGCACTGCAGCGCGCTGGCCGCCGCGGCCTTGGGCTGGCCCGCGGCCAGTTCGCAGCGGGCCAGCTGGTAGTGGGCGCGCTCTTCTTCCAGCCAGCCACCCGCCAGGCGCCAGTAGGTCAGGCCAATGCGGGCGGCGCGCAGCATGGCTTCGGTTTCGGCGGCGCTGCGGTCTGCCTGGCCTTCCAGCGCGGCGGCCAGGTTGTTGCCGGCCACGGCCATCGCGCGCCAGCCGGGGCGGGCGGCGCTGTCATCTTCTTCCGGGCTGGCCTTGGCCTCGGCCTGCAGCGCGGCTTCCAGCGCCTGGATGGCGGCAGGCAGGTTCTCGCGGCCCGTCTGCATGGCCGCGACCTGGGCCAGCACGTTGACATGTTCGCTGACCGGCAGCGTGGCCAGTGCGTCGGCACCTGGTTCGCCTGACGCGATGCGCAACGCAGCCTGGCCGCGCTGCACCGCGAGCAGGGCCGCAGGGTCTTGCGCGCACAGTGGCAACCCGCCCATGCGCCCCAGCAGCGCCAGGCCCGCCTGCCACGCGCCCAGGTGCTCGCCGTAGACGTGCGCGGCCAACCGCACTAGCGGGCTCACATCGGCCGGCACCTGCAGCAGGTCGAGGGCGCCAGGCAGGCGCTCGGCCACGGCCTGTGCTGCGTCAGCGTGTTCATCCCAGGCGGTGCGGAGGAAGGCTTCCAGGGTCATCGCAGTGCGCTTTCGTTTGGAAGGGCCGGCGCAGGGGCGCGCCGGGTCTGGGGGCCGATCTTCAATAGGGTTCGAAGTCCACATCGTGCGCGCGCAGCGTGTTGACGATGAATTCGCGCCACACGCCGCTGGGCGCCCAGACCTTGGTGACCGAGGCATAGGCCACTTCCGGGTCTTCCTTGCCGGTGATCACGCGGTGGAGGAAGACCATGGACGAGCCGCGCATGTTGACCTGGCAGTGCACCAGCACCTTGCGGTCGCCGGCGGCGGCCATGGCTTTTTCGAAGTCCGCGAAGTCCTGCGGGCCAGGCTTGTTGAACTCGATCGGGATGTTGGTGAACTGCAGGCCCTGGCGGCGCACGATCTCGGCCTCGCCCTTGACCGCGTCGGACGAGGTGGGCGGTGCGAGGTAGATCACCGCGCCGAAGCCTTGCGCACCCAGCTTGCCCAGCGCGGCGGCAGTGGGTTGGCCGGCGCTGATGAGACGCGGGGTGATGGGCACGACATTGGGCGCGTCGATCTTCGGTGCCGCGTCGCTTGCTGCGGCGGCAATGCCGGACATGGCCGCGAGGCTCAGCGTGAGCAGCCAGGCGCGGCGGGAGGGGTTCAGGGCAAGCGGCATTCGGGCCTCGGGAAGGAGTCAATAAACACCCGGCACGAAGCGGGGTGTGCGGTCGCAGTAGTGGCGGTAGGTGCTGCCGAAGGCCTGGGTCAGCAGGCGCTCTTCGGCGCGTGCGCGCAGGTCGCTGCCCAGGCACATCAGCACCAGGGCGGCCAGCATCAGCGGGCTGGGCACCCACAGCAGCGAGCCCAGCGCCAGCAGGTTCAGCGCCATGTAGATCGGGTGGCGCAGCCAGCGGAACGGGCCGCCGGTGGCCAGGCGGTGGCCGGTGTCCAGCTTGGCCTGGAAGCGCCAGGAGGCGAAGTAGCGCAGCGCCCAGCAGGCCAGCCAGGCACCAAGCGCAATCACCGCCGTGCCGGCCAGCCGCTGGCCTGTGAACAGCGAGGGCACCCGGCCGCCCAGCACGCGCGCGCCGATCTCGAAATACATCAGGCCGAAGGCCACCGAATGAAACGCGATCAGCAGGCCGGCGCCGCGCACGGCCTGGGTGGTGCCGGTGGTGGCGGGGGCTTCTTCGGTGGCCACCGCGGCGTGCCGCGAGACCCACCAGCGGGTCAGCCCGAAGCTGGTCCAGAACAGGCCATGCGTGAGGTAGAGCAGCGGATCGACCGGCATCGGGACTTCCAGGGGCAAGGGATCGGGTGGGAGCAGCGTCGCGCATCCTACGGCGCAGGCGGCAGCCCCGCCATCCCCGGGCCTAGCGGCTCAGGCGGAAAGCTGCTTGGCCATGTTCAGCCCCGTCACACGATAGCCCAGCGCCGCATACAAGGCCTGGGCGCCGTGGTTGAAGCCGAAGACGTGCAGCCCGATGCGGTCCAGCCCGTGGGCCTGCACCACGGCTTCCAGCGCCTGCAAGGCGGCCCTGGCATGGCCGCGGCGGCGCGCTGGCGGCAGGATCATCAGGTCGTAGACGAAAGCGCTGCGGTGGCCGTGGCGGTCTTCGATGGCCCACCACAGCCAGCCGGCCAGCGGGCCGTTTTCGGAGGCCAGGATTTCGAGGAAGAAGTGCTCCGGCGTGGCCAGGCCTTGCGGCAGCAGCAGCGCGAAATCGGCCTGGGCCTGCGGCAGCGCCTGTTCGGCGGTGACGCGGCCGGCGCGCAGGTTCTGCTCGGCGTAGTTGGCAATCGCGGCCTCGCAGTAGCTGGCGAAGTGCTCCGGTGGCAGCGGGCGCAGGCGGGTGGTGGCGACGCCGGTTTCGCTCCGGTGCAGCGTGGCAGCCATGTGGACCTTGGCGACAAAGCCGCCGGCCACGGCCACCGCCATCGGCTCGGTGCCAAACGGCACGAAGCCGCAGTGCCGGTAAAGCGCCTGCGCGGCCGCATTGCCCTCGCTGACGGTCAACTGCACCTGGCGCACGCCGGGCCGCGCCCTGGCCTGGGCCAGCACCGCCTCCACCAGTTGCCGGCCCAGGCCGCGCTGGCGGGCCGCGGCGGGCACGTACATGCCATACAGCGTGGCCTTGTGGCGGGTTTTCTCGCGGGCTTCGAAGGCCAGGCCGGCCACGCCTGCGAGCTGGCCGTCGACGAAGGCGCCGATGACGAGTTCATCCGGCACGTCACCTTCCGCCAGCCGCGCCTCCCACCAGCCCAGCGGCAAAGCGGCCCGCTCGGCGGCGGTCGAAGTGAAGGCCTCCGGGTGCAGCGTGTAGGCCTGCAGCATGAGCTGGCGGTATTCGGCGGCGTGGGCCGGGGCCAGGCGTTGCAGGGTTGGCGTCATGGGGTCTTGGCCGGCGGCGTCGGCAGCAGCGCCTTGGCGGCGTCGATGCGCAGGGCGAGCGGCACGCTGGCGTCGTTCATCACGGCCAGCAGGAACTGGCGGGGGTCCGTGCAGGCGACGGGCAGGCCGGCGAAGCCTGGCGCAGCGGCCAGGGCCGCGGCCGTTGCCGGCGGCGCTTGCAGTTCCGCCATCGCCGAAGCCAGTGCGGCCGGCGACACGCTTTGCATGCTGCGCAGCAGCGTCAGCTGTCCTTCTTCGCCGGGCGGAATGTCCAGCCACGGCGCTTCGACGAACACCGCCGCCAGGTCCTGCGATACAAAGGCGGACCAAAGGCCGGTCTCGGCTTGCTCGGCAGGCACTGGCGCGGCGTGTCGTGCTGGACCTGAATCCGGGCCGCGCTGCGTCGGCCACAGGTCCAGCCGCTGTGCCGGCAGGCCGGGCAGGTAGCGGGCGCAGAGCGCTTGCAGCAGCTGCCTGGCGCTGTCTGCGGCGAGCGGCTCGGCCAGGGAGAACCACAGCTGGAAGGCGTCGACACCGGAGACGGCGATGGCGGGCGCAGGCCATCCCAGGTCGGCCTGCACGCCCTGCCAGACCTGCGACAACAAGGCCCAGTCAGCCGGGCGGCCCAGCGCCAGCACCAGTGCCCGCACGCGGCCCTGGGCGTCGACCAAGTCCGCGGCTGTCGTGCTGCCAGCGGGCAGGGCGGAGGGGTCCGGCGCGTAGAGGCGGAGGTATTCGGCGTGCAGTCGGTTCATCGCGAATCGGGGTGACGGCGCATGGTAGCCGCCGCGCGGCGCGACGGTGGAATGTGCTGATCGGCGTCGCGGCGTTTGCGCTTGTCGCGGCGCTTTGACCGGTCGCAGTCGCCGCAGCCGTCACAGCAGTCGCCGAGGTCGCAACAGTCACCGAAATCCAGCGGACAGTCGCCCACGTCGCCCACGTCGCAGCCATCGCAGGACCCCCGTTGCGCCACCAGCGCCGAGATGCCCGGCCCGCGCGCATGACCGCAACGCCGGTGCGCCACGCCGCAGCGGTAAGTGCGCTCGCGCAGCAGCTGCAGCCCGCGCCACAGGCCATGCCGGCGGATGACGCGCAAGCCCAGCGCCGAGCAGCTGGCGCCACCGGTGTGCACGCGCCAGGCGCAGGCAAAGCCCTTGTGCGGGGAGATGAAGCGCTGGTAGCCGCGGATGGCCGCGAGCGCGGCCAGGCGTGGCCAGGACTGCATGCGGATGGATGGACAGGAAAGTGGGGGTTGGCTGCGGGAGACGGGCGCAAAAAGTGTAGTGCAGCCGGCGGACATGCCCCGAGCTGCGGCTTCAGGCAGCCTCAGGCGGCAGTCACCGCGAAGGTGTTGCGGCCGGCGGCCTTGGCGCGGTAGAGGGCCTGGTCGGCGCGGGCCACCAGGCTTTCCATGGTGTCGTGCGGACCGTCGTAGAACGACACGCCGACACTGGCCGAGACCTGCAGGCTCAGGTCGCCGTGCAGCATCGGCCGGCGGATGGCCTCGACGATTTTTTCGGCAACCAGGTGGGCGTCGTCCGGGTGGTGCAGGTTCTCCAGGATGGCCACGAATTCGTCGCCAGCCAGGCGGGCCACGGTGTCGGTCGCGCGCACCACCTGCAGCAGGCGGCGCGCGAGCTCGGCCAGCACTGCGTCGCCGGCCGGGTGGCCGTGGGTGTCGTTGACCTGCTTGAAATGGTCCACGTCGAGGAACAGCAGCGCCAGGGGGCGCCGGCTGCGGCGGCTGCGGGCGAGGGCTTGCGGCAGGCGTTCGTCGAACTGGCGGCGGTTGGGCAGGCCGGTCAAGGTGTCGACCCTGGCCTGGGCATTCAGCTCCTGCTGCACGGCCTTCAGCGCGGAAATGTCGCTGCTCAGCGCGTAGACGCCAACGACGCTGCCGTCTTCGGCCACGTCGGGCAGGTAGGTGGTGTGCAGCCAGACGCCCGCGCCATGCACCTCGGACTGGCTTTCGAACTCGACCCGTTCCCCGCGCAGGCAGCGCTGCAGCGGCTGGCTGCGCTCGGCATACAGCGTCGGCCCCAGCAGTTGGTTCAGCGGTTTGCCGAGGATGTCCTTGACCGGCACGTCCATCCAATGCTGCAGCGTGGCGTTGGCAAAGGCGACCGTCTCGTCGGGCTTGATGTAGGTGATCTGCACCGGCAGGTTGTCGGTGATGGTGCGCAGCTGGCGTTCGCTCTGCGCCTGGCGCTGCTCGGCGAGCTTGCGCTCGGTGATGTCGAACATGAAGACGAAGTAGCCGCGGATCAGGCCGGCTTCGTCGCGGTCAGGCGCGTAGTGCTGCTGGAAATGGCGCTGCACGCCGGCGATGACAGGCGAGGTTTCGAAGACGACGGATTCGCCGGCCAGCACCCGCTCGATGTACGGCTTCATGGCCTGGTACGAGGCCTCGCCACGCACTTCGCGCACGGTGCGGCCCAGCATGCTCTCCTGGGTTTCGCCGAGCAGCATGCCGGCGGCCGGGTTGGCGAACAGGATGCGGGCTTCGCGGTCCAGGCGCACGACCATGGCCGGGATGTTGTCGGTCACCGCCCGCAGCCGCCGCTCGGACGCGACCTGGGCCGTGGCCGCCTCCTGCGCTTCATGGGCGCGCTGCAGCTGCGAGCGGTAGACCAGCCCGCCAGCGCCCAGCAGCAGCGCGACGAACAGCAGCTCGAACCAGGTCTCATCGCGCCTGGCCTGCTGCACCACCTGTGCCAGCGTGGCCTGCGCGCCTGACTCGCGTTCGCGCAGCGCGTCGATGATGCGGCGGATCTGTTCCATGTCGTGTTGGCCGCGCTCGTCGGCGACCCGTTCGCGGGCCGCGCTGAGTCCGCTCTCGCGCCGCACGTCGATGATCTCCTGCAGCTCGTTGAACTTCAGCAGTTCCCAGCGCTGCAGTTCGTCCAGACTGGCCAGGCCTTCGGCGTCGTCGGCATACATCGGCCGCAGCCGCTGCAGCGATTCGTTGGCCCGCTGGTGCGCGCCCTGGTAGGGCGCCAGGAAGCTGGGCAGGGCGGTCAGCACGTAGCCGCGTTGGCCGGTCTCGGCGTCCAGCATGGCACCCAGGCTCAGGCCCAGCTCCAGGTAGCGCTCGCGGGCCTGGCTGCGGGCCTCTTCGGCGCGGGTCACGCTGTTGTTGAACACCGTGCGGATGCCCAGCAGCATCAGCAGGCCGACCGCTGCGCCAATGGCGGCAGTCATCAGCCGGGTCCTGATGGCGGGATGCTGGGACATGGGGGCGAAGCGAGGGGCGGCGGATTCACGCACGGTAGGCGGGAACTTGAAGTGTGCGCAGGCTTGCGTTTGGCCAATGGGCCGAAATGCCGGGCCAGGACAGGCCAGTTCGGTCCGCGGTGCAGGGTTGTCGGCAAGCTGGTTGGCAGGCGGGGCCGGAGTCGAAGGACAATCCGGGCGATGAACAAGGTGATGACATGGCTGCCCGCCGAAGGGCGGCCCGAACAGTTGATGGTGCTGTTGCACGGCGTGGGCAGCAATGCGGCCGGCATGGCGCCGCTGGCCCGGCTGGTGCAGAAGGAATTCCCGCAGGCGGCCATCGTCGCGCCGGAGGGCTTCTCGCCGTTCGACGGTGACCCGACCGGCCAGGCGCGGCAGTGGTTCTCGGTCCAGGGCGTGACCGAGGAGAACCGCGTGACGCGCGTGGCCGAGGTGCTGCCTGCGCTGGCCGACTGGGTGCATGCGATGCAGCAGGAAACCGGCGTGGGCCCGGCCGCCACGGCGCTGTGGGGCTTCTCGCAGGGCAGCATCATGGCGCTCTCGCTGGTGCAGGCGCATGACGGCATTGCCGGCCGGGTGCTGGCCTTTGCCGGCCGCTACCCGGCGCTGCCGGACGTGGCGCCGCAGCACACCACGCTGCACTTCTTCCACGGCAGCGCCGACACGGTGATTCCCGAAGTGCATGCCCGCGCCGCCATCGAGCGCCTGGGCGAGCTGCATGGCGACGCGACCATCGACATCGCCGAGGGCGTGGGCCACGAGATCAACGGCCACCTGCTGCAGTGCGCCATCCTGCGCCTGCGCAGCCACATTCCGCATCGCTCGTGGGCTGCGGCAATGGGCGCGGTGCCGGGCCTCGCCGGCCGCCTGCCGGCCGAAGACGAAGAAGACTGAGCGAGCGCTGCGCCCGATGCTGTTCCTGCTTTCCCCTGCCAAGTCCCTGGACTACGAAACCCCCGTGCCGGCACCGGTGCTGGCCCGTGCCACCCGGCCGCAATTCGTGGCCGAGGCGGCCGCGCTGATCGCGGTACTGAAGACGCAAACGGTCTCCGACATTGCCGGGCTGATGGACCTCTCCGAGCCACTGGCCGAGCTGAATGCACAGCGCTACGCCGCCTGGTCGACCCGCTTCACGGCGCACAACAGCAAGCCCGCGGTGCTGGCCTTCAACGGCGACGTCTACGAAGGCCTGCGCGCCGCCACGCTGAGCGAGGACCAGCTGGACTGGGCGCAGCAGCATGTGGTGATCCTCTCCGGCCTTTATGGCGTGCTGCGTCCGCTGGACCGGCTGCAGCCCTACCGGCTGGAAATGGGCACGCGCCTGGCCACCGCCGAGGCGAACGACCTCTACGGCTACTGGGGCGACACGCTGGCCGGCTACCTCAACGCCCAGCAGGCGCGCGACAAGGCGCCGGTGATCGTCAACCTGGCCTCTCAGGAGTACTTCCGCGCGGCGCGCCGCAAGGCCTTGAAGGCACGTGTGGTGGACTGCGTGTTCGAGGACTGGAAAAACGGCGAGTACAAGATCATCAGCTTCTTCGCCAAGCGGGCCCGCGGCCTGATGGCGCGCTACGCGATCGAGCACCGGCTGCAGCAGGTCGAGCCGCTGACCGGCTTCGACGCCGAAGGCTACCGCTTCGACGCCAAGGTCTCGGAGCCGGACCGCCTGGTCTTCCGCCGCCGCGTGGCAGCCTGAAACCCGGGTGCGGGGCCGGTCGCTGGCGCCCGGCCGCGAGGCAATGACAAAATCGCCGCCATGAACGTGCAGCAGACCATCACCCCTGAACTGCGCGCCTGGATCGTGGCCCAGGCGCAAGCCGGTTGCCAGCCGGCCGATGTGCTGAATGCCATGCGCGCCAGCGGCTGGGACGAGCAGGTCGCCATGACGGCACTGGAAGACACGCTGGAAGCTCACCTCGGCCGGCCTGCGGTGGAGGCCTTGCAGCAAGGGATCTCGCCCGGCGCCGTGGCCGCGCAGCTGGCCCAGCCGCAGCGCCTGCCCGAGCCGGCGCTGGAGGCGGGCGCCACCTCGCTGCAGCTGGCCGACCGCAGGGTCGAAGTGCTGATGCAGATGGCGTTGCCGCGGGTGGTGGTGCTGGGCGGCTTCCTGTCGCACGAGGAGTGCGACGCGCTGGTGGCGCTGGCCAACCCGCGGCTGTCGCGTTCGGAAACCGTGGTCAACGCGACCGGCGGCAGCGAAGTGAACAGCGCCCGTACCAGCGACGGCATGTTCTTCGGCCGCGGCGAACACGCGCTGTGCGCCCGCATCGAGCAGCGCATTGCGGACCTGCTGCGCTGGCCGGTGATCAACGGCGAGGGCCTGCAGGTGCTGCGCTACCGGCCCGGTGCCCAATACCTGCCGCATCACGACTATTTCGACCCGGCCCAGCCCGGCGCGCCAACCATCCTGTCGCGCGGCGGCCAGCGCCTGGGCACCTTGCTGATGTACCTCAACACGCCCGAGCGCGGCGGCGCGACGACCTTCCCGGACGTCGGCCTCGAAGTCGCCCCGATCAAGGGCAACGCGGTGTTCTTCAGCTATTCCCGGCCCAGCCCGACCACCCGCACGCTGCACGGCGGCGCGCCAGTGCTGGCCGGTGAAAAGTGGGTGGCGACGAAGTGGCTGCGCGAAGGCGAGTTCCACTGAACCCGTGCTGAGGGGGCACTGAACCTGCCCCGTCCCGAGGGCAGGTTCAGCCGGCAGTCAGTCGCCTGCCAACGGTGCGCAGGCCACGCCGCCCGCTTCGCTGCTGACGCTGGCCAGCGCCGCTTCGGCGGCTTGCAGCAGCGGCAGCAACTGGTCGCCATGCGACGGGAACCAGGCCACGCCAATGCGTGCGCTCAGCGGAATACGGGCCACGCCGACATTGACTGGCGCGGCCAGGGCTTGCGCGATCTTGTTGGCGACCAGCGTGGCTTCGTCCGCGTGGTGCAGGTCGACCAGCATCGCGGCGAACTGGCCGCCATCCAGCCGCACTGCCGTGTCGGTCTTGCGCAGCTCGAAGTGCAGCCGGCTGGCGGTGGCGCGCAACACGTCGTCGCCGACGCTGTGGCCATGGGTTTCGCACAAGGCCTCGAAGCCGGTCAGCTCCACCAGCATGAAGGCCACCACGCTGTGCTGGCGCGCGGCGCGCTGGATGGCCATCTCGGCCCGGTCGGGCAGCACCGCGCGGGTGGGCAGGCCGGTCAGGCTGTCGTGGTGGGTCAGCTGCAGCCGGGCTTCATCGTCCGAGCGCTGCGCGGGCTCCACGGCAATCAGGCCGACCACGCTGCCCTGGTGGTCGCGCAGCGTGCCCAGCGCCAGGCGGGTGGGCTGGGGTGAGCCGTCCTTGTGGCGCAGCACCCATTCGTGTTCGTCGGTGAAGCCGCGCTGCAGCCTGGCACTGAGCACGCTGGCGTCTGCCGGGATGCGTTCGCCGAGTTCGCGCGAGAGCTGGGTGGCGCGCACCTCCAGCTCTTCCAGCGCCATCAGGTTGCCGGCCAGTTCGCGGCCGCTCAGTTCGTCGCGGCCACGGCCCAGACGCTCGGCACCGGCCGGGTTGATCCAGCGTATTCGGCCGTCCAGGTCCAGCCCCAGCACCAGGCCGGGATAGGAGTCCAGCAGCAGTCGCTGCACTTCACCGAGTTCCAGCCAGGTGCGGGACTGCGGGTCGAAGGAGGGGGGGCGGCGGTCCATGCGGCCAGTTTCTACCGAGCTGCCAGCGCCGACAAGCGGCACCTGCGCGGCAGAAGGCTTGGACGCCCTATCGTTTACCCGCGGGTTGAACCGCGGGCTGCCTGGTCAGAAGCTGCTCCAGTCGCTGTCGCCCGCCGTGGTGGCCGGTGCGGCGGTGGTGCGGGACACGCTGGCCGCCTTGGGCCTGGGTGCCTGCGCGATGATCGGCTTCGCAGCGCCGGTGCTGCTGGCCGCCTTGGCCACCTTGCGCAGCGCCACGGCAGCGGGCGCTGCGGCCGGCGTGCCGGCCTGGCCCTTGAGGCGGAACACGCCCACCGAGTCGGCCACCTCGCTGGCGCGCTCGTGCAGCGTGCCGGCCGATGCCGCGATTTCCTCGACCAGCGCAGCATTCTTCTGCGTCATCGTGTCCATCTCGGCAACTGCCTGGTTGATCTGGCCGACGCCCAGCATCTGCTCGCTCATGCCGTGGCTGATCTGCTCGATGAAGTGGTGCACCTTGTCGACCGCCGCCTGCGCCTTGTCCATCGCGGCGCGGGCGTTGTCGGTCTGCTGGCTGCCGGCGGCGACCTGCTCGACCGAGGCCTGGATCAGCCCGCGGATCTCGCGCGCTGCCGAAGCACTGCGCTGCGCCAGGGCCCGCACCTCGCCCGCCACCACCGCGAAGCCGCGGCCTTGTTCGCCAGCGCGCGCAGCCTCGACGGCGGCATTCAGCGCCAGGATGTTGGTCTGGAAGGCAATGCTGTCGATGACCTGGATGATCTCGCTGATCTTGCCCGAGGCTTCGCTGATGCCGTGCATGGTGCTGGCCAGGGCCTGCACCGCGTGGCGGCTTTCCTCCGCCACTGCACGCGCGCTGCCGGCCTGCTGCGTGGCCTGGGCGGCCATGTCGGTGCTCTGGCGCAGCGTGCTGGTGATTTCTTCCATCGACGAGGCTGTCTCTTCCAGGCTGCTGGCCTGGGCTTCGGTGCGCGAGGACAGGTTCTGGTTGCCTTCGGCGATCACCGCCATGTCCTGGCGGATCTGCATCACGCCGTTGCGGGCGTCCCGCACGACCGACATCAGGTTCACGTTGAGCTGTGACAGGGCGCGGGTGAAGGTGCCGATCTCGTCCGCGCGGTTGCTGGTGAAGGCCTGGGTCAGGTCGCAGCTGGCCATGCGGTTGGCATGGCCGAGCAGGCGTTCCAGTGGTTCCAGCGTCATGCGGCGCAGCAGCCAGCCGCTGAGCGCGACGGCCGGCAGGACCATCGCGACGGCGCCCCAGCTGCCCACGCGCTGGCCGAGCTCGCCGGCCAGCAGGCACCAGGCGCCCATGGCCGCGCAGATCAGCCACATCCGGCCCGCCAGGCTGGGGTGCAGCAGGCGCATCAGGCGAGGCAGTGGCCGCAGGTCGTGCAACTGGCCTCTTTCCAGCCTGAGCTGCGGCTTGGCCGCGCGGGCGTCGTCGCGCATGCGCAGGTACAAGGCCTCGGCGGCTTCGATTTCCTGCCGGCTGGGCTGGGTGCGCACCGACATGTAGCCACTGGGCTGGCCCTTGTCGTCCAGCAGCGGCGTGACGTTGGCCATCACCCAGTAGTGGTCGCCGTTGAGGCGCCGGTTCTTGACCATGGCCGACCAGGGCAGGCCGCTTTTCAGCGTGGCCCACATGTCGCGGAAGGCCTCGGCGGGCATGTCCGGGTGGCGGATCAGGTTGTGCGGCTGTCCCAGCAGGGCTTCACGCGTGAAGCCGCTGACGGTGATGAACGCGGCATTGCAGTAGAGGATGCGCCCTTGCAAATCGGTGCAGGAGACCAGGGTTTCGCCATCGGGAAATGGGTATTCCTTCTGGGTGACGGGATGGTTGATTCGCATGGGCCTGATCTTTGCGTTGGAGTGCCGGGGTGGCGGGGTGCGTCCTGACGACCGGACACAAGCTTGGGCACGACGGGGCGAAGGCCAAATCTGCTGTCGCCATTGAATGAGCTTTCATCGGAAGGGAATTCCCGGAAATGAAGCCCGAACACCCGCTGAATCCCCGCCAACCACTCGCCGCTTGCGCCAGATCAAGCGGGGCAAAAAAAAGACACCCGCAGGTGTCTTCATGTGTTGCCGGCCGGCGCTCAGCGGCCGCCGCCGCGGCGCGGGCCGCCGTTGCCGCCACCACCGCCAGAGCCGCCGCCGGCCGGGCCACGCCCGCCGCCGCTGCCACCACCGGGGCCACGGCCACCGCCACCACTCGGACGGCCGGAACCGGCGCCAGCGCGAGCGGCCGGAGGACGGCCGCCGTCACGGCTGCCGCCGCCACCGAAACCGCCACCACCGCTGCGGCCACCGCGGCCACCACCACCGCCACCGGCGCCGACGCCGATCGTCATCCGGCGACCCAGCACGATGGGCTCCGCCCGTTCGTTCGGGTCCGGCGCAAAACCGGGCACGATTTCCTTCGGGATGCTGCGCTTGATCAGCTTTTCGATGTCGCGCAGGAACGAGTCCTCGTCCACGCAGACCAGCGACACGGCTTCGCCCTGTGCGCCGGCACGGCCGGTGCGGCCGATGCGGTGCACATAGTCCTCCGGTACGTTGGGCAGCTCGAAGTTGACCACGTGCGGGAGCTGGTCGATGTCGATGCCGCGGGCGGCGATGTCGGTTGCCACCAGGACCTGCAGGTCGCCGCTCTTGAAGTCGGCCAGCGCCTTGGTGCGGGCACCCTGGCTCTTGTTGCCGTGGATTGCCATCGCGCTGATCTCTTCCTTGTTCAGGAACTCGACCAGGCGGTTGGCGCCGTGCTTCATGCGGGTGAAGACCAGCACCTGGTGCCAGTTGCCGCTGCGGATCAGGTGCGCCAGCAGTTCCTTCTTGCGCTCGCGGCCGACCGGGTGGATCTTTTGCGAGATCGTCTCGGCCGTCTGGTTGCGGCGGGCGACCTCGATCAGCGCCGGCTGGTTCAGCAGGCGGTCGGCCAGGGCCTTGATTTCGTCGCTGAAGGTGGCCGAGAAGAGCAGGCTCTGCTTGGCCTTGGGCAGCATCGCGAGCACCTTCTTGATGTCGTGGATGAAGCCCATGTCCAGCATGCGGTCGGCTTCGTCGAGGACGAAGATCTCGACGTGCGACAGGTCCAGCGTGCCTTGCTGCGCATGGTCCAGCAGGCGGCCGGGGGTGGCTACCAGGATGTCCACGCCCTTGCGCAGGCGCTCGATCTGCGGGCCCATGCCCACGCCGCCGAACATGACCATGCTGGTCAGCGGCAGGTACTTGCCGTACAGGCGCACGCTTTCCTCGACCTGGGCGGCGAGTTCGCGAGTGGGGGTGAGGATCAGTGCGCGGATGGCGACGCGGCCCTTGGCATCTCGCTTGGTGCCCAGCGCTGCCAGGCGGTGCAGCATGGGCAGCGTGAAGCCGGCCGTCTTGCCGGTGCCGGTCTGGGCGCCGGCGAGCAGGTCACCGCCCAGGAGGACGGCGGGAATGGCCTGCGCTTGAATGGGGGTGGGTTGTGTGTAGCCTTGTTCGTGCACGGCACGCACAAGCGGTTCGGCCAAGCCGAGGGTGTCAAAGGTCATGCAGACTCAGTTGGGGAGCGTGTCGCCGGCCCATTTGCCGCCGGGAGGGGGCACCAGCCAGGGGCCCGGCGTGGGGGGAGGGTGAGCACCGAGAGGGCATTCACCGATGTCAGAAGCGACAAGCAGGCATCAGAGCTGGACTCGAAGCCGCTGAGTACAGTGTACCAGTCAGGGGATTGCCCCGCCGCATTGGGCATGCTTTGAATAGAGGGTGTTCCCGGTCCGGTTACATTTCGCCGCTGGCTCCGGACAGCGGACCGTGGGTCCGGGCCCTTGCAACGCCTGTGGCGGGCGCCCTGGCCACCCTTTCTAGGAACGAAGTTGCGCGGTCTTTCTCACATGCTTGGCTCCTGGCAGGACGCGCGCAGCGAAGTGCTGGCGCTGTTTTCGCCCGAGCCTGCGGCTGCCGAGTTGCGGGCGCGCCACCTGGCGATGGTGACCCGGCTGTCGCCTGCCGTCATGCTGGCCAATGCGCTGTGCGGCGTGCTGGTGGCCGGTTCGCTGCTGGGTTCGCTGCGGCGGCCCTGGCCGCTGGGGACCTGGCTGCTGCTGTTGCTGGCCAGCTGCGGCTGGGCCGGCTGGCGCGCTTGGCGCTTGCGCGGCGCACTGGCGCCGGCCAGCGTCTCGCCGCGCGCGCTGTGGCATGCCACCGGCCACGCGGCCTGGCTGGCGCTGCTGTGGTCCGCGGTCTCTGCGCTGTGGTACCCGGAGGTGCCGGTGGGCCAGCAGCTGGTGATTGCAATGCTGGTCTGCGGCATGCTCGGCGCAGGTGCCTTCCTGCTGGCGCCGCTGCTGCCGGCCAGCCTGGCCTGGCTGTGCGTGCTGGCGCTGGGCGCACTGGTGGGCCTGTTGCGCCAGGGTGGCGGCTCGGCGCTGACGGTGGCCGGGATGCTTTGCGTGTATGCGGCGGTGGTGCTGGCCGGTGTGCGCTCGGTGGCGCGCCAGTTGCAGGCGCGCATCAACTCCGAACGCGAGGCGGCCCGCCAGGGCCAACTGGTCAGCCTGCTGTTGCGCGACTTCGAGGAACACGCGACCGATGTGCTGTGGGAGATCGACCGAAGCGGCTTGTTCACCCATGTGTCGGGCCGGCTGGCTGTGCTGCTGGGCGAGCCGGAAGCGGTGCTGGCCGAGACCGGGCTGGTGCAGATGCTCGACGATCGCCACATCGACACCGAACACGCTGGCGGCCTGCGGGCGCTGCGTGCGGCGATGGCCCGCGGCAAGCCGTTCCGCGACGTGCTGCTGCAGGTCAAGGCGGGCGACAGCCACCGCTGGTGGACGGTGACCGCCAAGCCGCTGCTCGACGAGATTGGTCGCTCGAACGGCTGGCGCGGTGTCATTTCCGACGTCACGCAGCAACGCCTGACGCACCAGCGCCTGGCCTACCTGGCCCACTACGACTCGCTGACCGGGCTGGCCAACCGGGTGCAGCTGCGCGAGCGCCTGTCGCAGGCGCTGGAAGCCAGGGGCGACCCGCCGCGGCGCAGCGCGCTGCTGTGCCTGGACCTGGACAACTTCAAGTCGATCAACGATTCGCTGGGCCATTCGGTGGGCGACGGCGTGTTGCGCCTGGTGGCGCAGCGCCTGCAGTCCATCGTGCGCCGCAGCGACCTGGTGGCGCGGCTGGGCGGCGACGAGTTTTCGGTGCTGCTGGACGATGTGCGCAGTGACGAGGAGGTTGCCCAACTGTCGCAGCGCCTGCTGCAGGTGCTGAATTCGCCGGGTGAGGTGCGCGGGCAGATGGTGGCGATCGGCGCCAGCATCGGCGTGGCGCTGATCCCGGATCACGGCACGACCATCGACGACGTGCTGGGCAATGCCGACCTGGCGCTTTATGCCGCCAAGGAAGCCGGCCGCGGCCGCTGCGAGTATTTCGCGCCGGCGCTGGGCGAGCGCAGCAGGCGCGTGGTGTCGGTCGAGCATGAGCTGCGGCAGGCCTTGCAGCGCGGCGAGCTGAGCCTGGACTGGCAACCCTGGGTGCGGGTGGACACCTGGGAGCTGCTCAGCGCCGAGGCGCTGGTGCGCTGGCAGCACCCGACGCTGGGCTCCATCCCGCCGGCCGAGTTCATTCCGGTGGCCGAGAAATGCGGGCTGATCGGCGAGATCGGCGCGTGGGTGCTGCAGCGGGCCTGCCAGGAGGCGCAGGCGCTGTTCGGCAACCTGATGATCTCGGTCAATGTCTCGCCGGCGCAGATGATGCGCACCGGCCTGCTGGACGATGTGCGGCGCGCGCTGCAGGTGTCGGGCCTGGCGGCCGAGCGCCTGGAGATCGAGATCACCGAAGGCATCTTCCTGGACGACACACCCACGGCGATGTCCAACCTGCACCAGCTGAAGTCGCTGGGGGTGCAGATTGCGCTGGACGATTTCGGCACCGGCTATTCCTCGCTGGCCTACCTGCGCCGCTTCCCGTTCGACACGCTGAAGATCGACCGTGCCTTTGTGCGGGAGCTGCTGACCCACCACGACGCCCGCGCCATCGTGCGGACCATCGTCGAGCTGGCGCGCATGCTGGGCATGCGCACCGTGGCCGAAGGCGTGGAAGAGCCGGCGCAGCTGGAAGTGCTGCGGCGCGCCGGCTGCAGCTCGGTGCAGGGCTACCTGCTGGCCCGGCCGGCGCCGGCCGAGCAGATGCGCCGGCTGATGGACAGCTGGGACCCCAACAGCCGGCCCGACCCGGGCGACCTGCCGGCCAGCGAGTCGATGCAGTTCGAGCAGTTCCTCCCTCACTGGCCAACCACCACCGAGCGGGCGAGCTGAACCGGCGGCGAACCGCCGGGGCCGACAGCAGCGATAATCACGTTTTGCTGCACTGCATTGCCGTGCACCGCTCCGGGTCCGCCCCGGCGGACCGGGCGGCAGCACCTCCTTTTCTCCGCCACTCCTGGCAGGCCCTGTCGGCCACGGGAGATGGCTTCGCCCTTCCAGCAAGGGCCGTCATCGGGACCGCAAATGGCGCAATACGTCTTTACCATGAACCGCGTCGGCAAGATCGTGCCGCCGAAGCGTCACATCCTGAAGGACATCTCGCTGTCCTTCTTCCCCGGCGCCAAGATCGGCGTGCTGGGCCTGAACGGCTCGGGCAAGTCCACGCTGCTGAAGATCATGGCGGGCCTGGACAAGGACATCGAAGGCGAAGCCGTGCCGATGCCGGGCCTGAAGATCGGATACCTGCCGCAGGAGCCGGTGATGAATCCGGACCAGACCGTGCGTGAAGCGGTGGAAGAGGGCATTGGCGGCGCCATTGCCGCGCAGAAGCGCCTGGACGAGGTCTACGCTGCCTACGGCGAAGAAAACGCCGACTTCGACGCGCTGGCCGCCGAGCAGGCCGAGCTGGAAGCCATCATCGCCACTTCGGGTGGCGAGAACACCGATCACCTGCTGGACATTGCCGCCGACGCGTTGCGCCTGCCGCCCTGGGAAGCCAAGATCGGCCCGCTGTCCGGCGGTGAAAAGCGCCGCGTGGCACTGTGCCGCCTGCTGCTGTCCAAGCCGGACATGCTGCTGCTCGACGAGCCGACCAACCACCTGGACGCCGAATCGGTGGACTGGCTGGAGCAGTTCCTCAAGCGCTTCTCCGGCACCGTGGTGGCCATCACCCACGATCGCTACTTCCTCGACAACGCGGCCGAGTGGATCCTCGAACTCGATCGTGGCCAGGGCTTCCCGTACAAGGGCAACTACTCCGACTGGCTGGACGGCAAGGGCAAGCGCCTGGAAGCCGAGCAGAAGTCCGAAGACGCCCGCGCCAAGGCCTTGAAGCAGGAGCTGGAATGGGTGCGCAAGAACGCCAAGGGCCGCCAGGCCAAGAGCAAGGCGCGCCTGGCCCGTTTCGAGGAGCTGAGCGACGTCGAATACCAGAAGCGCAACGAGACGAACGAAATCTTCATTCCGGTGGCCGAGCGCCTGGGCAATGAAGTCATCGAGTTCACCAATGTCTCGAAGAGCTTTGGCGACCGCGTGCTGATCGACAACCTGAGCTTCAAGGTGCCTGCGGGCGCCATCGTCGGCATCATCGGCCCGAACGGTGCCGGCAAGTCCACGCTGTTCCGCATGATCCAGGGCGTCGAGCAGCCGGATTCGGGCGAAGTGAAGACCGGCAAGACCGCACAGCTGGCTTTCGTGGACCAGAGCCGCGAGGGCCTGGCAGCCGAGAAGACCGTGTGGCAGGACGTTTCCGGCGGCCTGGACAACATCACCGTCGGCAAGTTCGTGATGCCCAGCCGGGCCTACCTGGGCCGCTTCAACTTCAAGGGCAATGACCAGCAGAAGCTGGTGGGCAGCCTCTCCGGCGGTGAACGTGGCCGCCTGCACCTGGCCAAGACCCTGGCCCAGGGCGGCAACGTGCTGATGCTGGACGAACCGTCGAACGACCTGGACGTCGAAACCCTGCGTGCGCTGGAAGACGCGCTGCTGGAGTTCGCCGGCTCGGCCATGATCATTTCCCATGATCGCTGGTTCCTGGACCGCATCTGCACCCACATCCTGGCCTGCGAAGGCGATTCGCAGTGGTTCTTCTTCGACGGCAACTACCAGGAGTACGAAGCCGACAAGAAGAAGCGCCTGGGCGAAGAAGGCGCCAAGCCGCACCGCCTGCGCTTCAAGGCGCTCAAGTAAGGTTTCTCAAGGCCTCCGGGCCTCCACGAAAAAAGCCACCCTTGGGTACCCTGGGTGGCTTTTTGCTGGGTGACTGGCGCAGGGGCTCAGGTCGCCTGGATCGGCTCGGTGCGCTTGATCAGCCAGGCCAGCGCATCGCCACCCACCAGCGGCGACAGGCGCTCGCGCACCATCGCGTGGTACTGGTTCAACCAGTCGATCTCGTCCGCGCGCAGCAGGTCGAAGTCCATGCAGCGGGTGTCGATGGGGCACAGCGTCAGCGTCTCGAATTCGAGGAACTCGCCGAACTCGCTGCTGGGCGCCGGCACGTTGAGCACCAGGTTCTCGATGCGGATGCCGTGGCGGCCGGGCTTGTAGAGCCCGGGTTCGATGGAGGTGATCATGCCGGCGCGCATGGCCATGTGGGCGTCCGGCACGGCCTTGCTGATGCTTTGCGGGCCTTCGTGCACGTTCAGGAAGTAGCCCACGCCGTGGCCTGTGCCGTGGCCGTACTCCATGCTCTCGGCCCACAGCGGCGCGCGCGCCAGTGCGTCCAGCATCGGGCTCATCGTGCCTTCTGGGAAACGCGCGCGGCTGAGCTGCAGCGTGCCCTTGAGCACCAGCGTGTAGTCGCGCTTGTGCTCGGCGGTGATGGTGCCGACCGGCCAGACGCGGGTGATGTCGGTGGTGCCGCCCTTGTACTGGCCGCCGGAGTCGATCAGCAGCAGGCCGTTGCCTTCGATGGGCGCAAACGACTCGGGCGTGGCGCGGTAGTGCGGCATGGCGCCGTTGGCGTTGTAGCCGGCGATGACCGGGAAGGACAGGCCGACGAAGCCCGGGCGCTTGGCGCGCTCGCCGCTCAGCTTTTCGTCGATGGTCAGCTCGGTGATGCGCTCGCCGCGGGCCAGGGCGGCCTCGAACCAGGCGTAGAAATGGCACATCGCCGCACCGTCCTCGGCCATGGCCTGGCGGATGAAGGCAGCTTCCTCGGCCGTCTTGCGGCTCTTGGCCAGCGTGCTGGGGTTGATGGCCTCGATCACCGCGACGCTGGCCGGCACGGCTTCGCGCAGGCCCAGCGTGACACGCCTGGGGTCCATCAGCAGCGTGCTGCCGGCCGGCAGCTTGGCCAGCGCGGCGGCGGCTTGGGCATAGTCGGCCAGCTGGAAACCTTCGCTGGCCAGCTTGGCCGCCAGCGCGGCGTCGACCTTGCCGCTGCCGACGAACAGCGTCGCGCCGGCCGGCGAGATCAGCACATGGGCCAGGAACACCGGGTTGTAGGCCACGTCGGCGCCACGCAGGTTGGTCAGCCAGGCGATGTCGTCGACGGTCGAGATGAAGTGGTGGCTGGCGCCTTGTGCCGCCATCGCCGCGCGCACCTGCGCCAGCTTGGCTGCGCGCGGCACCGGGGCCTCAGGGGCCAGGTGTTCGTAGATGCCGGCGGTCGGCAGCGTGGGCCTGTCATCCCAGGCGGCGTCCAGCGGGTCGGCCTGGGTTTGCAGCTGGATGCCGGCGGCGTCGGTCACGCCGCGCAGTTGCTTGGCCGCGGCCAGGCCCAGCACCTGGCCGTCGACCGCCAGGGTCTCGCCGCGCTTGAGCTGCTGGGCGATCCAGTCCAGGTGGTAGGTGGCGGCGCCGGTCGGGATCTTGACCAGCGCGATGCCGCTGCCGGCCAGCTCGGCCTCGGCCTGCGTCCAGTAGCGGCTGTCGGCAAACAAGGCTGCCTCGGTCAGCGTGACGACCAGCGTGCCCATCGAACCGGTGAAGCCGGAAAACCACTCGCGGCCCTGCCAGCGGCCCGGCAAATATTCGCTGATGTGCGGGTCGCTGGACGGCACCAGCACGCCTTGCACATTGGCGGCGGACATGGCTTCTCGCAGGCGGGCAATGCGAAGGCGGGCGGGGGCGGTGCGGGTGTCCATGGTGTGGCTCCGGTCGGCCAGCCCGCGTGGATGATGCAGGTGGCGCAGGTCGTCAGGAAGGTGGGGTGAAGCCGGCGCCATGAGCCCGGCGCCGGACCGGTGATTCTAGGAGCAGCCCGCGCCCGAGGTCTCGTCAGGGCTGCTGCCGGCGGGTGGCCGGTGCGCGGTCCGGCTTGGTGCGCGCAATGGTTCACGTGCCAGTTGTCGGTGAATCACGGGCGCACGTGGTGCGCGGCTACGTAGTTTCCTAAACGTAAACACCCGCGAGGTCCTCCAAGTCAATGATTTCCCCCTAAGTCGCATGGTAGACACCCCCCTCTTCCGCTGCGAAGCTGTAACAAGGTTTTATATATGTGTTTCCCGTTGGTTTGGAGGTGTCGAGTGAGCAGTTGTTTGAATCGTGGCCTGTCGGTTGTTGCTGTGGCGGTGTCGCTGCTGGGCTGCGTGGGCCTTGCCCATGCGAATGCGGACCTCGTCGAGGCCAGCCTGAGCGCGCATGCCAAGTACGTGCCCGGTGAGCTGCTGGTGCAGTTCCACGGCACCGCGGCGCTGGCTGCGCGGCAGTCCGCGCTGGCGCTGGTGGGCGGGCGCTCGGTCGAGCGGCTGCGCGCGGCCAACGGCAGCATGGGCGAATTGCACCGCATCCGCCTGCCGGAAGGCTCCTCGGTCGCGGCCGCCATGCGCTTGCTGAGCGCCAATGGCTTCGTCAAATTCGCCGAGCCGAACTGGGTCTACACCGCGCAGTCGGTGGCCACCGATCCCTACTATGTCAACGGCAGCCAGTGGGGCATGTATGGCGCCACCTCGCCGCTCTTCACCAATGCCTACGGCTCTGGCGCCGCGATGGCCTGGGACAGGGGCAACACCTGCCTGAAGAAGATCCATGTGGGCATCATGGACGAAGGCATCATGCTGACCCACAACGACTTGTTGAAGAACGTCTGGACCAACCCGGATGAGGTGGTCAACGGCATCGACGAAGACGGCAGCGGCTATGTCGACGACATCAACGGCTGGGACTTCGTCAACAAGGACAACACCGTGTTCGACGACGTGACCGACGAGCATGGCACCCAGGTGGCCGGCATCATCGGCGCGCGTGGTGGGGACGACAAGGGCATCGCCGGCGTCTGCTGGGGCGTGAACATGATTCCCGCCAAGATGATGACCAACGGCACCGGCAACGCCGGGCTGGCAGTCAAGGCAATGGACTACCTGACCAACCTGAAGTATTCGAAGAACATGAAGCTGGTGGCCATCAGCGCAGCCTGGGGCGGCGGTGGCTTCTCGCAGGCCTTCTCCGATGCGATCGGCCGCGCTGGCGCTGCCAACATCCTGGTGGTGGCAGCTGCCGGCAACAGCAGCAAGAGCAACGACACCGCGCCGTTCTACCCGGCCAGCTATGCGCTGGACAACGTGATCTCGGTCGCGGCGCTGACCGAATACGGCACGCTGGCCAGCTATTCCAACTACGGCGCGACCACGGTTCACCTGGCCGCACCGGGCACCGCCATCGAGACCACCAACCCGGTGATCAAGAAGGGGGTCTACAAGTCGGGTTATGCATCGTTGAGCGGCACCTCGTTCGCTTCGGCGTTTGTGGTGGGCGCTGCCGCGATGTATGCCTCGTCGCACCAGAGCGCCACGGCCCCGGAGATCAAGGCGGCGATCCTGAACAGCGCGGTCCCCACCTCCTCTCTGACCGGCAAGGTTCTCACCGGCGCCCGGCTGGACATGAGCACCTTCTGAGCGTCCTCGCACTTCCGCAAAAAGCCGCCCGAGGGATGCCGAGGGCGGCTTTTTCATTGGGCGGTGAAGGCTAAAGCTCGGTGCGCAGTTGCCAGATCTCGGGGAACAGCACCACGTCCAGCATCTTGCGCAGGTAGTTCACGCCGCCGGTGCCTCCGGTGCCGCGCTTGAAGCCGATCACGCGCTCCACCGTGGTCACATGGCGGAAACGCCAGAGGCGGAAGGCGTCTTCCAGGTCGGTGAGTTCCTCGCCGAGCTGGTAGAGGTCCCAGTGCTGGTCCGGTGCGCGGTAGACCTGCAGCCAGGCCTGCATCACGCCCTCGCTGGCCGTGTAAGGCAGGGTCCAGTCGCGCTCGGTGTGGCTGGCAGGCACCGGGATGCCGCGGCGAGCCAGCAGGCGCAAGGCCTCGTCATACAAGGACGGCCGGTGCCAGGCGGCGTCCACGATCTGCAGCAGGTCCGGCCGGTGCGCGTGCGGCTTGCGCATCGCTGCATTCTTGTTGCCCAGCGAAAACTCGATGCAGCGGTATTGCCAGCTCTGGAAACCGCTGGATTGGGCCAGGTAGGGGCGGATGGCAGAGTATTCGGGCGGCGTCATCGTCGCCAGCACGTCCCAGGCGTGCACCAGCTGCTCCATGATCTTCGAGACCCGGGCCAGCATCTTGAACGCCGGCTGCAACTGGTCGGCCGCGAGGTGGCGCACGGCGGCGGTCAGTTCGTGAAGCATCAGCTTCATCCACAGCTCGCTGGTCTGGTGCTGCACGATGAACAGCATCTCGTTGTGGTCTGGCGAGAGCGGATGCTGGGCGCCCAGCACTTCATCGAGGTGCAGGTAATCGCCATAGCTCATGTCGCGCGAGAAGTCGAGCTGGGCGCCTTCCTCGCGGACGATGGTTTCGCCAGCAGCGGCCGGCTTGGCGGGCGTGGCGTCTTGCGGAGCGTGAGGGCAGGCCATGCTCAGGTCACCGCCGCGCGTTGGTTGAAACGCGCCTGGCGCCATTCGCCGCTGTCCAGCACTTCGGCCAGCGCGGTGACGGCGTCGAACACGTCGACGAAACGCGTGTACAGAGGCGTGAAGCCAAAGCGCAGCAGGTCGGGCTCCGCTTCGCTGCTGGCGCCGGCACGGAAGTCGCCGATCACGCCGCGTTCGATCAGTGCGGCCATCACCGCGTAGCCGCCTTCGTTGTGGGCCAGCGAGACCTGGCTGCCGCGCTGCGCATCGTCCAATGGCGAGGCCAGCGGCAGTGCGTGTGCAGCGCAGCGTTGCCGCACCTGATCGATGAACAGCCGCGAGAGCTGAAGCGACTTGGCGCGCAGCGCGGCCATGCCGCCCAGCGGCTCGGCGGCCAGCAGCGTGTCGATGCCGCATTCCAGCGCGCTCATCGCCAGCACCGCCGGCGTGCCGCAGAGGTAGCGCGACACGCCCTGGGCTGGCCGGTAGTCGGTGTCGAAGCGAAATGGCGCGGCGTGGCCCATCCAGCCCGAGAGGGGCTGCCAGAAGCGGTCCGCATGTCGGGGGTGCGCCCAGGCGAAGGCGGGTGCGCCAGGCCCGCCATTGAGGTACTTGTATCCGCAGCCGATTGCGAAATCGGCTTGCGCGCCGTTCAGGTCCACCGGCACCGCGCCGGCCGAGTGCGCCAGGTCCCAGATGACCAGCGCGCCAGCGGCATGGGCCAGTGCGGTGACGCGGGCCATGTCCAGCATCTGGCCGCTGCGGTAGTTGACCTGGGTCCACATCAGCACTGCGATGTCGGCCCTCCCGGCCAGCCGCGTTTGGAGTTCGGCAGCGCTGGTCAGCTCCAGCGTCAACCCGTGCTGGGCGCAGAGGGACTGGGCGATATAGAGGTCGGTCGGGAAGTTCTCCCGGTCGGACAGGATGACCTTGCGCTCGGGTGTGTCGGCCTTGGCAATCGACAGGGCCGCGCTCAGCACCTTGTAGAGGTTGACCGAGGTCGAGTCGGCGACGACCAGCTCACCAGGCGCCGCACCGACCAGCCGGGCGATCTTGTCACCCAGGCGCTGCGGCTGGGCGATCCAGCCGGCGCTGTTCCAGCTGCGGATCAAGCCTTTGCCCCATTCCTGCTGGAT
Organism: Ideonella sp. FW305-24; assembly: GCF_058788035.1. Lineage (NCBI taxonomy): Bacteria > Pseudomonadati > Pseudomonadota > Betaproteobacteria > Burkholderiales > Sphaerotilaceae > Ideonella > Ideonella sp. FW305-24. The sequence goes on along the minus strand of NZ_JBYTAI010000003.1, from coordinate 541,671 downwards.
CGCTGCAGCCACGCGGGCGGGGGTGGCCGCGGGCAGCGCGCCCAGCGAGTTGCCGTCCAGGTAGATCACGCCTTCGGGCAGCGTGAACTGGTTGCGCAGTTCGCGCAGCGGGTCGGCTGCGTCCAGCGCCAGGCAGTCTTGTCGGGTCAGGATTTCGGACATCGGCAGTCTCAACGGAAAACAGGAATCTCAATCAGAGTTCGCGCAGCACGGCGCGCACCGGGGAGGCATCTGCCTGGATCAGCTTGAGTGGCAGGGCGATCAGCTCGTAGTCGCCTTCGGCCACCTCGTCCAGCACCAGGTTTTCCAGCACCCGCAGGTCGCGCTGGCGCAGCACCTGGTGGCTGTCCAGCGTCTTGCTGTCGGCCGGGTCCACGCTGGCCGAGTCGATGCCGACCAGGCGAACGCCGAGGTCGGCCAGCCAGCTCAGCGTCTCGGGCGCGAAGGCGGGCAGGGCGGTGTCGAAGCGGTCCTGCGGCATGCGCTGGTAGGTGCGCACCAGGACGCGCGGCGGCAGGCCGGCCACGGCGTGCCGCAGGTGCTCGACGCGCACCAGCGGGCCGACGCCGATCGCGTGGATCACGCGGCAGGGGCCGAGGTAGGGGGCCAGGTCCACCAGGCCGGCGGTCACGCCTTCCGGGCTGTAGTGCAGCGGTGCATCGGCATGTGCGCCGACGTGTGGCGAGAGCGTCAGCGTCGCGACATTGACCGGGCAGCCGGGGCCCAGCGTCGCGGCCCATTGCTGTTGGTAAGGCGTGTCGCCGGGGAAGACCGGTGCGCCGGTGTGCACCGGCGGGGAGATGTCCCACAGCCGACGCTCGCGCAGCGCCGGGCGGGGGGGCGGGTAGGAGGCTTCAGGCATGGCGGCGAAAGTTATCGCCGCATGATGCGCCGTGGTGTCGGTTATTTCCAACAGCAACGAGAAATCCGGGGCGTAGGCCCGGGGTTCTCAGGCGCTGTCTGCCTTCAGCAAGGCCAGGCGGTACCGTCTGCAGCACTTCGGCAGACAGCGCCGGGTCGTCCACCGCGCGCGCCAGCACCAGCGCACCCACGAGGCTGGCGTAGGTGGTGATGGCCTGGGCGCGCTGCGCTACCGGCAGTTACCGCGCCGCAGGCCCGGGTCGCGCACGATTCGTGCGACAGTCGCCGGTCTTCGGTTTCTGGCGGCGCGGTGTCGGCATGAGGTTTGGATCTTCGGGGCTCCTGTGTGCAGGGGCGGCGGCGCTTGTGGCGAGCCTGGGGCTGAGCGGCTGCGGCGCATTTTTCGCGGCGCGCATGGCGCGCAACGTGGTGGGCGACCGCAACGACCTGCTGCAGGCGCAGCGTGAAGCCACCTGGCTGGCGCTGTGGCCGGCATTGCAGGCGCGTTGCCAGGCGCTGGCGGCGGAACTGCCGTCGCCCGCCGCGCTGCCGCTGAAGGCGCCCACTGCCCGGCTGCTGCTGGACACCCGGGGCCTGAGCGAACCGGACGACAACGTGCTGCTGCCGCCGCGCGCGGTGCTGAAGACGCTGGCGGTGGCGAGCACGCAGCGCGCGAGCCTGTCACCCGGGCAGGCGCCAGACGATGCGGACTACGTGGTCGGCTGGCGCCGCATGTCGCTGCCCACCGACTGGCCGCAGAGCCTCACGTCACTGACCGCATTGAGCCTTCAGGTGAAGGACCGCGACGGCCGCCTGCTGGCGCAGGACAACAGCTTTGCGCTGGAATGGCTGGGCGGGCTGCAGCCCGAGTACCACAGCTGCTACCGGCTGCAGCGCACCGCGGCGGCGCACCCGAAAGGCGAAGCGGCGCCGGACTTCATCTTCCTGAAGGAAGTGTTTGGCGTGCGCACGGCGCCACAGGCCGCGGCCGGCAAAAGCTAGCGCTCAGGGCAGCGGCTGCAGGCCGTGTCGCAGGCGTGCGCGGGCGCAAGCCTCGTCGCCGAGGCCCAGTGGTGCCAGCATGCCGAACTCCCGGCACGGCGATGGCCGCCATTCGTAGATGCCGCAGCGCGCGTCCTGGCCGACTTTGCCGGTCAGCGCTGCGCAGCGCGGCTGCGCATGGTCGGTGCCACGCATGCGGCAGGTGTGGGCTGTGACTTCGACCGCCAAGCCGTCCGGCACTCGACCGCCTTCGCTGTCCAGCTCCGCGCGGGCAAAGTCGACACGGAAGCTCGCGCAGCAGGCACCGCAGCGCACGCACGGGTTCATGACTGCCCCTCGGCCGACGAGGGAATGCGGGCCGGCTTGGGAGCGGCCTGGCGCTCGGCCCGCGTGCGGCGGGTTGACGCAGAGGGACTCATGGCGCAGGGGCGGGCTCGGGTGGTGGCGTGGTCGTGGCGGCGCTGCTGGCCGGTGCGGCCGGGGCGTCTTCCGGCGAAGAGGACGGTGCCGGTGCATTGGCCCGCACCACGGTGACGGTGCATTCGCACTCGGCCACCACTTGCGAGGACACGCTGCCCAGGTAGCGCCGCAGTGCCGACTGGCCGCGCGCGCCCAGCACCACGTGGTCGACCTGGTTGCGGCGGGCGAATTCGATGATGGCGTTGGCCTCGTCCGGCGCCTCCAGCACGTGGTAGGTCAGCCGGCCTTCTTCCAGGTCCAGCGCCTTGCTGATCGGCCGGGCCCAGTGCTTCAGGTTGATCAGCTGCTTGACGTGCACGCTCTGGCCGGCCTTGTCGACCAGCTCGTCCATGCCCATGCGCGCGGTGCGCATCACGCTGACGCAGGCCAGGCGCGCGCCCGGCTCGGTCTGCACGATGCGGCGCACGGTTTCTCGCAACTCGTCCAGCAGGTGCGACGAGGCGTTCTCCACGTCGACCGCGGCGACGATGATGGGGCTCTTGTGCACCATTTCGCTGGCGCTGACGCCACGGCTGTCAGGCTCCGAGCCCAGCGCGAAGAACCAGCGCTTGAAGCGGGTGTAGGCGCTGCTGCGCTGCATGCGCTCCGAGCGCGGCCCCAGCGGCACCTGGCCGGGGTTCTGCAGGTCCAGCGCCAGCAGCGCGGCCGTCTGGTAGCGGTGGTCCGGGTTGACCTCCAGGCACTTCAGGATGACTTCCTGCAGCCACGGCGGGCAGTCGGCACGGATGGCGCGCGGCGGCACCGGGTCGAAATACAGCCGCTTGCGCAGGCCACGCACCGTGTTCGGCGCACCAAACGGCCGCTCACCGGTGGTGAAGTGGTAGAGCATCACGCCCAGCGCGAAGATGTCGCTGCGCGGGTCGTTGCGCACGAACTGCACCTGCTCGGGCGACATGTAGGGCCCGGTGCCCATCGGCAGCGTGAATTCCTCGTCCAGCAGGTCCGGCAGCTGATCGTGGCGCGACAGGCCGAAGTCGATCAGCACGGCGGTACCGTCCTCGCGGAACAGGATGTTGCTGGGCTTGATGTCCAGGTGCACCACGTGCTGGCGGTGCAGCTCGTGCAAAGCGCTGGCCACCCGCTCGCCCAGGTCCACCACTTCCAGGATGGCCAGCGGCGCGCTGTCCAGCCGCGGGCGCAGCGTGGCGCCGGGGATGTGCTCCATCACGATGTGCGGCTGGCGGGTGAAATCACCCTTGGCGACGAACTTCGGCACGTGCGGGCCGGAGAGCGTCGGCATGATCATTCGCTCGACCTCGAAGCCGACGATGGCGGCCGGGTCCTCGCCGCCCTTGATGCGCGGCACCTTCATGATCAGAGGCATGGTGCAGTCGGCCACCGGCAGCGCGTCGGCCCCCACCCGGGTCACCCGCCACAGGCTGGCCATGCCGCCCTGGTGCAGGCGTTCCTCCAGCCGGAAGCCATCGATCACCTGGCCGATGCGCAGCGCCGAGCCGTGGGCGTCAGCGCCGCGGTAGCGGCTGGGTCCCTTGAAGGAGGCAGTGCTTTCCATCCAGGCCCGCCGGCGGGTTCAGTGGCCTTGCGCCAGGCGCTCTGCCAGGCGCTCGGGCAGACCGGCGGCGCGGATCTTGTCGCCGGTCATTTCGTGGTCATAGGGCACGCGCTGGAAGGTCAGCGTCTGCTCGGTGGTGTCGAAGATCGCGTAGCAGGCAGCTGGGTTGCCGTCGCGCGGCTGGCCGGCCGAGCCCGGCACGATCAGCCACTGGCGCAGCGGCGGAATGGGAATGGGCACGCCGGGCGAAGGGATGAAGTCGCCCGCCTTGCCGGTGCCTGAAAGGTGGAACAGCTTGGGCTCGTGCATGTGGCCGCAGAAGGTGTAGTGGCAGGTCGTGGCATGCAGGCTGCGCACGGCCTCGATGCGGCCCTGGATGTACTCCCACTCGGCCGGTGCAAACGCATTGGCATGCACGAACAGCATGTCGCCCTCGGTGACGGACAGCGGCAGCCGCTTGAGGAAACCGATCTGCGCGTCGTCCAGCTGCGAGCGGGTCCACTCCACGACCTGGCGCGCTTCGGGGCGCATCGACGGCGAGATCACGTCGGCCACACCCGAGTCGTGGTTGCCGCCCACTGCGATCGCGCCATTGGCCACGTATTCGCGCACCGTGTCGATGACCCAGCCCGGGTCGGCTCCGTAGCCGACGTAGTCGCCGAGGAAGGCATAGCGCTCGGCGCCTTGCGCTGCGGCATGGTCCAGCACGGCCTGTACCGCTTCGCGGTTGGCGTGCAGGTCTGTTACCAGGGCCAGTTTCATCGGGATGGGCAGTGCAGGACGGGACGGGAAAGGGCGGGGCGATTGTCGGTCACGTTTGGCCAGGGGCCAGCGTGGTCACCGGTGCAGGCTACTACCAGAACGCCGAGGTGCGCATCGACACCAACCAGAACGCCTGCCGCAACGGCGGCGCCTCAGGTTGGCGGCAACCCGGCAGTCACAGGCGGCGCGGCCGGGTCGGCCTCTTGCAAAGGGGGCGAAGGGGGCGAAGGGGGCAAAGGGGTTGCAGGGAAGCGCTGAGCCTCAGCCGATGCGCCCGAGCAAGAGGTACTCCATGAGCGCCTTCTGCACGTGCATGCGGTTCTCGGCTTCGTCCCAGACGACCGACTGCGGCCCGTCGATCACCTCGGCGCTGACCTCTTCGCCACGGTGCGCCGGCAGGCAATGCATGAAGAGGGCGCCGGGCTGGGCCACGGCCATCATCTCGGCGTCCACGCACCAGTCGGCAAAGGCCTTCAGGCGTTCGGCGTTTTCGGCCTCGTAGCCCATGCTGGTCCACACATCGGTGGTGACCAGGTGGGCGCCGCGGCAGGCTTCCAATGGGTCCTTGAAGACCTTGTAGCAGTCGCTGCGGTTGATTCCGGCCACCTTCGGGTCGACCTCGTAGCCGCTGGGTGTGCTCACGTGCACCGTGAAGCCCAGGATCTCGGCGGCCTGCAGCCAGGTGTTGGCCATGTTGTTGCCATCGCCCACCCAGGCCACGACCTTGCCCTTCAGGCAGTCCAGGTCATAGCCGCGGGCATGCACCGGCGCCCGGTTTTCGAGGTAAGTCAGCAGGTCGGCCAGGATCTGGCAGGGGTGGAATTCGTTGGTCAGGCCGTTGATGACCGGCACCCGCGAGTGCGCGGCGAAGCGCTCGATCTTGGTCTGCTCGAAGGTGCGGATCATCACGATGTCGACCATGCGGCTGATCACGCGGGCCGAGTCCTCGATCGGCTCGGCGCGGCCCAGCTGGCTGTCGCCGGTGGTCAGGTGCACGACGGAGCCACCCATCTGGTACATGCCGGCTTCGAAGCTGACGCGGGTGCGCGTGCTGGCCTTCTCGAAGATCATCGCCAGCGTGCGGTCGGTCAGCGGCTGGTAGCGCTCGTAGTTCTTGAAACGCTGCTTGATGACGCGGGCGCGTTCGAACAGGTAGGCGTATTCCTCGGCCCGAAAGTCCTTGAACTGCAGGTAGTGCTTCATGAGGCTGAAACCCGGTTTCATGCGGAGGGTTCCGCGAGGAAGGCCTTGATCAGCGGCACCAGCAGGCCGACGATCTCGTCGGCTTCGGCCGTGCTCAGGATCAGCGGCGGCAGCAGGCGCACCACGCTGTCGGCCGTCACGCTGATCAGCAGCCCGGCTTCGGCCGCGCGGCCCAGCAGCACGCCGCAAGGGCGGTCCAGCTCGATGCCGATCATCAGCCCATGGCCGCGGATTTCCTTGACGCCCGGCAGGCTGCCCAGTTCGCGCTCGAAGGCCTGCTTCAGGCGGCCTCCTACCTCGGCGGCATGCGCCAGCAGGCCGTCGGCTTCCATCACGCCAATGGTTTCGATGCCGGCGCGCATGGCCAGCGGGTTGCCGCCGAAGGTGCTGCCGTGGTTGCCCGGGCCCAGCACGTCCTTGGCCTTGGGGCCGACCAGGATTGCGCCGACCGGCACGCCAGAGCCCAGGCCCTTGGCCAGTTGCATCACGTCCGGCTTGATGCCGGCCCACTGGTGGGCAAACCACTTGCCGGTGCGGCCGAAGCCGCTCTGCACTTCGTCGAACATCAGCAGCCAGTTGTTCGCGTCACACAGCGCGCGCAGCTCGCGCAGGTAGTCCAGCCGTGCCGGCACGATGCCGCCTTCGCCCTGGATGGGCTCGACCAGCACCGCGACGACGTTCGGATGCGTGGCGGCGGCACTGTGCAGCGCGTCCACGTCGTTCAGCGGCAGGCGCACGAAGCCTTCGACCAGCGGGCCGAATCCTGCCTGGATCTTGGGGTTGCCGGTGGCCGACAAGGTGGCAATCGAGCGGCCGTGGAAGGACTTGTCGAAGACGATGATCTCGGGCCGGTCCACGCCGCGGTCATGGCCGAATTTGCGGGCGATTTTCAGTGCGCCCTCGTTGGCTTCCAGGCCGGTGGAGCAGAAGAACGCGGCCGACATCTGGGCGCGCTCGCAGAGCAGTTCGGCAAGCTTTTCCTGCAGCGGGGTCTGATAGTAGTTGCTGGTGTGGATCAGCTTGGTGAGCTGGTCCTGCAGCGCGGGTACCAGCACCGGGTGGTTGTGGCCCAGCGTGTTGACGGCAATGCCGCCCAGCGCGTCCAGGTAGCGTCGGCCCTCGGTGTCCCAGACGGTGCAGCCTCGGCCGTGCGACAGCGCAATGGGCAGTCGGCCGTAGGTGTTCATCACATGGGGCATGGGGGCGGACATGGGCAGGCTCCGGGTCGGTATGAGCAAAGGAAGAAGTGGAGAAAACAAAGGGCGGCTGTGTCTTGTCGATCACAGGCTGCCCCGGGGTGAATTCTAAAGGCCGGCATGGGGCATGCCATCGCTTCTCAAGCCTTTGGCTGCCGTGCCGAAAACAGGGCTGAAAGGTGGGCGGCAGACGCCGTGCCGGAGGCCGTCCAGGGCTTCTGGTCGGCCTGCGCTGCTCATCGCAAATCCTTGCATGCTGCATCGCAGCACCCGCAAGGCACAATACGCTGTTCGCGCCAGCCGCTACCGGTTGCCGAGCAGGCGTTGAGCCCGCGTCGAGGCGCGAACGTCGTTGTCAAAACTGCAGACCGGCCTTGCCGGCCGGCGTCCCGCCACGTCACCCATGTCATTGTCCAAGCCGCGCGAAGTGTTCATCCAGGGTCTCACCATGGAAGGCCGCACGTTTCGCCCCAGTGACTGGGCGGAGCGGCTGGCAGGCGCGATGTCCTGCTTCCGCCCCGGCGGCAGCAAGGCCGGCATTGGCGCCTTCATCGGCTATTCGCCGTATTGCGTGCCGCGAGTGATCAACGGCGTGAAGTGCGTGATCGTCAACGAGGCGCTGAAGGACATCGAGCCGATGGCCTGGGACTTCGTGATGAACTTTGCCCGCGACAACAATCTGCAGGTCACCGATGCGTGCCTCCTGCCCGAGGCGCCGGCAGCCGGCGGCGAGAAGAAGGCCTGATCGCCAAAGTCACCCGGCCATGAAAAAAGCCCCGCGATGCGGGGCTTTTCACTTTCCACCTGGAGGTTGCGTCAGGCGGCGAGCGCCTTGACTTTGGCTGCCAGGCGGCTCTTGTGACGAGCTGCCTTGTTCTTGTGGAAGATGCCCTTGTCAGCGATCGAGTCGATCACGCTTTGGGCGGTCTTGAAGGTTTCGGCAGCCTGTGCCTTGTCGCCGGTGGCAACAGCCTTCAGGACGCTCTTGACGGAGGTGCGGAACTTGGAGCGCAGCGAAGTGTTCGCGGCGTTCAGGTGAACGTCCTGGCGGGCGCGCTTGCGGCCCGAGGCCAGGCGCACGGTGCGCTTCTTGGCTTTGGAGGAGGTGGCCATGCTGTATGGTTTTCCAGGTGGGGAAAGACTGTCGAGTATAGCTGATATCTCCTACACAAGGCAAGCTGGCGCCCGCTTGCGCTGCAGGCTCCCCCATAATTCGCGGTTTCGCCTGCTGCCGGCACCCAGGTGCCGGCCCTCCCATGAATCTGTTGAAGGCTGCGTCCACTGTCTCGCTTTGGACCTTGTTGTCCCGCATCACCGGGCTGGTCCGGGACCAGTTGATTGCCGCGAGTTTTGGCGCCGGCGCGGTGACCGATGCCTTCAACGTTGCGTTCCGCATACCCAATCTGCTGCGCCGCCTGTTCGGCGAGGGCGCTTTTTCCGCGGCCTTCGTGCCCATCTTGGCGGCCACCCGCGAACGCGAGGGCGACGAGGTCACGCGCCGGCTGATCGACGCGGTCGGCACCGTGCTGCTGTGGGTGCTGGTGGCGACCTGCGTCGTTGGCGTGCTGGCGGCGCCGGCAGTGGTCTGGTTGTTTGGCGCCGGGCTGCAGGAATTCGATCTGGCGGTGGTGATGACACGCTGGATGTTCCCGTACATCGGCTTCATGTCGCTGGTGGCGCTTTCGGCCGGTGTGCTGAACACCTGGAAGAACTTCGCGCTGCCGGCGGCCACGCCAGTGCTGTTGAACGTCGCGATGATCGGCTGCTCGCTGGGGCTGACGCCGGTGCTCAAGGCGCACCACATTGAGCCCATCCATGCGCTGTCGGCCGGCGTGCTGCTGGGTGGCGTGCTGCAGCTGGCGGTGCAGATCCCGGCGCTGGCGCGCATTGGCGCCCTGCCGCGCATTGGTGTGCTGCCGGGTGCGCTGCGCGCCGCGTGGCGGCACCCGGGCGTGCACCGGGTGCTCAAGCAGATGGCGCCAGCACTGCTGGGTGTGTCGGTTGCGCAGGTGTCGCTGCTGGTCAACACCCAGATCGCCTCGCATCTCGGCCCTGGCGCTGTCTCGTGGTTGTTCTATGCCGATCGGCTGATGGAGTTCCCCACCGCCATGTTGGGCGTGGCGCTGGGCGTGGTGCTGATTCCCGGCTTGTCGGCGCTGCGGGCGCGTGGTGACCACGCAGGGTATTCGGCCCAGCTGGACTGGGGGCTGCGGCTGATGATGCTGCTGGCCACTCCGTGCGCGGTGGCGATGCTGGTCTTTGCCAAGCCGCTGGTGGCGGTGCTGTTTCACTACGGCAAGTTCGGCCCCGAAGCGGTGGACATGACGGTGCTGGCATTGCGCGGCTACGGCTGCGGCCTGTTGGGTCTGGTGGGTGTGAAGGTGCTGGCGCCCGGCTTTTTTGCCCAGCAGGACTTGCGCACGCCGGTGCGCATTGCGGTGATGGTGCTGGTCTGCACCCAGCTGATGAATGCGATCTTCGTGCCCTGGCTGGGCCACGCCGGCCTGGCCTTGTCGATCGGACTGGGCGCCATGGTCAATGCAGGCTGGTTGATGGTCGGCCTGCAAAAGCGCGGGCTTTACAGCCCCGGGCCAGGCTGGCTGGTCTACCTGGCGCGGCTGGCGCCGGCCAATCTGGCGCTGGGGCTGTGGCTGGGCTGGAGTGCGCAGGCGGTTGGGTGGCTGGACCTGCAGGCTCACGCGGGTCAGCGGGCAGGGCTGTTGGCCGGCGTGATCAGCGTGGGCGCGCTGCTGTATTTCGGCGCCTTGCGCCTGGCCGGTCTGCCGCTGAAGCAGTTCCTGCGACGGACTTGAGGCCGACGCCGCGCGGCAATTTGCAAACCCGCGCTGGCCGCTTCGGCCTACACTCCGCGGCATGAGTGTGCCCCTGAGCCTCGTGCCCCAAAGTGCGCTGGACTATTTCTCGGCACTGGTGACCCGGGACGATGAATTCGCGCTGCTGGAAGCGGCCATCCTGCTCGGGCAGGACGCGCATCCTGCCCTGGACGTGCAGGCCGTGCTGGCCGAGATCGACCGGCTGGGCGAGCAACTGCGCCGCCGCCTGCCCGGCGATGCCGCGCCGCTGCACCGGCTGCGGGTGCTGAACCGCTATTTCTTCAATGAGCTCGGTTTTGGCGCCAACGCCAACCATTTCTACGACCCGGACAACAGCTACGTGCACCGTGTGCTGGTCACGCGGCGCGGCATACCCATTTCGCTGGCGCTGATCTTCATCGAGCTGGCCGAGCAGATCGGCCTGCAGGCGCGTGGCATTTCCTTCCCCGGGCATTTCCTGGTCAAGCTGCGCATGCCGGCGGGTGAGGTCATCCTGGACCCGATCAACGGCCGATCGCTGTCGCGCGAGGAGCTGGAGGAGCGCCTGGAGCCCTTTGTCCAGCAGCAAGGCCTGATTGGCGAGTTCGAGACGCCGTTGGGCCTGTTCCTGCAGGCCGCGGCGCCCCGCGACATGCTGGCCCGCATGCTGGGCAACCTGAAGGCCATCCACCGTCAGTCCGAGGACTGGGTGGCGCTGCTGGCGGTGCAGCAGCGCCTGGTCTGCCTGCTGCCAGAGCAATGGGAAGAGCGGCGTGACCGTGGCCTGGTCTACGCCGAGCTGGGGCAGGCCGGCGCCGCGCTGAGCGACCTGGTGGCCTATCTTCAGCATTGCCCGGCAGCGCCGGACGTGCCAGCGCTGGAGGCGCGGGTCGAGGCCTTGCGCGGCAGCCCGCGCCCGTTGTTGCACTGAAGCATGCGGCTGGCGGCGCGTGTTGGCGTCCGTCCTACAATCCGGCGCCCGGCCGCACTGCTCGTGCAGCAGGCCTTCCTTCCGTTCTCACCATGAACCGCTCCGCAGAACTTTTCGCGTTGCGCGGCCGGCCGCTGGCTGGCGGCGATGCCTGGTTGCGTGCTGCGGCGGGCCGCGCATGAAGCAGATGCCGCTGGCCATCGGCCTGGAGGCCGAACCCGATTTCCAGAACTTCGTGCCCGGCGACAACGGCCTGGCAGCGCAGGCCATGCGTGACCTGGTGCTGCCGGGGCCGCCGGTCTACCTGTGCGGCCCGGCCGGCAGCGGCAAGACGCATTTGCTTTCAGCGCTGGCGCACCAGGTGCACGCCCAGGGTGGTCGCAGCGGCTGGTTCGACGCCGACCATGCCTTGCCCTGGACCTTCGATGAAGGCTGGTCGCTGATCCTGATCGATGGCGCCGAGCGGCTGGATGCGGCACGCCAGCATGCCGCCTTCACGTTGTTCGTCGAAGCGGCCACGCACGGTGTGCAAATGGCTTCCGCTGGCCGGCTGCCGCCGGTCGACCTGCCGGTGCGCGAAGATTTGCGCACCCGTTTCGGCTGGGGGCCGGTGTTTGCGCTGCAGCCGCTGGGCGACGACGGCGTGCGCGAGGTGCTGGTCCGCGAGGCCCGTCACCGTGGCTTGGCGCTTTCCACCGAGGTGCTGGACTACCTGCTGACCCATTTTTCGCGCGAACTCGGCTCGCTGATGGCCTTGCTGATCCGGCTGGACCGTTTCTCGCTCGCGGAAGGCCGGGGCTTGACCGTGCCGCTGCTGAAGAAAATGCTGGCCGAGGAGCCCGGGCAGCGCTCGCAGCCGGTCACGATCACCGCTCAACCTGACCCGGACCCCGCTTCGCTGGACCTGTTCCCCGATGAAACTCGCGCTTTTTGACCTCGACGGCACGCTGCTGCCCAACGATTCCGACCACGCTTTTGGCGAGTACATGGTGAACGTCGGCTGGGTTGACGGCGATGCCTGGCGCCGCCGCAACGACGGCTTTTACGCCCAGTACCAGGCCGGCACGCTGGTGCTGGCCGACTACCTGGACTTTGCGACTGCCGCCTGGCGTGAGCGGCCCACGGCCGAGGCCGAGGCGATGCGCGCGCGCTTCATGCAGGACGTGATCGAGCCGGTGCTGCACCCTGCGGCGCGTGAACTGGTGCAGGGGCACATCGATGCGGGTGATCTGGTCGCCGTGGTCACCGCCACCAATGAATTCGTGACCCGGCCGATTGCCACCGCATTTGGCGTCGAGCACCTGCTGGCCGTCGAGCTGGAGCGCGATGCGCAGGGCCGCGTGACCGGCAGGGTGCACGGCGTGCCAACCTTCCGCGAAGGCAAGGTGACCCGCGTGGATGCCTGGCTGACCGAGCTGGGCCGCGCCTGGCAGGAATTCGACGAGGTGCTGTTCTACAGCGATTCCACCAATGACCTGCCGCTGCTGGAGCGTGTGAGCACGCCGGTGGCCACCAACCCCACGCCCGCGCTGGCCGCGATTGCCCGCGAACGCGGCTGGCGCATCCTGAATCTATTCGAGACCCCATGATCCGCAAATTCATTGACAAGCTGCTGGGCAAGCCGGCAGACGGCTCGGCCAAGGCGGCCAAGCCCGCCAAGACCGGCGGCATTCCGCTGGGCAAGCGCACCGAGGTGCCGGAAAGCGAGCATGGCATCGACGCTTCGCTGCTGGACGAGCGCGCGGTGCGCGTCGTCACCACGCTGCAGCAGGCCGGTTACGAGGCCTACATCGTTGGCGGCGCGGTGCGCGACCTGATGGTCAACCGCCGGCCCAAGGACTTCGACGTGGCGACCAACGCCACCCCCGAGCAGGTCAAGGGCCTGTTCCGCCGCGCCTTCATCATCGGCCGGCGCTTTCGCATCGTGCACGTGATCCATGGCCGGGGGCGCGACCACGAGGTCATCGAAGTCTCGACCTTCCGCGCCTACATGGACAACAGCGCCGCCGAGCAGGTCGAGGGCAACGAGAAGACCTCGCGCGACGAAATGGCCGGCAAGAGCCATGTGGTGGATGCCAGCGGCCGGGTGCTGCGCGACAACGTCTGGGGACCGCAGATCGAGGATGCCGCGCGGCGCGACTTCACCGTCAACGCGATGTATTACGACCCGTCCACGCGCATCGTGATCGACTACCACGGCGGCATCAAGGACTCGCAGGCGCGGGTGCTGCGCATGATCGGAGACCCGGAAACCCGCTACCGCGAAGACCCGGTGCGCATCCTGCGCGTGGTGCGATTTGCCGCCAAGCTGGGCTTCACGATCGAGGCCAAGACGCAGAAACCGCTGAAGGCGATGGCCGCGACGCTGGCCAACGTGCCGGCCTCGCGCATGTTCGACGAGATGATCAAGCTGCTGCAGACGGGCCACGCGCTGGACAGCCTGGCGCAGCTGAAGGCGCAGGGCCTGGACCGCGGCCTGTTCCCGGTGCTGGACGCGGTGCTGACCCACGCGACCGCCGGCAGCCCGCGCGAGAAATTCGTGCACCTGGCGCTGAAGGACACCGACCGCCGCGTCGCCGAAGGCAAGGCCGTGGCGCCGAGCTTCATGCTGGCCTGCATGCTCTGGCACGACGTGCAGGAAAACTGGACCCGGCTGCGCGACGCAGGCGAACACCCGATGCCGGCGCTGTCCCAGGCCATCGACGCGGTGTTCGACGCCCGCATTGGCGACATTTCCGGCCGCGGCAAGCTGGCGACCGACATGCGCGAGATCTGGATGATGCAGCCTCGCTTCGAGCGCCGCACCGGCGCCCAGGCCTACGGGCTGGTCGAGCAGCCGCGCTTCCGTGCCGGGTTCGACTTCCTGCGCCTGCGCGCCGACGTGGGCGAAGCCGCGGTTGATCTGGCCGAGTGGTGGGAGGACTTCTCGCTGGGCAACGACGCCGAGCGCGAGGCGCTGGTGGACGCCATGCGCGATGCGCCGCGGCCGCGCCGCGCTGCCAAGCCGCGCCGCGCCCCTGGCGATCAGGCGGAAGGCAGCACGCCAGCCGAGGCTTCGGATGAGCCGGGCGAGGACGAATCAGACGAGCTAGAGCCGGCAGAGCCCGGCACCGGCGACGCGCCGCGCAAGAAGCGCCGCCGCCGTCGCAAGCCTTCCGGCGCCCGGACTGGCGCGCGCAGTGGCGAGGCGGGCGGTGGTGGCGGTGGTGAGGCCTGAGCCAGCGCGCGCCTATGTGGGCCTGGGTGCCAACCTGGGTGATGCCCGCGGCCAGCTGAGCCTCGCCTTGCAACGCCTGGCGGCATTGCCGGGCGTGCAAGGGCTGCGTGCCTCGTCGTTCTACCGCAGTGCGCCGGTCGACGCGACCGGACCTGACTACGTCAACGCCGTGGCCGAACTGGACACCACGCTGGCGCCGGGTGCGCTGCTGGCCGAGTTGCAGGCCCTGGAGCAGTTGGCTGGCCGCGAGCGTGCCTACCGCAACGCGCCGCGCACGCTGGACCTGGACCTGCTGCTGCATGGTGAACAAGTGCTGACCGACCCGCTGCTGACGCTGCCGCACCCGCGGCTGCACCTGCGCGCCTTCGTGCTGCTGCCCCTGGCCGAATTGGCACCCGGTTTGCGCCTGCCTGGCCTTGGGCTGCTGGCCGATTGGTTGCCCGGGGTGGCAGACCAGGCCATTGAGCGCATGAACAAGGATGTGACCGCGTGATCCAGATGCTGAGCAATCTGCGGTTGGTGATGCCGAGGCAACACTGTAAGCGCGGGTTTACTACAATGCGCGTTTTGACTCGCCGATGACAAATCGGTGAAGTTTTCGTGACGCCACGGCAGGCGGGCAGGGTGCGGGCAAGTCAGCCGGCGCCGCATCACCGCTGCACCGTGGCGTTTTGTCGCGCCGGCTGCCCATTCATCGGGCCTGCTGCCGGGCGGCTGCGAACCCCGCGCACCCATCAGGAGATCCGGATGATTTTCGGCAAGCTGTTGCCCCAGGACGGCAACTTCTTCGAGCTGTTCAACGAACACGGCAAGTACATCGCCGAAGGTGCGCGCGCCTTCCTGGCCATGATCCAGTACTACGACACGCCGGATCTGCGCGAGAAATACGCGGGCGAGGTGGATGCCAACGAGCATGCCGCCGACAAGGTCACGACCGAGGTCAACCGGCTGCTGCACCGCACCTTCATCACGCCGATCGACCGCGAGCAGATCCACAGCCTGATCAATGCGATGGACGACATCATCGACCTGATGCAGGACTCCTGCGAGGTGATGGCGCTGTACGACGTGCAGCGAGTCAACGAGGACGTGCGCCGGCTGGGTGAGATTTCGCTGAAGTGCTGCGAGCGCGTCCAGCATGCGGTGACGCTGCTGCCCAGGCTGAACCAGGCCGAGGTGACCGAGGCCGCGCTGAAGACCTGCGAGGAAATCGACCGCCTGGAGTCGGACGCCGACCGGGTGATGCGCAGCGCGATGTCACGCCTGTTCCGCGAGGAGCAGGACACCCGCGAACTGATCAAGATGAAGGCCATCTACGAGCACCTGGAGACCATCTCCGACCGCTGCGAAGACGTGGCCAACCTGATCGAGGGCATCGTCCTCGAGAACTCCTGAACGGCGAGGCGCAGTTCGCATGGCATCGGTTTCGATAGCGCTGTGGGTCGTCGGCTTGCTGGTGATCCTGGCACTGCTGTTCGACTTCATGAACGGCTTCCATGACGCGGCGAATTCCATTGCCACCGTCGTTTCCACCGGCGTGCTCAAGCCGCAGCAGGCGGTGTTGTTCGCGGCCTTCTTCAACGTGGTGGCCATCGGCATCTTCCAGCTGAAGGTGGCCAGCATGATCGGCAAGGGCATCGTCGAGCCCGGCGTGGTGGACCACCACGTGGTGTTCGGCGCACTGATCGGCGCCATCACCTGGAACGTGATCACCTGGTGGTACGGCATTCCGTCGTCCAGCTCGCACGCGCTGATCGGCGGCATCATGGGTGCGGTGATGGCCAAGGCCGGTGTCAGCAAGCTGATTGCGGGTGGCATCCTGAAGACGGTGCTGTTCATCTTCGTCTCGCCGCTGCTGGGCTACCTGTTCGGCTCCCTGATGATGGTGGCCGTTGCCTGGATCTTCAGGCGAACCTCACCGATCAAGGTCGACCGATGGTTCCGCCGCCTGCAACTGGTTTCGGCCGGGCTGTATTCGCTGGGCCACGGCGGCAACGATGCACAGAAGACCATCGGCATCATCTGGATGCTGCTGGTGGCCGGCGGCTACATGGCGAGCGACGCCAGCGCCCCGCCGACCTGGGTGATCTTCTGCTGCTACATCGCCATTGGCGCTGGCACCATGTTCGGCGGCTGGCGCATCGTCAAGACCATGGGTCAGCGGCTGACCAAGCTGAAGCCGGTCGGCGGCTTCTGTGCCGAGACGGGTGGCGCGGTGACGCTGTTCATTGCCACAGCGCTCGGCATCCCGGTGTCGACCACCCACACCATCACCGGTGCCATCGTCGGCGTAGGTTCGGTGCGCAGCCCGTCGGCGGTACGCTGGGGCCTGGCCAGCAACATTGTCTGGGCCTGGATCTTCACGATCCCTGCCGCGGCCTTCGTGGCCGGCATGTTCTACTGGCTCAGCATGTCGCTGTTCTGAATCGGCAGCTCAGCATCAAGTGGCTCGCTTCGGCGGGCCTTTTTACTTGCTGGCCTCGGCCTCGGCCTGCAGTTGTTGCCACTCGAAGAATTTCTGTCCGCCAAAGGCGATCGTGCCCATCAGCACCGCCCCGCCAATCAGCAGCGCGACGATCACGCCCAGCACAGGTCCCCAGGCGGTGGCCTGCATGGGTTGACCGGCGCCATGCCGCCCAGCCCAGCGCTCGTCCGGCGTCAGCCCGATGACGATGGCGCTGACCATGCCCCATGAGAGCATCAGTCCCAGGAAAGGGATCAGCACCCAGGACAGCATGTCGTCCTGGCCCAGGTTGCGCATGCGCACCACGCCAGCCAGGCCGACCAGGGTAGGCCACGGGTGCAGCCATGCCAGCCAGTCCTTGTGGCCGTAGAGGTAGAACCGCTGGGCGCCAAGCGCGCCGCCGGCCACGGCCAGCCAGGTCGCCAGTGTCTTGGACCGGGGCTGGCGCAGCGGCGCGGTGCTCATTGGCCGGCCGCCGGGGGCAGGCTGTCGCCGTTGCCCAGGGCTTTTTGCATCATCACCACGTCCAGCCAGCGTTCGAACTTCCAGCCTGCGCTTTTCAGCAGCCCGGTGTGCTCGAAGCCAGCGCGGCGGTGCACGCCGACCGAACCCAGGTTCTGGCTGTCACCGATCACCGCGACCATCTGCCGTGCGCCCAGCGCCTGGCAGCGCGCCATCAACTCGGCCAGCAGCAGCGAGCCCAGGCCCTG
This sequence comes from Ideonella sp. FW305-24, assembly GCF_058788035.1. Lineage (NCBI taxonomy): Bacteria > Pseudomonadati > Pseudomonadota > Betaproteobacteria > Burkholderiales > Sphaerotilaceae > Ideonella > Ideonella sp. FW305-24. The sequence goes on along the minus strand of NZ_JBYTAI010000003.1, from coordinate 524,519 downwards.
GCCGCGGGCGTCCGGGTGCAGGTAGATCGAATCCTCGACGCAGAAGCGGTAGGCGCGGCGCGGCCGGAAGTGGTTGGCGTAGGCATAGCCCAGCACCTGCGCGCCGCGCTCTGCCACCAGCCAGGGCAGTCCCTTGCCCAGCACGTCAGCCCGGCGCTTGCCCATCTCGGCTTCGTCCTGCACTTCCAGCTCGAAGGTGCCGGTGCCGTTCAGCACAGCCTCGGCGTAGATCGCGGTGATCTGGGGCAGGTCGGCGTCGGTGCTCGGGCGGATCAACAGGCGGGCAGATGAAGGCTCGGACATGGCAACTTGGATGTTTCTGTTCAGCCGCTTATAATCTCATGTTTCGGTCACGGTCGACGTCTTGGCGCGCGCTTGTTCTGGCAACTCCAGGGGGGCGCACAACGCGGGATGCACGGCGTATCTACGGGGCCGGAAAAACATGCAACGTGCCGCACGTTGGCGAGGGGTTTCGGGTGAAACACCATCGTGTGCGGCAGATGGCCAGCTTTGTCTTGCGGTGTCTCCTGGGCAAACGGTCGACCTTATTTTTGATCCTGAAGGAACGACAAATGGTCGTGATTCGTCTTGCTCGTGGCGGCTCCAAGAAGCGCCCGTTCTACAACATCGTCGTCGCTGATTCGCGCGTCCGCCGTGACGGCCGCTTCATCGAGCGCGTCGGGTTCTACAACCCGATGGCCAAGGAAAGCGAAGAGGGCCTGCGCGTCGCCCTCGACCGCGTGGCCTACTGGCAAGGCACCGGCGCCCAAGCCTCGGAAACCGTGACGCGTCTGCTGTCCACGGCCAAGGCCAAGGTCGTCGCGGCCTGATGGCCGTTGCCGGCGAACGCATGAGTCCGATGCCGTCTCAAGACCTCTCGGACGCGGTCGCCTGGCCCGAGGATGCCATCGAAGTCGGTCGCATCCTCGACGCCTGGGGCATCAAGGGCGGGTTCAAGGTCCAGCCTTTTTCCGCCGATCCCCAGGCCCTGTTTTCCTCCCGCCGCTGGTTCCTGAAACCTGCCGCGGAAACGGCGCGCCGCCCCACGGGTGTGCCGCCGGTAGGCAAGGCTGCCAGCAAGCTGGCTTCGGCCGCCGCTGCGGCCAAGCCCGCGAAGGTGACAGCTGCTGCGGTCACGCCTTTGCCCTCGCTGCTGAAGATCACCCACGCCAAGGAGCAGGGTGACGTGGTGGTCGCCCAGGCCCAGGAAGTGCTGGATCGCAATGCGGCAGAGGCCTTGCGCGGCGCCAGGGTGTTTGTCTCGCGCAGCAATTTCCCCACGGCCGACAGCGACGAGTTCTACTGGATCGACCTGATTGGCCTGAACGTCGTCAACCGCGAAGGCGAATCGCTCGGCGTCGTTTCCGACCTGATCGAAACCGGGCCGCATTGCGTGCTGCGCATTCGGCGTGACGACGCGACGCCCGAGATGAAACCCGACGAGGCCGAGCGCCTGGTCCCGTTCGTCGCCGCCTTCATCGACAACGTGGACCTGCCCGGTCGCCGCATCACGGTCGACTGGGGCCTGGACTACTGAGGCCGCTGGCGCAGCCGCCAAGCGCTGCGTCTCTTTCTTCGCGCCGGAGCCTGCATGCGGTTCGACGTCATCACGCTGTTCCCCGACCTGTTCGGCCCGTTCCTGCAGCAGGGCATCACGCGCCGCGCATTTGAGTCGGGCCAGGTGGATGTGCGCCTCTGGCCGCTGCGTGACTTTGCCGACGACAACTACCGCCGCGTCGACGACCGGCCCTATGGCGGAGGCCCCGGCATGGTGATGCTGGTCGAGCCGTTGGAGCGGGCCCTGGCGGCGGTGCGTGCGCAGGCCGGCGCGGCGCCGGTGATCCACTTCAGCCCGACCGGCCGCAAGATCGACCAGGCCTTGCTGCGCGAGATGGCCGGCGGCGCTGGCGCCGTGCTGCTGTGCGGCCGCTACGAAGGCATTGACCAGCGTTTCCTGGACCGCCACGTGGACCTGGAGCTGAGCCTGGGCGACTTTGTGCTGTCCGGCGGGGAATTGCCTGCGCTGGCGCTGCTGGATGGCATTGCGCGCCTGCAGGCCGGCGTGCTGTCGGATGCGCGCTCGCATGAGCAGGACAGCTTCGAAGATGGCCTGCTGGACTGTCCGCACTACAGCCGGCCTGAGCAGTTGAGCACCCCGGAGGGCAACAGCCTGCCGGTGCCGCCGGTGCTGCTGTCAGGCCACCATGCGCAGATCGCCCAATGGCGGCGCGAGCAATCGCTGCAGCTGACGGCACGGCGCCGGCCGGACCTGATTGCTGCAGCCAGGGCGGCTGGGCGCCTGTCCAAGGCAGATGAGCGGTTCCTGGCAACGCTTGTGCTATGATCAAAGGCTTTTCGATCCTCTGCCGGGCGAAATTGACAAGCAACAGGGGCCTTTTCCTGTTGCGGGCGGCTTCGATGCGCCACACACCAACCGCGCCGGCATGATCCTTTGGAGAACCCTGTGGACCTGATCCAAACCCTTGAGCAAGAAGAAATTGCTCGCCTGAACAAGACCATTCCGGTGTTCGCCCCTGGCGACACCGTGATCGTCAGCGTGAACGTCGTCGAAGGCACCCGCAAGCGCGTGCAGGCCTACGAAGGCGTCGTGATTGCCAAGCGCAACCGCGGCCTGAACTCCAGCTTCATCGTGCGCAAGATCTCCAGCGGCGAAGGCGTGGAACGCACGTTCCAGCTGTACAGCCCGCTGATCGCGTCGATCGAAGTGAAGCGCCGCGGCGACGTCCGCCGCGCGAAGCTGTACTACCTGCGCCAGCGTTCGGGCAAGTCGGCACGCATCAAAGAGAAGCTTTCCTGAGCATTGCTCAGCTGCAGCCCTCGGCTGCCTGCGGTCCAGCACCGCACACACAAAAGCCGCCGTCGAGCGGCTTTTGTTTTTTTCTGACGTAAGCTTCCCGGGTGACCGAATCCCAGCCCCCGGCGACCGTCTCGCCAGCCGAGCCTTCGGCGACCTTGTCCCGGCCCACGGCCATCCTGGACCCCAGTGCCTGCCCGGTGACGCGCAGCGACGCCGACCTGCCGCCAGTGCCTCCAGAGCGCCTGCAACCGGCCTGGCTGCGCCAGCATCTGGCCGCCAGGGCACACACCACGCCCTTCCTGCAAGGCGACGGTCCCAGGCCGGATTTCATGCCTGAGCGCAGTCCTGCCGCCGCTTCGGTGCTGGTGCCGTTGGTGCAGCGCCCGGACGGCCTGCAGGTGCTGCTGACGCGGCGCACCGCGCATCTGCGCTCCCACGCTGGCCAGATCAGCTTCCCCGGCGGCAGGCAGGAGCCCAGCGATGCCGACGTGGTCGCCACTGCGCTGCGCGAGGCGCAAGAGGAAATCGGGCTGCTGGCAAACGAGCTGGAAGTCATTGCGCGGCTGCCGGTGTATGCCACCGTGACGCGATTCCAGGTCACGCCCGTCGTGGCGCTGGTCTCGCCCGACCACACGCTGCAGCTGGACGCCTTCGAGGTGGCGGCAGCTTTCGAGGTGCCGCTGGCTTTCCTGATGACGCCGGCCCATCACCAGCACCACAGCTTCGACAACGGCGGCGTGCAGCGCCAGTTCCTGTCCATGCCCTGGCGGTCACCGGGTGGAGAGGAATACTTCATCTGGGGCGCGACCGCGGCAATGTTGCGCAACCTCTACCACTTGCTCGTCGTCTGACCCCGCCGGTAGATTCCGACTGCTGCCGCGACGGGAAACATACGGCCGGTGGTTATCATGCTCGGCGATGAGCTTTTTCGCCGTTCTCCTTGCGTTGCTGCTCGAGCAGATCAAACCCCTGCCTCGGGACAACTGGGTCCATGACGCGTTGGCTTCGTGGGTGCGGTGGGCCGGGCGCAATTTCGACGCCGGCAAGCCGCACCATGCCAAGGTCGTCTGGTTTGTCACCGTGATCCTGCCGGCCGCGCTGGCTGCCGGCCTGCACTGGGTGTTGGCGCGCTACATCAGCTTCATGCTGGCGTTGGCCTTCGACGTGACCATGCTCTACCTGACGCTGGGCTTCCGCCAGTTCAGCCACTTCTTCACCGACATCCGCGAAGCGCTGGAGCGCGGCGACGAGGACCAGGCGCGCCGGCTGCTGGCCGAATGGCGCCACCTGGACGCCAGCGAACTGCCGCGCACCGAACTGCTGCGCCACGTGATCGAGCATTCGCTGCTGGCCGCGCACCGTCACGTGTTCGGCGTGTTCTTCTGCTACGTGGTGTTCTCCGCACTGGGCCTGGGTCCGGCGGGTGCTGTGGCCTACCGCATGGCCGAGTTCGCCAGCCGCTACTGGACCTACGAGAGCCGCTCGCTGGGCCTGGCGGTCAACGAAGGCTTGCGCGACCTGTCGCAGCAGCTGTTCAGCCTGATCGACCACGTGCCGGCGCGGCTGACGGCCTTCGGCTTTGCAGTCGTTGGCAACTTCGAGGAAGCCGTCGCCGGTTGGCGGCGCGATGCCGAGCTGTGGAAGCGGGCCAACGAAGGCATCATCCTGGCCGCTGCGGCGGGCGCCGTGGGTGTGCAGCTGGGGGGCGCGACCGCACCGGGCGTCACGCCCGACCGGTCGATGAGCTTCTCTGCTGGCGCTGCCGAGACCGATGCGGCCGACGCCACCGGCTCCACGCCTGGCCTGCCGCCACAGCTGGGCCACCTGGGCAGCGTGGTCGGCCTGGTGTGGCGCTCGGTCGTACTGTGGATGCTGCTGCTGGCGCTGCTGAAGCTGGCGAACCTGATCGGCTGAACTCAGCCCTTTTGCTGACCTTCCGACAACTCGGCCCACAGGCCCTCGTACAGCCGGTAGCGTGACGGGCTGATCTCGCCGCGCTCCACCGCATTGCGCACGCCGCAGCCCGGTTCGTGCAGGTGGGTGCAGTTGTAGAAGCGGCACTCGCCCAGGTGCTTGCGCAGGTCTGGCATCAGCTCAGGCAGGCGCTGGGGCGTGATGTGCATCAGGCCGAATTCCTGGAAACCGGGTGAATCGAGCAGCGCGCCGCCGTTCGTGCGGTCGTCTGCGTCCAGCCAGTACCAGGTCGTCGTCGTCGTCGTGTGGCGGCCGGCATTCAGCGCCTGCGAAATCTCGCCGACCTGGGCCTGCGCCTGCGGCAACATCAGGTTGATCAAGGTGCTCTTGCCCATGCCGCTGGCGCCCAGCACCAGCGTGGTCTTGCCGGCCAGGGCCGGCGTGAGCAGCGCGATGGAAGCTTCAGGCTGCGTGGTGAGCGCCGTCTCCAGCACCGTGAAACCCATGGCCTTGTACGGCAGCAGGCGTTCGCGGGCCAGCGCTGCGGTCGGCAGGTCGATCTTGTTGAGCAGCAGCGTGGCGGAAATGCCGGCGTCTTCGGTGGCGATCAGCGCGCGCGTGAGCTGCGATTCGCTGAACATCGGCTCGCCCGACAGCACCACCAGCAACTGGTCCAGGTTGGCGGCGAAGGACTTGCTGCGCCATTCGTCCTGGCGCATCAGCAGGTTGCGCCGCGGCACCAGCGCTTCGACCACCGCTTCGTCGCCTGCGGGCTGCCACTGCACCCGGTCACCCACCACACAGGCGGACTTTTTGCCGCGTGCATGGGCCAGCATGCGCTCGCCCGAAGGGGTTTCGATCACCACGTGGCGCCCGTGCGCGCCGACCACCAGCGCGGTGTCGCCGGTCGCCGCCGCCTTGGCCTTGCTGCCTGCGGGCTTCATGTGCGCGCCAGCGCAGCCAGGCGCTCGGAGGCGGGTGGATGCGAGTAGTAGAAGCGGGCGTAGATCGGGTCTGGCGTCAGCGTCGAGGCGTTGTCCTCGTAGAGCTTCAGCAGCGCGGACGACAGCTGGCGGCCGCTGGCCTGTTGGCAGGCATAGGCATCGGCCTGGAACTCGTCCTTGCGCGAGGAATGCGCCATCAGCGGGGCGACGAAGAACATCAGCGGCGGCGTGGCCAGCATGAACAGTAGCAGCGCCAGCGCGTTGTTGGGAGCCGCCTGGACATCGACCAGATTGGGTGTGACGCCCAGGCCTTGGTAGAAACCGGCCTGGCCAGCCAGCCAGCCCAGCGCGGCCATGCCCAGCCCGCTCATCGCGATCACGGTCCACATGCGGTTGCGCACATGGCGGTGGTGGAAATGGCCCAATTCATGGGCTAGCACGGCTTCCACCTCGGCCGGCTGCAGGCGCTCCAGCAGCGTGTCGAAGAAGACCACCCGCTTGGCGCGGCCCATGCCGGCGAAATACGCGTTGCCATGCGCCGAGCGGCGGCTGCCGTCCATCACGAACAGGCCGCGCGACTGGAATCCGCAGCGCTGCATCAGCGCCTGCACGCGCTCGGCCAGCTCGTTGTCGGCCAGTGGCTTGAATTTGTTGAAGATCGGGGCGATGACGGTCGGGTACAGCACCTGCATCAGCAGCATGAAGCCCACCATCAGCCCCCAGGCCCACAGCCACCACCAAGTCCCGGTGGCGGCCATCACCCACAGCACGGTAGCCAGCAGCGGCAGGCCGATCACGGCGCCCAGCAGCGTGCTCTTCAGCATGTCGGCCAGGAACAGCCCCGGCGTGATGCGGTTGAAGCCGAAGCGCTGCTCCAGGCGGAAGGTGCGATACCACTCGAAGGGCAGGTCCAGCAGACCGCTGATCAGCCCGAAGCCGGCAAACAAGGCCAACTGGTAGGCCATGCCCCCCCAGTGCGGCGCGATCCAGTCGCGCAGGAAGCCGTTCAGCAGGTCCAGCCCGCCCAGCAGCGTCCAGCCCAGCAGCGTGAGCGCGCCAAAGGCCTCGGTCAGCAGGCTGAAGCGGTTGCGGGCGACGGTGTAGTCGGCTGCCTTCTGGTGCGCCGGCAACGGGATCACCGCGTCGAACGGCGCAGGCACCGCTTCGCGGTGCTGGTGCACATGGCGCATCTGGCGCGAGGCGAGCCAGAACTTGACGCCCAGCGAAGCGAGCAGGGCGGCACAAAAGGCCAGGGAAACGACGGCGGCTTGCATGGGGGCGAAGTGTATGTTGTCGGACAATGGCAGCCGCCCCGTATCAAGGAATCCCATGAGCACCGACACGCTGAGCAAGAACGACCAGAACCTGATCTGGATCGACCTGGAAATGACGGGCCTGAAGCCTGAGTCGGACCGCATCATCGAGATCGCGGTTGTCGTGACCGATCCGCAACTCACCGTGCGCATCGAAGGCCCGGTCTTCGCAGTCCATCAGAGCGACGCGGTGCTGGATGGCATGGACGCCTGGAACAAGGGCACGCATGGCCGCAGCGGGCTGATTGATCGCGTCAAGGCTTCGACCATCAGCGAAGCCGAGGCTGAAGCGCGTGTGATCGAGTTCCTCGCCGCCTATGTGCCGGCCGGCAAGAGCCCGATGTGCGGCAACTCGATCTGCCAGGACCGGCGGTTCCTCGCCAACTACATGCGCGGCCTGGAAGCCTTTTTCCACTACCGCAACCTGGATGTCAGCACCTTGAAGGAACTGGCGCGGCGCTGGAAGCCGGCGGCGATGGAAGGCTTCAAGAAGGCCCAGGCGCACACCGCACTGGCGGACATCAACGAGTCCATCGACGAACTCATCCACTACCGCACCCACCTCCTCGCGGTCTGAGGCACCCGGCTTCGTGAGTACCCGAAGCCACCCGCCGAGCGGGTGGCGGGGCCGCTTGGGAGCGGCCCGGCGCTGGCCCAGCTGACGGCCGCGTTCAGCCGTGGGCCATCGCGCTGGCCGCCTCGGTCACCAGCGGCGGGCCGGCGTAGATGAAGCCGGTGTAGACCTGCACCAGGTCGGCGCCGGCCGCCAGCTTGGCGCGGGCGTCCTCGCCACTCATCACGCCGCCGGCGCCGATGATGGGGAAGCCGGCGCCGAGTTCGCTGCGCAGCGCGCGGATCACCTGGTTGCTCATCTCGCGCACCGGCTTACCCGAAAGGCCACCGGTTTCCTCGGCGTGGCGCAGGCCCTTGACGGCGTCGCGGCTCAGTGTGGTGTTGGTGGCGATCACGCCGTCCATGCCGTGCTTCTTCAGCGTCGCGGCAATCACGCGGATCTGCGTTTCGTCCAGGTCCGGCGCGATCTTCAGGAACACCGGCACGCGCCGGCCATGCTGCGTGGCCAGTTCGGCCTGGCGCGCCACCAGCGCGCCTAGCAGGCCGTCCAGCGCTTCGTCGCTCTGCAGCGCACGCAGGTTCTTGGTGTTGGGGCTGGAGATGTTGACGGTGACGTAGTCGGCATGCGGGTACACGCCGGCCAGGCCGATCAGGTAGTCGTCCACCGCGTTCTCGATCGGCGTGCTGGCGTTCTTGCCGATGTTCAGGCCCAGCACGCCACCGCCGGCGCGGAAGCTGTGGGCGCGGCGCACGTTGGCGATGAAGGCGTCCAGGCCGTCGTTGTTGAAGCCTAGGCGATTGATCAGCGCCTGCTGCTCGGGCAGACGGAAAATGCGCGGCCTGGGGTTGCCCGGCTGCGCCTTGGGCGTGACCGTTCCGACCTCGATGAAGCCGAAGCCCATTGCGCCAAACCCGTCTATGCAGCGGCCGTTCTTGTCCAGCCCTGCGGCCAGGCCCAGCCGGTTCGGGAAGCGCAGCCCGGCAACCGTCACCGGGTCCGCCACTCTACGCTGTGACCAGGCCAGCCGCGCGGGGGTGTGCTGCAGCCTGGCAATGCTGTCCAGCGTCAGTTCGTGGGCGCACTCCGGATCCAGGCCGAACAGGAACGGGCGGGTCAGGGCGTAGGGAATCAGGGCCATGGACGAGGGCGGGCAATGCGGTGAACGGGGCCGCGATTGTCTCAGACGGGGTGTTCTTGGCGCCCCCAGGGCCGGGCTGCGCCCAGCCCGCCCCCCGTGGGGGTCAAGGAACCTTGGGGCGGCCCTGCGGTTCCTCGCGCCTCGGGGCTTGCCTGGAGGTGGCGGCGATAATCGCGCCCATGACGCAAGACGAATTGAAGGCCCTGGTTGGCCAGGCCGCTTTGGCCTATGTGGTGCCTGGCAGCATCGTTGGGGTGGGCACCGGCTCCACCGTGAACTGTTTCATCGACGCGCTGGCGACGATGAAGGACCAGATCCGCGGCGCGGTGTCCAGCTCGGTCAAGAGCACCGAGCGGCTGCTGGCGCATGGCATCCCGGTGCTGGAAGCCAGCGAGGTCGAATCGCTGCCGGTCTACATCGACGGTGCGGACGAAATCGACCCGCAAGGCAACATGATCAAGGGTGGCGGTGCGGCGCTGACGCGCGAGAAGATCGTGGCCGACCTGGCCGAGCGCTTCATCTGCATAGCCGACGCATCCAAGCTGGTTGACGTGCTGGGACGCTTCCCTCTGCCGGTCGAGGTCATTCCGATGGCCGCCGCCCAGGTCGCTCGCCGCTTTGCCAAGGCCTACGGCGGGCAGGCGACGGTGCGCGAAGGTGTGTTGACCGACAACGGCAACCTGATCCTGGACGTGCGCGGCCTGCAGATCCGCGAGCCGCTGGCGATGGAAGCCGAGGCCACGCTGTGGCCGGGCGTCGTGACCGTGGGCATCTTCGCGCGCCACAAGGCCGCAGTCTGCCTGCTGGGCACGCCAGAAGGTGTGCGCACGCTGCAGTTCTGAACGTCTTCGGCCCAGCAAACCCGGGCTTGCAGGGCCCGTGCATTCCGGCGTTTTCAGGCCGTGGGTGTATCGTCGGGCCGACACCGTTCGCACGATCCCACCGTGCGGGCGTTTTTCTCAGATCAAAGGATTCACTGATGGCCACTCCGAACTATTCCTACGAAAAGCGCCAACGTGAACTTGCGAAGAAGCGCAAGAAGGAAGAGAAAGCCCAGCGCAAGGCCCTGGGCCTGCCGCCGGAACCTGAAGACGGCGAGGCGGAGGCCGGCGCCGAGGGTGGACCCGCAGAAGGCGGCGCACCCGCCGCGGAAGGTGGCTCACCCGCCGCCTGAACATCCAGGCAGGGCGACTACTCGCTCTGCCTTCAGCTGCCGCGCCTTGCGGCCCGCGCCACGAAGCGCGCCGGGTCGATCGCATCCAGCAGGCTGGACGACAGCGGCACCGGTGCGCCGGTGATCCACGCAGCCAGCACCTCGCCCAGCAGCGGCGACAAGGTGATGCCGCGCGAACCCAGCGCGGTCAGCAGGTAGAGCCCCGGCACCCGGGGCACCTGCCGGGGCTGCTCCAGCCGGCGATGGCCGACGAGCAGTTCGGCTGGCAGCGGCACCGGACCGATCACAGGCATGCGGTCATCCGCAGTCAGCCGCCAACCCACGCGACCTCCCAGCGTCGGCGCCATCTGTTCGCGCATGGCCACTTCCGTGTCCGACGCTTCGCGGCCCAAAAGTCGGTCCAGCTGGGCCAGGTTCGCCAGATGATCTGCCTCACGCGGCGAGGCGTCATGGTCGGTCTCGTCGCTCAGCTGGTTGGTTGCACCGCACAGCAGTCCGGCCGGCCCGAGGTCCAGCAAATACGCACCGCTGGCCACCGGATGGGCTGGCGCTGCAAGGCCCAGCGCGGCGGCCTGCCGGCGATCCAGCTGCGTGACCTGGCCGCGGCGGCGGTTCAAGGTCCAGCTCGTGTGATCGGTCCACGGCGCCAGCAATGGCAGCGCATCTGCCGCGCCAGCCAGCACCACCACATCGGCCTCGGCCAGGCTCTGGCCTTGCATGTCCTGCGCGCGCCAGCGGGCATCCTGCCGGCCGAGCCTGGCAACGGCCTGGCCGGTGCGCAGCGTCACGCCAGGCGTGGCCAGCCAGTGCCGCACCAGTGCGGCCGGGGCTACCCAGCCGCCGCCGGGATACCACCAGCCTGGCCCGGGCAAGTCCACTTGTGCCAACGCTGATGCCTGCGCGATCGACAGCGCCTGCACATACGCCGCAGGCAGGCCCTGGTGCTCGGCCATGGCCAGCATCGCGGGCAGGTCTTGCTCGGTGCTGCCGGTGCGCACCAGGCCGTCTGCCCGGCCTGGCAACTGGCTACTGGCGAGCAGCGGTGCCAGCACTTGGGCAGCACGCAGCGCGGCGGCCCGCAGCAACTGCGCGTGCGCGCCGTCCTGCGGATGCAGCACACCGTGGAACAGCCCGGCTGCGTTGCCCGAGGTTTCGCTGGCGGGTGCGGGCTGGCGCTCCAGCACGGTCACCTGCAGGCCTTGACGTGCCAGCGCCGCTGCAGCCGAAGCACCGGCCAGGCCGGCGCCGATGACCAGCGCCTGGGCGGGCCGCGCGCTGCGCGGGGGCAGCGCGGCGCCGCGGCGGCCAGGCGGTGGTGCGAGCAGGCGCGCAGGCGCATCTGGCAGTGGGCGACGGCGCGCGCTCAGCATGTCGCGCTTGGTGCCGAAACCGGGGCGCCGTTCCGGCACGAAGCCGGCGGCGGACAGGCCGTCGCGAACCGGGCGAGCCCAGGTCCAGGTGGCGAGCGTGGTGTCGGCCGTGCCCAGGCGGCTGCACTGACGCCACAGCGCCGGCTCCCACATCGCGGGGTTGTTGGCGGGCGAAAAGCCGTCGAGGTAGAACGCATCGACCAGCGCCACCCATTCGGACATCCAGGTCACCACGTCGCCCAGGGCCAGCAGCAGTTGCACCCGGCCTTGCTCGAAGCTCAGCGTGTGCATGTCCGGCGTGGCGGGTGGCCATTGGGCCAGCAGTTCGGCGGCCAGTGCGGGCTGCGGGCAGGCGGCGTGCGCCTGGGCCAGGTCTTCGCGCCGGGCCGGGTGTTTCTCGACCGAGAGGAAGACCAACTGGTCGCAGCGCGCCGGATCTTCGCGCCACGCGGCCCAGGTGGCGAGGAAGTTGTTGCCCAGGCCGAAGCCGGTTTCCAGGATCACGAAGCGCGTGCGGCCCTGCCAGCGCGCCGGCAGGTCGTTGCCGGCCAGGAAGACATGGCGCGCCTGCTGCCAGGCGCCAAGGCGCGCATGGTAGGCGTCGCCGAAGTCGGGCGCGTAGGCCTGGCCCGGGTGTGCAGGGTCGTTGAAGACGATGTGCGCCTGCTGCAGTGGCTCGGTCTTCACGGCTCAGCAGCTTGCTTGTCGCAGAAGGCCAGCAGGCGGGCCTGGGCACTCGCCAGCCCGCGGTAGGCCAGCACGGCAGGGCTCATGGTCGCGATGGCAGCGCGCAGCAGCGCGGCCTTGCGGGGATCGGCCACCGCTTCGCAGAGCGGCTGGGTCTGCACGTGGATGGTGAACACGGCTTGCTGCAAGTCGGGCAGTGGCAGGAAGGTCTGGCGTTCGGTGCGGAACCAGGCCAAGGCGGCGAGTTGGTCTGCATCTGCGTGCTCGGGCCAGCCGATGGGTGTCTCGCCTGTGGCCTGCGCTGCAGCCAGGCGGCCGGGGTGCTGGTCCAGCAGGGCGTGCGGCGTGATGTTCCAGACGAAACGCTCCCAACGCTCCGGACCGCAGACCATGCGCAGCAGGTGCTCGCCGGCGGCCACCAGCACCCGGTTGTCAGCCACCGGCGCATGCACCTCGGCGAAGTGCCGGCCCAGCTTGTCGGCCGGCGCCCAGTGCGAAGGCAGGGCCACGGCCAGCCAGGGCAGGGCGGCGCGGCTGCCGTCGACGATGGCCAGGTCTTCTTCCAGTGCCAGTGCAAGCAGCCCGGCCAGGCGCCATTCAGCAGACAAGGCTTGCAGGCACGGGTGGACTTCAGGCGACGACGTGTCTGTCGGCGGCAGCAAATCCCCCTGGCCATTCACCGCCACACCCAGCCAGCGCGCCTGAAGTCCACCGTCTGGCAGCGCCGTGAACGCGTCCGGATGCTCCGCGGCGAGCTGCGCCACCACGGCTGCCAGCGCCGGGCCGGAATCGAAGCCCTCGATCTGCATCAATGCTGCCAACGGCGTGCTGCTCAGCACGCGCAGCTTTGCCGCCAGGTGATGCGTGCCGGGCCGGTTGGGGCTGAACTGCCGCGCGCCGGGCGCCAGGCGGCGCAGGCCGGGTTGCATGCGAAACGGGGCGGTGACGGCGTGGTCGAAATCGAAGGCCATGGGCAACGGGATGGACAAGAAAAAGCACCCGAGAAGGCGCCGGCATGATCGCGGGGATCCGGCTCGGCGGTTAGGTGGCTCAGGTCTGCGGCGTTTTGTCAGTGCCTGCCTGCACCAGCTGTGCCAGACGCGCGATCTCCTGTTGCAGCAAGGGCTGGCGGCGTTGCAGGCTCAGCTCGCGCTGGTGGTTCTGGTTGTGCGCGCGGAACTTGTTTTCGGCGTAGTGGTACTTGATCTCCGGCTTGTTCTGGCCGATGCCGCCGCGGCCGCGCGCGGCCTTGTGCTGGTATTCCTCCAGCGTCTTGCCGTAGTAGTGGTTCAGCTGGGCCACCGAAAATTCGATGCGCCGCGAGCGCCCCGGCATCTCCATCGTCTCCATTGGCAGCCCGGAGGCATGCACCACCCGGCCTTGCGTGCGCCACAGGTGGATCTGCGCGGGCGGCAGCGCGGCCGCCACGCGCACAAAGCTTTTCACATGGTGCTGGACCGGGAAATCGTCGGCCGCGGCCATCTGGAAGCGTTCGGTCACCGGGCGGGGGTCGTAGGTCGCGAGACCGTTGTCACCGAACAGCCGCCAGTTGACGACGACCACGCCTATGCCCGGATCGGCATGGTGATCGGCAAGGAATTCAGCCACCGTTTCGTGCTGATGCAGCACCAGGAACTCATCGGCATCGATGAACAGCATCCAGTCGGTTTCGGACCGGGACAGCGCGTCGGCATAGGCGGTGGTCTGCGGCGATTCAGTGGCACCCAGCGACCACTGGCGCCTTTCCAGCAGGCCGTGCTGCTGCAGCGGTGCGAGCAGGGCTGCGGTGTCGTCGTCGCTGTCGTTGTCGTAGATGACGATCCGGTCAAAGCCCAGCAGCCGGTGATAGGCCACCCATTCGAGCAGGTAGCGCCCTTCGTTTTTCGCGATCAGGCACAGGGTGCAACTCGCGCGGTTCGCAGCGTTCATGGGTGACAGCGAGAAGGCTAGAAGCGGGGGCACCAAGACAAAGGGCACCCGAAGGTGCCCTGATGATGCCGTTGAATCCGAAAAAGGATCAGACGCGCTTGCGGTATTCGTGGGTGCGGGTGTCGATTTCGATCTTGTCGCCGTTTTCCACGAACAGCGGCACGGCGATCTCGAAACCGGTGCCGACGATCTTGGCCGGCTTCATGACCTTGCCCGAAGTGTCGCCCTTGACGGCCGGCTCGGTTTCGATCTCGCGCACCACGCTGGTGGGCATTTCGACCGAGATGGCCTTGCCGTCGTAGAACACCACTTCGACGGTCATGCCGTCTTCCAGGTACGAGATCGCGTCGCCCATGTTCTCGGCTTCGACTTCGAACTGGTTGTACTCGTCGTCCATGAAAACGTACATCGGCTCGGCGAAGTAGGAGTAGGTGCAGTCCTTCTTGTCGAGGACGATCTGGTCCATCTTGTCGTCGGCCTTGAAGACGGTTTCAGCGCCGAAGCCGCTGAGCAGGCTCTTCATCTTGATGCGCACGGTGGCAGCACCGCGGCCGCCGCGGCTGTATTCGGTCTTGAGCACGACCATCGGGTCCTTGCCCTGCATGATGACGTTGCCGGCGCGGATTTCCTGAGCGAGTTTCATGGTGATATTCCAGTAAGGGCGGCGCCACGCTGCACAGGGCACCCAAATGCATCGGGTGCGCGCCATGCCTGCAAAGCCGGGGTGCTGAAGCGTCTGAAGCTTGCCAGCCATTCCCGATCCACAGGACATCGCAGGGCCTGCGGCGCCGCGTGAGAGTTAGGGTTGTCGGAAATCCAGGCCGCCGGGCTGATTTCCGCAAAGCCTTGAATTTTAACGCTTTCCAGCGACGAAATCGAGCAGCTGCTCGACAAGAGGGGGCTGGCCGAACAAATGTGCACGCCAATGCAGTGCTGCCGCCTGCCAGTCGGGCAGCGCTGGCAGGGCCGGAAAAGGCCCTGCCGGCGCCAGGCCGTTCCAGGCCCACATGGCCTGCCGCACCTGGGTGGCCAGTGCTTCCGGTGTAGCAGCCAGGTGCTGTTCCAGGAAGGCGGCCAGCTTGCCGGCATGCACGCCATCGTCCTGCGGGTAGATCTGCCACAGAAAGGGCCGGCCAGCCCACTGCGCGCGCACAAAGGAATCTTCGCCGCGCACCAGGTTCAGGTCGCAGGCCCACAGCAGCCGGTCATATTCGGGCTGGCTGAGCCAGGGCAGGGGCTGCCAGCGCAGGTTGGCCGGCAGCGCCAGGCCATCGCAGCCTTCGGTCGCCGGGCCGGGCGCCGTCAGCAGCAGCGTGGGCTGTTCGGTCAGGCGGGTGAGCAGGGGCTGCAGTTGCGGGTTCTCGTAGCAGAACAGGCTGACCAGGCGCTCATCCGGTCGCGGCGCAATGCCGTGTGCGGCCAGCCAGGTTGCGGCGTCGAATCTTGCCTGCTCGGCGTCCAGGCCGGGTTCACGCAGCAGCCCACCGGTTGCCGCGGTGAAGCCCGGGTAGAAAAACCATTTGTCCAGCCACAGGTCATCGGCGAGGCGCTGCGGCGAGCGCAGGCGATGCGAGCGCTCGACGTAGGCTTCGGCGCTGAGGTATTCGAGGTT
This sequence comes from Ideonella sp. FW305-24, assembly GCF_058788035.1. NCBI lineage: Bacteria > Pseudomonadati > Pseudomonadota > Betaproteobacteria > Burkholderiales > Sphaerotilaceae > Ideonella > Ideonella sp. FW305-24. The sequence goes on along the minus strand of NZ_JBYTAI010000003.1, from coordinate 509,046 downwards.
GATCCAGACGGGCGCCCGGCCAGCGGCCGCGGCCTGGGCGATGCGGTCTTTCAAGGCAGGCGGCGGGTCGCAGCCGAAGGCTTCGACGACGACATCGCCCGGCGAGCCGTCGAACAGTGCCGGAAGGTGCTCACCCGTCGGCCAGGGCAGGACCTGCAAGCCGGGCGGCGGACCGTCGGGTGCCATCCAGCGCAGTGCGCGTTCGTCGTCCAGCCACAGCCGCACGTGGTGGCCGCGGGCGACCAGGTCGCGCGCCAGCCGCCAGCACACCCCCAGGTCGCCATGGTTGTCGATCACGCGGCAGAGCAGGTCCCAATCCCATCGCGGCATGCGGCGCATTATCGGCAGGGCCTGCCAGGTCCACCACGCAGTGAACGGCACAATGCGCAGCCTAGCCTTCGCCACCCATGACGTCCCAGGATTCCGACCCTTCCGTTCCAGGCGCAGCCGATCTGCCACCAGTCGCGCTGCCAGCGCCGCCATCTCCCGTCGATGCAGCCGAGCAGCGCGCCCGCTTGCTGCTCGAAGTGGCGGCGCTGCCTGGCTTGCCCGGCGTGTACCGCTATTTCGACGCCCACGGCGGCGTGCTGTATGTGGGCAAGGCACGCGACCTGAAGCGCCGCGTGTCCTCGTATTTCCAGAAGGACCACGGCGGCACGCGCATTGGCGTGATGGTCTCGCGCATCGTGCGCATGGAGACCACGGTGGTGCGCAGCGAGGCCGAGGCGCTGCTGCTGGAAAACAACCTGATCAAGGCGTTGAACCCGAAGTTCAACATCTTGTTCCGGGACGACAAGAGCTACCCGTACCTGAAGATCACCGGCGCCCGCGGGCCGGACGGCGGGCTGGTGCCGCAGGCCCAGCGTTTCCCGCGTGTCGCGTATTACCGCGGCGCGGTGGACCGCAAGCACCGCTATTTCGGCCCCTACCCGAGCGCCTGGGCGGTCAAGGAAACCATCCAGCTGATCCAGAAGGTCTTCCGGCTGCGCACCTGCGAAGACACGGTCTTCAACAACCGCTCTCGGCCCTGCTTGCTGTACCAGATCCGGCGCTGCTCCGGGCCTTGCGTGGGCCTGGTCTCGAACGAGGACTACGCCCGCGACGTGCGTGACGCCGAGCGTTTCCTGCTGGGCGAGCAGCAGCAGGTGGTGGACGAGTTGCAGTCTCAGATGATGGCCTACGCCGAGATGCTGGCCTTCGAAAAGGCGGCCGAGCTGCGCAATCGCATTGCCGCGCTGGCCAAGGTGCAGCACCAGCAATCGGTCGACGAAAGCAGCCTGTCCAGCACCGGCAAGGACGTTGACATCCTGGCCGTCAAGGTGGCTGGCGGCCGGGCCTGCGTGAACCTGGCCATGGTGCGCGGCGGTCGCCATCTTGGCGATCGGGCGTTTTTCCCGACGCATGTGGAAGAAGCCATTGCGCTGGCGGCCGAAGAGGCCACGGCGGAAGTCGTCGAGGCGGCGGCGGACGATACCGAGGCAGGTAGCGCGCCAGTGGAGCCGTTGGAGCTGCTGACGGCCGAGCAACAGGTGCTGCAGGCCTTCATGGCGCAGCACTACCTGGGCACCGCGCCGCCGCCGTTGCTGGTGCTCAGCCACCCGGTGCAGCGCACGCTGCTGCAGGCGCTGAGCACGCAGGCGGGCATCAAGCTCAATGCGCTGCACCAGCCGCGCGAGCAGCGCCGCATCTGGCTGGACATGGCGATCAAGGGCGGCGAACTGGCGCTGGCGCGGTTGTTGGCCGAAGAGGGCTCGCAGCGCGAACGCACGCGGGCGCTGGTCGACGCGCTGGACCTGGCGGTCGACAACCTGGAGCTGTTCCGGGTCGAGTGTTTCGACATCAGCCACACGGCCGGCGAGGCCACGCAGGCCTCCTGCGTGGTCTACGAGGACCACAAGATGCAGAACAGCCTTTACCGACGCTTCAACATCGAAGGCATCACCGGCGGCGACGACTACGCCGCAATGCGCCAGGTGCTGACGCGCCGCTACGAGAAGCTGGCCGCGCTGGTGGCCGAAGGCCCGCTGCCGCCGGACGCCAAGACGCGGCTGCCGGACCTGGTGCTGGTGGACGGTGGCCGCGGCCAGGTGGCGATGGCACGCGAGGTCTTCCAGTCGCTGGGGCTGGACCTGTCGCTGATCGCTGGCGTGGAAAAAGGCGAGGGCCGCAAGGTTGGGCTGGAAGAGCTGGTGTTTGCCGACGGGCGCGAGAAGCTGACGCTGGCGCCGGACTCGGCTGCGCTGATGCTGGTGGCGCAGATCCGCGACGAGGCGCACCGCTTCGCCATCACCGGCATGCGGGCCAAGCGTGCCAGCGTTCGGACCGGCGGCAGCAAGCTGGAAGACATTCCAGGCGTGGGGCCGAAAAAGCGTGCGAAGCTGCTGCAGCGCTTTGGCGGGGTGCGCGGCGTGGCCCAGGCCGGCGTCGACGATCTGGTCACGGTCGAAGGCATTTCGAGGGATTTGGCGGAGGAGATCTACCGTGCATTGCATTGAGCCGCAAGACGACGACGAGATGCCTGGCGACACGGCCGATGTTGCCGATCCCGGGGCCTGGCGCATCAGTCCCGGCGCGTGGCGCGGCGGCTGGGCCACCACCATCAGCGTCACGATGATGGCCGGCCTGGTCACCAGCTTGCCAGGCGTGCTGACCGGTTGCACCACGCTACTGCCCGCCCCTGTGCCCAGCACCGAGGCAGCCGAGGCCACCAGGAGCGGCAAGGCGGTGGACGCGCCGGTGGCGGGCAACGCTTCGCCCTCCGTGCCGCTGCCGCCAGCCCGGAACTGGGACGAATACCGCGAGCGGGCCGCGCGCAGGCTGGTCGAAGCCAACCCGGAGCGCATCTACCACGGGGCGGTGCCCGAACCCTTGCTGGCCATTCCGGTGTTGGAGATCGAGTTGAAGGCCGATGGCCAGGTGGTCCACATCAATGTCCTGCGCCAGCCCAGCCAGGCCAGGGACACGGTGAAGATCGCGATGGATGCGGTGTACAAGGCAGCACCCTATGGCGACGTGCACAAGCTGCCCAAGCCATGGAAGTTCACCGAAGTCTTCCTGTTCAACGAAGACCGCCAGTTCAAGCCGCGCACGCTGGATCAGTGACATCCCGAGATTGAGGTGTGTCGCCCGCGGCAGGCACCAAATGCAGGCAGAATCGACAGATGTTTTTCACGATACCGACGTTGTTGACATGGGCCCGCATCGTGGCCATTCCGCTGATCGTCGGTGTGTTCTACCTGCCGTGGGAGGCGCCCACGCGCAACCTGCTGGCCACGGTGATGTTCATCGTGTGCGCGCTGACCGACTGGCTGGACGGCTACCTGGCGCGCAGGCTGAACCAGAGTTCGTCGTTTGGCGCCTTCCTGGATCCAGTGGCCGACAAGTTCCTGGTCTGCGCGGCCTTGCTGGTGCTGGTCGAACTCGGCCGCGTGCATGCGCTGATCGCACTGGTCATCATCGGCCGCGAGATCGCCATTTCTGCCTTGCGCGAGTGGATGGCGCAGATTGGCGCTTCGCGCAGCGTCGCGGTGCACATGCTGGGCAAGCTGAAGACGACGGTGCAGATGATCGCCATCCCGTTCCTGCTCTATGACGGCGAACTCTTCGGCCTGCTGCCCACGCGCATCTGGGGCACGGTGCTGATCCTGGTGGCCTGTGTGCTGACGATCTGGTCCATGGTGTACTACCTGCAGAAGGCATTGCCGGAGATCCGGGCCAAGGCCCGTTGAGCCTGCAGGGCGCCAGCGTTGGCGCTCTTTCCGCATGCGCCTCACGCCCTCTCCCGCACCTTCTGCGAACACTCGCCTGATTGCGGCGATGCCCTGGGTCTTCGTGCTGATCTGGAGCACCGGCTTCATCGTCGCGCGCTTTGGCATGCCGCACTCGCCGCCGCTGAGCTTCCTGGCCTGGCGCTACGCCTTGTCGGTGCTGGCCTTTGGCATCTGGGTCAGCGTTTCGGGTGCCAACTGGCCGCAGGGGCGGGCGCAGTGGGGTCACCTGGCGGTGACCGGCTTGCTGATGCAGGCGGGCTACCTCGGCGGCGTCTGGTCGGCCGTCAAGCTGGGCATGGGCGCTGGCACGATTGCGCTGCTGGTCGGCCTGCAGCCGGTGTTGACGGCGCTGTGGCTGGCCTCGCGCAGCGCTGCGGGGCCGGCGCGAAGCCCAGGTGCTGCGCGCAGGCAATGGCTGGGCCTGGGCTTGGGGCTGCTGGGGCTGTTCCTGGTGGTACGCCACAAGCTGGGCGCCGGTGAACTGCACGCGGCCAACCTGGCGCTCGCGCTGCTGGCGCTGGCCGGCATCACCGTGGGCACCTTGTATCAAAAAGCCCATGTGGCGGCTTGCGACGTGCGCAGCGCGGGACTGGTGCAGATGGGCGCTGCTTTCCTCGTCACCTTGCCGCTGGCGCTGCTGGAGCCCGAGGTCATGGACTGGGGCTGGCCGTTGGTGGCGTCCATGGCCTGGTCGGTTGGCGTGCTGACGCTGGGCGGCAGTTCCTTGCTCTACCTGCTGATACAGCGCGGTGCGGCGACGCAGGTCACCAGCCTGATGTACCTGGTGCCGCCTTGCACGGCCTTGATGGCCGCGCTGCTGTTTGGCGAGCCGCTGAGTGCCGACATGCTGGCCGGCATGGTGCTGACGGCGCTGGGCGTGGCGCTGGTCGTGCGGCAGCCCTGAAGGCTTGACGAAGGCCGGCTGGCATCGTCCTCTGGAGAACGGGTGTTTACGCATAGAATCCGCATCCGCGCTTGACACCGCCACGGGTGGACGCTGTAATGATTTTTTGCCCGGACAGCGGTTTTTCCCCAAGGCTTTTTCTCTCTCGTCTCGCCCCTTTCTTCTCTGGTCTGCATGGCCTGCAGCAACCGGGTCTGGTCAGGTTCTGGCCTGTCTTGGCAGCGGAAGCACTGGTGACAGGAGCAGCGCAAGCACGGCGCCTGCAGCCCAGCCGCTGAGCCGGTGGGGCAGCATGAAACCGATTGTTGTCCGGCGTCGTTGCTGCACCATTGAGAGAGGGGGTACTTTCGTGAACAAGTCTGAAATGATCGAGCACATCGCCCTGCAGGCCGACATCTCCAAGGCAGCCGCCACGCGCGCGCTGGAGGCGATGATCGGTGGGGTGAAGACCACCTTGAAAAAAGGTGGCAGCGTGTCGATCGTTGGGTTTGGCACCTTCGCGGTGACAAAGCGCGCTGCCCGCACCGGCCGCAATCCGCGTACGAGTGAGCCAATCAAGATCAAGGCGGCCAAGGTGCCGAAGTTCCGTCCAGGCAAGGGCCTGAAAGACGCGTTGAACTGAAGAATTTGTTGAAGCTGCGGGTGCTTAGCTCAGTTGGTAGAGCGGCGCCTTTACACGGCGTAGGTCGGGGGTTCGAGCCCCTCAGCACCCACCACCGCAGCGCCCCGCCGGGCATTGATTAGAATCCCGCGCGACGTGCGCAGCCAGGAACAAAAGGCGAACTCAACGGTTCGCCTTTGTTGTTTCCGGCGAGCGCCGTATTCCACCAAGGCACAAGTCACATGTTCGATTTCGTCCGTTCGCACAACCGCCTGCTGCAAGGCCTGCTGGTGTTGCTGATTTTTCCGTCCTTCGTCTTCTTCGGACTGCAGGGCTACTCCAGCTTCACCAGCGACGCCGCCGCCACGGTGGCCAAGGTGGACGGCCGTGCCATCAAGCAGAGCGAGCTCGATGCCGCGCACCGCCAGCAGATCGAGCAGATGCGCGAGCGCATGCCCAACATCGACGTGAAGTTGTTCGACACGCCCGAGATGAAGCGCCAGACGCTGGACGAGTTGGTGCGCGAGCGCGTCATGGAGACGGCAGTCGCCAAGCAGAACCTGGGGGTTTCCGACCTGCGGCTGCAGCAGTTGTTCGTGGCAGACCCGCAGTTCGCGATGCTGCGCAAGCCCGACGGTTCCCTGAACAAGGAATTCCTCGCGGCGCAAGGCATGACCGCGACCCAGTTCCAGGAACGTGTGCGCCAGCAATATGCGATGCGCCAGGTGCTGGCCGGCGTGAACGAGTCTGCCGTTACCGGCAAGGCCTTGCTGAGCGCCAATGTGAACGCCTTGCTGGACCAGCGCGAGGTGCAGTTGCAGCGCTTCGAGGCCGGCGCCTACATGGACAAGGTCAAACCCACCGACGCCGAGATCGAGGCCTTCTACAAGGCGCATGGCAGCCAGTTCCATTCGCCGGAGGTCGCCAAGATCGAGTATGTGGTGCTGGACCTGGCGCAACTGCAGAAGCAGGTCCAGGTCAGCGAGGAAGACCTGAAGACCTACTATGAGCAGAACAAGGCCTTGCGCTACACCGCACCGGAAGAGCGCCGCGCCAGCCACATCCTGATCGCGGCTGCCAAGGATGCGCCGGCCGCCGAGCGCGCCAAGGCCAAGGAAAAAGCCGAGGGCCTGCTGGCTGAGCTGAGCAAGCAGCCGGAGCGTTTTGCCGAACTGGCCAAGAAGAACTCGGCCGACCCCGGCTCTGCAGAGAAGGGCGGCGACCTGGACTTCTTCGGCCGTGGCGCGATGACCAAGCCGTTTGAAGATGCCGCCTTCGCGATGAAGAAGGACGAACTGAGCAAGGTGGTCGAGTCCGACTACGGCTTTCACATCATCAAGCTGACCGATGTGCGCGGTGGGCAGGTCAAGCCTTTCGACAGCGTGCGCGCCGAGATCGTGGACGAGGTGAGCAAGCAGGCGGCGCAGAAGAACTATGCGGCCGCAGCCGAAGAGTTCTCCAACACCGTCGAGGACCAGAGCGACTCGCTGCAGCCTGTCGTCGACAAGCTCAAGCTGACCAAGCTCAGTGCCTCGGTCCAGCGCCAGCCGGTGCCGAATGCCGCTGGTCCGCTGGCCTCGGCCAAGCTGCTGGATGCGGTGTTCGGCAACGAAGTGCTGAAGAACAAGCGCAACACCCAGGCGATTGAAACCGGCCCCAGCCAGATGGTCGCGGCCCGCGTCACCGAGTACCAGCCCGAGCACCTGCGCCCCTTGGCGGAGGTGCATGACGACGTGCTGAAGCAGGTGCAGGCCGAGCAGGCCGCCGCGGCGGCCCGCAAGGAAGGCGAAGCCCGCGTGGCCGCGTTGAAGCAGAACCCGGCCGAGGCCTTGCCGCAAGCCGTGACCGTGTCGCGCGCCAAGGCCCAGGGCCTGCCGCGCCAGGTGGTGGACGCAGCGCTGGCGGCTGACCTGAGCAAGGCACCGGCCGTTGTGGGCGTGGACCTGGGCGCCCAGGGTTTCGCGGTGCTGAAGGTGCTCAAGAGCTTGCCGCGCATTGCAGGCGACGCCGATGTTGCCAGCGCCCAGCCCGCCGTGGCCCGGGCCTTGGCCAGCGCCGAGACGGCGGCCTACTACGAGGCACTGAAGCGCCGCTACAAGGTCGACATCAAGCTCAAGGCCCCGGAGCCCGCAGCTTCCGCCGCCGAGGCAAATTAATTCGGCGCTGGCCTCTGCCAAGGGGCTGGATTGATGGCTATAATCATAGGCTTCCGGTGGTGGCTATAGCTCAGTTGGTAGAGTCCCAGATTGTGATTCTGGTTGTCGTGGGTTCGAGTCCCATTAGCCACCCCACCCAATGAGAAACGGCGACAAGATTCAGTTCTTGTCGCCGTTTTGCTTTGTGGCTTCGCGTAACCGCGAAGCCGGGTGCGCCATCCGCCATCTAATCTGGGCGAACCAGCTGCGGAATGTCCACCGAGCAGAGGGTGCCCACCGGGTCGCGCTCCTGCCAGCGCACGGTGCCATTCAACAGCTTCACGCGCTTGCGGATGCCGCCCAGGCCCAGGCCGTGGGACCATTTGGCCGGTTCGCGGCCCACGCCGTCATCGGCCAGCTCGAAGCTGAAGCGGCCGTTGTGCAGCCGGCATTCGATGCGCACGTGCGAGGCCTTGGAGTGCGAGATCACGTTGCTGACCAGCTCGCGCAGGATGCGGGTCAGCGAGGACCACTGGATCATGCTGAGCGTTATCTCCTGGTCGAAGTGGGCATGCCATTCCAGCTCGCAGCGCACGGCCTCCAGCCGGGTCGTGATGTCGGTCTTCCACTCGGCCGCCGCCAGTGCCAGCGGGTGATGCTTGGCAGCAAGGCCGCGGGTCAGGGTCTTCAAGTCCTGCAGCGTGTGCCGCACGTACTCTTCCATTTCCTTGCTTTGCGACTTGTACATCAGCGTCAGCAGGCGGGCGCCAATGTCGTCGTGCAGGTCTTGCGCGATGCGGGTGCGCTCTTCGCTGCGGCCGCGCTCGACCGCACGGTCGTGTGCCAGCGCGCGCATCAGTTGTTCCAGCACGCGGTCGGCCAGGCGGGCATCTTCCTGCGTGAACAGGCGCTTGCCGCGCTCGGCAAAGCGCAGCGAGACCATGCCGTCCACTGTCGGGTTGTCGGTCAGGTTGGGCAGCGGCACCTGCAGCACAGCGCCGTTGCCGGCAATCCGGCTTTGCTGTGCGCGGCCGGCACTGCGGTGGGTTTCCAGTGGCTCGAAGACATTGCGCAGCAGCTCGATCATGCGGTCTGCCGCGCGTTCCGGCCGCGCCTCCACCTCGCGCGCAATGCGGTACAGGTGCTGGAACATGCGCTCGGTGGTCAAGGCGCGCGCGCCCATCATCTGGCTTACCAGCCACTGGCGGATGGCCGCGTACGCGCCCAGCGCGAGGAACAGCGACAGCGTCAGCGAGGTGAACTGGCTGAACGAGAAGACCGCGACAAACAGCAGGTCCACCGAGGTGGCAATGGTGCTGATGCCGGCCAGCATCGCGAACTCACGCATCACGTTCTGCGAGCGCGAGATGAAGGGCACCAGCAGCACCACCGAGGCGAAGAACACGCCCCAGATCACCGGCCCGACCGAGGCCACCGGCTGCACTTCCGGTGGCAGGTGCGGGCGCATCGAGACGGCCAGCGTCAGCAGCGCCAGCGTGGCCACGGTGACCACGCAGAAGCGGCGCATGACCACCGCAAATGGATGCGGCTCGTTGCGGTGGGACCAGCTCAGCAGCGCGATGCACACCAGCCCGTCGCTCAGCAGCAGCGATTGGCCCCACCACCAGTCGTGCGTCAGCGTGCCGGACAGCGAGGGCAGGGCGTAGGCCAGCGTGGCGGCCCAGGCCGCTGCGGCAATGAGCCAGCGGCCTTTCAGCCGGGCCGGATGCAGGGACGCGGCATGCACGATGGCGGCGCCAGTGACGGCCTCCAGCACCGCGTGCACACTGGATTCACGCAGCACCATCAGCGACGGCAGCGCCAGCGCAGGCACCGAGGCGACGGCAGCCAGCAGCAGCTGCGCGGCCTGCGCGTGCGCCATCACCGCGTACAGCAGGTTGCGCAACTGCGGTTGCACCAGCGGCACGATCCAGCCGACCAGGAACAGCACCATCGCAAAAGCGCTCATCAGCCAGAACATCGCGCCCAGGCTGCCGTAGCCACGTGGGCGTGGCTTGAGCTCGACCTGTGCGCCATCACGAAAGCGCAGCGTGACCTGGCCTGCTTCCAGCGATTGCGCCGTGGCCAGCCGCACCTTCACCAGGTCGCGCCGTACGGCGTCATCGGTGATCCAGCGGGCCGAATGCGAGATGGTCAGCACGCCGAACGGCAGCACTTCGCCGTCCGGCGATACCACTGCGTCCAGTTCGCGGCCGACAAAGGGCTTGAGCGAGAGCAGCGGCGTGTCGGCGAGCTCCAGGTGGCCGCTGGCCGTCGTGCGCCATTCGGCCGCGATGTGCGGGTTGTTGGCCATCGCGCGGGCCAGCATGAAGACTGTCAGGCAGCCGATGACGGCGGCCAGCAGCAGTGCCTGGCGCCGCCACGCGATGCGCTGGGTCCGGCCCGGGCCACCGTTGTCAGCCGGCGGCCGCTCAAGCTCCAGCGGGGGCAGGACCGAGGAGGGACCCAGCGAGTCGGACCAGTTCGTCGTGTTCATCGCGGTGGGGCCGGCGTTGCCTTGCGGTGCCAGCACCACGGCGGCCGGGCCGTACAAGGGTCAGAGGGTGGGCTACCCCAGATGGGGCGGCAGGACGGGCGAGGCGGGGCTGCCGGCTCGCCGCTGCGTCAGACCAGGCCTTGCTTGCTCGCCAGCACGGCGGCTTCTGCGCGGCTGGAGACATTCAGCTTGCGGTAGATCGACTTGATATGGTCGTTCACCGTGAACCATTTGATGCCCATCAGGTTCGCGATCTCCTTGATCGTGAAGCCCTTGCTCAAGTAGGTCAGCACCTCGATCTCGCGCGGCGTGAGGTGCGGCATTTCGACCGGTCGCTCGATCGGCACCGGCGGCTTGCTGCTGGCAGCTGGTGCGTTGACCGGCGGGTTCATCGGCGTGGTCAGCGGCGCGGGGGCCTGCGGGTCCACTGGCGTGCCGCTGAAGCGGAAGTGGGTCAGCAGCCGCCGGGCAATCGCCGGCGACAGCGGTGGCTGGCCCAGCACGATCTTGCGCAGCTCTTCGACCAGCACCTCGAAGCGGTCTTCCTTCAGCAGGTAGCCGTCGGCGCCGCACTGCAGCGCCGGGAAGAGATGCTCGTCGTCGGAATACAGCGTGGTGACGACCTTGGTCGCCGGGTAGTTGGTGAGCTCGGCCAGCAGCTCCAGGCCATTGCCGTCGGGCAACTCGAGGTCCACCAGCATCAGCTTGAACGGATCGGCTCCGTGCAGGCCTTGCGGGCCGGTCAGCGCGATCTGCGCGCGCGCGGTTTCCAGATCGCCGGCCTCGGTGATCGAGATCGGATCGCTGAAGCTTTCCCGCAGCACACGCGACAGGAAGTCGCGTGCCACCGGGTTGTCTTCGAGGATCAACACCTTGACTGACATGAACGAATCTCCCTGATGACTCCAAATACCACTGCGCATGCTAGCAGGCGCAGTGGTGGCACTTGCCCTCGATTGTGGGGGCTGCAAGCGGAGACCAGGGCGGAACAATGCCGCGGTCGGGGCGTCAATCCAGCGTCATCACCAGCTTGCCACGCACTTCGCGGCCGGCCATGCGGCGGTAGGCCCGCGGCAGTTCGGAGATCGGCAGCAACTCGTCGATCACCGGCTTGACCTTGCCTTCGGCATACCACTGGCTCAGCTGGGCCAGCGCACGCGCGCTGTTGCCGGGTTCGCGCTTGACGAAGTCGCCCCAGAACACGCCGACCACCGAGGCACCCTTGAGCAGCGGCAGGTTGAACGGCAGCGCCGGAATGCCGCCGGCGGCAAAGCCGATCACCAGGTAGCGGCCGCGCCAGGCAATGGAGCGAAAGGCCTGCTCGGCCAGGTCGCCGCCAATCGGGTCGTAGACCAGGTCCGGGCCCTTGCCGCCGGTCAGCGCAGCCAGCGCTTCGCGCAGCTTCTCGCGGCCGTAGTTGATGGTGGCGTCGGCGCCCAGCGCTCGGCATGTTTCGCACTTCTCGTCGGTGGACGCGGCGGCGATCACGCGCGCACCAGCGGCCTTGGCGATCTGGATGGCTGCCGTGCCCACGCCGCCCGCAGCGCCCAGCACCAGCACAGTCTCGCCGGCCTGCAGCGCGCCGCGGTCGATCAGCGCGTGGTGCGAGGTGCCGTAGGTGAATGCAAAGGCCGCCGCGTCTTCCAGCTTGAAGCCGGGCGGCAGCGGCAGCACCTGGGCAGCCTTCACGCACGCATGGGTGCCGAAGCCGCCAGTGCCGGCAATCGCCGCGACCGGCATGCCGGGCTGCAAGTGGCCGACACCGGGGCCGACCTTGTCCACGATGCCAGCGTATTCGGCGCCCGGCACAAAGGGCAGCGGCGGCTTGAACTGGTACTTGTCCTGGGTGATCAGGATGTCCGGGAAGTTCAGGCTGGCGGCCTTCACCGCGATGCGCACCTCGCCTTCGCCGGGCTCGGGCGTGGGGGTTTCCTTCCAGACCAGGGCCTCGGGACCGTCGGTGGTTTCGCAAAGCCAGGCATGCATGTCGTGTCTCCAGTGGATGAATGTGATGGCTCGGGCAGGTGTGCGGACCGCCTGCCGTGCAATCCTCGAACGATCATAGTCAGCAGGGTGCGACCCCAGCGTCTCGCAGGTGACGCGCTGCCTACAATGCGCCGCATGCGAATCCTGATTGCCAATGACGATGGTTACCTCGCGCCCGGCCTCGCCGCGCTGGCCGAAGCCTGCCGTGGGCTCGGCGAGATCGACGTGATCGCGCCCGAGCAGAATGCCAGTGGCACTTCCAACGCATTGAGCCTGAACCGGCCGCTGTCTGTCTACGAGGCGGTGGGCACGCAGCAGGCGGGTTTTCGCTACGTCAATGGCACGCCGTCGGACAGCGTGCACGTCGCGCTGACAGGGCTGCTGCCGCACCGGCCCGACCTGGTCGTTTCCGGCATCAACCAGGGTGCCAACATGGGCGACGACACGCTGTATTCCGGCACCGTTGCGGCGGCGATGGAGGGCTACCTGTTCGGCGTGCCGGCCATTGCGTTTTCGCAGGCCGAGAAGGGCTGGACCCACCTCGACGCCGCAGCCCGCGTGGCGCGCGCGGTGATCGAGTCGGTGCTGCCGCTGATCAAGCCAGGCGAGCCGCTGGCCGTGCCCTGGCTGCTCAACGTCAACATCCCGAACCGGCCCGACGCCGAGCAGCTTCCCTGGGTCACGACCCGCCTGGGCCGGCGCCATGCCAGCTCGTCCGTGATCCAGCAGACCAACCCGCGCGGCGAGCCGATCTACTGGATCGGCCCGGCTGGCGACGCGCGTGAAGCAGGTCCCGGCACCGATTTTCACGCGGTCGCCAACGGCCAGGTCTCGATCACGCCGCTGCAGGTCGACCTGACCGACCATGCCGCGCTGCCCGGCTGGCAGGCGCAGCTGAGCCGGGTCGGCCGGCTGTGAACAAGCCGAAGGATCCGACCGACCGACCGAGCGCCAGATTTCCTGCGTCCTTGCACCAGGCCAAGCCTGCCGCCGCCAAGGCCAGGCCCGAACTGCTGCGGCCACAGCGCCTGCTGCATGAAGCGGCCCGTGATGCGCGCTTGCTCAGCACCCCTTCCGGCCTGGGGCTGGACAACCCGGCGGTGCGCGAACGCATGGTGCAGCGGCTGCGTGGCGAGGGCGTGCGCAGCGAGCCGGTGCTGCAAGCCATGCTGCGCGTGCCCCGGCACCGCTTTGTCGATTCGGCGCTGGCGGCGCAGGCTTATGAAGACACCAGCCTGCCCATCGGCCTGGGGCAAACCATCTCCAAACCTTCGGTGGTTGCGCGCATGCTGGAGTGGCTGTTCCTCGGCGAGTCGGCGCGCGGGCATGGCCACCTCGGGCGCGTGCTGGAGATCGGCACCGGTTGCGGCTACCAGACCGCGCTGCTGGCCGAAGTGGCGCAGCAGGTGGTGTCGATCGAACGCCTGCGCGCGCTGCACGACGTGGCGGTGCGCCAACTGGCCGGCTTGCAGACGCCGCGCTGCGAGTTGCTGTACGGCGACGGCATGCTGGGTCATCCGCTGCGGGCGCCCTACGACAGCATTGTCGCGGCGGCCGGTGGCGAGGACCTGCCGCAGGCCTGGCTGCAGCAGCTGGCGGTGGGGGGCAGGTTGATCGCACCGGCGCGCGCGGCCGATGGCCGCGGGCAGGTGCTGGTGGTGGTGGATCGGACCCCTCAAGGCTTTCGCCGGACCTTGGGCGAGGCGGTCCAGTTCGTCCCCTTAAAATCCGGCATCAGTTGACTCAGGGAAAAGAATCGCCATGACCATGTTCCGTGGCTGCCGTTGGTCCACGTGGCTTGCATTGGTGGCCGTCACCACGCTTGCGGCGTGCACTACCACCAAGAATCAGGCGCCGGTCGAAGATCGTGGTGCGGGTCGGGGCTCCGCTGCCTACAGCGCCAGTGCCGCCGCAGATCCGTCCAAGAGCGGCAGCGTCGTGCCGCCTGCCGAGGCCAAGCCCGGTACCTACATCGTGAAGCCTGGCGACACGCTGATGCGCATCGCGCTGGAAACCGGCCAGGCCTGGCGTGACCTGGCGCGCTGGAACAGCATGGACAACCCGAACGTGATCGAGGTGGGCCAGGTGCTGCGTGTCGTGCCACCAGGCCAGGAGCCCGGTGCTGCCGCGACCAAGCCGGTGGCGGCCGCCAAGGTCGAGACTCGGCCGCTGGACGGCAAGCCGGCTTCGGCGCCTGCCTCGGGTGCGGCATCCGGCGCCATCGTGCCTGCCTCGGGTGCGGGCATGGCCACGCCGCCGACCGCCAGCGGTTCGGCGGCTGCGGCTGCGGCCGCCGCTGGCGACGACGACGTGCAGTGGGCCTGGCCCGCAGCCGGCAGTGTGATCACCGGTTTTGACGACAACAAGAGCAAGGGCCTGGCGATTGGCGGCAAGGCGGGCGACCCGGTGCTGGCCGCGGCCGATGGCCGCGTGGTCTACGCCGGCTCCGGCCTGCGCGGCTATGGCAACCTGATCATCGTCAAGCACAACGCGACCTACCTGACCGCCTACGCGCACAACCAGACGCTGCTGGTCAAGGAAGACCAGGCGGTGCGCAAGGGCCAGAAGATTGCCGAGATGGGCAACTCCGATGCGGACCGGGTGCAGTTGCACTTCGAGATCCGCCGCCAGGGCAAACCGATCGATCCTGCCAAATTATTGCCTCCAAGATGAGTTGAGCCTGGCGGCGACAAAGTGCCGCCTCGTCATGACCCACAGCCGCCTCAGGGCGGCTGTCCTCTTTCTCCGCCCGGATAATGCCGCCCCATGACACAGAAGGATGAATGGCTGAAGGTCGAGTCGCTCGACATGGAAGCCCAGGGCGTGGCCCGCAACAGCGAAGGCAAGGTGGTGTTCATCGACGGCGCCTTGCCGGGTGAGGAAGTGCTGGTCGAGGTGGGCCGGCGCAAGAACCAGTGGGAGCAGGCGACCATGGTCGCGATGCGCCGCGAGAGCGCGCAGCGCGTGCGCCCAGGCTGCCCGCATTTCGGCCTGCATGCGGGCGCCTGCGGCGGCTGCAAGATGCAGCACCTTCATGCTTCGAGCCAGGTCGCGATCAAGCAGCGTGTGCTGGAAGACAACCTCGCGCACCTCGGCAAGGTCAAGGCCGAGCGCCTGCTGCGGCCGATCGAAGGCCCTGCCTGGGGCTACCGCTTCCGGGCTCGGCTGTCGGTGCGCTACGTGGCAAAGAAAGGCACCGTGCTGGTCGGCTTCCACGAGCGCAAGTCGCGCTACGTGGCCGACATGCAGCAGTGCGAGGTGCTGCCGCGCCATGTCAGCAACATGCTGATGCCGCTGCGCGAGCTGATCGCCAGCATGCAGCAGCGCGACAGGCTGCCGCAGGTCGAGCTGGCGATTGGCGATGGCATTACCGCGCTGGTGCTGCGCCACCTGGAGCCGCTTTCTACTGGCGACGCGCAAAAGCTGCGCGACTTCGCGGCCGTGCACCAGGTGCAATGGTGGCTGCAGCCCAAGGGGCCTGACACGGTGCACCTGCTGGACGATGGCGGGCCGGTGCTGGGCTACCGGTTGCCGGAATTCGGCGTGCACATGCCGTTCAAGCCGACCGATTTCACCCAGGTCAACCACGAGATCAACACCGTGCTGGTCGGCCGCGCGCTGCGGCTGCTGCAAGCCGGCAAAGGCGAACGCGTGATCGACTGGTTCTGCGGCCTGGGCAACTTCACGCTGCCCATTGCGACGATGGCGCGCGAGGTGCTGGGCGTGGAGGGCAGCGAGACGCTGGTGGAGCGCTCACGCCAGAACGCCAAGCACAACGGCTTGAGCGAGCGCACAAGCTTCGAAGCGCGCAACCTGTTCGAGATCACGCCCGATGACCTGGTCGCCTTCGGCTCGGCCGACAAGTGGCTGGTGGACCCGCCGCGCGAGGGTGCGTTTGCGCTGATCAAGGCGCTGGCCGACCTGCGCCAGAACCCGCGCGACGGCTGGACCGGGCCCGAGCGCATCGTCTATGTCAGCTGCAACCCGGCGACGCTGGCGCGCGACGCCGGCCTGCTGGTGCATGTGGCGGGCTACCGCTGCGTGTCGGCCGGCGCGGTGAACATGTTCCCGCATACGGCGCACGTGGAAAGCATGGCGGTGTTCGAGCGAGGCGAGGTGCCGCCGCCCAGGGAGCTGCCCCAGGTTGAGATATCTGAATCGCTTTCAGAAATGGAATGAAAAAGGGCGCCGAAGCGCCCTTTTTCAGGCAGCAGCCCGTCTCAATCGCGGTCGCCGCCAAAGATGCCAAGAATCGCCAGCAGGCTCTGGAACACGTTGTAGATGTCCAGGTAGAGCTCCAGCGTGGCGCTGATGTAGTTGGTCTGGCCGCCGTCGATCACGCGCTTGATGTCATAGACCATGAAGGCCGAGAACAGGCCGATGCACAGCACCGACATCGTCAGCATCGCGGCGCTGGACTGCACGAAGAAGTTGATCAGGCCGGCGACCAGGATCACCAGCGCGCCGATGTACAGGAACTTGCCCATGCCCGACAGGTCGCGCTTGATCACCGTGGCAAGCGAGGCCATGCCGAAGAAGACCAGCGCGGTGCCGCCGAAGGCGGTCATGATCAGCGAAGTGCCGTTCGAGAAGCCGAGGATCACCGACAGCAGGCGCGACAGCATCAGGCCCATGAAGAAGGTGAAGGCCAGCAGCACGGCCACGCCGACGCCCGATTCCTTGGTCTTCTCGATTGCGAACATGAAGCCGAAGGCGCCAACCATGAAGACAATCAGGCTCACCCCGGGCGTCATCATCGAGGCGATGCCGGTGGCCACGCCGATCCACGCACCCAGCACCGTCGGCAGCATCGAGAGCGCCAGCAGCCAGTAGGTGTTGCGTAGCACGCGCTGGCGCTGGGTGGCCAGCCCGTCGGCGCCGATGCTCGCGCCGTTGTAGGTTTGCAGGCTTTCGTTCATGAGGACCCTCCAAGGGGAAACAGAAAACAGCGGGCTGCAGCTTCTTGCCGCATGCCCCAGGCTAGGACGTTTTGCGACCCATTCTAGTTCCGTGGCCCAGGCCGCGGGCCGAAACGGGGCATGCGCCAGGCTGGCCTGCGAATCCCCCTAGATTGAACGGCGTAAAGGCAAACGTTACCAATTGATGAAGACAAATCGGCCACCTAGACTGGTCTTTCACTACTTCCTTCCCTATTCGGAGTTGTTTGAATGTCAGCTAGTTTTACCCTGTCGATCAGGGCGCTCATCGGCGCTTCCCTGATGGCGGTCGCGGTGGGCGCATCGGCCCAAGGCGACCTCGACACCTCGGCTTCTCAAGCCCCGATGGACGGCATGCGCGTCAGCATCGATCCGGTGACCAAGCAACTGCGGCCGGTCACGGCCGCTGAAAGCAAGGCCCTGGACCAAGCCTCCGTGAGCGTGCAGCGCTCGGTGGCCAAGCCGCAGGCGATTGCCTCTCGCACCGTGGGCGCCAAGGGCCTGCGCCTGGGCGAAGAGCACCTGTCGTACTCGCGTGCCGCTGTCGGCGCCGATGGCAAGCTGGTGATGGACTGCGTGGAAGGCGATGAGGCTGCCTCGCTGCAAGCTCGCCCGGTTGCACAGAGCCTGAAGTCGTCGGAGGCGGAAAGTGAATAAGTTGTTCAAGCAATCCCTGCTGGCCCTGGCCGCGACCGTTGCCACGGTCGGCGCATCTGCCGCCACCATCAAGATCATCAACGCTGACCCGGCCGGTGTCGGCTTCAACGACACCACGCCGGCAACGCCGGTGGGTGGCAACGAAGGCACGACGATCGGCGAGCAGCGCATGAACGTCTACAAGAAGGTGGCCAAGACCTGGGGCAAGGTTCTGCCCGAGGGCCCGGCGATCAAGATCCAGGCGACCTGGGAAGCGCTGAGTTGCACTTCGACCTCGGCCGTGCTGGGTTCGGCTGGTGCTGTCAGCGTCTGGCGTGATTTCCCGAATGCGCCGGCGGCGGGCACTTGGTATTCCGCCGCGCTGGCCAACACCCTGGCGGGCAGCGACCTGGACGAAGGCACCGAGCCGGAAATCATCTCGCGCTTCAACGTCAACCTGGGCGCGGCCAACTGCCTGGCTGGCCAGAGTTTCTACCTGGGGCTGGACGGCAACGCGCCAGCCGGCCAGATCGACTTCGCCGTCGTGCTGACCCACGAAGTGGGCCACGGCCTGGGCTTCCAGGCGCTGACCAGCGGTTCCACCGGCGCCCGCATTGCGGATGAGACCGGCGTCGCCTTCCCCTCGCAGTGGGAACGGATGATGTTCGACAACACCGCCGGCAAGACCTGGTTCGACATGACGGACGCCGAGCGCGCAAAGTCCGCCATCAACCCGCGTGGCCTGGTGTGGACCGGTGCCAACGTCACGACCGACATGCCCTCCGTGCTGAGCAAGGGCACGCCCATCCTGACCGTCAAGTCGGACAAGTTCCCGGCCATTGCGGGCGCCTACCAGGTCGGCCCCGCCTCGTTCGGCCCAGCCCTGAGCTCGTCGGCCATCAAGGGCACCATTGCCCGCGTGATCGACCAGGCCGACGGCGTGACGGGCCTGGCCTGCAATCCGCTGAGCGCCGAGAACGCCGCGCTGGTCGCCGGCAACGTGGCCCTGGTGGACCGCGGAACCTGCTCGTTCACCATCAAGGTGAAGAATGCGCAGGACGCTGGCGCGTTGGCCGTGATCGTGGCCGACAACACGGCAGGTGGGCCGCCGGCTGGCCTGGGCGGTGCAGATGCCACGGTGACCATCCCGTCGGTGCGTATCACGCTGGACGACGGCATCAAGCTGAAGACCGTGCTGACGCCCACCGAACCGGCCAAGCACGCCGTGCGCGCCGTGCTGGGCGTGGACAAGGCTTTCTACGCGGGTGCTGACGCCGCTGGCCGGGTGATGCTTTACACGCCGAACCCGTACCAGTCGGGCTCGTCGGTCTCGCACTGGGACACGCTGGCCACGCGCAACCTGCTGATGGAACCGGCCATCAACGCCGACCTGCCGACCTTCAAGGTCTCGGCACCGAAGGACCTGACGCTGGAACTGCTGAAGGACATCGGCTGGTAAGCCATGGCGCCGAGGTTGGGCCGTCAACCGGCTGAACCTCGGGCCACCTCGAGCTGGTGGTCTCGGCCGCCGCTCCCGACAGCCCGCCAGGCTTGCCTGGCGGGCTGTTTTCATTGGTGTGGCGGCGTGGGCGCAGAAGGCGCCGGAAGGTCCGCCAAGCGCGGCACATGACGCACGAACACTTGGGTTGGCGCCAGGGTCGGGATCGCCTGATCGCGGACGATGGGTTATGATCGACGGGTTTACCCCAAAACAAAGCCGCCCAGCGAAACCTCGTTTCCCTTTTCCTTGCCGAGCCCTTCCAAACCGTTTTCGCCGCGCTGTTCGCGCCGGCCTGAACCTTGGCCAGGGCCCACGGGCTGGGCGCGCGAACACCGGAGTTCCCCCTTGCTGCCCGTCCTGCCCCCCGCAATCCTTGCACTCGCAGACGGCACGGTCTTTTCCGGCACCTCGATCGGCGCGCCCGGTCACACGGTTGGCGAAGTGGTGTTCAACACCGCGCTGACCGGCTACCAGGAAATCCTCACTGACCCGAGCTACTGCCGGCAGATCGTCACGCTGACGTATCCGCACATCGGCAACTACGGTGTCAACGTCGAGGACGTCGAGGCGTCTCAAGTCCATGCCGCTGGCCTAATCATCAAGGACCTGCCAGTCCGAGTCTCCAACTTCCGCCAGTCGCAGTCGCTGGACGCGTACCTGAAAGACCAGGGCACGGTGGCGATTGCCGACCTGGACACGCGCCGGCTGACCCGGGTGCTGCGCACCACCGGTGCCCAGAACGGCTGCATCAGCACCTTCCCGGCGGGCCATCAGGTGACCGAGGCCGACAAGGCCGAGGCTGTGGCCCGTGCGCAGGCCGCGCCCAGCATGTCCGGGCTGGACCTGGCGCAGGTCGTCAGCAAGACCGAGCCCTACGAGTGGACCCAGACCGAGTGGCGCCTGGCACGCCCCGAAGGCGGCGACGGTGCCGGCACGCCGGGTTACGGTACCTTGGGCGACGCGAAGTTCCACGTCGTGGCCTATGACTTCGGCGTCAAGTTCAACATCCTGCGCATGCTGGCCGAACGCGGCTGCCGCGTCACCGTGGTGCCGGCGAAGACGACCGCGGCCGAGGTGCTGAAGCACCAGCCCGACGGCATCTTCCTGTCCAACGGCCCGGGCGACCCGCAGCCCTGCGACTACGCGATTGCTGCCGCCAAGGACCTGATCGCCAGCGGCATCCCGACCTTTGGCATCTGCCTGGGCCACCAGATCATGGCGCTGGCCGCGGGTGCCGGCACCTACAAGATGAAGTTCGGCCACCACGGCGCGAACCATCCGGTCAAGGACCTGGACACTGGCCGGGTGTCCATCACCAGCCAGAACCACGGCTTCGCGGTCGACGAGCAGACGCTGCCTGCCAACCTGCGCCCCACGCACGTCAGCCTGTTCGATGGCACGCTGCAAGGCTTGGCCTGGACCGACCAGCCGGCCTTCTGCTTCCAGGGCCACCCGGAAGCGTCGCCTGGCCCGCACGACATTGCGTACCTGTTCGACCGCTTCACCGGCCTGATGGCCGAACGCAAGCGTTGAAGATGGGTTGAAGGCGCGAGAAGGGAAAAACAAACCATGCTGCTGGGCGTCACCGACATCTGGACCTATGTGCTGGGCACGATGGCCATCGTGCTGCTGCCGGGGCCGAACTCCATCTTCGTGCTCTCGGTCGCCGCGCGGCGCGGCGTGCGCCACGGCTATGCCGCGGCCTGCGGTGTGTTCGTGGGTGATGCCGTGCTGATGACGCTGGCGGCCCTCGGCGCTGCCTCGCTGCTGCGCACCGTGCCGGCGCTGTTCTTCGCCGTGAAGATGGTCGGCGCGGTCTACCTGGGCTGGGTCGGCATCCAACTGCTGCGTGGCGCCGTGCGGCGCTGGCGTGGCGAGCTCGCCACGGCGCAAGCGTCTGACGCCGAGCTGAGCCAGCCGTTTCGCAAGGCGCTGTTCATCAGCCTGCTGAACCCCAAGGCCATCCTGTTCTTCGTGTCGTTTTTCATCCAGTTCGTCGACCCGGCCTATGCCTGGCCCGCGCTGAGCTTCCTGGTGCTGGGCGCCATCGCCCAGACCTTCAGCGCGCTGTACCTGACCGTGCTGATCTTCTCCGGCGCACGCCTGGCGGCCGCGTTCGTGGCGCGGCGTCGCGCTGCCAGCGTGGCCTCGTCGGGCGTTGGTGCCCTGTTCCTCGGCTTTGGCGCCAAGCTCGCCACCGCCAGCCTGGGCTGACAAGCAGCCAGGCCAGCCAGATCTCAAGAAAAGACCATGCCCAAGCGTTCCGACCTCAAAAGCATCCTCATCATCGGCGCCGGCCCGATCATCATCGGCCAGGCCTGCGAGTTCGACTATTCCGGCGCCCAGGCCTGCAAGGCGCTGCGCGAGGAAGGCTACAAGGTCATCCTGGTCAACAGCAATCCGGCGACCATCATGACCGACCCGGCCACGGCCGATGTCACCTACATCGAGCCCATCACCTGGCAGGTGGTCGAGAAGATCATCGCCAAGGAGCGGCCGGATGCGGTGCTGCCGACCATGGGTGGCCAGACCGCGCTGAACTGCGCGCTGGACCTGCACAAGCATGGCGTGCTGGCCAAGTACAAGGTGGAGATGATCGGTGCCAATGAGCAAGCGATCGAGAAGGCCGAGGACCGCCTGAAGTTCAAGGACGCGATGACCAAGATCGGGCTGGGCTCTGCCAAGTCCGGCATCGCGCACACGCTGGAAGAAGCTTGGGGCGTGCAGAAGAGCATCCAGGCCGACATTGGCGGCTCGGGTTTCCCGATGGTCATCCGCCCCAGTTTCACGCTGGGCGGCACCGGCGGCGGCATCGCCTACAACCCGGAAGAGTTCGAAGAAATCTGCAAGCGCGGCCTGGACCTGTCGCCGACCAACGAGTTGCTGATCGAGGAATCGCTGATCGGCTGGAAAGAGTACGAGATGGAAGTGGTCCGCGACAAGGCGGACAACTGCATCATCGTCTGCTCGATCGAGAACCTGGACCCGATGGGCGTGCACACCGGCGACTCCATCACCGTGGCTCCGTCGCAGACGCTGACAGACAAGGAATACCAGCTGCTGCGCAACGCCTCGATCGCGATCCTGCGCGAGATCGGCGTGGACACCGGCGGCTCCAACGTGCAGTTCTCGATCAACCCGAAGGACGGCCGCATGGTCGTCATCGAGATGAACCCGCGCGTGTCGCGTTCGTCGGCGCTGGCCTCCAAGGCCACCGGCTTCCCGATCGCCAAGGTCGCCGCCAAGCTGGCCGTGGGCTACACGCTGGACGAGCTGAAGAACGACATCACCGGCGGCGCCACGCCGGCCTCGTTCGAGCCGTCCATCGACTACGTCGTCACCAAGATCCCGCGCTTCGCGTTCGAGAAGTTCCCGGCTGCCGATTCGCGCCTGACCACGCAGATGAAGTCGGTCGGCGAGGTGATGGCCATGGGCCGCACCTTCCAGGAGAGCTTCCAGAAGGCGCTGCGCGGCCTGGAAACCGGCATCGACGGCCTGACCGAGCGTTCGACCGACCGCGAGGAAATCATCCAGGAAATCGGCGAGCCCGGCCCGGAGCGCATCCTGTTCGTCGGTGACGCTTTCCGCATCGGCATGTCGCTGGACGAAGTCTTCGCCGAGACGGCCATCGACCCGTGGTTCCTGGCCCAGATCGAGCAGTTGGTGACGACCGAAGGCCAGCTGGCCGGCCGCACGCTGGACGGCCTGTCGCGCGACGAATTGGTGTACCTCAAGCGCAAGGGCTTCTCGGACAAGCGCCTGGCCAAGCTGCTGGGCACCAACCAGCACCTGGTGCGCGCTGCGCGCTGGAAAGCCAATGTGCGCCCGGTGTTCAAGCGCGTGGACACCTGCGCCGCCGAGTTCGCCACGCAGACCGCCTACCTTTACTCGACCTACGACGAGGAGTGCGAGGCTGAGCCGACGAACAACAAGAAGATCATGGTGCTGGGCGGCGGCCCGAACCGGATCGGCCAGGGCATCGAGTTCGACTACTGCTGCGTGCACGCGGCACTGGCGATGCGCGAAGACGGCTACGAGACCATCATGGTCAACTGCAACCCCGAGACCGTGTCGACCGACTACGACACCTCGGACCGCCTGTACTTCGAGCCGGTGACGCTGGAAGACGTGCTGGAGATCGTGGCCAAGGAAAAGCCGGTTGGCGTGATCGTGCAATACGGCGGCCAGACCCCGCTGAAGCTCGCGCTGGACCTGGAGCGCGCCGGCGTGCCCATCATCGGCACTTCGCCCGACTCCATCGACATTGCCGAGGACCGCGAGCGCTTCCAGCAGCTGCTGCACGCGCTGGGCCTGAAGCAGCCGCCAAACCGCACCGCGCGCACCGAAGAGGCTGCGCTGCGCCTGGCGCAGGAAATCGGCTACCCGCTGGTGGTGCGCCCGAGCTATGTGCTGGGCGGCCGGGCGATGGAAATCGTGCACGGCGACAAGGACCTGGAGCGCTACATGCGCGAAGCGGTGCGGGTCTCGGAAAAGTCGCCGGTGCTGCTGGACCGTTTCCTGGACGACGCGATCGAGGTCGATGTCGACTGCATCAGCGACGGCGTCGACGTGATGATCGGCGGCATCATGGAGCACATCGAGCAGGCAGGCGTGCACTCCGGTGACTCGGCCTGTTCGCTGCCGCCGTACTCGCTGAGCCCCAAGCTGCAGGACGAGCTGCGCCGCCAGACGGCCGAGATGGCCAAGGCGTTGAAGGTCATCGGTCTGATGAACGTGCAGTTCGCCATCCAGGGCGAGGGCGATGAAGCCGTGATCTACGTGCTGGAAGTCAACCCGCGGGCTTCGCGCACCGTGCCGTTTGTCTCCAAGGCCACCGGCCAGCAACTGGCCAAGATTGCCGCGCGCTGCATGGCCGGCCAGAAGCTGGTGGATCAGAAGGGCATGGGCGGCAAGCCGCCGCACGAAGTGATTCCGCCGTACTTCAGCGTCAAGGAGGCCGTCTTCCCGTTCAACAAGTTCCCCGGCGTGGACCCGATCCTCGGCCCGGAAATGCGTTCGACCGGCGAGGTGATGGGCGTGGCCTACAGCTTCGGCGAAGCGATGCTGAAGAGCCAACTGGGCGCAGGCTCGCGCCTGCCCTCGCAGGGCACGGTGGTCATCACGGTCAAGAACAACGACAAGGACCGCGCCGTGAAGATTGCCGGCGACCTGGTCGACCTGGGCTACAAGGTCGTGGCGACCAAGGGCACGGCAGCTGCGATTGCCGCCGCCGGCGTGCCAGTCACCGTGGTCAACAAGGTCAAGGACGGCCGGCCGCACATTGCCGACATGATCAAGGGCGGCGAGATCCAGCTGGTATTCACCACCGTGGACGAAACCCGTACCGCGATTGCCGACAGCCGCTACATCCGCACCGCGGCCCTGGCCAACCGGGTGACCTACTACACCACCATGGCCGGCTGCGAAGCGGCTGTCGAGGCGTTGAAGCACCAGGACGACCTGCAGGTGCTGTCGCTGCAGGAGCTGCACCTGGCGCTCAGCAGCTGATCGGGGCGCAGCCCGGGTCGGGTGTTTCACCGGCCCGGGCTGGCGCTGGTTGTGCTCTAAAATCCCGTCATCCGCATCCGCCGCCCTCGCGCCGTCCTGGCGTCTTGGCGGCGGATTCGTTTTGTCTGCCAAGGAGGGCCGCGATGGCCACGATTCCCCTCACCAAGCGCGGTGCAGAAAAACTCAAAGAAGAGCTGCACCAACTCAAGACCGTGGAACGCCATGCGGTGATCCAGGCGATTGCCGAGGCACGTGCCCAGGGTGACCTGTCGGAAAACGCCGAGTACGACGCGGCCAAGGACAAGCAAGGCTTCATCGAAGGCCGCATCCTGGAACTGGAGAGCAAGCTGGCCGCAGCACAGGTCATCGACCCGAGTTCTCTGGACGCAGGCGGCCGCATCGTCTTTGGCACCACCGTGGACCTGGAAGACGAAGATTCCGGCGCCAAGGTCACCTACCAGATCGTCGGAGACGACGAGGCGGACCTGAAGCTGGGCCTGATCTCGATCAGCTCGCCGATCGCGCGGGCCTTGATCGGCAAGGAATCCGGCGACGTGGCCGAAGTGGTTGCGCCCGGTGGCCTGCGCCACTACGAAATCGTCGGGGTGCGTTACCGGTGAACGGCTGGCGTGAGCGCCTGCGCTGCGCCTTGCCCGGTGTTTGGCTGGGCGGGTTGGCCTGCCTGGCGTTCGTGGCGACGCCGGCGCCGTTTGCCACGCTGCCCACGCCGACCGAAGCCGGCAAGGTGGTGGGCTTCATGTTCGCGCGCGAAGCGCCCACCAGCCTGGTGCTGGCGGTGCTGTTGCTGCTGCTGGAGCGGGCCGCCGCGGCCGAACGGGCCGAACGAGGCACCGGCTCTGGTTTCAGCGTCAACATGGGTTTGGTGCTGGGTGCTGTGGTCTGCACCGTGGTCGGCTACTACGTGCTGCAGCCGATGATGGCGTCTGCCCGCTCAGGGCTGGGGCCGCTCAGTTTTGGTCAGCTGCATGGCCTCAGCTTCGGGCTCTTCGGGGTGAAGATGCTGCTGGTGCTGGCCCTGGCCTGGCGCGCAGGCGGCAGCAGGCTGGCCAGGGCGGGCGGATGACCGCCCGCCGCCAGGTTCAGTCCTGGCTTTGTGCGCGCTTCTTGACGCTGGTGACGCGGTTCTTCTGGCGCTTGACCATGCCGCCCGCCGTCACCCGTTCATTGCCGTGCACCTGCACCTTCTTCACGGTCGGCCGGCCGCTGCCGTTCTTGGAGAAGGTGACCAGCTTGACCACGCGTGAGCCCGGCTTGCGGTCTTCCACGACGGGCGCGGTTTTTTCGGGCATTGGGCGCCACAGCACCAGCAGCTTGCCGATGTGCTGAATCGGCGCGGCCGAGAGTTCGTCGGCCAGCTGGGCCAGCATGGCTTCGCGGGCTACGCGGTCGTCCGAGAAAACGCGGACCTTGATCAGGCCGTGGGCCTTCAAGGCCACATCGGCTTCCTTCACGATGGCAGGGGTCAAACCCTCGCCGCCGATCATCACGACCGGGTCGAGGTGGTGGGCTTCGCCCCGCTTTTCCTTTCGGGCAGCGGGTGTCAATTGAATCGCAGGCATCGCCGTATTATCCCCTCAACATGAAAACCCAGACCAAAAGCAAAAAGGTCAACAAGGCGTGGCTGCATGACCATGTCAACGACACCTATGTGCGCCTGGCCAAAAAAGACGGCTACCGGGCGCGCGCAGCCTACAAACTGAAGGAAATCGACGAGACTTTCCAGCTGATCCGCCCCGGCCAGGTGGTGGTTGACCTGGGTGCCTGCCCCGGCGCCTGGAGCCAGTACCTGCGGCGGCGCTTTGCCCCCAAGGTGGCTGGCGTGGGGGGCGCTGCCAGCGGTGAGCTCGACGGCACCATCATCGCGCTGGACATGCTGGATTTCGAGCCGATCGACGGCGTGACCTTCATCCAGGGCGATTTCGGCGACGACGCCGTGTTGCAGCAACTGGAAGCGGCGCTGGCCGGCCGGCCGGTGGACCTGGTGGTCTCGGACATGGCGCCCAACCTGTCGGGCATTGCCAGCACGGACGCGGCGCGGATCGAAAACCTGGTCGAGCTGGCAGTGGATTTCGCCGCCAAGCACCTCAAGCGCGACGGCGCGCTGGTCGCCAAGGTCTTTCACGGCGCGGCGCACGACCCGCTGGTCCAGCTCTTTCGCGACACCTTCCGGGTCGTGAAACCCGTCAAACCCAAGGCTTCGCGCGACAAGTCGTCGGAAACCTTTCTGGTCGGCATGGGTCTGAAAACCCGATGAGCCGCATGGCGCAAGGCCATTGGGCAAGCGACAGGCCGGCTGGTGGCCGGATTAAGCCGGTTTTCCTCCCGCAGACACGCGGCCAAAGTGGCCTATTGACTGCCTTAGAATCGACCCTATATGCGGTTAAGCAGCCGTGCCGGCATTTTCCGGCCGGTAGCGAGCGATGGATCATATGAAGGAGCCGCGGTGAACAATCAGTGGATTTCGAAGATCGCCGTTTGGCTGGTGATCGCCTTGGTGCTTTTCACCGTGTTCAAGCAATTCGACCGTGCGTCGGTGCAGGGCAGCCAGGTGGGCTACTCCGAGTTCCTGGAGCAGGTGCGCAACAAGCACGTCACGAATGTGAAGATCCAGGAAGGCCCGGGCAGCGTCGAGATCGAGGCTGTCACGACCGATGGGACGAAGATCCGCACCACCGGCACGCTGCTGGATCGGGGCCTGACCGGCGACCTGATCAACAACGGCGTGAAGTTTGAAGTGCGCCCACGTGAGGAGCCGTCGCTGTTGACCAGCCTGCTGCTCTCCTGGGGCCCGATGCTGCTGTTGATCGGCGTCTGGGTGTATTTCATGCGGCAGATGCAGGGCGGTGGCAAGGGCGGGGCATTCAGCTTCGGCAAGTCCAAGGCCCGCATGCTGGATGAAGCCAACAACTCGACCACCTTTGCCGATGTCGCAGGCTGCGATGAAGCCAAGGAAGAGGTCAAGGAACTGGTCGACTTCCTGAAGGATCCGCAGAAGTTCCAGAAGCTGGGTGGTCGCATTCCGCGTGGCGTGTTGCTGGTCGGCCCTCCGGGCACCGGCAAGACCCTGCTGGCCAAGGCGATTGCCGGTGAAGCCAAGGTGCCGTTCTTCTCGATCTCGGGTTCCGACTTCGTTGAAATGTTCGTCGGTGTCGGTGCCGCTCGCGTGCGCGACATGTTCGAGCAGGCCAAGAAGAGCGCACCCTGCATCATCTTCGTCGACGAAATCGACGCCGTTGGCCGCCACCGTGGTGCGGGCCTGGGCGGCGGCAACGACGAACGCGAGCAGACGCTGAACCAGATGCTGGTCGAGATGGACGGCTTCGAGACCAACCTGGGCGTGATCGTGATGGCCGCCACCAACCGGCCGGACATCCTGGACCCCGCGCTGCTGCGTCCGGGCCGTTTCGACCGCCAGGTCTACGTGACCCTGCCGGACGTGCGTGGCCGCGAGCAGATCCTGAACGTGCACATGCGCAAGGTGCCGGTCGGACAAGACATCCGCGCCGACATCCTGGCCCGTGGCACGCCTGGCTTCTCGGGTGCTGACCTAGCCAATCTGGTCAACGAAGCTGCCTTGTTCGCCGCGCGCCGCAATGGTCGCGTGGTCGAGATGGTCGACTTCGAGAAGGCCAAGGACAAGATCATGATGGGCCCGGAGCGCAAGTCCATGGTCATGGACGAGGAAGAGCGCAGGAACACGGCCTATCACGAGGCCGGTCACGCCATCATTGCGCAGTTGCTGCCGAAGCTGGACCCGGTCCACAAGGTCACCATCATTCCGCGTGGGGGTGCCCTGGGCGTGACGATTTCGCTGCCCGAGAAGGACCGCTACAGCGTCGACAAGGTCCGCATGCTGAGCCGCATCTCGATGCTGTTTGGTGGCCGCATCGCCGAAGAGGTCTTCATGGACCAGATGACGACCGGTGCCAGCAGCGACTTCGAACGCGCCACGCAGACGGCCAAGGACATGGTGATGCGCTACGGCATGACCGACGCGCTGGGTCCCATCGTGTACTCGGAAAACGAGGGCGAGGTGTTCCTCGGTCGTTCGGTCACGAAGACGACCAACATGTCCGAGGAAACCATGCGCAAGGTGGATGCCGAAGTTCGCCGCATCATCGATGAGCAATACAACATTGCGCGCAGGCTGATCGAGGACAACGCCGACAAGATGCATGCGATGGCCAAGGCGCTGCTCGAATGGGAAACCATCGACGGTGATCAGATTGCCGACATCATGGGTGGCAAGCCACCGCGACCGCCCAAGGACTGGACGCCTTCGGCCAGCAAGACCGGCACCGGCCCGACGCCGCCAGTCAACCCTGACAGCGCGCCTGCAGCCGCCTGAGCTTCATTGCACGGCGCATGACTTGTGCGCCAGATCTTCAACGGGGCTTCATGCCCCGTTGTGCATTTCCGGACCGGAGTTCATCGCCCATGCCCTGGCAAACCGCCCGCTTCCTGATCGACCTGCAGCGTCCGCAGGTGATGGGCATCGTCAACGTCACCCCGGACTCGTTTTCCGACGGCGGCCACCATGCCGCGCCCGAGCAGGCGATGGCCCACTGCGAGTTGCTGCTGGCCGAGGGGGCTGACATTCTGGACATTGGCGGAGAGTCGACCCGACCCGGTTCGGTGATGCCGAGTTGGCAGGATGAACTGGCTCGGGTGCTGCCGGTGGTGCGCCATGCGGTGACGCTGGGCGTGCCGGTGTCGGTCGACACCAGCCGGCCCGAGGTCATCGCCGAGGTGCTGGCCGCGGGGGCCGACATCATCAACGATATCCGCTCGCTGACCTGGCCAGGCGCGCTGGCCTGTGTGGCCCAGGCGCCGCAGGCCGGCATCTGCGTTATGCACATGCAGGGCCAGCCCGGCACCATGCAGTTGCAGCCGTACTACGACGACGTGCTGGCCGACGTGCGGGCGTTTCTCGCTGAGCGCGTGCAGGTGCTGCGCGAGGTGGGTGTGGCCGACGCGCGCATCGTGCTCGACCCGGGTTACGGCTTCGGCAAGACGGCCGAGCACAACTGGGCCTTGCTGCGCGGCCAGGCCCAGCTCTTGGACCTGGGCTTTCCCCTGCTGGCCGGCTGGTCGCGCAAAGGCACACTCGGCCAGCTGACCGGCCGGCCGGTGGGCGAGCGCATGGTCGCCAGCGTGGCCGCGGCGCTCGCTGCCGCAGCGCACGGTGCAGGTGTGCTGCGGGTGCACGACGTGGCAGCCACGGTCGATGCAGTGAAGGTCTGGCAGGCTGCCGGTCTGGTTGCGTGAAGCGGCGCGGACTTTTTTCTTCTCATCTCCATCAAGACGCCGCTTTCACGGCGCGGGAACACCTCCATGGCACGACAGTTTTTTGGCACCGACGGCATTCGCGGTACCGTGGGCACCTATCCGATCACCGCAGACTTTTCGCTGCGCCTGGGCCATGCCGTTGGGCAGGTGCTGGCCGCCGCCAGCCCGGGCCGCCAGCCGACGGTGTTGATCGGCAAGGACACGCGCATTTCCGGCTACATGATGGAGTCTGCGCTGGAGGCGGGTTTTGTCTCGGCTGGCGTCAACGTGCTGCTCACCGGGCCGTTGCCGACGCCCGGTGTCGCTTACCTGACGCGGGCGCTGCGCCTGGACCTCGGGGTGGTCATCAGCGCTTCGCACAACGCCTTTCCCGACAACGGCATCAAGTTCTTCTCGGCCCGCGGCGAGAAGCTGCCCGATGCGTGGGAAGAGGCGGTTGAACAGGCACTGGCGCAGCCGCCGGCCTGGGCCGACTCGGCGCACCTGGGGCGGGCCCGCCGGTTGAGCGACGCGCAAGGCCGTTACGTCGAGTTCTGCAAGAGCACGGTCAGCGGCGAGCTGACGCTCAAGGGCCTGAAGATCGTCGTCGACGCGGCGCACGGTGCTGCGTACCAGGTCGCGCCAGCCGTGTTTCACGAACTCGGCGCTGAGGTGATCAGCATCGGCGTGTCGCCCAACGGCATCAACATCAACGCCAACGTTGGCGCCACCGCGCCGGCAGCGCTGGTCGCCGCGGTGCGGCAACATGGCGCCGACTACGGCGTGGCGCTGGACGGCGACGCCGACCGGCTGCAACTGGTGGATGGGGCAGGGCGGCTGTTCAACGGCGACGAACTGCTGTTCCTGCTTGCCCAGGACCGGCAGGCGCTGGGCGAGGCGGTGCCGGGGGTGGTTGGTACGCTGATGACCAACATGGCGGTCGAGTTGGCGCTGGCCGAAAGCGGCATCGAGCTGGTGCGCGCCAAGGTGGGTGACCGTTACGTGCTGGAAGAACTGGGTCGGCGCGGCTGGCTGCTGGGTGGTGAAAGCTCGGGCCACCTGCTGGTGCTGGACTGCCACAGCACTGGTGACGGCATCGTCAGTGCGCTGCAGGTGCTGCAGGCGGTGCAGCGCAGTGGACGCAGCCTGGCCGAATTGGTTGCCCCGGTTCAGCTGTTCCCGCAGACCATGATCAATGTGCGGCTGGCCGACGGCAGCGACTGGCGCGCCAACCGCGTGCTGGCAGACGCGACCGAAGCCGCTGAAAAGGCGCTGGGCCGCAGCGGGCGGGTGCTGATCCGTGCTTCCGGCACCGAGCCGGTGCTGCGCGTGATGGTGGAGGCACGCGACCCGCACCAGGCTCGCCAGACCGCAGAGCAACTCGCCGCAGCGGCGGTTCAAGCCGCCTGAGGCGCTGGCAAGCCGTTGTTTTGTCGAGGTTTTCTCCGGGAAATAGGCGTTTCATGACGGTCTGGTGACGGCTTCGTGGCGTCGCCCGGATCATTGTCATGAATGTCACAGCGGTGTCACAGACCGTTTCTACAGTGCAGGCATCGCGGGGCATTGCGCCCCGATTCCCCACTGACGAAGGGTCTGTTTCATGGTTTCCACTTTCGTTCGTTTCTCGCTGGCCAGCGCTGCGCTGGCATTGGCCTCCACCGCCTTTGCGCAAGACGTGACCGGCGCAGGCGCCTCGTTCCCCGCTCCGGTGTACGCCAAGTGGGCGGACCTCTACAGCAAGGCCAGCGGCGCGCACATCAACTACCAATCGGTGGGTTCGGGTGCCGGCATCAAGCAGATCAAGGCCAAGACGGTGGACTTCGGTGCCTCCGACGCGCCGCTGAAGGACGAAGAACTCGCCGCTGATGGCCTGGTCCAGTTCCCCACCGTGATCGGCGGCGTCGTGCCGGTGGTCAACATCAAGGGCATCGCCCCGGGCCAACTGAAGCTGACGGGCCAGGTGCTGGGCGACATCTACCTGGGCAAGGTCACCAAGTGGAACGACGCTGCCATCGCCGCGCTGAACGCAGGCGTGGCGCTGCCGGACGCCGAGATCGCCGTGGTCCGCCGCGCTGACGGCTCGGGCACCAGCTTCATCTTCACGAACTACCTGTCCAAGGTGAATGCCGATTGGAAGGCCAAGGTTGGCGAAGGCACTGCCGTCAACTGGCCGACCGGCGCGGGCGGCAAGGGCAACGAGGGCGTCTCGTCCTATGTGCAGCGCCTGCCGAACTCGATCGGCTACGTCGAATACGCCTACGCCAAGCAGAACAAGATGGCGTTCGTGATGCTGAAGAACAAGGACGGCCAGTTCGTCGGCCCGGATGACCTGAACTTCAAGGCCGCCGCCGCAGGTGCCGACTGGTCCAAGAGCTTCTACCAAGTGCTGACCGAGCAGGCCGGCAAGGACAGCTGGCCCATCACTGGCGCCACCTTCATCCTGATGCACAAGGTGCAGGACAAGCCGGCCCAGGCTGCTGCCGCGCTGAAGTTCTTCGACTGGGCCTACAGCAATGGCGACAAGCCGGCGATGGAGCTGGAATACGTTGCGCTGCCCGACTCGCTCAAGGCCTTGATCCACAAGCAGTGGGCCGAGATCAAGGACGGTTCCGGCAAGGCCATCGCCTACAAGTGATCCTGCACTGAGCGCACAGCAGGGCGCGGCGGCCGGTGGCTGCCCCTCGCCCCGCCTGTGCGCCGTGCCACTGGAGCCCCCCAAAGTGACTGCTACGATGCCTGCACACTCACTGCCTTCCGACATCGAGATGGTCCGAACCTCTCCTGCGGGCCGTCCCGGTTCGCGGCGCATGCGCGCGCCCTGGGCCGATCGGCTGTTTTCACTGGCCGCCCATTCGGCTGCCTGGCTGACGCTGGCCCTGTTGCTGGGCATCCTGATTTCTCTTGTGGTGGGCGCGATGCCTGCCATCCGTGAATACGGGTTCTCCTTCCTCTGGCGCACCGAATGGGACCCGGTCGGGAATCACTACGGCGGCCTGGTGATGATTTACGGCACGCTGATGACCTCGATCATCGCGCTGCTGATCGCGGTGCCGGTGAGCTTCGGCATCGCGCTGTTCCTGACAGAACTCTCGCCGAACTGGTTGAAGCGGCCGCTGGGCATCGCGGTCGAGTTGCTGGCGGCTGTGCCGTCCATCGTCTACGGCATGTGGGGCCTGCTGGTCTTCAGCCCGCTGCTGGCCACTTATGTGCAGCAACCGCTGCAGCACCTGTTCAAGGGTGTGCCCGTGCTGGGTGCGTTTTTCTCCGGCCCGCCGGTGGGCATCGGCCTGCTGTCGGCCGGCATCATCCTGGCGATCATGATCATCCCGTTCATTGCCTCGGTGATGCGCGACGTGTTCGAGGTGACGCCGCCGATGCTCAAAGAATCGGCCTACGGACTGGGCTCGACGACTTGGGAAGTGATGTTCAAGGTCGTGCTGCCGTTCACCAAGACCGGGGTGGTCGGCGGCATCATGCTGGGCCTGGGCCGTGCGCTGGGCGAGACCATGGCGGTCACCTTCCTGATCGGCAATGCGAACCAGCTGAACTCGCTGTCGCTGTTCGAGCCGGCCAACAGCATCACCTCTGCGCTGGCCAATGAGTTCGCCGAAGCCGGCGAGGGCCTGCACCAGGCCTCGCTGATCTACCTCGGCCTGGTGCTGTTTTTCATCACGTTCGTGGTGCTGGCCTGCTCCAAGCTGCTGCTGGCCCGCCTCAAGAAGAATGAAGGGAGCCGCACATGAGCTTGGCGACTCTGGACGCTGGCCGCCTGGCCATGCACAAGCGGCGCCAGCGCGTCAACACGGTGGCGCTGACGCTGTCGCTGGCGGCCATGGCCTTCGGCGTGTTCTGGCTGCTGTGGATCCTGTTCGAGACCTTCCGGCTGGGCATTGGTGGTCTGAATCTGGCCGTGTTCACCGAAATGACACCGCCGCCGCAGGACGAGGGCGGGGGGCTGGCCAATGCCATCTATGGTTCCCTGATCATGGTGACCTTGGCCACCTGCGTCGGCACGCCGATCGGCATCCTGGCCGGCATCTACCTGGCCGAGTACGGCCAGAAGGCCTGGCTGGGCCGCATCACCCAGTTCATCAACGACATCCTGCTGTCGGCACCGTCCATCGTGATCGGGCTGTTTGTCGGCTGGGTCGTGGTGGTGCAGTTCAAGAGCTATTCGGGCTGGGCAGGCGTTGCCGCGCTGTCGCTCATCGTGATCCCGGTGGTCATCCGCACCACCGAGAACATGCTGACGCTGGTGCCGCATGCGCTGCGTGAAGCGGCCTACGCGCTGGGCACACCGAAGTGGAAGGTGATCTTCTCGATCACGCTGAAGTCGGCCCGTGCCGGCGTCGTCACCGGTGTGCTGCTGGCCGTGGCCCGCATTGCAGGGGAAACCGCGCCGCTGCTGTTCACCGCGCTGTCCAACCAGTTCTGGTCGTCCGACCTGAGCAAGCCCATGGCCAGCCTGCCGGTGACGATCTTCAAGTTCGCGATGAGCCCTTACGAGAACTGGCAGAAGCTGGCCTGGGCCGGCGTGTTCCTGATCACGATGGGCGTGCTGGCACTGAACATCCTCGCGCGGGTCTTCTTCCGCAAACAACACTGATTTCTGGCGAACACCATCATGGATGCAAAAGTCGAACTTCCCGTGACCGAGAAAGCCAAGATCACGGTGCGGGACCTGAACTTCTACTACGGCAGCTTCCACGCGCTCAAGCGCATCAACCTGGACATTCCCGAGAAGAAGGCCACGGCATTCATCGGTCCGTCGGGTTGCGGCAAGTCCACGCTGCTGCGCACCTTCAACCGCATGTTCGAGCTCTACCCCGAGCAGCGCGCCGAAGGCCAGATCCTGGTCGACGGCGAGAACGTGCTGGACAGCAAGCTGGATGTGTCGCTGATCCGTGCCAAGGTTGGCATGGTCTTCCAGAAACCCACGCCCTTCCCGATGTCGATCTACGACAACATCGCGTTTGGCGTGCGGCTGTTCGAGAACCTGTCGCGCGTCGAGATGGACGAGCGGGTGGAATGGGCGCTGAAGAAGTCCGCGCTGTGGACCGAGGTCAAGGACAAGCTGGGCCAGAGCGGCTCGGGCCTGTCGGGCGGCCAGCAGCAGCGGCTGTGCATTGCGCGCGGCATCGCGATCAAGCCGGAAGTGCTGCTGCTGGACGAACCCTGCTCCGCACTGGACCCGATCTCTACCGGCAAGGTCGAGGAACTGATCACCGAGCTGAAGAGCGACTACACCGTGGTCATCGTCACGCACAACATGCAGCAGGCTGCCCGTGTTTCGGACTACACCGCCTACATGTACCTGGGCGACCTGATCGAATTCGGCCCGACACGTGACCTCTTCATGAAGCCGAAGAAGAAGGACACCGAGGACTACATCACCGGTCGCTTCGGCTGACCGCCCCCGCGTCGCGGTGCCATCCAAGGGAACAGAACATGAGTGACAAACACCTCTCCACCCAGTTCGACGCTGAGCTCAGCGCCGTCTCCACCCGCGTGCTGGAAATGGGCGGGCTGGTCGAGGCGCAGGTGGCGCAAGCCATCTACGCGCTGACCAACTACAGCGCCGAAACCGCCACCCAGGTGCTGGCGCTGGAAGAGCGCGTGAACCGGCTGGAAGTCGAGATCGATGCCGACCTGTCGGCCATCATTGCCCGCCGCCAGCCGACCGCACGCGACCTGCGCCTGCTGATCGCCATCTCCAAGACCATCGGCAACCTGGAGCGCGTGGGTGACGAAGCCGCCCGCATCGCCCGCACGGTGCAGCGCCTGATCAACACGGGGGTGTTCAGCCGTCTGCGCCTGCCGGTGCAGGACGTGTCCTTCGAAGCCAGCCTGGCCACTGCCTCGCTGCGCAAGGCGCTGGACGCGTTTGCCCGCCTGGACACGGTGCAGGCGCTGGACGTGATCAAGCAGGACGGCCAGATCGACCAGGAGTTCGACGGCCTGATGCGCAAGCTGATCACCTACATGATGGAAGACCCGCGCACCATCTCGGCCAGCATCGACCTGGTGTTCGTGGCCAAGGCCATCGAGCGCGTGGGCGACCATGCCAAGAACCTGGCCGAGCAGATCATCTACATCGTCAAGGGCACCGACGTGCGCCACAACACGGTTGAAGCGGTGGAAACCATCGCGTTGACCCGCAACTGACCCACGGGACACCCACATGCCCTCCATTCTGGTGGTTGAAGACGAATCGGCGATTGCCGAGCTGATTGCCATCAACCTGCGCCATGCGGGTTTTGAGATCACGCTGGCTGAAAACGCCGACCAGGCGCTGGTTGCGGTGGACGCCGTGCTGCCGGACCTGGTGCTGCTGGACTGGATGCTGCCGGGACAGTCCGGCGTGGCCCTGGCCCGCCGCTGGCGTGCCGACGCGCGCACCAAGGAACTGCCCATCATCATGCTGACGGCGCGGGCAGACGAATCCGACAAGGTTTCGGGCCTGGACGCTGGTGCGGATGACTACCTGACCAAGCCGTTCTCGACCCAGGAACTGCTGGCCCGCATCCGCGCCGTGCTGCGTCGCCGCGTGCCAGAGGCGCTGGACGCTGCGGTCGAAGTCGGCGGCCTGCGGCTGGACCCGTCCACCCGCCGCGTTGCCCGCCTGGGCGTGGAGCTGAAGCTGGGGCCCACCGAGTTCCGCCTGCTGCATTTCTTCCTCACCCATCCTGAGCGGGTGCACAGCCGGGCCCAACTGCTGGACCGGGTCTGGGGCGACCATGTGTTCATCGAGGAACGCACGGTGGACGTGCACGTCAAGCGCCTGCGCGAGGCGCTGCAACCGGCGCAGTGCGCCCAGATGATCGAGACTGTGCGCGGCGCCGGCTACCGGTTGACGCAACAGGTCATGGCCTCCGCGCCTTCGGCCTGACCCCGCCTTTCGGGAAATCCGCATGTTCTGGTTGGGGCCGCGGGTCCTCTTCGCGGTGATGGCTGCGGTTGTCGGTGGCGCCTTGGGTCACCTGTGTGGCGAACGCCTTGGCATGCCGCAACTGGGCAGCCTGCTGGGCTCGGGCGTGCTGGTCGCGTTCGCTGCAGTGGTCGACAGCCTGCGTGGCGCCCAGCTGCTGGGCTGGCTGACCGGTGAGCTTGACGATGGCTGCCCGCGCCAGAACGGTTTCTGGGGCGAGGCCGGTGCGCGCATCGAGCGCGCGCTGCGGCAGCGCGAGAAGGCCACCGCGCGTGAGCGCGAGCGGCTGAGCCAGTTCCTGTCTGGCATCGAGGCTTCACCGAACGGCGTGCTGCTGCTGGATGCCCGGGAGCAGATCGAATGGTGCAACCAGGTCGCGGCCGAGCACCTGGGGCTGGACGCGCAGCGCGACCTGCAGCAGCGCATCACCAACCTGGTCCGCGCGCCGGCTTTCGTGGCCCACCTGCACGGCGGCCCCAGCGACCAGCCGGTGCAGATCCCCAGCCTGCATGGCCGCGGCCAACTCTCCATCCTCGTGCGGCCCTATGGCGACGGCCAACACCTGCTGATCACCCAGGACGTGACCGCGCGTGAGCGGGCCGATGCCACCCGGCGGGATTTCGTCGCCAACGTCTCGCACGAGATCCGCACGCCACTGACGGTGCTCGCCGGCTTTGTCGAAACCATGGCCACCTTGCCGCTCAGCGAGGTCGAGCGCCAGCGCGTCCTGTCGCTGATGGGCCAGCAGACCCGCCGCATGCAGGCCCTTGTGGGCGACCTGCTGACGCTGACCCGCCTGGAGGGCAGCCCGCGCCCGCCGTCGGATGCCTGGCTGCCGCTGCAGCGCCTGGGCGATGCAGTCGACACCGATGCCCGCAGCCTGTCCAACGGCAGGCACCAGCTCAGCTTCCATTGGGAAGACGAGGCCAACGGCGAAGCGGATGGCGCCGAAGGCCTGCAACTGGCCGGCAACGAGGTGGAACTGCAAAGCGGCGTGGGCAACCTGGTCAACAATGCGGTGCGCTACACGCCGGACGGTGGCACGGTCAGCGTGCGTTGCTGCCGCCGGCCGGATGGTGCGCTAGAGATCCGCGTCAGCGACACCGGGCCCGGCATTGCGCCCGAACACCTGCCCCGCCTCACTGAACGCTTCTATCGCGTCGACGGCAGCCGCTCGCGCGACACCGGCGGCACCGGCCTGGGCCTGTCCATCGTCAAGCACGTGGCGCAGCGCCATGGCGGCGAGCTGCGCATTGCCAGCGAGCTCGGCCGCGGCTCGACCTTCACGCTGTTGCTGCCTGCCTCGCGGGTCCGCCCGCTGGTCTCGCAGCCGCAAGCGGCCACCGCGTCCAGCTGAAATCCGGTCAGGAGCCGCGCCGGTACAACGCGAAGTATTCGCCGCGGTCCACCGGCCGGTGGAACTTGGCGAGCAGTTGCCACCCGGCCGGCGCTTCGGCCTGGGCGGTGCGCGTCAACAGCAGCTGGTAGTCGCAGGTCGCAGGCATCGGGATGTCCGCGGGTGGGGTAGTCGGGAGCAAGGCCTTGGCAGCGGCCACCTTGTCCTCTTCGCTGCGCGCGTCCACCTGGTAGTTGCCGAACACCTCCAGCCCGGCCACGTGCGTGCGGCTCAGGCCCGGCGCCAGCAGGCAGGCATGGGCCGGCACCAGGCGGGCAATCTGCTGCACCAGCGGGCGCGTGCTGCGGCCGTAGTCCAGCACCGGCAGCAGCAGCGTCATCAGCAGCATCCAGGCCAGCGCCACGCCGCTGGCCGGCAGCACCAGGCTCTTCCACAGCGGGTGGCGATGCCGCGAGGTGCGCCAGCGCACCAGCCACAGCCAAGCCAGCGTGCCAGCCACGGCAAAGGCCAGCGCCAGCAGGGAGAACTCCGATTCGTAACCCGGCACCAAGCGCAGGATGTTGCGCAGCGGCTGCGGCGGCGTGCCGGTTTGCGTCGAGAAGTAGATCACCCAGATGGCGAGGCCGGCCACGCTGAAGAAGAACACCGAGAACCAGTCGATGGCCGCGCCGGTGCTGCGTTGCAGCGTGGGCAGCGCAAATGCCGCCAGGATGGCCAGCCCGGGCAGCGCCAGCATCAGCGCCCGGTCCGAGCCGCCCATCAGCACCGAGCTGAGCAGTGCAATCAGCACCGTGCTGGCCGGAATGGCAATGTGCCGGTACGGCCAATGGCTGCGCCAGCGCCACAGCGTCCACACGGCCATGGGCCAGGCCGGCCAGGTGAACCACAGCAGCAGGCGCAGCAGCCCCAGCCACTCGGCCGGCTGCTCGCGCAAGGCCACGCGCCATTGCCAGGCGTGAGTCAGGGTGGCGGCCAGTGCGGCTACCAGCAGCGAGGCCACCAGCCAGGGCCACAGCGCGCGCATGCCGGCATGGCTGGAGCGCTGGCTCAGCGGCAGGGCAGTCAGGCCCAGTGCGGTGGCAATGCTGGGTGCCCCGCTGAGCGCCAGCGCCGGCAGCGCAACCAGCACCGCCAGCGCCACCCGGCGCCGGCTGTAGGGTGCAGCGGCCATGGCCCAGATGAACAGCGAGACCAGGCTCAACTGCAGCAACTCGGGCGTGGTTTCGTGGCCCAGTTGCAGCAGGCCCAGGGTGGCAATGGTGGCCAGCAACGCGCCATCGGCCATTGCGCGGGCGTAGTCCACCGGCTCGGCCTCGCCGCCAAAGGCGAAGGGCACCGGCTGGGCGGCATCGGTGCGTGCCAGGTGGAACATCGCGTACCAGACCAGCGACAGCGTCAGCGCCAGCAGGAAGGTGAACGGCAGGCGTGCGGCCAGGGCAGGGTCCAGCCAGTGGCCCAGCAACTGCACCGACCAGGCGCCTATCCAGTGCGGCAGCAGCGCGGTTTCGGGTGACAACTGACCAAGCGAAGGCGCCCACCAGGAGGTGCGGCCCTCGGCCATGGCCTGCATGTAGCCGAAGGCGGTCAGATCGGCATTGCGCCAGGGGTCTCGACCGAACAGGCCGGGCAGCAGGTAGGCGGCGCAGAACAGCAGCAGTGCGATGCGTGGCAGGCGCTGCGCGGCACGCTGGGTCACGAGGGCAGGGGTCGGTTGATTCACGGCTGGATCATGCCAACAAGCGGGCCGATCAAGGTTTCAGAACGAGGCGGAAACCCAACGCCGGCAGGGGCGCGAGTCTTTGCGCAGCAGGGGCGGGCAATAAAAAAGGCAGCCGGTGGCTGCCTTTCGGGGAGCGAGCGCTGTGCAGGACACAGGCCGCCAATCTCACTTCTTGATGCCGACGCGCGCAAACTTGTTGCGGAACTTCTCGACACGACCGCCCAGCGTGTCCACGCTCTTTTGCTGGCCGGTGTAGAACGGGTGGGATTCGCTGGTGGTTTCCAGCTTGAACAGCGGCAGTTCGCGGCCGTCTTCCAGCTTGATCGATTCCTTGGTCGGCGCGCACGAACGCGTCACGAATTGGAAACCGTTGGATTGGTCCACGAACACAACGTCGCGGTAGTTCGGGTGAATGCCTGTTTTCATGGCGCTTTGAGGCGGAAACCGCCTTCCTTCGTCGCTGGTGAGCCAACAGCCACGCCAGCCCCATGCCAGCGCACTTTTCGACAGCGGAAAAACGAGCATTATAGCGCAGCGGGCTGCGCCACCGTCCGTGCCGGCATGTGTGCCAGGTCACGGACCTGCCTCCAGGATCGTCCTTGCGGTCCGATCAACCGCCTCTTCGCATCATGTCGAAGAAGTCGAGGTTGTTCTTGGAGGCCTTCATCTTGTCGAGCACGAATTCCATCGCCTCCATCTCATCCATGTTGTAGAGCAGCTTGCGCAGGATCCAGGTCTTCTGCAGGATCTCCGGCTTCAGCAACAACTCTTCGCGGCGGGTGCCGGACTTGTTGATCTGGATGGACGGGTAGACGCGCTTCTCGGCCATGCGGCGATCCAGGTGGATTTCGCAGTTGCCGGTGCCCTTGAACTCTTCGTAGATGACCTCGTCCATCTTCGAGCCGGTGTCGACCAGCGCAGTACCGATGATGGTCAGCGAGCCGCCTTCCTCGACATTGCGGGCCGCGCCGAAGAAGCGCTTGGGCCGCTGCAGCGCGTTGGCGTCCACGCCACCGGTCAGCACCTTGCCGGACGAAGGCAGCACGTTGTTGTAGGCGCGGGCCAGGCGGGTGATGGAGTCCAGCAGGATCACCACGTCCTTGCCCAGCTCGACCAGGCGCTTGGCGCGCTCGATCACCATTTCGGCGACCTGCACGTGGCGCGCAGCCGGTTCGTCGAAGGTCGAGGAGATGACTTCGCCGCGTACGCCGCGGACCATTTCGGTCACTTCTTCCGGCCGCTCGTCGACCAGCAGTACGATCAGGTGGATCTCGGGATGATTGGCCACCAGCGCGTGTGCGATGTGCTTCATCATCACCGTCTTGCCGGTCTTGGGCTGTGCGACCAGCAGCGCACGCTGGCCTTTGCCAATCGGCGCGATCAGGTCGACGATGCGGCCGGTGATGTTCTCGTCGGCCTTCAGGCCGTCACGCTCAAGCTTGAACGCCTCTTTCGGGAAGAGTGGCGTCAGGTTCTCGAACATGATCTTGTGCTTGTTCTCCTCGGGCGTCAGGCCGTTCACGCGGTCGACCTTGACCAGCGCGAAGTAGCGCTCACCGTCCTTGGGGACCCGCACTTCGCCTTCGATCAGGTCGCCGGTGTGCAGGTTGAAGCGGCGGATCTGGCTGGGCGACAGGTAAATGTCGTCGGTAGAAGCCATGTAGCTGCTGTCGATGGAGCGCAGGAAGCCGAAGCCGTCTGGCAGCACTTCCAGCACACCGTCGCCGAACACCTGCTCGCCTGCCTTGGCGCGCTTTTTCATGATCGCGAACATCAACTCCTGCTTGCGCAGGCGCGAGACGTTGTCGATCTCCAGCGCTTCGCCCATCTCGATCAGGGCCGAGACGTGAAGGGCTTTCAGTTCTGAAAGATGCATCGGGATTCACCCTTGGGGTGGTTGGACCGCGCCCGCTCCGAAGGCGGCGGCCCTGGCGTGCCGCGTTGCGGAGGACGGTTTGCTGCCTTTTGGCAGCAGGCCGGACACCGACACGCGATACAAGAAACTGTTGTGGGAGCTGTGGGCCGTGAAACTCACGCGCCGGAGAACCGCTGGGTTCTGGGGCGTGGTGGCCTTGAGCCTGTTTGCAGCAGCGGGGCGGGGCTTGTGGATGACCAGCTTGCGGCCACCGCACCCGGTGCTTCAGGCGAGATTATAGATGAGCGTCGATCAGCGATTGGATTTTCGCCTTCGGATGGCTGCCGACCAGGGTTTCAGCAAACTGGCCGTCCTTGAAGACCATCAGGGTCGGAATGCCGCGGATGCCGAACTTGGCCGGGACTTCGCGGTTGTCGTCGACGTTCATCTTGGTGATCTGGATCTTGTCGCCGTAGTGGGCGGCAAGTTCTTCCAGCGCCGGGGCAATCGCCTTGCAGGGACCGCACCATTCAGCCCAGAAGTCGACCAGCACCGGCTTGCCGGATTGCAGGACGTCGGCTTCGAAAGAAGCGTCGGAAATATGCTTGATCAGTTCGCTGCTCATGGGAAGTTCCTGTGGGGAGACCGGACGGCACAGCCGGCTGCGATGCTGCACTGGCCGGACCCGGGACGCGAGGGAGGAAATTCAGAGATGGGGTCAACCCATGCCTGTTCAACCCTGCGGAAGCCTTGTTCTCGGCCCTGGGATCAGGGCCTGCAAAAAGGCAAGTTGATTCTGACACAAAGCCCGAGGACCCGCAGGCCGCGCGGATACCTTGCCGCAGCAGGGCAAACCATGCAGAAATAATGTGCACTTGTAGTGTTGATCCGGACATCGGCCGGTCGATGCAAGGGTTTCAATCGTGCCGAGCTATTCCATCGTCCCATGGTTGCCACCGCCTCCTCATCCACCCCTTCGCCTGCTTCGCCTGCTGCCTCTGCCGCCAGGGCCAAGCCGGTGCGCATGTTCGGCCGCTTCCAGTTGCTGCGCCTGGTGGGCAAGAGCGACCGCACGATGGGCTGGGCCGCCGTGGATACCCGCAGCCAGCAGGAATGCCTGCTGGTGATCCTGCGCCAGCAGCTCGATGCGGAGGCCGCTTCGGCCTGGCTGCAGGCTGCGCAGCGCGCCGCGCGGCTGCAGCATCCGCAACTGGCCAAGCCGCTGGAAATCGGCGTGCACGACCGCTGGCCGTTCATGGCCTACGACCGTTCCCGCGCCGTGTCCTGGCCCGAGAAGTTTTCGCGCCAGGGTGCGCCTGCGGCCGAACTGGCCGGCTGGGCCGCCCAGATTGCGCAAGGCCTGGCCTTTGCCCACGAGGCCGGCGTTGCCCACCGCGACCTGCAGCCCTGGATGCTGGCCATCGACGAACTGCAGCAGGTCAGCGTGATGGGGCTGGAAGCTGCTGCGCATCCGACCGAAACCCAGCATGACGGCGGGCTGGACGCCTTGCGTGCCGTGCGCGACGCGGCCGAGCAGGACGTGCTGGCGCTGGGCCTGGTGATGCACCATGCGCTGGTCGGCCAGCCGGCGCTGGACGAACCCGACGTGGTCCACGTGATACAGCGCATGCCGCCGCTGGGCCAGGAGATCGTGCGCCTGCCCTGGACCGTGCCGCGGCCGATCCCCGAGCCCTTGCGCGCAATCGTCAACCGCTGCACCGATCGCCAGCCGCGCCTGCGCTACCGCAGCGCCCGCACGCTACAGCGTGCGCTGGAAGGCTGGCTGAAGACGCAGGATGATGATGGCGGCCCGCTGGCG
Source organism: Ideonella sp. FW305-24 (assembly GCF_058788035.1). Taxonomy (NCBI): domain Bacteria; kingdom Pseudomonadati; phylum Pseudomonadota; class Betaproteobacteria; order Burkholderiales; family Sphaerotilaceae; genus Ideonella; species Ideonella sp. FW305-24. The sequence goes on along the minus strand of NZ_JBYTAI010000003.1, from coordinate 465,603 downwards.
CTGCTGCGCGACCGCCTGCGCACCGTAGGCGTGTTGCCGGCCCAGCCCGGTGGCGCCGAGCGGGTGGCGCATCTGGCCTTGATGGAACGTGGCCGCACCAGCGAGCTGGCAGAGCTGGTGCTGGGCGACATTGCACTCGCCTTTGAACTGCTGCGCCGGGTCAACAGCGCCCAGCTGCGCGGTGGCCAGGTGTCGGATGACGGCCCGGTGCTGATGCTGCGCCGGGCGATTGCGATGCTGGGGCTGGACGGCGTGCGCCAGGCGGCGCTCGGCCTGCGCCGCTGGCCGGGCCCGCTGGACGACGCTGCTGCAGGCCAGCTCGACACCTTGATGCGCCGTGCCCACCGCGCCGCCCGCCTGGCCGTGCGGCTGGTGCCGGCTGGCTACGACGGCGAGGTCGTCTACCTGATCTCGCTGCTGCAGAACCTCGGCCGGATGGTGGTGCAGTACCACTTCCCGGAGGAGGCCGAGCAGATCCGCAAGCTGATGCAGAACGACGACGCGCCGGCGACTGCACCGGACGCACACGGGATGAGCCCCGAGGCGGCCTCGTTTGCAGTGCTGGGGCTGGACCTGGATGAACTGGGCGTGGCGGTGGCCCAGCACTGGGGGCTGGACGACAGCGTGCTGGCGCTGGTGCGCCGCGTGCCGCCGAATGCCCCGGTGCGGACGGCGGACAGCGACACCGACAACCTGCGCACCACAGCCAGCTGCGCGGGTGAACTTGTCGATGCGCTGAACCAGCCCGCCACGCGGGTGCAGGCTGCGCTGCGCCAGGTCGTGCAGCGCTATGCGCGTGCGCTGAACCTCAGCGGGCGCGAAATGCAGGACGCCCTGCAACTGGAATTGCAGGGTGGCGACGCGACCGGCCTGCCGCATGGCAGCCCCCTGCCGGCCGTCGGAGAGAGTTCGTCTTCCGGGCTGCGCCGCCAAAACGTTTCTTGAAATTCACGCCCTTGCCGGCGTGCCATCCATGGCAGTACCCACTCCCGCCGCCACGCCGCAGCAACTGGGCCGCTTCACGCTGAAGGCCTTGCTGGGGCAGGGCTCGCAGGCCACCGTCTGGTTGGCCTGGGACCCATTGCTGCAGCGTGAGGTCGCCATCAAGCTGCTGCGCCCGGAAGTCACTGGCGACCAGCGCGACGCCTGGCTGGCCGAAGCGCGGCTGATGAGCGGCCTGTCGCACCCCAACATCGTGGCGGTGCACGAAGCCATGCAGGAAGGTGGCCGGGCCTGGATGGTGCTGGAGCGCGTCGAAGGGCTGACCCTGGCCGACCGCCTGGCGCGCCAGGGCGCGATGGCGCCGCGCGAAGCCGCCGAGATGATGCTGCAGGTGCTGGACGCGCTGGCCTGCGCGCACGGCCACGGCATCATCCACCGCGACCTGAAGCCCGCCAACGTGCTGCTGGCCCGCGATGGCCGCGCCCGTGTGATGGATTTCGGCATCGCGACACGGCTGTCGGCCGCGCCGGACGGCCGCATCGTTGGCTCGGTCGCGACCATTTCGCCCGAAGGCGCCAGCGGCCAGGCCGCCACGCCGGCGATGGACATCTTTGCCGCCGGCATGCTGCTCGGCCATGCGCTGCTGGGCCAGCCCATGCGCACCGGCATGGACGGCCTGACGCCGACTGCGATGCTGCAGCGGGCGGTGGCCGAGCCGGTCAGCTGGCCTGAACCGGCGCCGCAGCCGGTCGATGATCCCTTGCGTGCGCTGGTGCTGCGTGCGGTGGCGGCGCAGCCCGCCATGCGTTTCGAATCGGCCGCGGCCTTTCGCGAGGCGCTGGGCGGCTGGCTGAACCCCGAGGCACCGCAGCCTGCGGCCAGCCACGCGACGCTGGAGTTCCTGCTGCGCCGCATGCGACTGACCGGCGACTTCCCGGCGCTGTCGGATTCGGTGATGCGCATCCAGCGCGTGACCGCATCGGACAGCGAAAGCGTGCATGCGCTCTCGGCAGAGATCCTGAAGGACGTGGCGCTGACCCATAAGCTGCTGCGGCTGGTCAACACGGTGCACTTCAGCCACCTCGGCACTGGCGCCATCACCACCGTCTCGCGTGCCGCGGCGCTGGTCGGTTTCGCCGGCATCCGCAACATGGCGATGTCGGTGATGCTGCTGGAGCACATGCGCAACCGCAACCACGCCCAGCGCATGAAGGAGATGTTCCTCGAAGCGCTGATGACGGCGATGGTGACCGACCAGCTGACCCCTCCTTCGCCGGAGCGCGAAGAAGCCTTCCTGGCCGGCATGTTCAGCCACCTCGGCCGTTTGCTGGTGGCCTATTACTTCCCGGACGAAGCCGAGCGCGTGCGCCTGCGCCTGGTGCCTCCCAGCGACGGCAGCAAGCCACGCCCGGCCTGGCACAGCCCGGCCGAAGCCCGCGCTGCGCGCGAAGTGCTGGGGCTGGACTTCGATGCGCTGGGCCTGGGTGTGGCCCAGGCCTGGGGCCTGCCGGACAGCTTGTGCCATGCCTTGCGCGTGGCCGAGGGCGACATGCCGCAGCGTGCGCTCGCCGGCACGGAGCGCTTGCGCTGGGCTGTGCGCGCCGCAGGTGAAATGGTGCAAAGCCTGCTGGCGGCCGATGCAGGCGCGGACCAGATCACGATGCGGCGGCTGGCCAGTGGCTACGTGCGTGGCCTGGCCATGTCGCAGGACAGCCTGGTGCAGGCGGTGCAGACGGCGCAGCAGCAACTGGCCGACCTGGCCACGACCATGGGCATCGAACTGCCGGCCAAGGCCCGCGCCCGGCGCCTGCTCGGCCAGGCCTCGGCGTCCGAAGCGACGGCCACCTTGGTGCTGCCCGATCCTGCCAGCGAAGCCCATGCGCAGGACCTGCTGGCGGCCGGCATTGCCGAGGTCACCGAAACCCTGGCAGGCGACGCTGTTGTGCTCAACGAAGTGCTGCGCATGATCCTCGAGACCTTGCTGCGGGCAATGAACTTTCGCCGCGTGGTGCTGGCAACGCGCAGCCCCCGCCAGACCGTGATGACCGCGCGGCTGGCGCTGGGGGAAGGTGCGCAGGAACTGGCGCGCCAGCTCAGTGTGAACCTGCAGCCGACCGGCGCGATGGACTTGTTCGCCGCCGCTTGCCTGAAAGGCCTGGACACCCAGATCGCCGATGCCCGTGCGCCTGACCTGCAGGCCCGCCTGCCGGCCTGGTGCCGCGAGGCCGGTGCCAGGAGCTTTCTGCTGATGCCGCTGATGAGCAAAGGCGTGCCGCTGGGCATGATCTACGCGGACCGGGACCGCCCCATCGCGGTGGCGGACCGCGAGCTCAGCCTGCTGCGCACGCTGCGCAACCAGGCGGTGATGGCTTTCAAGACCGCGGGCTAACCCTAGGCCCAGTTAAACTTGAGCGGATGAGCATTTCCGACCCGAAGTCGGCTGGCAGCGCGCGATTGCGCGACCAGCGAGACTACCTGCGCTTGCTGGGCGCCCGTGTGACCGGCGGCGCCGCCAACCAGATGTTGATGGTGGCGCTGGGTTGGCAGATGTACGACCTGACCGGCAGCGCCTGGGAGCTCGGCATGGTCGGTCTCGCCCAGTTCCTGCCGGCACTGCTGTTGACCTTGCCGGCGGGGCACCTCGTTGACCGCCATGACAGGCGCCTGCTGGTGGCTGGCAGCATGAGCCTGCAATGCGTGGTGGCGGCGTGCCTGGCGCTGTCCAGTGTCGGCGGATGGGTCGGGGCCAACCTGATCCTGCTGCTCTCGATGCTGCTGGGCATGGCACGCGCGCTGCAGATGCCAGCCCAGCAAGCCTTGACGCCTACGCTGGTGCCGCCAGCGCTTTTGCCGCGCGCAGTGGCTGCCGCGAGTTCGGCCATGCAGGCCTCCATCATTGCCGGGCCGGCGCTGGGGGGCGCGTTGTATGCGCTCGGCCCCCGTGTCGCCAGCCTGTTCGGCCAGGGCGCAGCGGCGGATGCCGGTATCGCCGGCCAGGCCATGATTGGCGCGCACTGGGGCGCCGCGGTGGTCTACAGCCTGTCGCTGCTGCTGCTGCTCTCGGCGGTGTGGTGCGTGCTGGCGATCCGGCACCGGCCGGTCCAGAGCCTGCGCCCCGCGCCCGATCTGGCGCAGCTGACGGCAGGCATCCGTTTCATCTGGCAGCGGCCGGTGGTGCTGGGTGCCATTTCGCTGGATCTGTTCGCCGTGCTGCTGGGTGGCGCAACCGCCTTGCTGCCGATCTTCGCGCGCGACATCCTGCACACCGGCCCCGAGGGTCTGGGCCTGCTGCGGGCGGCGCCGGCGCTGGGCGCCGTCATCATCGGCGTATGGCTTTCGCGCATGCCCATCACCAGCCGGGCCGGGCATTGGCTGCTGGGCGCGGTGGCGGTCTTTGGTTTCGCGACCATTGCGTTTGCGCTGGCCACCTCGTTCTGGTTCGCCTTTGTGGTGTTGGCCATCAGCGGCGCGGCCGACATGTTCAGCGTGGTGATTCGCCAGTCACTGGTGCAGCTCGAGACGCCTGACGACATGCGCGGCCGGGTCGGCGCGGTGAATTCGGTGTTCATCGGCGCCAGCAACCAGCTCGGCGAGTTCGAATCGGGCGCCACCGCGGCCTTGCTCGGGCCGGTTGGCTCGGTGCTGCTGGGTGGCTTCGGCACGCTGCTCGTCGTGGCGCTGTGGTGGAAGCTGTTCCCGGCGCTGGCACAGCGGGATCGCCTGCAGCCCGAGACGGCACCGGTTTGACGCGGGGTGGGCTGTCAGGCCGCGGCCTGAGAGCGCCCCCAGACCTGCCGCTTCGCGTCAGGCCCCCCGAGGGGGATGAGAAAACTTGGGGCGGCCCTGCGTTTTCTCATGAGCCTTGTGGTTCCGCGTGCCGCGGCGCCGGGTGCAGCTCGCCGTGCACTTGCTTGCGCTGCGCGGTGTAGTCCCACCAGGGCCGGGGCGCGGCGCCCTGCATGAAATCGACAATCGCCATGAAGGTGTCCAGCACGCAAGGGTCCTGGTGCTTGCCGGTCAGTTTCTCCAGTTGGCGGTAAAGCTGCAGCGCGTCGTGCCGGGCCAGTTCGGCCGGATGCAGGATGCCCAGCGCGCGCAAGTCGCCGGCCATCGCCGGGCCCACGTTGGGCAGCTGCTCCAGCCGCTGGCAATCGGCTGCGGAGGCAGCTTTTGGGCTCTTGATCGCGCTCATGGGTTTTGACCTCGTCGGGAGCTCGCCTGCAGGAATACCTCCGGCCAGCGGGGTCAGAACATCATGTTCTGACGCAGCAGGCCCACCGCAATGCCTTCAATCTCGAAGGACTCGCCTGGCCTGACCTGGATGGGTTCGAAGTCCGGGTTCTCGGGCAGCAGCTCAATCAGGCCGGCGCTGCGCTGGAAGCGCTTGACGGTGACTTCATCGTCCAGCCTGGCCACGACAATCTGGCCGTTGCGCGCTTCGCTGGTCTTCTGCACCGCGAGCAGGTCGCCATCGACGATGCCGGCATCCCGCATGCTCATGCCCTTGACCTTCAGCAGGTAGTCGGGACGGCTGGGAAACAGGCTGGCTTCGAGCAGGTAGGTCTGCGAGATGTGCTCTTGCGCCAGGATGGGGTGGCCCGCCGCCACACGGCCAACCAGTGGCAGCGTGAGCTGCGCCAGGCTGGGCAAAGGCAGCGAAAACTGCTTGCCACGCGCCTCGTTGAGCGCGCGTAAAGTGCCGCTCTGCAGGCGAATGCCACGGGACGTGCCGCCCACCAGTTCGATCACGCCTTTGCGGGCCAGCGCCTGCAGATGTTCTTCGGCCGCATTGGGCGACTTGAAGCCCAGCTCGGTGGCGATTTCGGCCCGCGTGGGTGGGGCGCCAGTGCGTTCGATGGTGGTTTGCACCAGGTCGAGAATCTGCTGCTGCCGGGCGGTGAGCTTGGGACTGTCCATGAGCTTGCAGCCAGCGCGGGCGGGCTGAGGTTGTATCCAGTATCTGTATTTTTATCCAGACTTCCACAAAATGCAAAACGAATCAGTGGCCGTGTCCCATGTGGTGTTGCTGGGAACGGGCGGCACCATCGCCGGCCAGGCCGGCCGGGCCGATGACAACGTCGGCTACACCGCAGGGCAGATCGGCGTGGCGCAACTGCCGGCCGCGGTGCCGGCGCTGTCGCGCTTCTCGCTGCAGGCCGAGCAACTGGTGCAGCTCGACAGCAAGGACATGACGCACGCCGTGTGGCAGCAACTGGCGCTAGCCGTTGAACGACATCTCGCGCGGCCCGATGTGGCCGGCATCGTCATCACCCATGGCACCGACACGCTGGAGGAAACCGCCTGGTTCCTGCAGCGCACGCTGGCGCCGAGCAAGCCGGTGGTACTGACCGCCGCGATGCGGCCGGCGACCGCGCTGCTGGCCGACGGGCCGCAGAACCTGCTGGACGCCGTGACGGTGGCCGCCAGGCCTGGTGTGAGCGGCGTGCTCGCGGTGCTGGCCGGCCGGGTGCATGGGGCGCTGGATGTGCGCAAGTGGCACGGCTACCGCGTCGATGCGTTCAGCTCTGGTGATGCCGGTCCGCTCGCGCTGATCGAAGAAGGCGTGCTGAAGCCCTTGCGGCCCTGGCCGACGGACGAGGCCTTGCCGGCGCGCTGGCAGGCACCGGTGGCCGAGTGGCCGCGGGTGGAGATCCTCGCCAGTCATGCCGGCAGCGACGGTACCTTGGTCGAGGCGCTGCTCGGACTGGGCTGCCGCGGGCTGGTGGTGCAGGGCACGGGCAACGGCACGGTGCACCAGTCGCTGGAGCTTGCTTTGTGCAAGGCAGTCGCACAGGGCGTGGCGGTGCTGCGGGCCAGCCGCTGCCTGGGCGGCGGCGTGGTCGGTGCACCGGCCGACGCATTGCCAAGCGCCGCCGAGCTGACACCGGCCAAGGCGCGGGTGGAGTTGCTGCTGCGCCTGCTGGTGGGCGAGGGCGCAGGCGCTTGATGCGCCCATGAAAAAAGCCGATGCGGGTGGCCCCGCATCGGCGCTCAGCTGTCAGCTGTCAAACGGTACCGAGCGGCGCGTGATGCGCCGCCTCGGGCTCACTGAGCCGGCTTGAAGACCTGGTTCACGAATGGCGAGCCGCCCAGGTCGTTTTCGTCGAAGGCAAAAACGAAAATCTGGTTCGGGTTGTCCAGGCCGCCGACGTTGGCGAGGAAGTCGTTGTCGTTGGCGATGTAGAGGGTGTGCTTGGTCACGCCGTCGATCACCACGTCGTCGCCGAAGGCCATGCCTTCGAGCTTGGCGGGGATCTGCGTGTCGGCGAAGCCGGCGGCCATCAGCGTGGCGGCGATGTCCAGGAACAGCGTCTTGGTGACGGCAAACGGCTGCAGGTTGGCGGTGCCGCTCAGGTCGCTGATGTCGGTGGCACCGGCCAGGCTGAGCTTCCAGATCTGCTTGATCACCGCCTTGGAGCCGTCACCCAGGCCCTTGCCGTCGCGCTCCAGCACCAGGAATTCGTGGTTGTTCAGCGCCAGCAGTTCGCTGCTGTTGTAGTTCTTGTTGGTCGCGGCCAGGTGGTTGTCGTAGGCGTATTCGTGGGTCGCGCCGGTCTTCACGTCGATGGTGATGATGCGGTTCATGTTGCCGCCGTCACCGCCGTCCTGGATCAGCGGACTTTGCTCGAAGCCGACCAGGGTCTTGCCGTCCGGCGTGATGGCCAGGCCTTCCATGCCCTTGTTGGCCACACGGCCCGAAGTGTTGCCGCTGATTTCGGCGGCACCTTGTGACGACAGGTTGGCTGCCGTGAACTTTGCCGGCAGCGTGAACATGCCCACGCGCTTGCCGGTCGTGCGGTTGAAGGTGTAGACGTAAGGGCCGTACTCGTCGGTGATGTAGACGAGGTTGGTGCTCTTCGAGACGCGGATGCCTTCCGGGTCAAGGCGAGCGTTCAAGGTATTGGTCGAATTGCTGCCGGCAGCGAAGTTGTCCGAGCGGCCGGTGAAGTAGTGCTTCTGGCGGGTGTTCGCGGTGGGCACGGCCGGACCGTAGTTCAGCGCGTCGGTCGAGAACAGCGGCGTGGTCTTCTGCAGCGTGATGCTCAGGTCGAACGGCAGGCTGCCGCTGGTGGCGGGGCTCAGGCTCAGGTCCAGCGTGTGGAAGCGGGGGATGAAGGTGGTCGTGTCGTCCACGGCCGGATTCCACGCATTGGCGTTCGGGCCTCGGTCCGGCATGGCCAGGAAGGTGCTGCCGCCAGCCCAGGCCAGGCCTGAACCGATGCCGCCCAGCAGGTTGGCACTGACGCCGCTTTCCAGCGTGTTGGTGAAGCCGCTCAGGTCGGCGCCGGTGGCGGGCAGGCTGCCCTTGGCGATCAGCGTGACGGCGGCCTGGGCCGGCGACACGGCGGCCAGTGTGGTGAAGGTGGCGGCGGCGGCCAGCGCGAGGGTCGAGATCGTGGCGTTTTTCATGACTGCTGAAGTTCCTCGTAAGAGGCCGGCAGTCTGTGGCGCCCGCGTGACGTCATCGTGACAACGCCGACCGAAGCGAGGCCTCGGTCGGCGCTGGATCGGGACCGCCCGGCGAGCCGGGCGCTTCGGCTTCAGACCACCGTCAGGCTGACGTCGATGTTGCCGCGGGTGGCGTTCGAGTATGGGCAGACCTGGTGCGCGGCGGCGACCAGCGCTTCGGCGGCGGCCTTGTCCATGCCCGGGATGCTGATGGACATCGCGACCTGGATGCTGAAGCCGGTCGGGATCGGGCCAATGCCGACCTTGGAAGTGATGGACACCTCGGCCGGCAGCGAGATCTTCTGCTTGCCGGCAACCGCCTTCATCGCGCCGATGAAGCAGGCCGAGTAGCCGGCAGCGAACAACTGCTCGGGGTTGGTGCCGGCGCCGCTGTCGCCGCCCAGTTCCTTGGGCGTGCTGAGGCTGAGCGACAGGCGGCCGTCGTCCGAAGCGGCGGTGCCGGTGCGGCCACCGGTGGCAGTGGCGGTGGCGGTGTAGAGGACTTTTTCGAGGGCCATGTTGATCTCCTGTTGAACGTTTGAGGGAGGAAGGGAAAGGTTCAGGCCTGGGCCTGTAGAAGTTGCTCCCGCAGCACCCTCAGGCGCTGGGTGAGCTGGGAAATCTCGTGCAGTTCGCACTGGATGGCGCACGCAACAGTGGGTGGGATGCGCAGTGCCTGCTCGCGAAGCTGGTGGCCGGCACGGGTGGGCTGCACGCGCACGCGGCGCTCATCCCCGGCATCCCGCTGGCGGGTGATCAGGCCGGCGGCTTCCAGGCGTTTGAGCAGCGGTGTGAGCGTGCCGGAATCGAGGTTCAGCCGTTCGCCCAACGCCGAGACGGTCAGCGCGTTGCCTTCCGGCTTCTGCTCCCACAGCACCAGCATCACGAGGTACTGCGGATAGGTCAGCCCCATCGGCTCGAGCAGCGGCTTGTAGAGCTTGGTCATCGCCAGCGAGGTCGAATACAGCGCGAAGCACAACTGGTGATCCAGCGCCAGCCAGTCGGCAGACGCGGTGTTCGCGGCGGCGGAGGTGGGGCCGTGTTCGGTGTCCATGAGTATTAATGTAGCTCGCAATTAAATTGCACACAACTTAAATGGTCTTTGCCTGACCACGTCGGCCGCAGCGCGGCTGTGCAGAGAGCGGCTCCGTAGAATGGGGGATGCCTTTTGTTCACCTGCGCAGCCACACCGAGTTCTCTGTTGTCGACGGCACCTTGCGGATCGATGACGCCGCCGCCGCTGCCAAGGCAGACCAGCAGATCGCACTGGGCATCAGCGACCTTGCCAACATGTTCGGCACGGTGAAGTTCTACAAGGCTTGCCGTGGCAAAGGGGTGAAGCCCCTGATCGGCGCAGATGCTTGGGTCGAGCCGCTGGACAGCAGCGGCGACAAGCTGCCCAGCCGGCTGCTGTTGATCGTGCAGAACAAGCAGGGCTACCTGAACCTGAGTGAATTGCTGGCGCGCGCCTGGACCAGCAACGTGCAGCGCGCGCAGGCCTGGTTGACCTGGGATTGGCTGCGTGAGCTGGGCGAGGGTTTGATCGTGCTGTCGGGCGCCGAGTTCGGCGCCGTCGGCCAGGCCTTGCTGGCGGGTGACACGGCCCGCGCCAGCGCTGCGGCGCAGGAGATCTCTGCCTTGTTTCCGCGCCGCTTCTACCTGGAACTGCAGCGTGGCGGGCTGCCGCACCACGAGGCGCTGGTGCGCGCCACGGTGCCGCTGGCGGCCGAGCTGGGCCTGCCGGTGGTCGCCACGCATCCGGTGCAGTTCCTGGAGCCGGCCGACTTCGAGGCGCACGAGGCGCGGGTGTGCGTGGCCGAAGGTGAAACCCTGGCCAACCCGCGCCGCGTCAAGCGCTTCTCGCGCGAGCAGTACTTCAAGTCGCAGGCCGAGATGGAAGCACTGTTTGCCGACATCCCGTCGGCGATTGCCAACACGATCAAGATCGCCGAGCGCTGCAGCCTGACGCTGGTGCTGGGCAAGCCTCAGCTGCCGAACTTCCCGACGCCGCTGCTCGAAGACGGCACGCACATGCCGATCGAGCAGTTCTTCCGCGAGGAAAGCTACGCCGGCCTGGAGCAGCGGCTGGCCATGCTGTACCCGGACCTGGCCAAGCGCGACGCCGAGCGCCCGCGCTACCTGGAACGCCTGGAGTTCGAGCTGAACACCATCCTGAAAATGGGCTTCCCGGGCTACTTCCTGATCGTGTCGGACTTCATCAAGTGGGCCAAGGCCAACGGCTGCCCGGTCGGCCCGGGCCGGGGTTCGGGCGCCGGCTCGCTGGTCGCCTACGCGCTGCTGATTACCGACCTGGACCCGCTGCTCTACAACCTGCTGTTCGAGCGCTTCCTGAACCCGGAACGGGTCTCGATGCCCGACTTCGACATCGACTTCTGCCAGGGCAACCGCGACCGCGTCATCGATTACGTCAAGGACAAGTACGGCCGCCAGGCGGTGAGCCAGATCGCCACCTTCGGCACCATGGCCGCCAAGGCCGCGCTGCGCGACATCGGCCGCGTGCTGGGCATGGGCTTCGGCCATGTGGACAGCATCGCCAAGCTGATCCCTGCGCCACCCGGCAAGACGGTGACGCTGGCCAAGGTGCCCGAGAAGCCGGACGACAAGCTGATCTACGCCCGGCTCGAAGCGCCTGAGCTGGAAGTGCGCGAGAAGAACGAGGAGGAAGTGGCCGAGCTGCTGAGCCTTGCGGCCCGTGTCGAAGGCATGGTGCGCAACATCGGCATGCACGCTGGCGGCGTGCTGATCGCGCCGGGCAAGATCACCGACTTCTGCCCGCTCTACCAGCAGCCCGGCAGCGATTCGGCCGTGAGCCAGTACGACAAGGATGACGTGGAGGCCATCGGCCTGGTGAAGTTCGACTTCCTGGGCCTGGCCACGCTGACCATCCTGGAACAGGCCAAGGACTTCATCGTCGCGCGCTACCCGGAGCAGAAGGACTTCAGCTACGAGACGCTGCCGCTGGACGACAAGGCCGTCTACAAGCTCTTTTCCGATGGCCTGACCGAGGCGGTGTTCCAGTTCGAATCGCGCGGCATGCAGGGCATGTTGCGGGACGCCAAGCCCAGCCGGCTGGAAGACCTGATCGCCCTGAACGCGCTGTACCGTCCGGGCCCGATGGACCTGATCCCCAGCTTCGTTGCGCGCAAGCACGGCAAGGAGAAGGTCGAGTATCCGCACCCGCTGGTGGAATGGGTGCTCTCCGAGACCTACGGGATCATGGTCTACCAGGAGCAGGTGATGCAGACCGCCCAGGTGCTGGGCGGCTACAGCCTGGGCGGCGCGGACATGCTGCGCCGCGCGATGGGCAAGAAGAAGGCCGAGGAGATGGCCGAGCACCGCGAGATCTTCCGCAAGGGGGCCGCGGGCAACAACATTCCGCAGGACAAGGCCGACGAGATCTTCGACCTGATGGAGAAGTTCGCGGGCTACGGCTTCAACAAGTCGCACGCCGCCGCCTACTCGCTGCTGGCCTATCACACCGGCTGGCTGAAGGTGCATTACACGGCCGAGTTCTTCTCGGCCAATATGACCATCGAACTGGGCGACACCGACAAGCTGAAGGTGCTGCTGGCCGATGCGCAGAAGAACTTCGGTATCAGCTTCGAACCGCCCAACGTCAACAACGGCGTCTACCGTTTCGAGCCGATGCCGGGCGCCGCCGGCCGCAAGCGCATCCGCTACGGCCTGGGCGCGATCAAGGGCACGGGGCAGGGCGCCATCGAGGCCATCGTCGCGGCGCGCGAGGCCGATGGTCCGTTCACCAGCCTGTTCAACTTCTGCAGCCGGGTCGACAAATCCCGTTGCAACAAGCGCGTGGTGGAGGCCCTGATCAAGGCCGGTGCCTTTGACGAGTTGCACCCCGACCGTGCCTGCTCGCTTGCCAGCATCGGCCTGGCCTTCGACTGGGCGGAGACACAGGCGGCCAATGCAAACCAGGGTGGCCTGTTCGATTTCGACGATGGCAGCTCGCACGGCTCGCACACCCAGGAGCCGCCGCTGGTGGCTGCCGAACCCTGGAGCGTGCGCGAGAAGCTGACGTTGGAGAAAGCGGCGATCGGCTTCTACCTCTCGGGTCACCTGTTTGACGAGGACGAGACGGAGGTGCGCCAGTTCTGCCGCCGCCGCATTGCCGACCTGATCGACGCCAAGGAGCCGCAGCTGCTGGCGGGCATCGTCAGTGACCTGCGGGTCATCAACGGCGCGCGCGGCCGGGTCGGCATCTTCAAGCTGGACGACAACAGCGAGCCCATAGAGGCGGTGGCCAACGAGGAAATGCTGGACCGCTACCGCGATCAGCTGCGCGACGACGAATTGATCGTCGTGCAGGGCAAGGTGCAGAACGACCGTTTCTCTGGCGGGCTGCGGCTCAACGTGGCCCAGGTCTGGGGCCTGGCCGGCGCAAGGGCGCGGTTTGGCCGGCACCTGAGCGTGGCGCTGGGCGAAGGCAAGTCACCGGCGATGGCCGAGGTGGTGCGCAGCCACCCCGCCAAACGCGAGCAGAGCGAGGAGGGCGACCTGGTGCATGGCCTGCCGGTCCGCGTGAAGCTCACGCTGCCGGGCGCCGACGCCGAACTGGAGCTGGGCGAGCAGGGCCGCTTCTGGCCTACCAACGAGGCACTGGCACAGTGGCGCGTGGTGACGGGTGGCCAGGCGCGCATCGTCTACGAATGAAGCCGGCGTAAGAATTGGTGTCTTTGGGCCTTGTCTGACAACGTGGGCGCCGGGTGCTGCGTTGGTCAGGCATGTTCAACACCGATGCCCCGACGCTCCGCCCCCAAGCGGCCCGTCGCCTCCCCATGAAAACAGCTTTTCCTGTGGCCGCGGCCCTGCTGGCATGTGGCCTGGCGGCATCCGCACCCTCGGCCCAAGCCTCGGTGGGCGTGTCCCTGTCGGTCGGCCAGCCCGGCTTCTACGGCCAGATCAACATCGGCGACTATGGTCGTCCGCAGGTCTATGCCGCAGCGCCGGTCTGGGTGAGCCCGGCGCCGCGCTGGGTTGCTCCGCCGCCGCCGATGTACCTCTACGTGCCGACGGTGCACCGAGCCAACTGGCGCTATTACTGCGGCCGCTACAACGCCTGCGGCCGGCCGGTCTACTTCGTGCGCGAGGACTGGTACCGCAGCCGCGTGGTGCCGGTGCACTACGAGCGCCGTGCATATCCGTACGAGTACCGCGACCGCTATCACGACAATTATCACGGTCACTACGACCATGGCTACGGCGGCGCACCGCGCCCGCCTTACGGTGGCCCGCCCCCTGGCGGCCCGTCCGGCCCGCCCACGATGCGCGGTGGCAACAACCCGTATTGATCCCTGGACCTGACCGAGAAAGCCCGGATTTGACGGGCTGTGGGGGGATTGTTCACGGCGCATCGCCGCGCACCGCGGCCTAGACTGCGGCGATGTCCTCCCCTCCTGTCACCGGCCTGGTCCTGACGGGTGGCGGCGCGCGCGCCGCCTACCAGGTCGGTGTGTTGCGTGCCGTCTGCCAGATCCGCCGCGAAGCCGGTTGCTCGCGCAGCGAGAACCCGTTCCCTGTCATCACCGGCACCTCGGCCGGTGGCATCAATGCCGCGGCCCTGGCGGCGGGGGCGGACGAATTCGAGCTGGCCGTGGCCAGGCTGGCGTACATCTGGTCGCGCTTCAAGGCCGAGCAGGTCTACCGCACCGATTCGCTGGGCGTGATCCGCACTGGCGCAGGCTGGTTGACGATGATGTCCATCGGCTGGGCCATCAAGCGCTGGCGCAAGCTGCGCCCGCGCTCGCTGCTGGACAACTCGCCGCTGAACGAATTGCTGGACAACCTGGTGCCGGTGTCCCGGGTGCGGGAGTTGATAGAGCGCGGCCATGTGCGCGCGCTGGCCATCGCGGCGTCCAGCTACAGCACGGGCCACCACGTGACCTTTTACGATGCCGCCGAGCCGGTGCCGGGCTGGGTGCGCTCCCAGCGCCTGGCGGTGCACGGACCGATCACGGCCAGGCATCTGCTCGCGTCATCGGCGATCCCGTTCGTGTTCCCGGCGCAGTCGGTGAGTGTCGACGACGGGCCGCAGTGGATGGGCGACGGCAGCATGCGGCAGACCGCACCGATCTCGCCTGCGGTGCACCTGGGTGCCGACCGGGTGCTGGTGATCGGAGCTGGCCGCATGCATGAGCCGCCTGCCACCGAGCCGGTGGCCAGGGGCGAGTATCCCAACATGGCGCAGATCGCCGGCCATGCGATGTCCAGCATCTTCCTGGATGCCTTGTCGGTCGACATCGAGCGATTGCAGCGCATCAACCACACGCTGGGCCTGCTGCCGCCGGAAGCGAAGCGCCACACGCATCTTCGCCCGATCGACATCCTGGTGATCTCGCCCAGCCAGCGGCTGGACGACATTGCCGCACGCCACATCAACACCTTGCCGCTGCCGATCCGCGCCTTGCTGGGTGGCGTTGGCGTCAGTGGCATGGGCCGCACGGCACGCGGCTCGGCACTCGCCAGCTACCTGCTGTTCGAGAGCGATTTCACGCGCGAGCTGATGGCGCTGGGCGAGGCGGACACGCTGGCTCGCCGCGACGAGGTCAAGGGCTTCCTCGGCTGCTAACGAGAGGCCGCTGGCTTGACCGCCGCTGGGTAGGTTTGGCCCCGCACCGTCAGCCCCGAGGCCGACAACTTGCCGGCTCGCACCGGGCCGATGCCGGCCATGCGTTGTTGCAAGTCCGGCCAGTCCTTGAACGGCGCCTTTGCGCGCTCGGCCAGCAGCCGGCCCGACAGGTCCGGTCCGATGCCGATGACCATCTCCAGCTCGGCCTGGTTCGCGGTATTGACCTCGGTGCTGGCCGCGAAAGAGGGTGCCGCTGCAAACAGCGAAATCAGCAGCGCGAAGGCGAGCGTGGCACGAACAGGTTTGCGCGCGGTCATGGTTCCTCGCTTTCCACAGGGCTGCGGGCCCGGAATTTCTCGTCAAAATCAGCCAATGATGAACGACTCCGCTGACGCCGCATTGAAAGTCTATGTCGGCTGCGCGCCGCCTCAGCATGTTGCCGCGCAGGTGCTGGCGCACAGCATCCTGCGTCACGCCAGTTTGCCAGTCGAGATCCTGCGTCTGGACGATTGCCTGGCAGGCCAGCCCGTGCCCGCGTCCGGCCACACCCTGTTTTCGCTGCAGCGATTCTTCATTCCGCAGCTCAGCGGCCACCACGGCCTGGCCGTGTACCTGGACTCGGACATGCTGGTGTTCCACGACCTGTGCGAGTTGCTTGAGTTGCGCGCCGTGGGTTCGGCCGTGAGCTCGGCCGAAGCGCCGCCTGACAGCGGCCGGCGCCGGCAGTTCAGCGTGATGGTGATCGATTGCGCATTGGCGCGATGGGACCCGGTGGAGATCCACCGCCTCGCACAGCTGCGCTACCGCGAAGTGATGACCGAGCTCGAGTTCGAGCCGTCCAAGACCGTCTGCCTGCCTTACACCTGGAACTCTTTGGAGCGTTTCGAGCCTGGCAAGACCCGGTTGCTGCACTTCACCGCGATGAACCTGCAGCCGTGGCTGTCGTCGAAAAACTCGCTGGCCCCGGTGTGGATGGACGCGCTGTTCCTTGCGCTGCAGGACCGCTTCGTCAGCGCCGATGCGGTGCGCGATGGCATTCGCCAAGGCTGGTTCCGGCCTGGCCTGCTGTGGCAGGTGGAGCATGGTGAACGCGACCCGCGCCAGTTGCCGCTGCGCCTCCGGCTCGCCGAGGCGGTCTACCGGCCGCCCCACAAGCCCGCGCTGCTGACGGCGGCCAGGCAGCGCCTCACACGAGCCTTGAAGCGGGCCTGATCCGCCGCGCGGCGTTCGTTACTTTGACGCGAGCCGGGTGAGCACTTGCTGCCATTGGTCCACCACCTGCGGCAGTTGCCAGCGTGACT
Organism: Ideonella sp. FW305-24; assembly: GCF_058788035.1. Taxonomy (NCBI): domain Bacteria; kingdom Pseudomonadati; phylum Pseudomonadota; class Betaproteobacteria; order Burkholderiales; family Sphaerotilaceae; genus Ideonella; species Ideonella sp. FW305-24. The sequence goes on along the minus strand of NZ_JBYTAI010000003.1, from coordinate 449,304 downwards.
GGATCAAGTCCACACCGCGGGCCACCTGGGACTGGCGCCACGCCGGTTCGCGCAGCAGGCGCTCGAAGCCGGCGCCCCAGTCGTCCAGGCAGCAGCAGTCGGCAAATTCGCGGTAGCTCGGGATGCTGTCCGCCACCACGGCCAGGCCGTGCAGCAGCGCGGTGGCCACGCGGTTGTTCGTCTTGCAGAAGGTGAACGGGTTGGGCGTGATGGGGATCACTGCCACGTCGTGCATGGCAAGCGCCCTGGACACCGTGTGAGGCTGCCAGGGCAGGTAGTGCACCGGCACGCGCCAGCCCTGGGTGAGCGTGTTGAACTTGGGGCGGTGGTTGCTGATGACCGTGAGGCTCAGCGGCAGCGCGGCATGCAGGCGCTCCAGCACTGGCCTGAGCTTGGCCAGGTCCGCCATGCCGCCGCTGGCGTATGGCACCCCGTGCTGGCCGAACCAGACCAGCTTGCCGCCCGGCTGCCCGGCGAGCCAATGCTGCAGGCGCAGCAACTGCCATTCGTCCAGCGGATGCCGCCAGCGGGCGAGCGGCGCGGGCTTGTGGGGCGGCTCGGCCGCATCGCCGATCACGGCCATCTGTTGGCGGATGCGTGCCTCGGCCTGAACCACTTCGGCCAGCGCGTCGCTGGAGACGATGACCTGGTCCACCGCCGCCAGCGCAGCCAGCAACTGCTCGCGGCGAGCCTGCCAGCGCGGCGCGTCAGGTTCCGCATGCAGGTGGTTGTCGCACAGGTCCAGCACCAGCCGCGTGCCGTGTGCATCGCGCAGCGCGAGCGCATGGGCCAGGCTGGCGCTGTCGTAGCGTTTCGAGAGGACCAGCACCGAGGGCGGCGGCTGATCCGAGCCGGGTTGGTAGAGGACAGCCGAGGCACCGCGCTGCTGCAGCTGCTCGATGATCTGCGCGCAGCGCAGGCGAAATCCTGCGTTGCCGGGCTTGGTGGTGTGTGGCCACCAGGCCCAAGTGCTGGGCACGCCAGGCCGTGGCGCCTGAGCGATGCCCTGGTCGCTCATTCGTGCCAGTGCGCCGCAATCCAGCCGGCCGGCTTGGCGTGGCGCCAGTTGCCGTTGCTGCGGCCCACCAGCGCGTCCGGCGGGTTCATCACGCCGTGGAACACGACGATGCGGGCGCCGGCCGGCACTTGCGGTGCACGCAGGTAGTTCAGCGGGAACTTCGGGATGCTGTGGTACTTGAAGCTGCAGCACCACTCGGCCGGCCAGTAGGCCAGCTTGCCCTGGCGGTGCATGACCTCGGACAGGAAAGCCTGCTCGTTGCGCAACCGGGCGCGGATGTCGGCCTGGTCGCGCAGGAACTCGGCCAGCACGTCGGCATGCGCACCGAGCCGGAAGCGGTAGACCGAGGAGTTGCCTGTGATGCGCCAGGGGCGCTTCCAGTCGTGGATGATCAGGAACTCGCCCGGCTGCTCGAAGAAGGGTGTGATGTCGGCCACGATCACCACGTCCAGGTCCAGGAACAGCGCGGTGCCGGCGAGGCCGTGCAGGTCCGCCTCGAAAGTGGTCAGCTTGGTCCAGCCGCGCTCGGGAATGCCAGGCGGCAGCTCCAGCTTCGGGATGGGCAGGCATTCGACTTCGCTGCGCACGCCGCGGCCATCGTCCGTCAGGCAGACGAAGCGGAAGTCGCCGCGCAGGTGGCGGCGCACCATCGCATAGAGCCGGTTGACGTACTCAGGGCCGTACTTGCTGCCCCACTTCATGCAGAGCACAACCCGCGGGTCGTCGCGCGCGGCGCCGGTCGTCATCAAAGCTCTTCCACGTGGTGTGGCGGGAAGCTGTCCCAGCCCAGGCAGCCAGGGCATTGCCAGAAGTAGCGCTGGGCCTCGAAGCCGCAGGCGGCGCAGCGGTAGCGCTGCAGCGGCTTGGCAGCCTTGTCCACGGCCGCCCGCAGGGCCTCGGTCTCTTCGGCGCTCCAGTGGCCGTCAGCGCGGGCCAGCAAGGCCTGTGCGGCGCTCAGCGTCGGCTTGACCTGCAGCTGGTGCAGCAGGCGCGGCGACTGCGCGACGGTGCTGCCGTCCAGCGTGGCCACGGCCCGCAGCAAGGCCAGGTCCGGGTTCTGCTCGTAGGCTTCGGTCAACACGACGCGGGCCGCATCGGTCTTGCCCGCTGCCAGCGCGGCTTGTGCGTAGTCGGCGGCCACCAGGTGGAAGCTGGCAGGGTCGCGCAGCCGCATCTCGCCCCACAGCTCCAGAGCCGCGGCCGGGCGGCCGGCGCGCACTTCGCGCTGGCCGGCCAGCATCAGCGGCCGGGCGGCCTGCGGCGCTGCGGCACGGGCGTGCTGCAGCGCGGAGGCAGCTTCCTCACCCTGGCCGCGCGCATCGGCTTCCTGCGCCAGCTCGCACCAGTGGTGCGCGATGCGGGTGCCGAAGGAGCCGATGCCGCTGCGCTCCAGCGCGGCGGCGGTGTCGGCCGCGGCGCGCCAGTCGCGCGAGCGCTCATAGAGGTTCAGCAGCGCCAGGCGGGCTTCTGTGTCGAAGGGCGTGCCTTCCAGGGCCTTGTAGCACTGCTCGGCACGGTCGAACAGGCCGGCCTTCATGAAGTCCTGTGCCAGTGCGTGCTGGGCGCGGTCGCGCTCGGTGGCGCCGAGGTCGGAGCGGCCCAGCAGGTGCTGGTGCACCCGCACCGCGCGCTCGAACTCGCCGCGGCGGCGGAACAGGTTGCCCAGCGCGAAGTGCAGCTCGGTGGTGTCGGGGTCGTTCTGGACGGCTTCGATGAAGGCGTCGATGGCCTTGTCCTGTTGCTCGTTGAGCAGCAGGTTCAGGCCCTTGAAGTAGGCCTTGGGTGATTCACGGTGCTCGCGCCGCACCTGGCGCAGGTCCAACCGGGAGCCCAGCCAGCCGAGGGCAAACGCCACGGGCAGGCCCACCAGGAGCCACTGCAGGTCAAAGTCCATCGGCTAGTTGTTCAAACCACGTCGGGCAAAGGCGGCGTCGCCGGGGTCTCTGAGGGAGACGAAGAGGAGGTGGTGCCAGGCTGCTGAGCCGTACCGGTGGCCAGCTGCTGGCGTACACGGCGACGCTGGCGCCACCAGCTGGGTGCCATGGCCAGCACGCCAAAGGCCGTGCCGCCGGCAAAGGCGCACAGCACGATGATGACCATGGGCGCGGTCCACGCATGGCCGAAGAACCAGTTCACCGCAGCGGGTTGCTGGTTGTTCAGCGCAAAGGCGAACAGCGAGAAGAAGATGAAGGCCCGGAAGAGCCAGACGAAGATGTGCATCGGTGCTCCGCGATGGGGCCGATTCTACGGGGCGCGCCGCAATGAAAAAGGGCCCCGAAGGGCCCTTGTGCAACGGACGCCGAAGTGGCGTTCAAGCGGCTTGACTGCCGGCGCTGGCGCTTGCGACGTCTTCTTCGACAGGCAACTGGGCATCCACGCCTTCGCGCAGTGCCTTGCCAGGCTTGAAGTGTGGCACCAGCTTCTCGGGAATCGTCACCTTCTCGCCGGAGCGGGGGTTGCGCCCCACCCGCGGCGGGCGGCGATTGATCGAGAAGCTGCCGAAGCCCCGGATCTCGATGCGGTGGCCGCGCGCGAGGGCGTCGGACATCGCATCGAGCATGGTCTTGACCGCGAACTCGGTGTCTCGCTGCGTCAGTTGCGCGAATCGCTCCGCGAGCTTGGCAACGAGGTCGGATCTGGTCATTGGAGCCCCTCAGCCTGCGGGTACGCCGGCTGGTCCCCCGAGGGGACGCGGGCCGGCTTGGGAGCGGCCCGGCGCTCGGCCCGCTGCTCGAACGAATCGTGGAAGCGGGCCACGGCAGTCAGGATCAGTTGCCCGAGCTGTTGTCCAGCTTGGCGCGCAGCAGGGCGCCCAGGCTGGTGGTGCCGGCGTTTTCGCGCTCGTTGGATTGCGACAGACGCTGCATGGCTTCCTGCTGGTCGACCTGGTCCTTGGCCTTGATCGACAGCTGGATGTTGCGGGTCTTGCGGTCCACGTTGACGATCATCACCGAGACTTGATCGCCTTCCTTCAGCACGTTGCGTGCGTCTTCGACGCGGTCACGGCTGATTTCGGAAGCGCGCAGGTAGCCCATGACGTCGTCGGCCAGCTGAACTTCAGCGCCGCGCGGGTCCACGGTCTTGACCACGCCGTCGACCACCTGGCCACGGTCATTGACCGAGGTGAAGGTCGCGAAGGGGTCGCCGTCCAGTTGCTTGATGCCCAGCGAGATGCGCTCGCGCTCGACGTCGATGCCCAGCACCAGGGCTTCGACTTCCTGGCCCTTCTTGTAGTTGCGCACAGCCGTTTCGCCGGTTTCGTGCCACGACAGGTCGGACAGGTGCACCAGGCCGTCGATGCCAGCCGCCAGGCCGACGAAGACGCCGAAGTCGGTGATCGACTTGATGGGGCCCTTGACCTTGTCGCCGCGCTTGACCGAGGAAGAGAACTCTTCCCACGGGTTGGCCTTGCACTGCTTCATGCCCAGCGAGATGCGACGCTTGTCTTCGTCGATCTCCAGGACCATGACTTCGACTTCTTCGCCCAGGGTCACGACCTTGGACGGGGCGACGTTCTTGTTGGTCCAGTCCATTTCGGAGACGTGCACCAGGCCTTCGATGCCCGGTTCGATCTCGACGAACGCGCCGTAGTCGGCGATGTTGGTGACCTTGCCGAACAGTCGGGTGCCCGTCGGGTAGCGGCGGGCAACACCCATCCACGGGTCATCGCCCAGCTGCTTGATGCCCAGCGAGACGCGGTTCTTCTCGGCGTCGAACTTCAGGACCTTGGCGGTCAGTTCCTGACCCACCGTCACCACTTCGCTCGGGTGACGGACACGGCGCCAGGCCATGTCGGTGATGTGCAGCAGGCCATCGATGCCGCCCAGGTCCACGAAGGCACCGTATTCGGTGATGTTCTTGACCACGCCGTTGACGATGGCGCCTTCGTGCAGGGTTTCCAGCAGCTTGGCGCGTTCTTCGCCCATCGAAGCTTCGACCACAGCGCGGCGCGACAACACGACGTTGTTGCGCTTGCGGTCCAGCTTGATGACCTTGAACTCCATGGTCTTGCCTTCGAACGGCGACATGTCCTTGACAGGGCGCGTATCGAGCAGCGAACCGGGCAGGAAGGCGCGGATGCCGTTGACCAGGACGGTCAGGCCGCCCTTGACCTTGCCGGAGACGGTGCCGGTGACGAAGTCGCCGGACTCCAGCGCGGTTTCCAGGCTCAGCCAGGAAGCCAGGCGCTTGGCCTTGTCGCGCGACAGGATGGTGTCGCCGTAGCCGTTTTCGACGGCGTCGATGGCCACCGACACGAAGTCGCCGACCTGGACTTCAACTTCGCCCTGGTCGTTCTTGAATTCGTCGATGGGCACGTACGCTTCGGACTTCAGGCCGGCGTTGACCACCACGTGGCTGTGTTCGATGCGAACGACTTCAGCCGAGATGACTTCGCCGACGCGCATGTCTGCGCTCTTCAGCGATTCTTCAAACAGGGCTGCGAAAGAGCCTTCGTCGAAGGAGACTTCTTGAGTCTTGGGCATTGGAATTTCCTGTACCGGCTGCGAACGCGGCCGGTTTGGCGGTTTGCTAGGCCGCGGGGTTGAGTTGATGAGTTCACCGTCCCCGGGGTGGCGCGGGCGCGCCAGCAGGCAGGGGCGGTGGGCCCGGCCGTCGCTGAGTCAGCGGTTCAGAACGGCCTGCGGGCCTGCCACCAGCCCAACACCTGTTCGACCGACGCATCGATCGACAAGGCGGAGTTGTCCAGCAAGACCGCATCTTCGGCCGGTTTGCAGGGTGCAACGCTGCGCAACATGTCGCGCTCGTCACGGGCCCGCAAGTCGGCCAATAGACCGTCGAGTGTAGCAGCTACGCCTTTTCCCAGCAATTGCTTGAGCCGGCGGCTGGCGCGTTGCTCGACGCTGGCCGTCAGGAAAACCTTCAGCTCGGCGCTGGGAAAAACCACGGTGCCCATGTCGCGCCCATCGGCCACCAGCCCGGGCAGGCGGCGGAAGCTCAGCTGCAGCTGGAACAAGGCCTGGCGCACGGCGGGGTGGACCGAGACCCGCGAGGCCATGCCGCCGGTGGATTCCAGGCGCAGCGGGTCGGTGATGTCGCGCCCGCCCAGCAGCACGCGGTGACCGTCGAAACGCAGGTCCAGTTGGGCTGCCATCATTGCCAGCGAGGCTTCATCTTCCAGCGAGATGCCGGCGTCCTGCGCGGCCAGCGCGGTCGCGCGGTACAGCGCACCGGAGTCCAGCAGGTGGTAGCCCAGCTTGGCGGCGAGCTCGCTGGCCAGCGTGCCCTTGCCGGAGGCGGTCGGCCCGTCAACCGTCAGCACCGGCACGCTGCCGGCCAGTGGCTGCACCAGGTCGAACAAGGCCTCGAAGTAGTCCGGGAAGGTCTTGGCGACGCAGCGCGGGTCTTCGATGCGCACAGGCACCGGTTGTCCAGCGCCTGCGAGCGGATTCAGCGCGGCCAGCGACAGGCACATCGCCATGCGATGGTCGTCGTAGGTGTGAATGCTGGCGGCGCGCCAGGCACCGGCCGGCAGCGGTTGCGCCTCGATGAAGTCCGCGCCTTCCTCGACCGTGGCGCCCAGCTTGCGCAGCTCGGTGGCCATGGCCGCGATGCGGTCGGTTTCCTTCACGCGCCAGCTGGCGATGTCGGTCAGCCGGGTCGGGCCGTCGGCATACAGCGCCATCACCGCCAGCGTCATCGCCGCGTCGGGGATGTGGTTGCAGTTCAGCGTGATGCCTTTCAGCGGCCAGGCGCCACGCTTGACTTCCAGCCAGCCATCGCCGCCATTGACCTGCGCGCCCATCGCTTGCGCGGCGTCGATGAAGCGGATGTCGCCCTGGATCGAGTCCAGGCCCACGCCTTCGATGCGCACCGGCTTGTCTGTCGCAGCGATGGCGCCCAGTGCGACGAAATACGAGGCTGACGAAGCATCGCCTTCGACGTGGATGCGGCCGGGCGTGCGGTAGGCCGAGCCTTGCGGCAGCACGAAACGCTGGTAGCCATCGCGCTGCACATCAATGCCAAAGCGCGCCAGCAGGCGCAGCGTGATGTCGATGTAGGGCTTGCTGATCAGCTCGCCGTCGACTTCGATGGTGACGGGGCCGTCAGTCGTGACCAGTGGCAGCGCGAGCAGCAGCGCGGTCAGGAATTGGCTGGACACATCGCCGCGTACGCGGATCGGCGCGCCGGTCTGCAGCATGTGCGTGGCGCCATCACCCACGCGCAGCGGCGGGAAGCCGGGTTGAGCCAGGTCGGCGACCGGGCAGCCGAGCTGGCGCAGTGCGTCGACCAGGTCGCCGATGGGCCGCTCGTGCATGCGTGGCACGCCCGAGAGTTCAAATGCGCCGCCTTGCGTGGCGGCCAGCACCGCCAGCGCGGCGGTCAGCGGGCGCATCGCAGTGCCGGCGTTGCCGAGGAACAGCTTGGCTTCGCGGGTGCGCAGTTGGCCGCCGATTCCGGTGACCAGCAGCGAGGCGCGGTTGCGCTGCAGCGTGCAACCCAGCGCTTCCAGCGCGGCCAGCATCACGCGGGTGTCGTCGGAATCCAGCAGGTCGCGCACGTCGGTCGTGCCTTCGGCCAGGCCGGCCAGCAGCAGCACGCGGTTGGAAATGCTCTTGGAGCCGGGCAGGCGCACCGTGCCGGCGGCATTCACCAGTGGCGGCAGGTCGAGGAAAGCGGTCGAGTACATGCGGGAATCAGGAACGGCGCGGTGCGCCCAGGCGCCATTGGGCGCGTGCTTCGGAAATGCCTTGCACCAGCGCTTCAAGGGACTCGCCCTGGCAGTCGCGCAAGGTCTGCTCCAACACGCCGAGTGCGCCTCGGAAGTACTCGGACTGGCGCAGCACTTCCTCGCGGTTGGCGATCAGGATGTCGCGCCAGACGGCGGGATCGCTGGCGGCGATGCGGGTGAAGTCGCGGAAGCCCGGGCCGGCCAGTGCGAGGAAGTCCTCGCTCTCTGGCTGCTGCAGGATGCCGGTGAAATACGCGAAGGCCAGCAAATGTGGCAGGTGGCTGACCGCGGCAAACGCGGCGTCATGCGCCTCGGGCGTCATCAGCCGCACGTGCGCACCAATGCCGGTCCAGACGGCGCGGGCCTTTTCCACCAGCGTCGGCAGCGTCTGCGGCAACGGCGTGAGGATGACCTGCCGGTCGCGGTACAGCTGCGCATCGGCATGCTGCACGCCTGAGAGTTCCTTGCCGGCGACGGGGTGCGCCGGCACGAAGGCCACCGCGCGCTCCTTCAGCGAGCGCCGCGCGGCGTCCACCACGTCGCGCTTGGTGCTGCCCACGTCCATGAACAGCACGTCCGGCGAGACCAGGTGGCGGATGGCGCGGAAGGTGGCATCGGTGGCGGCCACTGGCACGGCGATCAGCACGATGTCGGCACCAGAGACGGCCAGCAACGCGCTTTCCGCCGACTGGTCGATCACGCCGAGCTGCTTGGCGCGTTCGGTCGTGGAGGGTGACTTGCTGTAGCCGATCACGCGCTCGACCAGGCCGGCCTGTTTCATGGCCAGCGCAAACGAGCCGCCCATCAGGCCGCAGCCGATCAATCCCAATTGTTTGAACATCGTGTGGGGGTTGCTCAGTGCACGTCCAGCGGGTAGGTGCCCAGCACCTTGAAATAGGCGCAGGCCTGGCGGAGTTCCTGCATGGCGGTGTGCACATGCGGCTCGTCCGGGTGGCCTTGCAGGTCGATGTAGAAGTAGTACTCCCACTGGCCCGAGCGCGCTGGGCGAGACTCGAAGCGCGTCATCGACACATCGTGCGCCTTCAGTGGCTTCAGGATGTCGTACATCGCGCCGGGGCGGTTGACCACCGAGACGACCAGGCTGGTGCAGTCGTGCCCCGAGGCCTTGGGGGCAGGGTGGCGATGCGGGTCGGTGACGATCGCGAAGCGGGTGCGGTTGTGGGTGTCGTCCTGGATCGCGGGCGAGACCAGGTGCAGGCCGTATTCGCTGCCGGCGCGCACGCTGGCGATGGCGGCCAGCTTGGGGTTCAGGGCGGCCTGGCGCGCGGCCTCGGCATTGCTGGCCATGGGCTGGCGTTCGACGTTGGGCAGGTGGCTGGAGAGCCAGCCGTGGCACTGCGCCAGCGCCTGCGGATGCGCGGCCACCACCTCGATGCCTTCGAGCGAGTTTTCCTTGCGCAGCAGGTTGTGGCGCACGAACAGGCTGGTCTCGCCGATGATGAACAGCGGCGTGGTCAGGAAGATGTCCAGCGAACGGGCGACCACGCCTTCGGTCGAGTTCTCGACCGGCACGACGCCGAAGTCGGCGGCGCCAGCCGCGGTGGTGCGGAACACGTCGTCGATGCTGGTGCAGGGCACGCGCACGATGGACGAGCCGAAATAGCCGAGCGCAGCCTCTTCGCTGAAGGTGCCGGCCGGGCCCAGGTAGGCCACGCGGGTGGGCGTTTCCAGCGCACGGCAGGCCGACATGATCTCGCGCCAGATGGGCGCCACGCTGTCGAGCTTCAGCGGGCCCGGGTTCGAGGCCTTCAGGCCGTCGATGACCTGGGCTTCGCGCTCGGGGCGGAAGACCACCGAGCCTTCCTTCTTTTTCAGCTCGCCAACGGCCAGCGCCAGGCCGGCGCGGCGGTTCAGCAGGGCCAGCAGGTCCTGGTCCAGCGAGTCGATCTGCTCGCGCAGCGCCAGCAGTTCCGGCGCGATCGTGGCCGGGGTGGCGGCAGGGTTGGCGGCGGGAGTGCCGGAGGTCGGGTCAGCCATGGCGGCGCACAAAATCCTTCATGTACTCGACCAGCGTTTGCACGCCGGCGAGTGGCATGGCGTTGTAGAGGGAGGCCCGCATGCCGCCGACGGACTTGTGTCCTTTCAGCTGCAGCAGGCCTGCTTCGCGAGCGCCGGCCAGGAAGGCTTCGTTGTGCGAAGCATCGGCCAGGAAAAACGGCACGTTCATGCGGGAACGTGCGTCGGCCGCCACCGGGTTGCGGTAGAAGCCGCCGTTGTCATCGAGGTAGCGATACAGCAGCTGCGAGCGTTCGATCGCGCGCCGCTCCATTTCGGCCACGCCGCCCTGGCGCAGCACGTGCTGGAAGACCAGGCCAGCGATGTAGATGCCGTAGGTCGGCGGCGTGTTGAACATCGAGCCATGTTCGGCGACGACGGTGTAGTCGAAGGCCGTTGGGCAGATCGGCAGCGCGTGGCCCAGCAGGTCTTCGCGCACGAAGACGATGGTGAGCCCGGCCGGGCCGATGTTCTTCTGCGCGCCGGCAAAGGCCAGGCCCACGCGGGACCAGTCGATGCTGCGCGACAGGATGTGCGAAGAGCAGTCGACCACCAGCGGCGCACTGCTGCCCAGCGCGGCGAGGTCGGGCAGCGTCTGGAACTCGACGCCGTGGATGGTCTCGTTCGAGCACAGGTGCAGGTAGCTCGCGCCTTCGCGCAGTTCCCAGCTGGCCGGCGCCGGCAGGGTGGTGAAACCGCTGGCTTCGTTGCTGGCAGCCGCGCAGGCATTGGCGTAGCGGCCGGCCTCTCCGAGCGACTTCTTGCTCCACGCGCCGGTGACGATAACGTCCACCAGACCGCCGCGCGACAGGTTCATCGGCACGATGGCGTTTTCACCCAGTCCGCCGCCCTGCATGAACAGGATGCGGAACTCGGGTGGCACCGCCAGCAGCGCGCGCAGGTTGCGCTCTGCAGTCTCGTAGATCTCGATGAACTCCTTGCCGCGGTGGCTCATCTCCATCACGCCCATGCCGGAGCCATGCCAGTCCAGCATCTCGGCTGCGGCTTCGCGCAGCACCTCTTCAGGCAGCATGGCCGGGCCGGCCGAGAAGTTGAAGGGGCGGGTACGCGCTGTCATGGCGGGCGGGTCGGCAGGGAAACGGAGAGGGCTGGCAGCCTCGGGGCGCTGCCAGCAGGAGCGTGCAACTTACTTCTTGACTGGCGCCTTGGCAGCCGGCTTGGCCGCACCGGATGCCGCAGGCGCGGGTGCCGCTGCGCCGTTGATGCCCAGCTTCTTGCGCAACGAATCTTCCAGCGCGCGCAGCTTGGGCTCCACCGTCGGCTTGGTGTCAGCCACCAGCTTCTCCTGCAGGTTGTTCAGCATCTGCGGGCCGACCTCGTTGAACTTCTTTGCGGCCGGTGATTCGAGCCACGCGACCAACTGCTTGAGCTCGTCCTCGCTCATCTTCTCGTCCAGCAGCGAGCCCATTGCGGTTGGCGCCAGCTTGGTTGCCCGGTCGCGCAGCAGCGGGGCCAGTTCGTCATAGAACTGCTTGATGTCGGCTTGCACCGACTTGCCGACGGCTTCCTGCTTGTCTGCTGGAAGTTGGCTGACCGCCTGGCCGGCAACCTGCAGCACCTGCTGGGCCGTCTGGCCCGCGATGTTCTGGCCGATCTGCTCGATCGACGGTTGCTGCAGCTGGATGACGCGCGCGATCAGGTCCTTCTTGGCTTGCGAGCTTTGGGCCTGGGCGGCGCCGGTCAGGGCAAAGCCTGCCAGCACGAGCGCGGCAAGCCGCGTGCGATGGTTCATCATCATCCGTTGGTGTCCTCTGGGCCGGTGTCGGCGTCGGTTTCAGGTTCGATGGCGTCTGCCGCATCGTTTTCGACGATGCGTTGCAGGCCGGAAAGTTGGGAGCCGTCGTCCAGCGCAATCAGGGTCACGCCTTGCGTGGCGCGGCCCAGTTCGCGGATCTCCGAAACCCGGGTGCGCACCAGCACGCCCTTGTCGGTGATCAGCATGATCTCGTCGTTCGGGCGCACCAGCGTGGCAGCGACGACCTTGCCGTTGCGCTCGCTTTGCTGGATGGCGATCATGCCCTTGGTGCCACGGCCGTGGCGGGTGTACTCGACGATGCTGGTGCGCTTGCCGTAGCCGTTTTGGGTGGCGGTCAGCACGCTTTGCGTCTCGTCTTCTGCGACCAGCATCGCGATCACGGTCTGCGTGTCTTCCAGCATCATGCCGCGCACGCCACGGGCCTGGCGGCCCAGCGGGCGGACGTCGTCCTCGTCGAAGCGCACGGCCTTGCCGCCGTCGGAGAACAACATCACGTCGTGCTTGCCATCGGTCAGCGCGGCGCCGATCAGGTAGTCGCCCTCGTCCAGGTCCACGGCAATGATGCCGGCCTTGCGCGGGTTGCTGAATTCGTCCAGTGCCGTCTTCTTCACGGTGCCGCGTGCGGTGCACATGAAGATGAAATGGTCGGCCGGGAAGGCGCGGTTGTCACCGGTCAGCGGCAGCACCACGGTCACCTTCTCGCCAGGCTGCAGCGGGAACATGTTGACGATGGGCTTGCCGCGGCTGGCGCGCCCGCCCTGCGGCACTTCCCAGACCTTCAGCCAGTAGACGCGGCCGCGGTCGGAGAAGCACAGGATCCAGTCGTGCGTGTTGGCAATGAAGAGCTGGTCGACCCAGTCGTCTTCCTTGGTCGCGGTCGCCTGCTTGCCGCGGCCGCCGCGCTTCTGGGCGCGGTACTCGGCCAGCGGCTGGCTCTTGAAGTAACCGGTGTGGCTGAGCGTCACGACCATGTCGGTCGGCGTGATCAGGTCCTCGGTGCCGAGTTCCTGCACGTTGTGCTCGACCACCGAGCGGCGCGCGCCGATCTTGGTCTGGCCGAATTCCTGGCGCACGGCGGTCAGCTCTTCACCGATGATGAAGGTCACGCGTTCGGGCTTGGCGAGGATGTCCAGCAGGTCGGCAATCACCGACATGACTTCCTTGTACTCGCCGATGATCTTGTCCTGCTCCAGGCCGGTCAGGCGCTGCAGTCGCATCTGCAGGATTTCGCCTGCCTGATCTTCGGAAAGTCGGTACAGGCCATCGGGCTGCATGCCGAAGTGGGCCGGCAGGCCTTCTGGGCGGAAGGACTCGCGGCCACCCGGCGCGTCCTGCTCGGCACGGGTCAGCATCTCGCGGACCAGAGATGAGTCCCAGCTCTTGGCCATCAGGCCGGCGCGGGCGACCGGCGGCGTCGGCGAGTTCTTGATGATCTCGATGAAGTCGTCAATGTTGGCCAGCGCCACGGCCAAGCCTTCCAGCACGTGGCCGCGCTCGCGCGCCTTGCGCAGCTCGTACACCGTGCGGCGGGTCACGACCTCGCGGCGGTGCTCCAGGAAGATGTCCAGCAGCTGCTTCAGGTTGCAGAGCTTGGGCTGGCCGTCGATCAGGGCCACCATGTTGATGCCGAAGGTGTCCTGCAGCTGCGTCTGCTTGTACAGGTTGTTCAGCACCACCTCGGGCACTTCACCGCGCTTGAGCTCGATCACCACCCGCATGCCGGACTTGTCCGACTCGTCCTGCAGGTGGCTGATGCCTTCGATCTTCTTCTCGTGCACCAGCTCGGCAATGCGCTCCAGCAGCGTCTTTTTGTTGACCTGGTACGGCAGCTCGTCCACGATGATGGACTGGCGCGCGCCCTTGTCGATGTCCTCGAAATGCACCTTGGCGCGCATCACCACCCGGCCGCGGCCGGTTCGGTAGCCTTCGCGCACGCCGTTGATGCCGTAGATGATCCCGGCGGTCGGGAAGTCCGGCGCCGGAATGATCTCCATCAGCTGTTCCAGCGTCGCGTCCGGCACCTTCAGCAGGTGCAGGCAGGCGTCCACCACCTCGTTGAGGTTGTGCGGCGGAATGTTGGTTGCCATGCCGACGGCAATGCCGGTCGCGCCATTGACCAGCAGGTTGGGCAGCCGGGTCGGCAGCACCAGCGGTTCCCTCTCGGAGCCGTCGTAGTTCGGGCCGAAATCGACGGTTTCCTTGTCGAGGTCGGCCAGCATCTCGTGGGCGATCTTCGACAGGCGGATTTCGGTGTACCGCATGGCCGCAGCGTTGTCGCCGTCGACCGAGCCGAAGTTGCCCTGGCCGTCCACCAGCATGTGGCGCAGCGAAAAATCCTGCGCCATGCGCACGATGGTGTCGTACACAGCCGTGTCACCGTGCGGATGGTACTTACCGATCACGTCGCCGACGATGCGGGCGGACTTCTTGTAAGCCCGGTTCCAGTCATTGTTCAGCTCGTGCATCGCGAACAGCACGCGGCGGTGCACCGGCTTCAGGCCGTCGCGCGCATCGGGCAATGCGCGCCCCACGATCACGCTCATCGCGTAGTCGAGGTAGGAGCGCCGCATTTCCTCTTCGAGGCTGATGGGCAGGGTTTCTTTGGCGAATTGGGTCATGAAGCGACAGGGTGCGGCCAGCCTTGACGCAGTGCGCGCGGGCGAAGCGTCCATTCTAAGCTGCCGGGCTTGTGGCTCATGAACAACAAGTTCGGCGTGATTGGTCGGCCGCGCCCAGAGAATACGAGCCAGCGGAAGCCCTATGGCACAATCAGTTGTCGCTGGTGAATGCTAGGGAAAACTAGCATTTGCTGGGTATTTCGCTTCCGATTTGGACGTATCGCAGGCAACCTGCGGCTTTCCTTGAGAGGAGAATCATGAAGAAACTGAACAAGGTGGCGATGCTGTTCGCAGCTGCCGCACTTGCCGCGCCGATGTCGAGCGCTTTTGCCCAGACCGTCGATAACTGGCGCGCTTCCGATGGCACCGTTTGGAAGAACGGCACCAACGAACTGTGCTGGCGTGACAACTTCTGGACGCCTGCTACCGCGGCCCCTGAATGCGATGGCGCGCTGAAGCCTGAGGTGAAGCCGGTCGCTCCGCCTCCGGCCGTCGCTCCGGCGCCTGTGGCCCCGCCGGTTCCGCCGAAGCCGGTGCCTGTCGCTCCCGTGAGCGAGAAGGTGACCTACGCTGCTGACGCCTTCTTCGACTTCGACAAGTCTGTCCTGAAGCCCGAAGCCAAGGCGAAGTTGGATGACCTGGTCAGCAAGACCGCTGGTATGAACCTGGAAGTCATCATCGCCGTCGGCCACACCGACAGCGTTGGTTCTGACGCGTACAACCAGAAGCTGTCGGTTCGCCGCTCGGAAGCTGTCAAGGAATACCTGGTCAGCAAGGGCATCGAAAAGAACCGCGTGTACACCGAAGGCAAGGGCGAGAAGCAACCTGTGGCCGACAACAAGACCGCCGAAGGCCGCGCGAAGAATCGCCGCGTGGAAATCGAAGTGGTTGGTACCCGCGCCAAGTAATCGGTTTTCCGATCACATCGAAACCCCGCCCCGGCGGGGTTTTTTCATTTCTCGCCGTACC
This sequence comes from Ideonella sp. FW305-24, assembly GCF_058788035.1. Classification (NCBI taxonomy): domain Bacteria; kingdom Pseudomonadati; phylum Pseudomonadota; class Betaproteobacteria; order Burkholderiales; family Sphaerotilaceae; genus Ideonella; species Ideonella sp. FW305-24. The sequence goes on along the minus strand of NZ_JBYTAI010000003.1, from coordinate 434,215 downwards.
ATTCGAGCCATGGTGAATGCAGATCCCCAAGAACTGAGCAAATTCGGCGAACTGGCCCACCGCTGGTGGGACGCTGTAGGTGAATTCCGGCCTTTGCACCAGATCAATCCCTTGCGGCTGGACTGGATCGCCGGCCTGGCGAAGCTGCCTGCCGCCGAGGTGCTGGACGTGGGCTGCGGCGGTGGCATCCTGGCTGAATCGATGGCGCGCCGCCAGGCCACGGTGCTGGGCATCGACCTGTCGGTCAAGCCGCTGAAAGTGGCTCAGTTGCACGCGCTGGAAGCCGGCGTCGAGAACCTCAGCTATCGCGAGGTCGCGGTCGAGGTCCTGGCCGAAGAGCGGCCGGCCAGCTTCGACATCGTGACCTGCATGGAGATGCTGGAGCATGTGCCCGATCCGGCGTCCGTGGTGCGCGCCTGTGCCACGCTGGTCAAGCCCGGTGGCCGGGTGTTCTTCTCCACCCTGAACCGCAACCTGAAGTCTTTTCTGTTTGCCATCGTCGGTGCCGAGCACGTGCTCAAACTGCTGCCCAAGGGCACGCACGAATACGCGCGCTTCCTCAAGCCCAGCGAGCTTTCGGCCTTCGCGCGTGAAGCCGGCCTGGAGGTCTCGGCGTTCAAGGGCATGGAATACAACCCTTTCACGCAGCGCTACTGGTTGTCCGCGCGCACCGACGTGAACTATCTGATGGCTTGCCGCAAGCCGGCATGAACCCGGGTTCACAAAACCGGCCGGCGGCCGTCCTGTTCGACCTTGATGGCACCTTGATCGACAGCGCGCCCGACCTGGCCAACGCCGCGAACTGGCTGCGCGGCAAGCATGACTTGCCGCCGCTGCCTTACGCGCAGCTGCGGCCCATGGTGGGCAGCGGTGCCCGCGGCATGATCGGCGTGGCCTTTGGTATCACACCGGCAGACACTCGCTTCGAGGCCTTGCGCGATGCCTTTCTGGCTCGCTATGCCGAGGCCCTGCTGCAAGACACCACAGTATTTGCCGAGGCGCAGCCGCTGCTGGCGGCGCTGGATGGCGCCAGCCTGCCCTGGGGCATTGTCACCAACAAGGCGGCCCGTTTTGCCGAGCCGGTGGTGCGGGGCCTGGCCTTGCACACGCGGGCCGGCACGCTGGTCTGCGGCGACACCATGCCTCAGGCCAAGCCCCACCCGGCGCCACTGCTGGAAGCTGCGCGCCGCCTGGGCGTGGCACCACATGACTGCGTCTACGTGGGCGACGACCTGCGCGACGTCCAAGCCGGCCAGGCCGCCGGCATGCGCACCGTGGCCGTTCGCTGGGGCTACCTCGGCGTGGGCGGGCGCATCGAGGACTGGGGTGCCGATCTTGTCGTCGAAAGCCCCGATCAGCTCTTGAACTGGCTGGATCTGGCTTAAACTAGGCCTCTTGGGGCCGACCTGGTTTCGACGTTGGTACTGAGTTGGGACAGGGCATGCCGAGCACCAGTTCGCTCGTAAAACCACTGGAAACAAAGTAACTGCAAACGACTCTACGTTCGCACTCGCCGCTTAATTGCGGTTGAGCCTCTCAACGGTTGGCCTATGGGCCGGGTCCAAGCCGCAAGGCAAGGACTGAGAGGTTAATCACATAGGCTGGTGTCCCGGTTGGCCATGGGCCGGGATGCGAGATCAAGTGGCTGGTTGGCTGGATAGCGTGCTGCTGCGCGATCCGGTCGGCGAGATCCAAATCAGACAGCTAAGCATGTAGATCTTCCTGGCGATGGCTGACGGACGGGGGTTCAATTCCCCCCGGCTCCACCATTCACACCGGTTCACAGCGAACCGAAAAAGGCAAAAAAGCCCTAGAGAATCAACGCTCTAGGGCTTTTTCTTTGCTTGGTCGCCGGAGGTGTGAAACGCGCCTTGTGGCCCCGGATGGACTGTCAATTCGCATGGAATTCGCAGACCTTTGCGGCCGCGACTGCGTCGGCTGACCGGCCGTGGATGGAGGTCACTTGTGTAGGGCTGCCACGACGAGAAAGAGAAGGGTTGCCCAGCCCACTAGCCTTGGCAAAAGCCGACTACGTAGACTTCCAGAAGCGACAGCAAACGTCGGCGTTGCCGCGACTAGGGTCCACAGAAGCACGGCCAGACGATCTTCATTGGGGTTCGGGCCGCCAACGAGGTTAGGCACCAGCACGGCGAGAAACAGCAGCATGAGTGCCACTGCGAAAGCGATTTCGAGGAGCTTGAGCGGGAGTTGCAGGAACGAAAAAGTCATGAGCGGGTGGGCGGCAGGCGCCAGTTTGCTTGCGCATCCTAGCCAGGCTGCATGTCAGCATTTGTCGCAGTCTCACGTCTTAGCTGCCTTGAGGATTTGATTTCCGTTGGCCGCAGAGAGCGGCGCTGCCGCCCAGCTCGGCCGTCGTCGCCAAGGAGTCGATGTCCCAACACGACGCTGAAGATCCGGTTGGCGGAAATAAACACTCCCCAGAAGCGGTAGTCATTCGGCCAGCGTTCCAAACTGAATTTGGCGGCGCTTTGCTACGGCGTGTCCGCCCAAGTGCTACCCATAGCAATAGAGCAATGCGCTCGGCGCGAACGCCCCGTGCGTCTTTGCTGGCCTTACGGAACAGCCTGGCAAACCCAGACCTGAACCGCGCTGTCGACGATGTCGACTTCCAGGATCGCCGCATCTGGCACCTCGCCGAAAAGAGCGCGGGCTATCGCTGCGACGACATGGTGTTCGACCGCGCGCTGCAGCGGCCGCGCACCGTAGCGCGGGCTGAAACCCGCGGCGGCAACGAAGTCGACGACCGCGGGCATGAAGCGCAGTGTCAAGCCGCGCCGCAGCAGGCCTTCGCGCCGCTCGATGGCCTGCAGTTCCAGGCGCGCAATGGCGGCGATGGCCTCGCGGCCCAGTGGTGCGAAGTGCACCAGGCGGTCGATGCGGTTGAAGAACTCGGGGCGGAAGAATTGGCGGATCTCGTGGGTCGCGTCCTCACCGTCATCCGTGTTGGCAAAACCTGCTGATGCACCGTGGCGCACGCCCAGGTTCGTGGTCATCACGATCAGCGCGCCGCGGAAGTCGGTGACGCGGCCCTGGCTGTCGCGCAGGCGGCCTTCGTCGAGCACGCCCAGCAGCAGGTCGAAGACTGACGCGTCGGCCTTCTCGATCTCGTCCAGCAGCACCACCGAGAACGGGCGCTGGCGCACGTGTTCCACCAGCTTGCCGGGTTGCTTGCCGGTGCCGATCAGGCGCGTGATCTGGAACGCATGCTGGAACTCGCTCATGTCGACGCGGAACAGCGGGTCCACGCCGCTGTTGGCGCCGTAGAAGTAGCTTGCCAGCGCCTTGGCCGCGGCTGTCTTGCCCACGCCCGTCGGCCCGGCGAACAGCAGCGTGGCGATGGGCTTGGCCGGGTCGCTCAGGCCGGACTTGAACAGGTAGACCACGTCCTTCAACTGGCGGATCGCCGCTTCCTGGCCGAACAGCTTGCCGGCGAAGAAGGCCTGCACCTCGGCGTCGTCCAGCGGCTGGTCGTCGCGCAGGAAGCGCTCGGGCAGGCCGGTGAAACGGGCGAACTGAGCGATCACGCGGGTCTCGGTGAGCAGGGGCTGGTGATCGGCAATTGCCTCGCGCACGCATTCACCGAAGAAGCGCATCGCCTTGCCGGGAAAACGCTCGTAACGCACATAGCGATGCAGCAGCCGGTAGCCGGTGTCGAGCGCCGGCCTTTCGATCTCCACCTGCAGCGCGCCCTTGGCCTGCGCCGCGAACAAGGCCAGCACGCGGCGCGCGCGCTGGCTGTCCATCTCGGGCAGGGTCAGCGGCTCGAAACAATCGATGAAGGCCGGTAGCCGGCGGCGTGCGGCCTCCAGCTCACCCGGGCTGGCTTCGCCGATCAGCCGCAAGCTGCCGCGCCGCAGGGCCGGCAGCAGGTAGGCGGCCATCGATTCCTCGGGACTCTCGCCACCGATCTGCAGCAGGTTCAGGAAGTCCGTCACCCACAGCACGCCATGCGAGAGGTCCAGCCACTGCATGGCCTGGTCGCACAGCGCCTGCCATTCGCCCAGGTACTTGGCGCGGCCAATCAGGCGCTCCGAATTGCTGCGCCAGAAGCTGGGGGGGGCCTCGCTGCCGGAGGTGGCACGGTGCGCCTTGCGGATCGCGTCGGCAATCACCACGCTCTTGCCCACGCCGTGTTCGCCCACCAGCAACAGGTTGCCGCCGCGCGCGATGCGCGCGGCGATCTCGTCGACCAGCGCGCTCTGCTCCCAGGCCGTCTCCGCAAAGCCATGTGCCGGGCGGCGCCCACCGGCGTCGGGCAGCTTGTCGGCCACCACGGCCAGCTGCGCATGCGCTTCGCGCACATGGCGCGGCACATGCTGGCGCTCGGCCACGCGCTCGTCGCGGCGCGCCTCCACCAGCTCCAGCCACGGTGTGCCGCGGCCCAGGTAGCGCTGCGCCTCTTCGGGCGACATGCCGTCCAGCCGGTCGCGCGTGTAGTGCTGGATCAACATCGCCAGCTGCGACTCGTCGTAGTAGTAAAAGCTCTCGTCCAGCCAGGGCAGCCAGCACTTGAGGTAGCCCTCGCTTGCCTTCGCGCCGTAGACCGCGGCCACGGCGACCTCGGTGGGCGTGGGCACCGGAAAGCTGCCCTTGTCGGTCTGGTGCGCGAGGTTGACCTGGGCCTTGACGACGCGCAGGCGCGGCTCGTCGATGTCGGGATCGGGCAGGTAACGCTCGCGTTCGCGTTCCCGCTGCAGGGTCTCCGCGAGTGCGGTCTTGAGCCGCTTGGCGTTGCGCTCCACGCCCTCCAAGCCGGTGCCCAGCAGGATGCCGAAGACCGAGTCGTCGCCGAGCTGCCAGCAGATCAGGGGATAGGACAGCAAAGCCATCTCAGCGCTCTCCTTTTGGTTGCGCGGGGGGCGTGGCATCCCACAGCAGCAGCCGCCAGTCATCTTCTGTCAGCGGCTCGGCGAACTTGCGCACGCGGCCCGAACGCAGGTCGCTCAGGCGCCGATGCTCGCCCTCGCGCGCCGGCTCGTAGCGGATGCGCACGATCTCGGTGGGTGGCGCCGCATCGCCGTTCGCGCCGCTGTCCGGGGCGAGCGGCAGGACGCGCACCGCCAGCGGCACTGGCCGGTCGTCGCCCAGGTACCAGAGGTGCACACCGCATTCGCCGGAAAAGGCCTCGGCAATGCCCGCGCCCTCGAAACAGCGCGCGCCTGGTGCTGGGGACGGCAGCTCGTGCGCGTCGAGCTGCGACAGCAGCGTGGCGTAGTCGGCCCATGCGGTCTTCACGAGCGCTGCGCCGTCGCCCGCCTGCAGCGGCGTGATCTCGATCTGCACACGTTCGAGGCCGCCGCGCGCAAGGCTGTCTGCGCGGCGGGCGAGCAGGGCCAGCTCAAGCTGCCAGCGCACCAGCTCGGTCTCGACGCCGCGCACTGCTGTGGTCTCGGCCAGCAGCCGGTCGAAGAACTCGTGGATGTCCAGGCAGGCTTCCAGCATGTCTTTGATCGGCTTGCCGTACCAGCGCCATTCGCGCGCCCGAGGCGGTGCGAACGTTGAACGCCCTGCTGCCGGCGCGCGGTGTTCGGTCAGGTCCCAGCAGCGCCGCTCCAGCATCTCGCGCAGCGGGTCCAGCCGCACCTGCAACGCGCGCAGTGCGAAGGCGAGGTCGTCCGGCGGCGCTGCATCCAGCGCTGCGACCAGCGAGTCCCGCAACGCCAGCGCCGCATCGCGCACACGCGCGTAGCCGGCCGCTGTTCCCTCGTCGATGGGCAGGGCGACCGGCCGCGCGCTCGCGTAGCGCAGCAGCGTCGCCCGCGTGGCGAGCTCGCCGTGTGCGAACGAAACGTCCAGCAGCATCGGGTCGCCGGGATGCGAGGACGCCAGGCGCTGCGCGATCGGCCCGGTCAGCGTGCGTTCGATGCCGCGCTTGAGCGCCCGGGCGCCCAGCGCCTCGTCACGCCCCAGCTCGGCGAGCTGGTCCAGCGCCGCGGGTGCCACGTTGAGGAAGGTCAGGCGCCGCACGAAGCCGTCGCGTGCCAGCACACGTTCGATCTGCAGCCGCGCAATGCCGGCGATGTCCTCGCGCCCCAGTGGCGTGAAGCTGACGACCTCGTCGATGCGGTTCAGGAACTCGGGCCGGAAGAAGCGCTCGACCGCCTCGCGGTAGGTGTGCGCCACGTCGCTTGCCTGCTGCATGAAGCCGGTGCGGCGCTCAGCCGCGGCGGCGCCGAGATTGGAGGTGAGGATGACCACGCACTGCGAGAAGTCGGTGGTGCGGCCCAGCGCATCGGTCAGCCGCCCCTCGCCGAGCAGTTGCAGCAGCAGGTCGTGCACGGACGGATGCGCCTTCTCGATCTCGTCGAGCAACAGCACACAGGCGCGGCGCTGCCGCACTGCGGCCGTGAGCTGGCCGTCGGGCCGCGAGGCATCGCCGATCAGGCGGGCCAGCGCGTTGGCGTCGACGTATTCGTTCATGTCGAAGCGCACCAAGCCGCCCTCGTCGGCGAACAGGTAGTCGGCCAGCAGCTTGGCCGCTTCGCTCTTGCCTACGCCGGTGGGGCCGATGAGCAGCAGCGAAGACAGTGGCTTCCCCGGGGCCGCGAGCCCCGACTTGACCAGCGCGACAACGTCGACCAACCGGGCGCGCGCCTGCGGCTGGCCGACCAGCCGAGCTGCGAAGTGGCTCGCAGCTTCTGCCGGCGCGAGGCCGACGTGGCGCGAAAACAGGCGCTCGCGGAAGTGAAAGTCAGACAGATAGGCGGCCATCACTTCGTCGCGTCCCACCGTCTGCTTCGCGTGGCGAACCGCCAGGCGGTCCAACACGCGCAGGGCAGAGCCGGGCAGCACCTCGTCAGTCGCGAAACGGCGCTCCAGCTTCAGCAGCTCGCCCACCGCCGCTGATTCGATGCGGCAGCCGTGGCGCTGCTCAAGCTCGGCGCGGCGCCAGCCGACGACGCGGATCGAGTCGGCACGCGAGGGCGCATCGACGCGGATCACGCGGAACAGGTCGGCAAAGCGGCGGTCGCGCTGCTGCACTTTCTGCCAGGCCTCTGGCGTCGCTTCACCGATCAGCGTGAAGGCGCGCCGCTCCAGTTGCGGGCGCAGCACGTCGGCCAGCGTCAGCGAGCTTTGCGAGCTCTTGCCCATGGCCAGCAGCGCGACCAGGTTGTCGCAGTAGAGGTGATCGGGCTTGTCGATGGCATGCACCTCGCGCAAGCGCGCCTGCACATGGTCCATCACCACCGCCATGCGGCGCTGCCACTGGCCGATGATGCTCATGCCCGAGATGACCCGCATGGGATCGAGCTGCCAAACCTTCTGCAGCTTGCTGCGCTGGCGGCCGGGCTGGCTGTCGATGTGGCGGCGCACGGCGCCGTGCACCAGGGCCGTCTTGCCCGCGCCGCGCGGGCCCACCAGCACGAAGGCGCTGGCGTCGGCGCGGTAGATGGCCTGCGCCACCTCGGCCACCTGGGCCTCGCGCAGGATGGCCTGGCCCAGCTCGTCGGGGTAAAGCTCGTTGAGGTCGATGGCCACGCGCGCCATCTCGGTCGGACCGTCGCCGATCTCGTCGCCGCTCAGCTTGGCGAAGAAGTCGCTGTCCGCCTCGAACGGGAAGCGGCCGTTGGCCAGGTGCAGTGACAGTTCCAGCTCGCCCAGCTCGTCGTTGGCCGACGCGAGGTGGCGCAGCGGGTCGAAGGCGTCGCCGAGTTCCTTGCGCTGCTCGCGGAAGAAGCGCTGGATGCAGGCGACCAGCCGCTCGGTGCGCTCGGCCTGAGACGCGCTGCTGTCGCCGAGGTCGGCCACGATGCCGTCCAGCTGCGGCAGGCAGGCATGGCGCCGCTCGCCCAGCGTGAAGTGCGCCGCGGCGAACAGGCCCTCGACCCAGCGCCGGCCCGAGTCGAAGCCCAGCGGCACGAGCTCGAAGCGCAGCGGCGGCGCGAAGCTGAGCCATAGCCGCTCGTCCAGCGTGGCGCGTTCGCTGCGCGTGCCCTTGAAATGCTGCTGGATGGCCTGGCGCAGCTTGTTCAGCGCGGACTCGTAACGTTCGGCCGTCGCGTGAATCTCGGGCAGGAACAGGCAGCGCAGGCGATAGCCCGCGTCCTTGCGATGGGCGACCAGCAGCGGAATGCGCAGCGCTGCCATCACGCATCCTCCCCGAGCAGCATGCGGCCCATCAAGGCCTCGAACTGGCGGGCCAGCGCGCGCTTCCAGGCGGCAGCGTCCGGGAACTCGCAGCGCCAGTCGGCCTTCGGGTCGATGAGCTGGCCGTCCTTGAGCTGGCGATGCACAGGCAGCGCGTCGAAGAAGTGCTGTCGGTGCACGTTCTCCGGCGTGCCGAACTTGTCCAGCGGCGATGGCCGCACCGAGACCCAGATGTCGGACTTGCGGTCGGCCTCGAACTGGCGCCACACGCCCGCTTCCAGCCGCAGGAAGTCGTACACCGCGGCGCCCCGGCATTCGATCTCGAAGCCTACGATGGTGGTTTGCACCTTCTCGGTCTGCGGCCAGGCGAACTTGAGGTAAGGCCCTTCTGGCCCGGCTTCCTCTTCACCCTCCTTCTTGCCGCCTTCCACGCGCAGGCGCACCACCCGCACGCGTGTCTCGAAACCTGCCAGCCGCAGCACGTCGGTCCACGCGGCCAGCAGCGTGGGCAGCAGGCGGGGTGCCGCATACAGGCCCACCGTGCACAGGCCGCTGTCCGGCCGCATCGCGTGGAATGCGCGCTGCTGGAAGCTGACGAAGCGGCGGCGCCAGGTGGCCACGTCGGGCGGCGCGACGGCCTCGCCCGCAAGCGCCAGCAGCGCCTGGCCTTCGAGGTCCACGATCTCGGCCAGCAAGGCCTTGGCGTCCTGCTGCACGGCGTCCAGTTCACGCCAGCGCAGCGCCGGTGCGGTGGTATCCCAGTGCGGCAACGCAGGGTCCTTGTGGCGCCGCTTCTCGTGCGTCTGGCGCTCGCGGTCGAGCCGGAACACCTGGTTCACGAGGTTCACGCAGAGCGGGCCATCGGTCACGCGCACCCAGTGCCGGCGTGCGTCGGCCAATGCGTCCGCAGCCAGCAGCGGCGCAGTGTCGACCGGGCGTGGCGAGGGTGCCACGTGGATGGCCGGCGCAGCCTGCGCGCCAGGCTCGACGCGCACCATCACCGGCGTGACGTAAGGGTGCGGCGCCAGCGCGTGCGCCAACGGCAGCACCAGCTCGCGGCGAAGCGTGCGCTGCACGTCGCGTGCGCCGTAGCGCGCGTCGCCCGGCAGCGTGGCAAGCTGCAGCGAGGTGCCCGGGTCCACCTGAAGTTCTGCGTGGCGCTCCAGCAACCCGTCGCGCCGCCGCAGCAGGCCGATCTCGCGTTCGAAGATCGGAGCGCGCTCGGCCGCGGTCAGCGCGGCGAAGGGCACCACGTGGTCAATGCGGTTGAACAGCTCGGGCCGGAAGGTCTCCTGCACCACGCGCTCGAAGTGGCGGCGGGGGTCGTCGCGCCCGGGCAGCATGCCCAGCGTTGCGCGCATCGAGGCCTCGGCGCCGAGGTTGGAGGTCATCACCACGAAGCAGCCGCAGAAGTTCGCGGTCACGCCGTCGCCACCAGTCAGGCGGCCTTCGCCCAGCACCTGCAGCAGCAGGTCGAAGAAGTTCGGATGGGCCTTCTCGATCTCGTCGAACAGCAGCACCGAAAACGGCTGGCGCCGCGCCGCGCCGATCAGCAAGCCCTCTTCGCGGCCGAGGTCGCCCAGCAGGCGCAGCACCGCGGCCGGGTCGGCGTATTCACTCATGTCGAAGCGCAGCATGCGGCGCGCGTCGCCGAACATGAACTCGGCCAGCGCCTTGGCCGTCTCGGTCTTGCCCACGCCGGTCGGGCCGATCAGCAGCAGCGAGGCGATGGGCTTGCCGGTGCGGGCCAGCCCGGTCTTGGTCGACGCCAGCAGGCCGGTGACCACGTTCAACGCATCGGGTTGGCCAAACAGGCGGCGGCGGAAGAATGCGTCGACCTCGGCCAGGTCCAGCGGCAGGCGCGGGTCCAGCATGCGGCGCGGCATGCCGGTCTCGGTGCAGAAAGCCGCCAGTGCGTCGTCCCGGCCCAGGCTGGCCGTGCGGCCGCGCGCGTGCAGGATCAGCTCCTCGAAGAAGCGGATGCCCTTGCCCGGGAAGCCCGAATACGGCGAGAAGCGGCGCTGCAGCGCAAGCAGCTCGGCCACCGCTTCACGCTCAACCGTCACGCGATGCTCGCGCGCCAGCGCCGCTATGGCCGCCACCATCACGCGTTCCTGCGCGGGCTCGTCGTGCGCTGGCATGCGCACCGTCTGGAACAGCGCGCCGAAGCCGGGCGAGCGCGGCTCGATGCGCGCAAGCTCGGCGGGCGTGGCCTCGGCCAGCAGCATCAGCCGGCCACGCGCCAGCGGCTCGCGCAGCGCGTCGCCCAGGCTCACCGCATTGCCCTGGTACTGGCCGACCTCGAACAGCTCGGACAGGTGGCCCACGTACAGCATCACGTCGCGCTGCGCCAGCTCGCTGCACAGCAACGCCAGCGCATGCTGCCAGCCGCCGTCGCGCGTCAGGCCCTGGATCAGGCGCGCGGCGTTGGTCTCCCACGGCGCGGCGGCATCACGCAGTGCGCGGTCGCGCACGTAATGCCTCAGCAGCGCCGTCTTGCCGCTGCCCTCGTCGCCCAGCACCAGCACGCTGCGGGCGAAGGTGCCTTCGGCGGCGCGCTGCAGCGTGGCCAGCGTGTCCTCCAGGCCGACGGCGGCACGCCCGTCGCGCCGCATCTCCTCGGCCACGCCCTTGAGCAAGGGCTCGCTCTTTTGCCGCAGCTGGCGCAGCGCCTCGGCGCCGTGGAATTCGAGTGACAGCGTCTCCGGCTTGAGTTCGACCTGCTCGAACCACGTGGCCGCCACCTGCTTGCGCACGTCGCCCAGCCGACCGTTGCGGCGGTGCTCCAGCAAGATGGCTTCCGTCACCGCCGCGCGCAGACCGGCTGCGTCGGCCAGTGCGACCACGCCCAGCGCCGGCACGCAACCCAGCGCCCGCCCGCCATCGGCATCCGCCGAGAGGAAGGCCACGTGTTTGACCCGCCGCGCGGGCTGCGTCACAGGGTCGGCACCGGCCGGCAGGTCCACCGCCAGTTCGTGGCGCTCCAACGCACCGCCCGCCGTGAACTGCACCGCTTCGAGGTAGCGCCCCTTGTCGATCAGGTGCGACTGCACGGCGCTCGCCATCTTGCGGGCCATGGCCGAGGCCGTGCTGCCCACCCAGGCCATTTCCGGGAAGGCCAGCGGCGTGACGACGACTTCGCCCGACGGTGTGGTCAGCTCGAAGAAGGCGAGGGTGGGTTGACTTGCGGTGCCCATCGCGCGGTCACGCGGGCTGGCGCGAATGGCGATATGAATCGGCGGGCGTTCCCCAGGCGTCTTGTTGTTTCATCTGCTGCGTGATCCCTTTTGAGGGATTCTGGCAGCAGCAGATGATCACAGCCCAAGAGCACAGCTGCTTTGCATGACCCATGTTGTCTTTGCCACGCAGCCCATGGCCCCCTGGTGCGGTGCTCCAGCCCAGCAAGGACGGCCACTCGGCCGACTGCTGGACCAGCAAGGTCGGCATCCTGAACGAGCACTATTCGTCGGGCGTGGGCAAGCACTTCTTCTACACGCTCGCCGAAGGCACCGCGCCGGCGGGCGGCCCTGTGTCCAAGACCTGCCAGGCGGGTGACAAGTTCAAGGCCACCGGCAGCGGCAGCCTGATTGGCATCGGCCGGGACAAGGCCACCAGGATCTGGTACCGCGCGCTGTCGGTCTACATGGTCTCGACCGAAACGCTGGCGATGGCCCGCGTCGACACCATCAAGGCGGCAGAGGACCTGTACGGCGGTGAACCGGCCCTGAACGACGGCGCCTTCGCAGGTTAGATTCCTTGAGTCCGCCGGCACGCCGGCGGATTCCCGGGGGTTAGCATCATTTGCCAGCGACAAGGCCTGTCATACAGTGTGAACAGACGGGCCGCTTGCTGTGGCAGACCTGTTGTTGTTCATCCGAGGAATTCGTGCGTAGCTCTCATCATCGATTCGCGGCGTCGTTGTCGCTGCTGGCTGGCTTGGCCAGCCTGGTTCCGGGCGCAGTGCATGCCCAGCTGAAGCCGGGGTTTGCGCCGAACGAGACCTTGGCGGCGCCGCGCAAGGACTTGCTGGATTCCGAGTTCAGCCAGTCGCGCAACCTGTTCACCTGGTGTGACAAGGACGGCCGGCTGTGGGTGGGCACGGTGGATCCGGCCACCGGCAACATCCTGAAGCCAACCTACAAGATGCTGGACGCGGACGCCATCACGCCGCAGGACATGAAGATCACGACCAACGGGCCGGAGTGGGTGAGCACCGCCACAGGCGACCAGGTGATCTACACCAAGTTCGTCGGCGACCCGAAGGCCTCGACGGCGCGGCTGGCGCTGGTCGAGGGCAGTGCAGACGGCAGCACCTGGGGCGCGCCCACCTTGCTGGGTCCGGATGCCGGCCGCAACGCGCCTTATGGCAGCGACGATGCGGACGATCCGAACCCCCGCATCAGCTACGTGGACGCCAAGAACAACCACTACTGGCGCTACCTCCATGACGCGGCGTCCGAGGTCAAGGTGCAGGGCATGAAAAAGACGCCCAAGCCGATCTCGGTGCGCTTCTCCAAGGGCTACAACGGGCTGGTGTATTCGCAGGCGGTCGACAGCGTCAACCAGGTGTTCTTCCTGCAACTGGACACCAACAAGCTGGTGCAGATCACCAAGGACGATGGCGCCAAGGACGCGCGCACCGTGCCGTGGATGTGGCGCGCACCGGAGTTCAACGACAAGCTGACGGTGCTGACGACCGTCAACGAAAACGAGCTGCGCTTCTACCGCAAGCAGGACGGTGGCGACGGCAGCAGTGCCTGGACGCAGATCAACAGCATCAAGCTGGCCGAAGGCGACACCGTGGCATCGCCCGAGCCGTTCACCTACAACGGCAAGTCCTATGTGGTGCTGGCGGTCAAGCGCAGCGGCTACGACTATCCCACTGCGGTCTACATCGCGGCCGTGGCACCGGACGCGCCAACCCCGTTGTGGAAAGTCAGCGACGACGCGGACAACCACGAGCGCATCGACCCGGAGGTCTACATCACGACCGCCAACGGCCCGGTGGTTTTCTACAACAAGTTCGACCCCTCGCTGGACACCACTGGCGAACATCCGAACTGCGCGGCCTGCTCCGAAGGGCTCTACCGGGCCAGCACAGGTCTTTGACCACCGCGCCTAGCAGGAAAGGAGGCCCCGCTCGGGGCCTTTTTTCCGCGCGCAAGCCGGTCAAACGCCGCGCTCCACCCGACGAACTTGCCCGGCCCGTGCGATATGCCGCACGCGGCAGGGCTGTATCCCTAGTCTGCAGGGGTACGGGTAGACCCTGGTCGTCGGCCGTCCTCGGCCATACTTGTGACAAAGTGTTCAAAACACTTCCGATGGCCGGCGCTTCGCGGGTTGGCCAAGTCTGCCGCAGCGCGTTGGGCGCTGTGCCAGATGCCCAGGGATCGATGTTGTTTCGAGGAAGTCGTGAGTCACAGCCCCATTCGAATGACCCGCAGGCCCGCGGCGGCCGCCACCCCATCCACCACCTTGTTCGCACTGCTGGCCAGTGTCTGCCTGATGGGCCCGGCCCTGGGCCATGCCCAGGTGAAGGCCGGCTTCGCGCCGAACGAGTCGCAAGCCTCCACCCGCAAGGACTTGATCGACAGCGAGTTCAGCCCCTCGCGCAACATGTTCACCTGGTGCGACAGCCAGGGTCGGCTGTGGCTGGGCACCGTCGATCCGGTCACCGGCAACATCCTGAAGCCGGCTTACAAGCTGCTGGATGAAGACGCAATCACGACCAAGGAAATGCTGATCACGACCAACGGCCCGGAGTGGATCTCCACCGCCACCGGCGACCACGTGGTCTACACCAAGTTCGTCGGCACGCCGTCGGTCGACACCGCGCAGTTGGCGCTGGTCGAAGGCAGCGCGGACGGCACGACCTGGAGCGCGCCCCAGTTGCTGGGCGCAGGCAATGCGCCGTACGCCAGCGACGATGAAGGCGACACCCAGCCCCGGATCAGCTACGTCAATGCCAAGGGCCAGCACCTTTGGCGCTACCTGTACGACGAGTCTTCCGAGAAGAAGGTCAAAGGCATGACGGCGACCAAGCAGCCGGTGTCGGTGCGCTTCGTCAAGGGCGACAAGAGCCTGGTCTATGCCCAGAAGGTCCAAGGCGGCACCAAGCAGGTCTTCAAGCTGGCGCTGGATGACAGCAAGGAGCCCGTGCAGCTGACCTTCGACGAAGGCGAGAAGGACGCGCGCACCGTGCCGTGGATGTGGCGCGCACCGGAATACAACAACAAGCTGGTCCTGATGACCACGGTCAACGAAAACGAACTGCGCTTCTACAAGGGCGACGGCAATGGCAACTGGGCCGTTGTCAACAGCGTGACGATGCCCGCGGGCACGGTGGTGCGCTCGCCCGAGCCCTTCACCTACAACAGCAAGTCCTACGTGTCGCTGGCCGTCAAGAGCGACGCCTACGATTTCCCGACCGCGATCTACATTGCCGCCGTGTCGCCCAATGCCAAGACCAAGCTCTGGAAGATCAGCGACGACACCGACCTGCACGAGCGCAGCGATCCGGAAGTGTTCGTGACCGCGAACGGCCCGGTGGTGTTCTACAACAAGTACGACCCGTCCCTGATGACCGGCGACCAGACGGACCCGGCGCGCTGCTCGGCCTGCTCCGAAGGCCTGTTCCGCGCCGCCAGCGGGCTCTGACCGCGGGCACGCTCATCGCAAACCCGCCAAAACTGCGTTCAGATGGCTTGCAATGTGGTGCAGCGGGCGGGGCTTTGCACCAGGGCTTGCCAGCTGCTGTTTGCCACAAAAAGGTCGGTTTTACAGCCCCAGCTCGCTCAGGCCTGGATGGTCGTCCGGCCGGCGGCCCAGCGGCCAGCGGAACAGGCGCTGGTCTTCGGCGATCGGCCGGTCGTTGATGCTGGCGTGGCGCTGCGTCATCAGGCCGTCGCCGTCGAACAACCAGTTCTCGTTGCCGTGGCTGCGGAACCATTGGCCGGCGTCGTCATGCCACTCGTAGACAAAACGCACCGCGATGCGGTCGCCTTCAAACGCCCACAGTTCCTTGATCAACCGATAGTCCAGCTCGCGCGCCCACTTGCGTTCCAGCAGCGCCTGCGCCTGGTCGCGGCCGACCGGGAATTCGACCCGGTTGCGCCAGTGCGTGTCGGCGCTGTAGGCCAGCACGATGCGCGCCGGGTCGCGGCTGTTCCAGGCGTCTTCGGCCAAGCGGATCTTCTGGACCGCGGTCTCGCGGGTGAACGGGGGCAGGGGCGGGCGTTGGGACATGGGATGCTCGGCGGAAGTCAGGGGCCAGAGGATGCCATGCAGGCCATCGCCCGAAGCCGCGCCCGCCCGGCCGCCACCGCGGCAGCAGGGTGACTCAGTTCGCCGACGCCAGTGCCCGCGCCGGTTCTGCCTGCGGGCTGACGGCCGGCATGCGCCAGCGCGCTGGCGCGGCCTCCACTTCCGGCTCATCCATTACCGGCAGGTCGATCAGCAGGCCGCGCTTGTCCGCGGCCAATGCCACCTCGGTGCGGTTGCTCGCGTCCAGCTTCTGGAACACCGATTTCAAATGCGACTTGACGGTGCCCAGCGCGATGTCCAGCCGCTTGGCAATCGCCTTGTTGCCGTGGCCGGCCACCAGCAGCCGCAGCACATCGGTCTCGCGGCTGGTGAGCAGCGAACCGGCCACGCTGTCGGCCAGGCGTTGGGCGGCCAGCGTGCCGATGCGGCGCATGCCGCAGTGCAGCGCGCGCACCGCGTCGACCAGCTCGTCGAGCCCGCAGCCAATCGTCAGGTAGCCGCGCACACCGCATTCGAGCGCATGGCGGATCTCGCGCTCGCTGTCGCGGCGCGTCAGGATCAGCACCCGCGCGCCCAGTGACCCGAGCGAGCGTCGTGCGGGTTCGGCCTTGCCGAGCGCGATGCAGCGCAGGCCTTGCGCGTAGTCGGCAATCACCACGTCGGCCTGGCCCGGGTCGGCCTGCGGCGACAGCAGCACCATGTCGGGCTGCGCGCCCAGCGTGGCCCGCAGGCCAGCGCACAGCAGCGCGTCGTCGTACAGGACAAGGACTTTGATCGTGAGCAGATCGAGCATGGCGGCCTCCAGGCAGTGGGTGAGCAGATGATGGAACCGGTTGTGCTGCGGCGCGAGTGAATCGACGTGAATCACCGTGAAGCGAAGGGGCTCGGCCGATGTGAATCGGCGTGAATGCCGACGGGTGGCGGGGCGATTCAGATTCCTCTTTTCAGGTCCGCCAGCAGCGTGGCCGCTTCGCGCAGGTCGCGCGCGTCGTGGCCTTCGTCGAAGAAGCGCGCCAGCATCGGTGCCAGCGTGGTCTGTGCGGCCTGAAGGCCTCGTGCGCGCGACAGCACGGAAGGCGTGGCGGGCCGCGGCTGCGGGCTGTGCCGGGGAGGCAATCGTCACCTGGCCGGCTGCCGCTGGGCGGCAGCTTGGGCGGCGGTGTTGGACTCGGGGCTTGCTGGGCGCCATGCTTCGGACGCTGAAGAAACGGCGGCCTGGGCAGCGGGCAAACCTGCCGTGCGGCGGGGCCGCCGTCTGCCGAGACATGATCGGCGAGCCACTCCGGCGGGTGGTGTGAATCGGTGTGAATTCGAGGCGCTTGGCGGGTTGGCGGGGCTCAGGTTTCGCCGCGCGCCGCTTGCCGGGCCGCGGCATAGGCGCGGGTGGTGGCCGGCAGGTGGAACCGGGCCGGGCGGCGCCGTCCAGCCGCATCACCAGCGACCTGGCGACCCGGCTCGGCACCGTGCCGGTCGCCTGCAGCGCCGGCAACCGTGCGCAGGCCAGTGTCTCGCCGGCTTCGTCCAGCGCGAAGCACCGGTTGAACACCGAGAGTCGGCGCAGCACCAGGCGCTGGGTCTCGGTAGCGCCTGGCAGAGCTGCAGGATCGCGGGCAGGTTGGCGGGCGTGGCGGCGAAGCCCCGGCGCGCTGGCCGCGGCACGTTCCACCAGCAAGGCCACGGCAGGCTATTCGAGCGCTTCGGCCAGGCAGACGGGCGGCGTGGTCGGGCCGCGGTCACCTTGGCAACCACCGCCGCGATGCGCCGCGAAAGTGGTGCCCCGCGCCGCAGCGCCATTGCACAGTCAAAGGGTTTTGGCGTGCTTCGACAGCAGGGTGCCCCTCGCTCGTTTGGAGGAGATTTTCGCCGCCTTCGACTTCGAACAGCCCGTGATCAGAAGCTATGCTTGCCTGGCGCCGAAAACCTTCAGCCACCCACGGGCTGAGGCTTTCGTGCTGTGCCCTTTGCGCTCAAGCAGGTGTTCAGAAGTGACGAATTTCCCTGACAGACGCAGTGTGCTGACACTGCTCGCCGTGGGCGGAATGACGGTGTCCTGCGCCCCGCCGCTCGATGAAAAACTTCGGGCGGCAGGGGTCAGCTTTACCGTACCTGCCAACTGGACCGAGCAAAGCTTCCCGGGTTCCAGCGGTGTACAGATCATGTGCCCGCCAATCGCCGGAGGTTATGACGCGTACCTCTTCATTGAACAGTTGAGTCGCACGGAGCCGCAAAGCCCAGATGACTACCTGGCCAATCTTTCAAACCGACGCAAGGCCAACACCGTGGGTTACGAGGAGCGCAGGCGAACGGAAGGCAGGAACGTACACGGAGTGGTGTATGGCCTGCTGGAGTATTTTCACGTCCTCAACCGCATCCCGAGTGTGGAATGGGCCGCGGTGCTTCCGAGAACTCGGCTCAGCAATGTCTACGTGTATGGCTGCACCACGGCGGCGACTGCCGAGCGGCACCTCGCCATCTTCTACGAGTTCCTGAACTCGATTGCGCTGGCGCCGAGCCAGGCGCCATGAGCAAAGCTGGATCAAGCTGCGACGGCTGATGCCTGCCGGCGGCGATGGCTTCGATGCCGTCCATCACCGGCATGCGCAGGTCGAACAACGCGACATCGGGCCGGTGCTGCAGCCAACAAGGCCACGACGGCTTGGCCGTTGGCGGCTTCGCCCGCCACGCACATGTCCACGTGCCTGCCGATCATCGCCGCCAGTCCCTCACGCACGGTGACGTGGTGACCGGCATTCAGCATGCGGATGACGCCAGCGCCGGTGGTGGGCACTGGTGTTGCGGTTTTCGGCAGAAAGGTCGGGTGCCAGCGGGGCCGCACCTTTCCCGGCGCACCAACTGCGGTGCGCAGCCGGCTTGCCTGGCGCGAAGCCTCAGGCAGTGGCGAGCGGGTGTGCGAGGCCAGGCGCTTCGGCTTCGGCCTCTTCCTTCCTGCGACGCCGGCTCATCAGGGCCAGCACGCCAATGCCCAGGCCCAGCATCGCGTAGGTGCTGGGTTCCGGCACCGGCGCGGCCTGGGCCAGCAGCGAATAGACGCCGCCGTGGCTGCCGGCAGTCTTGCCGGTGACGCCCAGGTAGTAGTTGCCGCCGGGGGACAGCGTGATGTTGCTGAGGCTCTGATAGTCGCTGACGATGGCGGTGCCGCCGATGGTGTGGGTGATCGACAGCTTCAGGCCGAACAGCTCGGTGAAACCGCTGAGCAGCAGCGTGTTGGAGGCGAACGAGACCAGGCTGGCGTTGGTCGGCACGCTGAAGGACCACCAGTCGGTGAACACGCTGGGCTGGGCCGTGACGCCGTGCACCGCGAAGGTCGGATCGGCGGGCGGGACGCTGAGCACGCCCAGGTCGTACACGCCGGCCTGGCTGGCCAGGCTGGCCGTCGCCAGGCTCAGCGCAGCGAGCAGAGGTTTCAGTTTCATGAGGTCTCCTAGGTTCGGTTTTGCGCAGCCCATGCGGTCGATCACTTCTGGCTGCACCAATGTCGACAGCTTTTAGGGTGCGGCTGTTGGGTTTCAAGCAGTTTGGCCTGCCTGACACCCATCAGCCGGCACCTGCCGCCGCGACACCCGAGGCAAGGGCAAGACTGGGGCCGCCATTCGCCCGGCGTCGCAGCTCGTTACGCCGGTGTCAACTCGGACACGCCGATGTGATGGGTGGCCGGGCGCGAGGTGGGTGTCGTTCACCGGGAGGCTGTCCCGATTGGCTGGTCTGCCGACCACCCTGCTGCGGGATGCGCTGGCGTGAGGCAGCGCCGAAGCTGCGGGCATCCGCAACCCCCGGCGCCGGGCCGTCCGGCACGCTCACGCTTTGGAGCCGCTCATGTCATCTGGTCCTCGAACCCTCCGCTGGCTGCGCCTGCTGCCGTGCCTGGCACTGGCAGGCTGGCTGGGCAACGCCAGCGCGGCGGACGCGCCGATCCGCTCCGCCGGCACGCTGCTGTTCACCGATGCCGACACGCTGGTCGTGGCCGACTGGCGCGGCGCCGCGCTGCACGCGCTGAAGCTGCCGCCGCTCAGCGTGGCGCCCGCCGAGGCGAGCCGGCCGTTCAACCAGTTGCAGGTGGCGGCAAAGGTCGCGACGGCGCTGGGCACCTCGGCCGAACGGCTGCAGTTCGAGGACATGGCAATGCGCCCCGGCGCCGGCCTGGCCTACCTCTCGCTTTCGGTGGACCGCGGCCGCGGATTGCCCGAGCCGGCAGTCGTGACACTGGACGCTGGTGGCTTGGTGCGCCGGCTGGACCTGGTGCATGCGCCGCACAGCAGCGCACCGATTGCCGGCCGGCCCACCGATGACCAACGCTTCTGGGCGGACGTGCCGGCCGCGACCTATACCGTGACCGACATGGTCTACCAGGCCGGCAAGTTGTACGTGGCCGGGCTCAGCAACGCAGCCTTTGCCTCCACGCTGCGGGTCTACGACTTCCCGTTCAACGGCACGGCCAGCGCGACCAGCGTGGAGATGTACCACGCGGTGCACAACCAGGTCGAGACGCGGGCACCGATCCGCCGCATGGCCATCGCCACGCTCAACGGCGAACCTACGCTGGTGGCGGCCTTCACCTGTACGCCGCTGGTGACGATTCCTTTGAGGGACCTGAAAGACGGCGCCCACATCGTCGGCCGCACCGTGGCCGAACTGGGCTGGGGCAGCGCGCCTGTCGGCCTGGTCAGCCTGGAGACGCAGGACGGACCCGCGCTGCTGCTGGCCAACTCGCACAAGGCGGCGGACCTGCTGCCGGTCTCGGCCATTGCCGCCGCGAGCGCGCAACCAGGCCTGGCCAGGCCGATCAACTGGCCAACCGAGCCGTACCTGGGCGTGAAAGCCATCCCGATCCCGCTGGCCGGCATCGTCAAGCTCGGCGTGCAGGACAAGACCTTCCTCACGGTGCTGCGCCGTCATGGCAGCACCGGGGCGCTGGAGCTGGTGTCGCTGCGCCAGGGGGCGTTCCTGCGCCTGAGCGATTTCATCAACGAGTACGACTTCGCCGACTTCCGCTACCAGGCCAGCGATGGCTTCCGCGGCCTGCACGGCGTGCTGCGCAGCGACGAGGGCTACCCCGAACTGGCGCGGCGCACGCTGCCGTGAAGCGCGGTCGTGCTGCGCTGGCGCTGGCACTGCTGTCCACCGATGTGCTGGCGGGTTCGGTGCAGGTTTTCCCGTCCGGCCCCAGCGTGCCGGAGAACCTGCTGCACATCGAGCTGCGGCTGCCCATGCCGCTGCCACGGGCGCTGGACATGCGCCATGTGACCTTGCTGGACGCTGCCGGCCAGGTGCTGCCCGGCGCGCTGCTGGACCTGCCGCTGCCCAGTGCCGACGGCCGCCGGCTGACGCTGCTGCTGCACCCGGGGCGGGTCAAGTCCGGGCTGGTCGCGCACGAGCAGCTGGGGCTGGCGCTGAAAGCCGGCGACAGCATCACGCTGAGGATCGACGACCCGGCACTCGGGCCCGCGCTGCGCAAGACCTGGCAGGTCACGGCCGCGGACCGTGCGGCGCCAGAACCGGCGCGCTGGCGCATTGCAGCGCCGCGAGCCGGCAGTGCGGCTGCGCTGGTGGTGAGGCTGGATGCGCCTGTGAGCGCCAGTGGTGAAGGCTTGATGGCCGTGCGTGGCCCGGACGGTCTGCGCCTGGCGGGCCGGCCGCAGCTGTTGGACGCCGAAACCGGCTGGCGCTTCGTGCCTGCGCAGCCATGGGCGGCCGGGCGCTACACGCTGATGGTCCACCCCGACCTGGAAGACGCCGCCGGCAACCGGGCCTGCGCCCTGTTCGAGATGCGCGGCAACAGCCACCAGGCGTGTGGCGAGGGCCAGGCCTTGCCGTTTGAAGTGAAGCCTTGAACCTCGTCGGCCACCACGCGTGAATTGCAGTGAATTCACAGCGATTCACTGGTGCGGCCGGGTCGCTCCCAACACCATGCATCACCTCGTCCCTCAACCCCGTTGCTCGCCCACGCGTGCGAGCCAAAAGGAGAAACAAGATGGATCGTCTATCAGGCAAGGTCGCACTGGTCACCGGCGCGAGTTCCGGCATCGGCCATGCCAGCGCGCTGCTGTTTGCTGCCGAAGGTGCCAAGGTGGTGGTCACCGCCCGCCGCGCGCACGAGCTGGACCAGTTGGTCGACGCCATCCGCGACCGCGGCGGCGACGCGGTCGCGCTGGCCGGGGATGTGCGTTCGGAGGCACATGCCAAGGCGCTGGTGGCGCTGGCGGTGGCGCGGTATGGTCGGCTGGACATCGCTTTCAACAACGCCGGCACGCTGGGCGAGGGCGGGCCGAGCACGGAGGTGTCAGAAGCGGGTTGGTCAGACACGCTGGCCATCAACCTGACCGGCGCCTTCCTCGGCGCCAAGCACCAGATCGCGCAAATGCTGCGCAACGGCGGCGGCTCGGTGATCTTCACGTCGACCTTCGTCGGCCACACCTTTGCCTTCCCGGGCGTGGCTGCCTATGCCGCGAGCAAGTCCGGGCTGATCGGCCTCACGCAGGCGCTGGCGGCCGAGTTCGGCCCGCGGGGCGTGCGCGTGAATGCGGTGCTGCCTGGCGCGGTGGACACCGACATGTACCGCAGCATGAACAACACCGAACAGTCCCAGGCCTTCGTGACGCAGCTGCATGCGCTCAAGCGCGTGGCCACGCCGGAGGAGCTCGCGCGCTCGGTCCTCTACCTCGCGTCTGACGACGCCGCGTTTGTCACCGGTACCGCCTCGCTGGTGGACGGTGGCGCTTCCATCACCCGCACCTGAAGCCTGGCTCGGTCCACTGGCTGATGGATGCAGCGACAGTGCCGGCAGTCAATGCCGTGCAGGACTTCCTTGCCCGGTGACGGCGGAAGTCAGATTGCGTGGCTCAGGCTTCGCGTGGCCGAGGCCGCCGGTTGCGGGCGATGCGCCGGTGACAGTTCGGTCCGCACGCCGGTGGCGGGCGACGATGGCGCTTGCGAACCGATCAGCCCGCGTCGCATCGCGACGTTGGCCGCTTCGGTGCGGCTCTTCGCGTCCAGCTTGTTCAGGATGCTCTTGACGTGGGCCTTCACGGTGCCGCCGGACAGGCTCAGCGCATTGGCAATCGATTTGTTCGAGTCGCCTTGCGCGAGCAACTGCAAGACCTCGCTCTCGCGGCCGGTCAGCGCCTGGTAGCTCATGCTCTCAGCCACCAGGCTGGCCGCCGCCGGGCACAGGTGGCGCTGGCCGCGGCTGACGGCCAGCACGATCTCCTGCAACTGGGAGATGCCGCAGTCCAGCAGCGCGTAGCCATGTGCCCCGTGGCGCAGCGCGGCCTGCACGTCCTGCGGCTGCACCTGGGTGCTGACGACCAGCACGCGCACGCTGTTGCCCCAGCCGTGCGCATGCTCACGCCGCTGGGCCAGCAGCAGGGCGGCGCTTGTCGGGTCGCAGACGGCAACGTCGGCCCGCGCACTCACGCAGGCTGCCAGCGGTGATGCCGTGGCGCCGACGATGTCCACCTCGCAGCTGGACTGGCCGCGCAATGCGGTGGCAATGCCCAGCGCGATCACGGCTTCGCTGTGGATCACGCTGACACGCACGGTGCCAGCCTCATGGGACATCCGCTCATATGACATCTGGGCCTCCTTTTGGGTGAGCTGATGCTAGGCCGCATCGTTTGCTTTGATCCAGCCCAGGTCCAGCGACGCCAGATTCACCCTTGTGGGTGAAGGCCGCGCGGCCGAACTGCGGCAAGCTGGACCACCGGCCGCACGCCTGTCTTTTCCAGCACCGCTCATC
The DNA here is from genome assembly GCF_058788035.1 of Ideonella sp. FW305-24. NCBI lineage: Bacteria > Pseudomonadati > Pseudomonadota > Betaproteobacteria > Burkholderiales > Sphaerotilaceae > Ideonella > Ideonella sp. FW305-24. The sequence goes on along the minus strand of NZ_JBYTAI010000003.1, from coordinate 411,090 downwards.
GTCTGACATGCCGTTTTCCTCGCCGCCGCCGTCGTGTGTTCCGCAAGCCTGTTTCGAGCAGGTGCTGCGTGGCCCCGGTGGCTGGCTGGTGGCGTTTTCGGTGCTGCTGCTGTTGATGGCCGGCTGCAGTTGCGCGCTGTTGCGCAGGCGTGCCCGCTCGCGTCAGCAGGAGGCCGAGCGCGCCAGGCAGCTGCGCGAACTACAGGCCATGCAGTTGCATGACAGCCTGCTGCAAAGCACCCAGGGGCTGGTGCTGGCGGTCGAAGGCCTGGCGGCCACCTTGCCGGCGGACGGGCCGGTGCGCGCGGATTTTGAAACCCTGCTGACCCAGGCCGATGGCTGGCTGCTGGAGGCGCGCGACCGGGTCAGGACCTTGCCGGCCGCCGAGCTGGATGCCAGCGTGCTGTCGCAAGCCATCGCGGCCATCTGGGCCGAGCTGGCGGGGGGAGAATCGCAGGCTTTTGGGGTGCTGGTGCAGGGCCGGGCCCGGCCGCTGCGGCGGCTGGTCTACCACGAGGTCTGCAGCATCGTCCGCGAAGCGCTGGCGCATGCGGTGGCCCACGCGGGGCTGCGTTCGGCGCTGGTGACCCTTCACTACAACGAACAGGTGTTCATCGTCGACATGCAGGACAACCGCCCCGACCACCCGACGCAAGGCCTGCCGGCCTCGGCGGCCATGCACGAGCGTGTGGCGCGCATGGGCGGGCAGCTGCACCTGGACGAGCGTGATGGTGGGGCGCGGCTGCAGCTGCGCCTGCCCGCGAGCCTGGCGCATGAGGCGCCGGACTTGCGCGCACCGACCGGTGGCGATCAGCCCGCAGGCAGTGCCTGGCGCAGCTTGCTGCGGCGGCTGAAGGCGGGCCGATGAACGCCGCAGCGATCCGCCTGCTGGCGGTGGACGACCATCCGCTGATGCGCCAGGGCATTGCCTCGCTGATCATGTCGCAGCCCGACATGCGGCTGGTGGCCGAAGCGGCCGATGGCGACGAGGCCTTGCAGCAGTACCGCAACCACCGGCCCGACGTGGTGCTGATGGACGTGCAGATGCCGGGCAGCGACGGCATCGAGGCGATCGAGACCATCGTCGCCGACGACCCCGGTGCGCGCATCGTCGTGCTGACCACCTACGAGGGTGACGTGCAGGCCCTGCGGGCGCTGAAGGCGGGGGCCCGCGGCTACCTGCTGAAGAACATGGTGCGCAAGGAGCTGCTGGACGCGATCCGCGAGGTGCATGCCGGCAAGCGCCACATCCCGACGGCAGTGGCGGCGATGATGGGGCTGCACTCGTATGGGGAAGCGCTGTCGCCGCGCGAGCTGCAGGTGCTGCGCCAGCTCAAGCAGGGCGGCACCAACCGGCAGATTGCCGATGCGCTGTGCCTGTCCGAGGACACGGTCAAGACGCACATGAAAAGCATCCTGTCCAAGCTGGGTGCTACCGACAGAACGCAGGCCGTGGTGATCGCGCTGCAGCGCGGCTTCATCAGCATTGTCGACACGCCGAGCGGGCCGCCCGGGCGGCGTTGAGGCTGCACGACATGGACGCAGCAGGGGCGAAGTGACCGATCAGTCGCAACTTGACTCGCCAGTCATAGAATGCGGCAATGGCCAAGGTTTCGTTTCGCGAGCAGGTGTTGAAGGTGCGGGAAGACGCCATCGTGGCGTCGGTCAACCGCTTGCTGGCCGAAAAAGGCTTTGACCTGATGACGGTGGACGAAGTGGCCGCCGACGTGGGCATTGCCAAGGCCAGCCTGTACCGGCATTTCGCCTCCAAGGAAGAGCTGGCCGCCGCGGCCATGGTCCGGGTGTTGACGCTGGCGCAGGCCTTCATGGCCACGCTGCCCGCCACCGAGCCCACGCCGCTGGGCCGGCTCAAGGCCGTGGCACGCTGGACCATGCAACTGCAGCTGGCCGGCGAAATGCCGTCCCTGCCTTCGCAGAACTCGTCCCTGCGCACCACGCTGATGGGCCACGAGACCTACCTGACTCGGCTCAACGAGGTCAGCGAGCAACTCGGCGAATGGATCGTCGAAGCCCAGCAGCAAGGCTCACTGGACGATTCGCTGCCGCCAGAGCTGGTGCTCTACACGCTGTTCGCCCGTGCCTGCGACCCTGTGCTGCCGGTCCTGAAGGCGACCGGCCAGTACAGCGATGAACGCATCATCGAGCTTTTGCTGCAGACCTGCTTCGGTGGTTTGAATGGTGCACCCGGCCCCACGGGTACGTGAGACCACCCGCCGGGCGGGTTGGCGCAGCCGCCTTGGGGCGGCCCGGCGCCGGCTGCGCTGGTGCGCCGTCTAGCGTTGCTTCACAGCGCCCGGCCAGCAAAGCGCCGTTCAGGCAAGCAGGTTTTCGAGCCAGTTCAAGAGTTGGATGATCGGGCTCAAGGTCTGCGACAGGTCAGAGACCTGGTCGGTCTCGTAGTTGCGCTGCACCGGGCCGCGGTCCATCAGGTTGTCGAAGAAGGGCAGCACCGAGGCCACGCCCAGCTCTTCGACGCCGGTGCCGGAGAAGTCGACGATGCTCAGGCAGTGGGCGTCGTTGAAGTCGCGGAAGAAGGGCACGTGGTAGTCGACATTGGCCTCTGCCGCCAGCGTGGGCAGCCAGTTGGCCAGGTCTGTGCGCCAGAGCTGGTTGACCAGCTGCTTTTGCACTTCGGGGTCGCTGGCATGCACTTCGGGGTGAAAGTCCAGGTAGCTGAAGCCGGAGAAGACGTTGTCGGTCTCGAAGGCCAGGTAGCCGAAGCGGTCCTGCGGATAGGCCCGCGCCAGGCCGGTGTTCAGGCTGCCCAGGTTGTTGACATCCAGCGCCGGCAGGCGTGCGGCCAGCCGCGGGATCATGCCGCCGGGTTCGTCCAGGCCCCAGGCCGGGCGGATCTTCTGGTGCAGCGGCAGCGAGGGGTATTGGGTGGACGAGGTGGTCGTGGCGCGCGGGGCGTTGAACAGCGGGCCGGAGTCGGCCAGCAGCGTGCTCTTGCCTTTGGGCGCCAGCGTGTCGCGCACGGTCGCATAGTTGACGGTGGAGCCGACGCCGCCGGCCGAGAAGCCGCCAACCAGCAGGTCGTCCGCCCGGCCGAGGTTGCTGCGCAGCCACGAGGCGGCAGCGCGGATGTTGGCCAGGCCGGCGTGGTGCTGCACCCGCGGTGCCGAAGGATCGACATCGTCGTAGACCGAGACCTTGCTGCCGGCGTGCACGTCGCCGGTGCAATACGGCAGGTAGACCATGGTCCAGTCCTGCGTGCGCACTTTCTGGAACGGGTCCAGCCGGGAGGTGAAGGGCGTGACCAAGCCGCCAGCGGCCATGGTCTGCAGCGAGTGCATGTAGTCGGGCGGAATGCCGTCCGGGTTGCTGGCGCTGTACGGGCCCTTGCCTTCGCAGGCGTCCTGGTCCCAGCAGGCGCCGCCACCTTCGAAGGTCAGCGAGACGTTGTGGTTCAGCGGCGTGCGGTTGACGAAGAAGCGGTACGGCGTGCCGTTGCCGCAGGAGGCGCCCGATTCCGGCGGCAACTCCACCATGTCCCAGTTGAAATAGCCGGCATGGGCGGCCGGCAGCACGACCAGCGCCAGCAGGGCGCTGGCGCGTGCCAGCCAGCGGGAAGACAGGCGCCGCCGCACGGGCATGGGCGCAGTGGATGCAGGGTTCACGGTTGGGTTCCTCCGGTGGTGCCGGTGTTTGTGTTGTTGCCGCTGTTGCCGGCATAGACCTGGCCGCGCAGCGTGCGCAGCTGCTGGCTCAGTTGGGCTTCGTTGCGCTGGGCCGCGGGCCTGGCCTGCCAGGCGGCCACTGTGCTGGCCTGGGCCTGCAGGTAGGTGGCGTCGCGCGGGTCGGGCTGGCTGGGCGCTGCGGCGGCCTGCTGGCGGCGCCAGGCGGCCAGGGCCATGGCGCGCGCGGCGGTGTCGGGTTGCAGCTGTTCAAGCAGCGCGGCTTTGAGCGTCTGGGCTTCGCCAGCGCTGACTTCGTTGTTCGCCAGGTGCTGGTCCAGCTCGCCGTCCAGCTGCCTGGCCAGCGCGCGCAGCTCGGTGGCGGGGGCGCCGCTCTGGCGTGCCTCCTGGAAGCGCCGCACGCGCGACTGGTAGCTCAGCAGCTGGCCGATGCGGCGCAGCTCGGCCTCGCGCTGCGGGTGCTGCGCCAGGGCCTGCTGCACCTTGGCCCAGTCTGCCGCGCTGACGCCTTCCGGCGTGCCAGCGCTGGGTGTGACACCAGGGCCGGCTGCGGCCGGCATGGCGGCCTGTATCGATTGCGAACCCGGCGCTGCGGCATCGCCTCCGGCCAGGCGGCCGGTACCGGCTGGGGCATAGGCCGGCTTGCCGGCGTAGGCGAACACGCCCAGTCCGCCCATCACCGCCACGGTCGCCAGCAGCGCCAGCGGCCAGGGCCCGATGCGGCCGGCCTGGGCATGGTTGGGAGCCGGCGTTCCGGGGTGGACGATGGGGAGCTTGGACACAGCAGCGGCGGGCACGGCAGGAGTGGGGCGTGGCATGGGCATCCGGCCAGTGTGGTTGGCGGCTGGCTTGGCAGCCATACCCAGTTGCACGCATGACGCGACGAGGCGCCGCGTCATTGTGCCAACGCAGGTTGCATTGCGTTACCTTGAGGTCCCCTTGAATTGGGGATGCAGCAACACGCGGCCGGCGGGCGCGGGCTTTTGTACCATTCGCCTCTTTGCAGACTTACCTAACGGGGAGTGATCGCCATGGCGATGGATGTGGTGGACTACGAGATCAAGGGCTCGGAGATGCAGTTTGTCGAGGTGGAACTCGACCCAGGCGAGGCGGCGGTCGGCGAAGCCGGCAGCATGATGTACATGGACGCCGGCATCTCGATGGACACGGTGTTCGGCGACGGCAGCAAGTCCAGCGGCGGCCTGTTTGGCAAGCTGCTGGGGGCGGGCAAGCGGCTGGTCACCGGCGAATCGCTGTTCACCACCGTCTACACCAACCAGGTGGACGGCAAGAAGCGCGTAGCCTTCGCCGCGCCTTACCCCGGCAAGATCTTGCCGATGGACCTGCGCCAGCTCGGCGGCATGCTGATCTGCCAGAAGGATGCATTCCTCTGCGCGGCGCGTGGCGTGTCGCTGGGCATCTACTTCCAGCAGAAGCTTTCGGTCGGCTTTTTTGGCGGCGAAGGTTTCATCATGCAGAAGCTCGAGGGCGACGGCCTGGCCTTCGTGCATGCCGGCGGCACCGTGCTGCGGCGTGAACTGCAACCTGGCCAGACGCTGCTGATCGACACCGGCTGCATCGTCGCGATGACGCCGAACGTCAATTTCGAGATCCAGTACGTCGGCAAGATCAAGACCGCGCTGTTCGGCGGCGAAGGCCTGTTCTTCGCCAAAGTGACCGGCCCGGGCACGGTCTGGCTGCAAAGCCTGCCGTTCTCGCGCCTGGCCAGCCGCGTTTTCGCCGCGGCGCCGCAGAACGGCGGCAGCCGCGAGGAGGGCTCGGTCCTGGGCGGCTTTGCCGGTGCGGGCCTGCTGGGTGGCCTGCTGGGCGGCGACGACGACTGAGCCACTGCCACGGCAACGGCGGCAGCGGGCTTGCGCCAACGCAAGCTCGCTGCAGGGAGATGCCGGTTATTCGGGGACCGGCAAGGCAGGGCGGCTAAACTGGCATGTTGCTCCGTTCAGGGTCCTGTTTCAGTGAATTTGTCTGCCGTATTTCCCTTGAAGGCGCGCCGCCTGCCGGCGTTGCAGGCCCTGTTGCTGGCTGTCGGTTGCCTGTCGACCTCGTTGCTGATGGCGGCACCGGAGCCGGCAGCCACGGCCAGTGCCGCCGCTGCGACAGTGCCGCCGCCCGGCCAGCGCCCGATCTTCGTGCTGAACTCGCTGGATGCCAGCGTCAGCGTGCTGGACCCGGTCACCTTCACCGAGCGCGAACGCATTCCGGTCGGCAAGGAGCCTCACCATCTCTACCTCACGCCCGACGACAAGTCGCTGCTGGTGGCCAATGCGCTGAGTGATTCGCTGACCTTCATCGACCCGCTGACCGCCAAGGTGCAGCGTACATTGGGTGGCATTTCGGATCCGTATCAGCTGCGCTTCTCGCCGGACATGAAGTGGTTCGTCACCCTGGCGAACCGGCTGAACCACGTGGACATCTACAAGTGGCAGCCCGAGAACGCCGCCGAGCCGATGAAGCTGGTCAAGCGCGTGCCTACCGGCAAGACGCCCAGCCACCAGTGGATCGACAGCAAGAGCACGACGATTTACGCGACCATGCAGGACAGCGACGAACTGGTCGCGATCGACCTGGCCTCGCAAGCGGTGCGCTGGCGCGTGCCGACCGGCAAGCTGCCGGCCGACGTATACCTCACGGCCGACGACAAGACGCTGTTCGTCGGCCTGACCGGCGACCGCTTCGTCGAGGTCTACGACGTGTCCAATGGCCCGGCGAAGCTGGTCAAGCGCATCCAGACGGGCGAGGGCGCACACGCCTTCCGCGCGATGGGCGACAAGCGCCACATCTTCGTCAGCAACCGCGTGGCCAATACCATCAGCCTGATCGACACGCAGACGATGACGGTGGTGAGCGAACTGCCCGGCCCTGGCGGCCCGGACTGCCTGGACCTGATGGCCGATGGCCGCACTTTGTTGGTCAGTTCACGCTGGGCCCGCAAGATCAGCGTGGTCGACATCATCGACAAGAAGGTCGTGCGCCAGATCCCGGTGGGCCGCTCGCCGCACGGCGTCTGGACGCTGGACCATGTGCCGCGTCAATAAGGAGGTGGTTCGCAAGGCCGGCGCGCTGGCCTTGGCCATGTTGCTGGCGGCGCAGAGCGGTTTGGCTGCCGCGGCGAACTGCGACAAGCCGGTCTACCTGACGCTGGACACCGGCCACATGGGCGTGGCGCCGCTGATCGCCGAGGTGCTGACGCGGGAGCAGGTCAAGGTCACGTTTTTCCTGGCCAACGAAAAGACGCTGGACGGCGGCAGCAGCCTGGACGACCAATGGGCGCCGTGGTGGAAGGCCCGCGCGGCCGAAGGCCACGTGTTTGGCAGCCACACCTTCGACCACGTCTACTGGCGCGCGGACAAGCCCGGTGGCCGCTTCCTGATGAAGCCCTCGGCGGGCCCGCAGAACGGCAAGACGCTGGAGTGGACCGCGGCGGACTATTGCCAGGAACTCAAGCGCAGCGCGACGCGCTTCCACGAGATGACCGGTGCGACGATGGCACCGCTGTTCCGCGCGCCTGGAGGGAAGACCTCGCCAGCGCTGCTGGCTGCTGCCAAGGCCTGTGGCTTCAGCCATGTGCCGTGGTCGGCCGCCGGCTTCCTGGGCGACGAGTTGCCCAGCGACAAGTACCCCAATGCGCAGTTGCTGCAAAAGGCGCTGCGCGACATCCAGCCTGGTGACATCCTGCTCGCGCACCTGGGCATCTGGTCGCGCCAGGATCCTTGGGCGCCTGCGGTGCTGGCGCCGCTGATCACGGGTCTGAAGGCGCGTGGCATGTGTTTCGCCACGCTGCGCGAGCACCCGCAATACCGCAGCCTCTTCAAGGCCGACGAAGCGGTGGCAAAGTAGCGGGCGTCATGCAGGTCTTGTCGTCTGTTTTCGATTGGGTCGCCGATGTCTTCGGCCTGGCCCAGCAGTGGTTGTACGAAGCGGTGGTGCAGCCCCTGCTGTTCTCCATGGGTTGGGGTGCATACCTGGAAGACGCGTTCGACGCGACCGGCTGGCTGTTGGTCGGTCTGATCCAGCTGGTGATCATCGTTGCGCTGATCGGGCCGCTGCAGCGCTGGTGGCCGGGCGAAGCGGCACCAGCCGACCCTGCTCGCCGTGCCGAGCGCCGCCATGCGATCTTCATCGACTTTCTCTACACGCTGCTGCACCGGCTCGGGCTGTTCCGCGTCGGGCTGTTCCTGGCCATCGACCCGCTGTGGGACGCGCTGTTCGGTGGTCTGGCGCTGGCCGGCTACGGCGCCTGGCACCTGGACCAGTGGATCGCGCCATGGTGGCCGGGCCTGACCGACACCGCGCTGGCTGGCTTCGTCGCCTACCTCTTGGTGTTCGACCTGGCCAACTACCTGTTGCACCGGGCGCAGCACCAGTTCGAATGGTGGTGGGCGCTGCACTCGCTGCACCACAGCCAGCGCCACATGACGATGTGGACCGACAGCCGCAACCACCTGCTGGACGACCTGCTGATCGACAGCGCGTTTGTGCTGCTGGCGCGGCTGATCGGCGTGGCGCCGGGGCAGTTCGTTGCGCTGGTCGCTTTGTCGCAGCTGATCGAGAACCTGGCGCATGCCAACACCCGGCTGCATTTCGGCTGGCTGGGCGAGCGGCTGCTGGTCGGCCCGCGCTTCCACAGGCTGCATCACGCCATCGGCGTCGGCCATGAGTCCAAGGGCCAGGGCACCTTGGGTGGGCACAACTTCGCGGTGCTGTTTCCTGTCTGGGACCTGTTGTTCCGCAGCGCGCACTTCGGCGCCGAATGGCCGGCCACCGGCATTCGCGACCAGCTGCCCGAAGCGGGTGGGCGCGACTACGGCCGCGGTTTCTGGCGCCAGCAGTGGCTGGGCCTGCAGCGGCTGTTCTCACGCCGCCAGGCGAGCTGAAAGAACGCCACGGCCCACCCAGGGTTCATGGCCACGCTGCCGTATGCTTGCGCGCCATGAAACTCCTGCTTGATTCGGTCTGGCGCGCGGCGGCCTATCTCTTCATGCCGCGTGTCATTGGCCTGACCCTGCTGCCGCTCGTGGTGGCGGGCGGCCTGACGCTGGTGACCGGCTACTTCTTCTACGAGCCGGCCGTTGACGGCGTGCGCAACTGGCTGGAAACCTGGTCGCTGACCGAGGCAGTGCTGCGCTGGCTGGACCTGCATGCGGGCACCAGCTTCCGGGCCATGATGGCCATCATCATCGTGCTGGCGGTGGCAATTCCGGTGGTCGTCGTGCTGTCGCTGCTGCTGGTTGCGGCCTTCATGACGCCGGCATTGGTGAGCCTGGTGGCCGAGCGGCGTTTCCCTGGCCTGGAGCGCCTGCGTGGCGGCAACTTCTGGCGTGGGCTGGCCGTGTCGCTGGGCGCCACGCTGCTGGCGCTGGTGGCGCTGGTGGCGCTGCTGCTGAGCGCGCCGCTGTGGCTGGTCCCGCCGCTGGCGCTGATCATCCCGCCGTTGATCTGGGGCTGGCTGACCACCAAGGTCATGAGCTTCGACGCGCTGGCCGAACACGCCAGCGAAGCCGAGCGGCTGCGCATTCGCGAGCGCCACCACTGGCCGCTGCTGTTCATCGGCGTGATCACCGGCTACCTGGGCGCTGCACCCACACTGCTGTGGGCCGTCAGCGCCGCCACGCTGATCCTGGCGCCGTTCCTGATCGTCGTGTCGATCTGGCTTTACACGCTGGTGTTCGCGTTTTCCGCGCTCTGGTTCGTGCACTACTGCCTGGGCGCCCTGCGGGACGACCGCCTGATCGTCGCCGGCAATGCCGCCGCCGCGGCCCGCCAGGCGACTGACCTGCGCGAGCTGTCGGTCGACGGGCCCGGTTCCGACTACGACTTCCAGCGCGACGTGCCACCGCAGCCGCCCGTGCTGCCGCCGGCCTGACCCTTCATTCACCTCAACTGCCCCGCACGATGAACTTCGGTCTGATCATCATTGGCGACGAGATCCTCTCCGGCCGCCGCCAGGACAAGCACATGGCCAAGGTCATCGAGCTGCTCGCCGCGCGTGGCCAGCAACTGGCCTGGGCCCGCTACGTGGGCGACGAGCGCTCGCGCATCACCGAAACCCTGCGCGAGGCCATGGCCTCCGGCGAAGTGGTGTTCTCCTGCGGCGGCATCGGCGCCACGCCGGACGACCACACCCGCCAGTGCGCCGCGCTGGCCGCCGGTCGGCCGCTGGTGCTGCATCCCGAGGCCAAGGCGCTGATCGAGGAGCGCATGCGCGACGTGGCCGCGGAGCAGGGCACGACCTGGGAGCCGGACCGGCCGGACAACGTGCACCGGCTCAACATGGGCGTGTTCCCCGAGGGCGCGCGCATCATCCCGAACCCGTACAACAAGATCCCGGGCTTCAGCGTCGGCCATGTGCACTTCGTGCCGGGCTTCCCGGTGATGGCGCATCCGATGATCGAATGGGTGCTGGCGAGCCGGTACGCCGAGCTGGCACCGCTGGCCCATGAAGAGCGCTCGCTGTTCGTCTATGGCGGCATGGAGGCGACACTGACGCCGCTGATGGAAACGCTGGAAACCCAGTTCCCCGGCGTGCGCGTCTTCAGCCTGCCCAGCGTCGATCACCCGCAGCGCGGCAAGCACATCGAGCTGGGCGTGAAGGGCGAGCCGGGCAGCGTCGCGGCAGCCTTCGCGCAGTTGCAACAGGGCTTGGCCGCTTTCGAAGGCTTACGCTTCGACCTGGCCTGAGCCCGATTCGGCGGACGATGCCCTGATTTGGCGGTGCCGCCCTGAGTTGGTTCGGATTCTCACCAGTTTGGTGCAAATGGCGCCTTGCCCTGCCAGGGCGTTGGCGATGCCCGGATTCACGACACCAAATATGGCAGCTTCTGCGCTTTGCACTGCGGCGCGGCCGGGGCTGGCTGTCCCGGCTTGGTGCAAATCAGGTCTGGGCGAGGGCGATTCGCGGCGTCTGGCCACAGGGTCCGCACCCCCTTCGCTCCCCATTTCTGGGCATGGTTTCTGCTACATTCGCCGGCGCCGTGGTGCACCCGTGGGCTGGCTCGAGGGCTGGCCAGTGTCGGGGAATTGCGACCAAGCACCCTGTTGAACAACTCATCCGCCAGGAGCCTTATTGATGGCCAAGACCGTCGCCGATGTGATGAAGCTGGTGAAGGAAAACGAAGTCAAATTCGTGGACTTCCGCTTCACCGATACCCGTGGCAAGGAACAGCACGTGACCGTGCCTGTGTCCGCCTTTGACGAAGACAAGTTCACCTCGGGCCACGCGTTCGACGGTTCCTCCATCGCTGGCTGGAAAGGCATCGAAGCCTCCGACATGCTGCTGATGCCGGACCCGAACACCGCCAACGTCGACCCGTTCTTTGAAGAGCCGACGCTGATCCTGACCTGCGATGTGATCGACCCGCATGACGGCAAGCCCTACGAGCGCGACCCGCGTTCGCTGGCCCGCCGCGCCGAGGCCTACATGAAGTCCTCGGGCCTGGGCGACGTGGCCTACTTCGGTCCCGAACCCGAATTCTTCGTCTTCGACAGCGTGCGCTGGGCGAACGACATGTCCGGCTGCTTCTTCAAGATCGAATCCGAAGAAGCTGCCTGGAACAGCGGCAAGGAATACGAGCACGGCAACAGCGGCTACCGTCCTTCGGTCAAGGGCGGCTACTTCCCCGTGCCCCCGGTCGACTCGGCGCAGGACATGCGCTCGGAAATGTGCCTGCTGCTCGAGCAGATGGGCATTCCGGTCGAAGTGCACCACCACGAAGTGGCGAACGCGGGCCAGATGGAAATCGGCACCAAGTTCAGCTCGCTGGTCGAGCGCGCTGACTGGGTCCAGCTGCAGAAGTACATCATCGTGAACGTCGCCCATGCCTATGGCAAGACCGCGACCTTCATGCCCAAGCCCATCGTTGGCGACAACGGTTCGGGCATGCACGTGCACCAGTCGGTCTGGAAGGACGGCAAGAACCTGTTCGCTGGTGACGGCTATGCAGGCCTGTCGGAATTCGCGCTGTACTACATCGGCGGCATCATCAAGCATGCCCGCGCGCTGAACGCCATCACCAACCCCGGCACGAACTCGTACAAGCGCCTGGTGCCCGGCTTCGAAGCCCCGGTGAAGCTGGCCTATTCGGCCAAGAACCGCTCGGCCTCGATCCGCATTCCGTACGTGGCGAACCCCAAGGGCCGCCGCATCGAAGCACGCTTCCCGGATCCTTCGGCCAACCCGTACCTGGCTTTCAGCGCGCTGCTGATGGCCGGCCTGGACGGCGTGGAAAACAAGATCCACCCGGGCGAAGCCGCCACCAAGGACCTGTACCACCTGCCGCCGGAAGAAGACGCGAAGATCCCGACCGTCTGCCACAGCCTTGACCAGGCGCTGGACTACCTGGACAAGGACCGCGCGTTCCTGACCAAGGGCGGCGTGTTCACCGATGCGTACATCGACGCCTACATCGAATTGAAGATGCAGGAAGTCACGCGTTTCCGCATGGCCACGCACCCGGTCGAATACGACATGTACTACGCCCTGTGATCCTTCACGGATCATTGGTAACGGAAGAGGGACGGCTTGCGCCGTCCCTTTTTTTTCGGTTCACAATGCCGGCCATGCGGTTGTCTGCCCTGTCATTTCCCATGCCTCCAGTCCTCAGTGACATCCGTGCTTCACGCGGTTTGTCCGGCGGTGTCGCCGGTGGTTTTCTTGCCGTTGCCGCGTGCATGGCGCTGCTGGCCGGTGCGGGACAGGCGAAGGCCCAATCACCGTCGGTGTATTACATCTGCCCAGGCAATGTCTTCACCAACACCATCACTTCGAAGGAAGCCGAGCAGCGTGGCTGCAAGGCGCGCGAGGCCCAGCAGCCGACGACGATCGCCGGCCCGAGGGTGAAGGCGCCAGCCGGTCCGGCGACCACCGCTCGTTCCGACGGCGAGCGCGTGGATTCCTCCGAGCAGAAAAGCCGCGACACCGATGCCCGCCGCATCCTCGACGACGAGTTGCGCAAGGAAGAAGCGGCGCTGGAAGCGATGAAGCGCGAGTACAACAACGGCGAGCCCGAGCGCCGCGGCGACGAGCGCAATTTCCAGAAGTACCAGGACCGCGTGTCCGACCTGAAGGCTGCCATCAGCCGCAAGGAAGCCGACGTGGCCGCACTGCGCCGCGAACTCGGCAAGCTGCCGTCGTGAAGCTGCTGCGCCCGCGCGAGTCGGCCGAGGCCAAGGCCTGGGAAACCTTCGACCTGCTGGCCACGATGGTGGCCGTGGTCCAGCCTGACGGGACCTGCCTGTTCGTCAACTCAGTGCTGGAGTCGGTGATCGGCATGTCGCGCAAGGCGCTGCTCAAACGCAGCATGCTGGAGTGGTTCCGCGAACCGGCGGCGCTCAGCGAGGCGATCGATGCGGTCGCCCGCAACGAATTCGCCACCCGCCGCTTCGAAGGTGCGCTGCGCCGCGCGGTGGTCGGTCATCACGAGCCGCTGCCGGTGCACATCATCGTCAGCCAGACCGAGCATTCGCACACCCGCATCCTGGTTGAAATGCTGGAGATCGAGCAGCAGACCAAGCAGGACCGCGAGGAGCGTGCGCTGGGCCAGGCCCAGGTCACCAAGGAACTGATCCGCAACCTGGCGCATGAGATCAAGAACCCGCTGGGTGGCATCCGCGGTGCGGCGCAGCTGCTGGCAATGGACCTGCCGTCGCCCGAGCTGATCGAATACACCCAGGTCATCATCCACGAGGCCGACCGGCTGCAGTTGCTGGTCGACCGGCTGCTGGCGCCGCACCGCAAGCCGCATGTGGTGACGGACGTCAACATCCACGAGGTCTGCGAGCGGGTGCGCTCGCTGGTGCTGGCCGAGCATTCGCGCGGGCTGGAGGTGGTGCGTGACTACGACGCCTCCATCCCCGAGTTCCGCGGCGACCGCGAGCAACTGATCCAGGCCTTGCTGAACATCGTGCACAACGCCAGCCAGGCGCTGGCCGAGCGCATCGACGCCGGTGACGCGCAGATCGTGCTGCGCACCCGCATTGCCCGGCAGGTGACGATTGGCAAGCAGCGCAATCGACTGGCACTGGAATTGCATATCCAGGACAACGGACCGGGCGTCCCCGAAAGCTTGCGAGAACGCATCTTCTTCCCCTTGGTATCGGGGCGGGAGGGCGGCTCAGGGCTAGGGCTGACGCTGGCGCAGACCTTTGTGCAGCAACATCAGGGCATGATCGAATGTGACAGCGAACCGGGACGCACGGTCTTCAAGATCGTGATTCCGTTGCCCTGAAGCGAGGACACCCCCGGGCCGCCAATGGCGGTGGCCCGCGCTGGGGTGGTTCAATTTGGGAGCGGCCTTTCCTTGGCTTTCAAGACCTAACGACCGCTCGAATGAAACCCATCTGGATCGTCGACGACGATCAATCCATCCGCTTCGTCCTCGAGAAGGCCCTGGCCCGCGAGCAGCTGCCGGTGCGCAGCTTTGCCAACCCCCGCGACGTGCTGGCGGCGCTGGCGGATGACGAGCCCCAGGTGCTGGTCAGCGACATCCGCATGCCGGGTGGCTCCGGGCTGGAACTGCTGGCCAAGGTCAAGGAGCGCATGCCCAACCTGCCGGTCATCATCATGACCGCGTACTCCGACCTGGACAGTGCCGTGTCGGCTTTCCAGGGCGGCGCCTTCGAATACCTGCCCAAGCCCTTCGACCTGACCAAGGCGGTGGAGCTGATCCGCCGCGCGGTCGAAGAAAGCCTGCGCGAAGAGGTCAATGACGAGCGCGGCGCACCGGCACCCGAGATCCTCGGCCAGGCGCCGGCGATGCAGGACGTGTTCCGCGCCATCGGCCGCCTGTCGCAGAGCAATGTCACGGTGTTGATCACCGGCGAGTCCGGCTCCGGCAAGGAACTGGTGGCCCGCGCGCTGCACCGCCACAGCCCGCGCGGTGACCTGGGCAGCAACGGCCCGTTCATCGCGATCAACACCGCAGCCATCCCCAAGGACCTGCTGGAGTCCGAGCTGTTCGGCCACGAGCGCGGCGCCTTCACTGGCGCGCAGACGATGCGGCGCGGCCGCTTCGAGCAGGCCGATGGCGGCACGCTGTTCCTGGACGAAATCGGCGACATGCCGTTTGACCTGCAGACCCGGCTGCTGCGTGTGCTGTCCGATGGCCAGTTCTACCGCGTGGGCGGCCACCAGCCGCTGCGCAGCAATGTGCGCGTCATCGCCGCCACCCACCAGAACCTGGAGCAGCGGGTGCGCGAGGGCGGCTTCCGCGAGGACTTGTTCCACCGCCTGAACGTGATCCGCCTGCGCCTGCCGCCGCTGCGCGAGCGCAACGAAGACATCCCGGCGCTGGCCCGTTTCTTCCTGCAGAAGAGCGCCAAGGAACTGGGCGTGGAGCCCAAGCGCATCACCGACGACGCGCTGGAGCGGCTCAAGCTGTTCGAGTTCCCGGGCAACGTGCGCCAGCTGGAAAACGTCTGCCACTGGCTGACCGTGATGGCACCGGCCCAGGTCATCGAGTCCAAGGACCTGCCGCCCGAGTTCCTCGGCCCGGTGCCAGCGGTGTCGGTCAACAGCCTGCACGTCGATCCCGCCGAGACTGCGCGTGCGCTGCCGCAAGGTGGCTATTCGCCGCAGCCGGCGGCAGCGCAGCCCGGCAACCTCGCCGTTCCCACACCTGTGATGGCAGCAGCAGCGGCGCCAGCCGGCGTGGCAGCTGCGCCCAGCAGCAGCGGCGAGGCACCCTGGTTGCAGGACCTCGAAACCGAGGCCAAGCGCCTGCTGGAAGCCGGTTCGCCCGAGGTCTGGGACCTGCTGACCCGTCAGTTCGAAGCACGGCTGATCCGCACTGCGCTGGCCATCACCCGCGGTCGCCGCATCGAGGCGGCGCAAAAGCTGGGCATTGGCCGCAACACCATCACTCGCAAGATCCAGGAACTCGCGCTGGACGATTGATGCGGCCAGGCCTGCAAGCCTCTGGCCGTGGCGCTTGTCGATGTCAGTCGAGGGTGATGACCACCGGTGCGTGGTCGCTGGGTCGCTCGTTCTTGCGCGGCAGCTTGTCGATCACGCAGGCCGTGACCCGCGGCTTCAGCGCCTGGCTGACGAGGATGTGGTCGATGCGCAGGCCCTGATTCTTGCGGAACGCCAGGTTGCGGTAGTCCCACCAGCTCCAGCTCTTGGGCGGTTGCTCGAAGAGCCGGAACGCGTCGACGAAGCCCATTGCGATCAGCGCCTGGAAGTGCGCCCGCTCTTCGGGCGTGCAGTGGATCTGCCCGGCCCAGGCAACCGGGTCATACACGTCGCGGTCCTCCGGCGCGATGTTGAAGTCGCCCATCAGCACCAGTTGCGGGTGCTGGGCCATTTCGTCTGCCAGCCAACGGCGCAGCGCCGTCAGCCAGCCCATCTTGTAGACGAACTTGTCGCTGTCCGGTGCCTGGCCGTTCGGGAAATACGCGCCGACCACGCGCACGCCGTTCACCGTTGCCGCGATCACCCGTGCCTGTTCGTCTTCGAAGCCGAAGATGTTGCGCGCGACATCGGTCGCCGGCTCGCGCGACACCAGCGCCACACCGTTGTAGGTCTTCTGGCCGAACCACTGCGCGTGATAGCCGGCTTCCTTCAGCGCCTCGTGCGGAAACTTGTCGTCCGTCAGTTTCGTTTCCTGCAGCACCACCACATCCGTCTGATGCTGGCCAAGCCAGTCCAGCAACTGCGGCAACCGCACGGCCAGCGAATTCACGTTCCAGGTGGCGAGTTTCATGGTGTACCTAAGTTCATGTTTTTGTTGAGATCCATTTACATGGCTGTGAGTGATACCCCCACTCATACCCCAGAATTTTTCGCTGCGATCCGGCCACTGCCACTACCCAGTTGGTCGAGACCTGTATCACCATCGTACAAGCGTCGGTCCCGCAGAGCTCACGCGGCGACGCCAGCACGACAGTGTGCCGGTGCTCAGCGAGATCGAGAAGCTGCTGCTGGCCAACCTGCACAGCGTGTTGCCCAGGAGCTTGCCGGGACGGGCCTTGCACTACACGGCCGGGCAGTGGCACACGCCCAAGCGCGAAGCCCATGCCGATTGGCGTTCCGCGGCGCACGTTCAGCCCGTGGGCGCTTCGACGAGCTTCTGGACGATCCGCCGAGCGCGCTTGCCGCAGCAAAGCACTTTACGTCGGGGTTGCCGCTGTCGTCGCGCACGCTACGAACCAGCAATCCGGTTGCCGCCCGCCTGAGGTTGGCAGCCTGTGACTGTGGTCGCGCCGACACGGTGCCGTCGGCCTACTGCTTCGTGGCCGGGTCCCAGTGTTCTGCAATCTTGCCGTTCTCGATGCGGAACATGTCAAACCACGTCGTTGTGTACTTCTTCGTCGCGTCCTTCGGATCGGTGCCCTCGCGCGCGAAGGCGAGTACGACCAAGTCTCCTTCGGCTACGACGGCGACCAATGGGGCCTTGATCTTGGGCTCGATCGGCTTGGGCTTGGCGACCTTGCTGAAGAAGTCCACGAATGCTGCTCGTCCGGTGGCGACGTTCGGGTTGTGTTGGACATAGGAATCAGCCATGTATTTCTCGGCCAGTTCCATGTGTCCGCCTTCGAAGACCTCACGCCAGAAGTCGTAGACCAACCGCTTGTTCATGACTGCCTTGGGATCGCTGCCGATCAGCATTTGCTCTTGGTTCGGATTTGCGAGGACCGGAACCTGCGCTCGCAGCGCCGGAGAGGCGGCAAGCAGGAACGCAATGACAAGGGCATGGAAAGTGGTTTGCACGGGAGCTCCGATGTGCGGGCGTTCGAGCCCAACGAATGAAAAAGACTTTCCCGTCCCGAACGCGCCGCGGTGCGGGTGTCGGCAACGCGTGCCTCGATGGCGATGTGAATTGCATCGACTCGTCCGGAAGGGGACGTCAATCTCCATTGACGATGGCGAGAGTGTGATGGCGCCCTTCAGGACGCCTTCAAGGCGGCGGCGATCACCTGTGCCAGCGGCGTCGTCGGCCGGCCGATCAGGCGCGACAGCGCCTTGCCATCGTCGAACAGGGCGCCCTTGGAGGCTTCGAAGTCCCAGCCGGCGATCGCTTCGGCCAACGCTGGCGGCAGCCCGAAGCCGGCCAGCGCGTTCGCGTACTCGGCCGGCGTCAGGTTCCGGTAGGGGATCGAACGCCCGGTTTGGCGCGACAGCTCGGCCGCGAACTCGGCCAGCGTGTACGACGTGTCGCCGGCCAGTTCGTAGGTGCGGCCTTCTTGTCCCGGCGTCGTCAGCACCACGGCCGCAGCCTCTGCGTAGTCGGCGCGCGCGGCCGACGCGATGCGCCCCTCGCCGGCGCTGCCGATGAGCGCGCCACCGGCCAAGGCCCCGGGGATGGCACCGGTGTAGTTCTCGGTGTACCAGCCATTGCGCAACAGGGTGTAGGCGACGCCGCTGGCTTTCAGCATGGCCTCGGTCGCGCGGTGCTCGCTGGCCAGGCTGAGCGTGGAGACATCGGCACGCAGCAGGCTGGTGTAGACGATGCGCCCGACGCCGGCCGCACGTGCTGCGTCGATGACATTGCGGTGCTGCTCTTCGCGCTGGCCGACCTCGCTGGACGAGATCAGCAGCAGCGTCTGCACGCCGGCCAGCGCGCCGGGCAGGGTGTCGGGGCTGGTGTAGTCGGCGGCTCGGGCGGCGATGCCCAGGTCGCCGGCCTTGGCCGGCGTGCGGACCAGGGCGAGCAGCTGCTCGGCGGCAACGCGCTGCTTCAGCGCGGCGACGACGAGGCGGCCCAGTTGACCGGTGGCGCCGGTGATGGCGATGGAGGTGGCGGTGGTCATGGTGAGACGGTGAAGTGAATGACGAGGCGCCACTCTAGAATCAATGATTACTTTTTGAAAGTACGTGCATGGAAGTAAGTGAATCCGCCCATCCGAAGGACCCTGGAGCCCGGCGCCCGAAGGGGGGCCGCACGGCGCGAGGGGACTTGCTCGCCGAGGCCTGCCCGTCGCGCGAAGTGTTGAAGCACATGACCAGCCGCTGGGGACTTTTCGTGCTGATGGTGCTGACCAAGCGCACACACCGCTTCGCTGAACTGAGGCGGGCCATCGGCGGCGTCAGTGAACGCATGCTGGCGCAGACGCTGCAATGGCTGGAACTCGACGGCCTGGTGCTGAGGGTGGCGCACGACGTGGTGCCGCCGCATGTCGAGTACAGCCTGACGCCGCTGGGCCGCGACGCCTCGCGCCAGGTCGTGGGCCTGACGGACTGGATCGAAAGCCACATGCCGCAGATGACGGCGGCGCGCAACCGCCACGCAGCCGCGGCCGCGGCACCGAAACGCGGGCCGGCGGCCGTCGCAGGGCGGGGCCATTCCACGGCGACCCGCGCCGCGGGGACGCGCTGACCACCTGAGAGCCTGCACCCCGGCGCGCAACTTTGGCAACGTGAATCGTGTGCACCGCCGCGTCGCCGCGGCGACTGCCCGCCCACGGGTCTCGATGCGCCGCCTTGTTCGGCCGGGCCCCGACTCGGCCCTAACTGCAGGTGTAGTTCGATGCCATCTTCGCGGCGTTGGGGTCGTTCGCCGGGCCGGCGTAACGCGGGTACTTCGGATACTGGCACAACGGCCAATTCAACCGGGGGAGAGTTTCACAGAAGGCAGCCCGAATTTCGGACCGCGTCCGATGGCTTAGAGTTCGATTTCGGCGGGGCGACCTCTGCGCCAAAGTCAATGAACGGGCGCCGGCGGAGTCTGCTTGTCGCCTCGGTAGATGGCGGCGAAGAAGTTCTTCACGACCTTGACCTTGGTGCTCATCGTGTCTTCTCCGGCAGGCTCGAATCGGATCGTGCTCGACCCGATTCGAGCGTCTTCTCATCACTCGAACTTGACCAGGTCCTTGAAGATCAGGCGACCCCAGCTGTTTCCGCGTGCCTGCACGAGCAGTCCACCTTCGGAAAGCCCGCCAAGCTGGATCGGCGCGAAGCCGAGCTTTTTCGCGAGCTCGCCAATCTCTGCTGCCGCGCCTTCATCATCGCTCGCCAGGAACACGACTCGCTTTCCGCCGTGCACAGCGGGATCCTGGTCGAGGACGGCAGCGCCCAGATGGTTGAAGCCCTTGACCAGTCGGGCACCAGGGAAGGCCTGTGCAACGAACCTGGATGAGGGCTGTCCTCCCAAGGTTTCGGGAGGCACGCCATAGGCATTGCTCACGTCGATGATGGTTCTTCCGTGCCAGTCGGAAAGCGCACCCCCGACATCTGTGTGCGATTCAAACCGCACAGCCAGAAAGACGACGTCCGCCTTGGCGGCCTCCGTTAATGTGGTGGGACTTATCTGCGGTCCGATCGCGGCCGCGTCGGATGCGAAGCTTTCCGGGTTGCGCGTGGTTGCGATGGAGACGGCGATGCCGCTTCGGGCAAACGCCTTGGCCAGTGCCTGGCCGATCCGGCCGAAGCCGATGATTGCGTAGTTCATAAAGATTTCTTTCTTGCCAAGTTCACATGAGGCGGGTGTCGGCCGGCTCGCGCTTCAGGTCGTCGTGACGGCCGTTGTTGTATTTCAAGGTCCT
Organism: Ideonella sp. FW305-24; assembly: GCF_058788035.1. NCBI lineage: Bacteria > Pseudomonadati > Pseudomonadota > Betaproteobacteria > Burkholderiales > Sphaerotilaceae > Ideonella > Ideonella sp. FW305-24. Next base: position 390,934 of record NZ_JBYTAI010000003.1, on the reverse strand, counting down.
GGCGAGTTGGTCGGCGTCCTGCTCGATGCCGTCGAGCGCGGCGTCATCTCGGGCAAGTGGAAACCGCTGGTCCTGTTCTTCCTTCGCGACGGCCCGAAGCGCTACGGCGAACTGAAGCGACTGGCGAGGGCGTCAGCGACAAGGTGCTCATCCAGTCGCTGAAGGATCTGGAGGCCGATAGGGTGCTGGCGCGGACAAGCTACAACGAAGTACCGCCGCGCGTGGACTATGCGCTGACCCGGCTCGGCCGCAGTCTGGCCGACGCGATCATCCCGCTGTGCACCTGGGGAACCAAGAACGCGGCGGTGATGGCAGGCATCTTCGCGGAGCGCGACAGCCTGGTCCAGCAGGAAGCCGAATGACCAGTTCGAGGTCACTTGTCTGAAGCGGCGAGAGGCAGCAACGGGGCGCTATGCAGAGCTCTCCATGGCGACCCCAGGCGGAAGTTCCTGTGTCAAGTATGGCGCCCGCAAGCGGTCATTCGCCGAACCGTCAGCCACGATGGGGGGCGCCGGAAGACCGGGGACTCTTTTGCCGAAATACTTCCGCCAATCGTGCGTGGCACCGGCAGGCCCGATCTCGGGAATGACAACCGGCCCCAGTTCGCCATTCCCCGCGGGAAGTGGTCGACGTGATGCGCGCAGACGAGAAGCGGATCGATGGTCTCCCAGGGAGTCCCGGGCGGGATCACGTGAATGATGGAATTGGTCACGGGATGCACCGAAGGATGGACAACGACCGAGCGCGTTCAGGCGCCGAGCTCGATCAGGTTCTGCAGAACGAGTGGGCCGCGGAACCGCAGCAGGCTTCCGTTCATCGATCACTTGAGGGCGTCTTGGGCGCCCTATCGGCTCAGGGCCCGCTTCGTCGCAAACCTTCGCCCGGTGCGCGTCGTGGTGGCATCCTGATGCCTGCCATGGGTGCCGCCCAAGTCCGAGTTGAAAGGCTTGCAGGCTTGACCAGGCACTGATCGTGTGATTTTGAGCAAGAGGACATGCAATGGGCGCAGGTAGATCGTGGGCGCTGGCCGTGGCGTCGGTCAGCATGATGTCGGCCGTGGTGCTGGCCGGACAGCCGGCTGCGGCGGCATTGGCCGCGCCACAAGCCTTGCCCGATCCCGGCGCCGCGTTGGCTTCCGGCGAAGCGTTGAAGCGCAGGATCCAGAAGCGGATGGACGACGCCGGGATCGTCGGCGCGGCCGCGGCCCTCATCCTTGATCGGCGGGTGGTGTGGATGCAGGGTTGGGGCTACGCGAATCAAGCCGCGAAAACACCCTTCACGCCCGACACGGTCATCAACGTCGGCTCGATCAGCAAGACCGTGACGGGCGCAGCGCTGATGCAGGTGGTGCAGAGCGGGAAGCTCTCGCTCGATGCCGACATCAACACCTACCTGCCGTTCCGGATCGCCAACCCGTTCTTTCCCGACGCCCCCATCACGCTTCGCCAGCTGGCGACGCACACCTCGGGCATCACGGACCGCTGGGAGGTCTACCGGGATACGTACCACTGGGGCTCGGATGCACCCGAGCCCATGGGCGCCTTCCTCAAGGCCTATCTGGTGCCCGGCGGCAGCCGCTACGCCCGAGAGAACTTTCTGCCGGTCCTGCCCGGGACGCACCGCGAATACTCCAACATCGGGGCGGGCCTGGCGGGCTTCATCGTCGAGCAAGCCATGGGCGAATCGCTGGCTTCGTACACCCAGCGGCAGATCTTTCAGCCACTCGGCATGAGCCGTACGGCCTGGCGGCTGGCGGACGTGCCGGCCGGTTCGCACTCGACCCTCTACGTCGGCCAGTCCGGCCTGAGCATTCCCATCCCGCCGTACGGGCTGACGACCTACGCGGACGGAGGCGTCAGAACCACGGTGAGCGACCTGTCGCGGTTCTTCATCGCCCTGTTGAACGGCGGACAGTACCAACAGGCGCGCATCCTGGACACCAGGACGGTGGAAGAGATGCTCAGGTTCCAGTACACGGACGCCCACAAGCCCGACAACGTGACCTTGAATGAGAAGAACTCGGGCATCTTCTGGTCCACCAAGTTCAACGTCACCCGCATCGGCCACGGTGGGTCGGATCCGGGCGTGCGCGCCGAGATGCTTTCCGACCTGTCTCATGAGACCGCCATCGTCTTCGTGACGAACACCTCCATCGAAGGGACAGAGGCCAAGGTCTATGGCGATCTGCTGAACGACCTCTGGCAACATGCTGAGCTGCTCAGGCGGGAAGGTCAGCCCTGACACGTTGAGAAGCGGGGCAGGGCCCACCTTGAAGCCCATTCGGCTGTGGATGATCGGAGGCAGCCGCACGGCGCCGCGGCCCGTCCGCCGGTCACCCTGGCAGGGGGACTCGGTGGCGTCGGCGTTCTTTGCCCGTGAGCTTCGATGAGCTACCAGTTCTTCGCGCAGTTAGTTGTACAAGAAGGCCGTCACCGTCAAGCGGCCGCGCCGGCGCAACGGGCGAAAAAAAGCCGGCCTCTCGGGGCCGGCTTTGCATGCGCCCGAAGGCGCTCAATAACGACCGCCGCCGTAGCCCCCGTTACCGTAGCCAACGTCGGCGCGCTTGCTGGCGGTAAAGCCGCCTGCGCCATGGCCGCCAGCGCCACCAGTGGCCTCGCGGGGGCGAGCCAGGCTCACCACGATGGAGCGTCCGTCCACCGACATGCCGTGCAGTGCTTCGATGGCGGCTTGTGCCACCTCAGGGGTGGACATCTCCACGAAGCCGAAGCCCTTGGATTTGCCGGTGTCTCGGTCCATCATGACCTTGGCGGACGACACGTCACCAAACTCCGAAAAATTGTTTTTCAGGCTGGCGTCGGTGACGGAGTAAGGCAGGTTGCCCACGTAGATTTTGCTGCTCATGATTGAGCCTTTCTGGATGAGAGTGGCGCAGGTTCAAGTGCGCATTCGCGAAACCCGGTTTCGCAGTTGGGGCCGCTTGTGGGAACGTCTCCCACCAAGCCGTCAGCAGGCCGGTGGCTGGGCCATGCTGGTTTGCAGCCAGCCCTGGGACACGGCAAAGAGCCGGGCCGCATCACGTGAGGCAAACGTCTTGTCAAAACGGAAGACACGGCAGTAGCTGCCGTTGCCTTGCGATCGCTGAACCGAGATCGAGGCGCGAAAGCGGCCGCATTCGGTCGGGTGTGTCGTGGGCGAAACGACGAATTGGCCCATGGAAATGGCAGAAGGGAAAATCTTGATCAATCAAAGCTGCAGGCTCAAACAGCACCGCAGGTAAAACGGCCGCTCGGAGGGCTGCATGCAGCTCGAACGGTCATGACAAGTCGTTGGGGGCGACGTGTGTAGAGGGCGATGGAGGATTTGCTGAGTATCAACAAATTTTCGCCGCTGGAGCTTGAGGCTTTTCGGGAAGCAGGTCAATGACTTTCTGATTTCTTGTGGATGCCACCGAGGTGCTGGTGCGAATGGTGTTCCTGCAGGGGCTGTACCAGCTCTCGGGCGAGCAATGTGCAGCACCCCGTCGAGCCGGCAAAGCGCTGGAAGCTCAGCCGGTCGGGCACTTGGGAGGCACTCGGGGAGGCACTTGGGATGTGTCAACAGGCCGCAGCTCAGTCGATGAAGGCCGCCAGTTCATCTGGCGACCCGGTGGGAAACGACGCTTTCAAGAACTCCAGGAAGGTCGATACACGTGCGCTCAGCAGCCGGCGAGAGGGGTACAAGGCCCACAGTGCAATCTCCGGGCCTTCGACGTCGCCCCAGCGCACCAACTGCCCGCCGGCCAGATCCTTGGTCACCAGAGAGATCGGTACGCACGCCACACCGACGCCCGCGCGAACGGCGTCTCGCACCATGAACAACGAGGCAAGACTCAAAGCGGGTGTCACGGTGATGCGCTTCTTCTTGCCAGACGCGCCGATGTACTCCCAGGAAGCTGCCGCTGCGCCGAAGCCGCCGCCTCGCATGACCGCTGGCACCGTCGCCTGGCCCACAGGCGGCTTGAGTTTCGGACTGGCGACCACGACGAGGCGATCCCTCACGATGATCCGCCCCACCAGCCTCGCATCCGCGTCGGGGTTGACGCGGATCACGAGGTCGTAGCCCTCTTCCACCATGTCCACGGCCCGGTCCTCGGTGGTGACCTCGAGGCGGATCTCGGGATACTGCAGCGCGAACCTGGCCGCGAGCTTCCCCATGGCGGCCTGCGAAAAGAGCAGCGGTGCGCTCACCCGCAAGCTGCCTCGCGGCGTCGCGCCGCCCGACGTGATCGCCGCAGCCGTTTCGTCGATTTCGAGCAGCAGCGCCGAGGTTCTCTCGTACAGGGCGCGCCCCTCTTCGGTGAGTTTCAGCGCCCTCGCGCCCCGCTCGAACAAACGCAGGTTGAGGCCGCTTTCCAGATCTGCCACGCGCCGCGACAGCGTGGCCTTGGGACGACCCGATTCGCGCGCCGCGCGCCCGACGCCCCCGTGTCGGGCGACAAGGTTGAAGTCAGCCAGCGCAAGCAAGTCCATGTGTTCCAGCCATGAGACGAAGTGTCCAAATATAGCGTCTATCGGCCTCCGTGAGGAACGAAGAAGATCTGGTCTCGCTTCAACCAAACACGGAGTTTTTCATGACCATCCTGATCACCGGCGCCTCTGGCGCCATCGGCCGCCAAGTCGTTCAGCAACTCGTGGACCGGGGCGCCGCCGTGCGGGCACTCGTCCGCGACCCGGCCAAGACCCAGTTCCCCGCCGGCGTCGAAGTCGTTCAAGGTGACCTGCTCGACGTCGAGTCGCTGCGCAGAGCCTTGGCCGGGACCTCCACGCTGTTCCTGCTCAACGGCGTCGTCCCCGACGAGTTCACGCAGGCCCTGGTCACGCTCAATCTGGCACGTGACGCCGGCATCGACCGGATCGTCTACCTGTCGGTGATCCACAGCGACAAGTACCTCAACGTGCCCCACTTCGCCGGCAAGTTCGGCGTGGAGCGGATGCTCGAGCAGATGGGCTTCGGTGCCACCATCCTGCGGCCCGCGTACTTCATGCAGAACGACCTCACCATCAAAGACGTCATCACCGGCTACGGCGTGTATCCGATGCCCATCGGCAGCAAGGGTCTGGCCATGATCGACACGCGCGACATCGCGGAAGTCGCGGCTCTCGAACTGCTGCGCCGCGAACAGGCACCGGGGTCGCTGCCACTGAGCCGGATCAACCTGGTCGGCCCGGACGCGCTGACGGGAAGTGACGTCGCTGGCATCTGGTCGGACGTTTTGGGTCGACCGATCAACTACGGTGGCGACGACACCGCGGGCTTCGAGAAGAACCTGCTGAACTTCATGCCGGGCTGGATGGCCTACGACATGCGCCTGATGAGCGAGCGTTTCCTGACCGAAGGCATGAAGCCCGACGCCGGTGACGTCGAACGCCTGGCGACGCTGCTGGGCCGGCCGCTGCGCGCCTACCGCGCTTTCGTTGCCGAGAACTCGGCTTCGGCCTGAACTGCCGGCCTGCGCGGCAAAGCGCCGAACGGCCCCGAAGAGCAGGCCGAGCGATCAACCCGCTTCTTCCACAGCACTGAGGCGCTCCTGATGCGTTTCAGGAAAGGCCAAAGGCCCGCAGTGGCCGCATGGTCAAACCTGCAACTGCGCTCTCGAGGGCAGGCCGTCGCAGTCGCCCGGGAATTGAACGACGCGCGCCCCGATGGCGCAGCCGCGTTGCGCCGCCGCTTCCAGCGGCAGTCCTTCGAGTAGCGCGCTGACGACGCCGACCGCGAAGCCATCGCCTGCGCCCACGGTATCGACCACTCGCTTCACCTGCACGCCTGGGACGTGTGCGCGAAGTCCCTGCTGGTTGGCGCAATAGGCGCCATCCGGGCCGAGCTTGACCACGACGGCCCCTGCGCCCAGTGCCAGGTAGAAATCGGCGATGTCGTCGGGCTGCGTTCGGCCTGTCAGCAGGCGCCCTTCCGCCAGGCCAGGCAGCACCAGGTCACTGATGGCCGCGAACCCGTTGATGGACAGGATCATCTGCTCGCGGTCGGGCCACAGGTGTGGGCGCAGGTTCGGGTCGAACGAGAGGCTGCTGCCTTGCTCGCGCGCGCGTTGCACGAGCCTGTGCGCCAGCTCGCCGCAGCCAGGCGACAGTGCGGGAAGGATGCCCGTCAGGTGCAGGTGGCGTGCCCGGGTGCTGTCCAGGCGGGCGAGATCCCCCGCCTGCATGCGGCTGGCCGCAGAACCGCGGCGGAAGTACTCGATCTGCGGATCGGTGCCGTCCGCTTCGAGCGACTTCAGCATGAAGCCGTTGGAACTGCCTTGATCGACGCTCGCGAAGTCCGCGACGATGCCTTCGCGCTGAAGGACTTCGCCGAGGAATCGACCGAAGGCATCGTCGCCCAGCCGGGTCAGGTAGCCGACGCGCAGGCCCAGGCGCGCCAGGCCGATCGCAACATTCAACTCCGCCCCGGCGCTGAACCGGCGGAATCGCTCGACGGCATGCAGGCCGCCTGTCTCCTCTGCCGCGAGCAAGACCAGGGCCTCGCCAGCGGTCAGGACGTCCAACGCTGCGCTGGCGCTCACATCACGGCTCCGAGTTGCCAGGGCACGAATTCGTTGTTGCCAAGGTCGTGCTGCTCGCTCAGCGTGCGCTGTCCCGAAGCCGTGGCCAGCATGAGCTGGAACAGGCGCTCACCTGCCTGAGCGACATCCAGCGTGCCATCGACGATCTCGCCGGCATTGAAGTCCATGTCCATGCGCATGCGCTCGAACATCGCGCTGTTGGTGGCCAGCTTGATGGATGGCGTGGGCTTGCAGCCGTAGGTGGAGCCGCGGCCCGTGGTGAAGCAGATCAGGTTGGCGCCGCCGGCGACCTGGCCGGTGGCCGAAACCGGGTCGTAGCCGGGCGTGTCCATGAACACCAGCCCGTGCGCGGTGACCGGCTCGGCGTACTCGACCACGTCCATCAGCCCGGTGTTGCCGCCCTTGGCGACGGCGCCGAGCGACTTCTCGAGGATGGTGGTGATGCCGCCCGCCTTGTTGCCGGGCGACGGGTTGTTGTTCATGTCGCCGCCGTTCTTGCCCGTGTAATCCTCCCACCACCGCAGCCGGGCCATCAGGCGTTCGGCGATCTCGGGCCGCGCGGCGCGCGCCGTCAACAGGTGCTCGGCGCCGTAGATCTCGGGTGTCTCCGACAGGATCGCGGTGCCGCCATGGCGCACGAGCAGGTCGACTGCAGCGCCGAGCGCGGGGTTGGCGCTGATGCCCGAATAGCCGTCCGAGCCGCCACACTGCAGGCCGACGACAAGCCGGCTCGCGGGCAGCGTCGTGCGGCGGGCGGTGGCCGCGAGATCCAGCATCTCCCGCACGATGGCCTCGCCCTTGGCGATGGCTTCGCGGGTGCCGCCTGCGTCCTGGATGGTCATCGTGCGCAGCCGTCCGGGAATCGCCGCGAGCCGCGGGTCGACCAGGCCGTCGACCTGGTTCACCTCGCAGCCCAGCCCGATGATGAGCACGGCCGCGAAGTTGGCATGGGCTGCGTAGCCGCGCAGCGTGCGCTGCAGCAACTCGATGCCCTCGCCGCGTCCGCTCATGCCGCAGCCGCCGCCGTGGGTGATCGCGACGACGCCGTCCACGCCCGGCCACTCGGCCATCGCGGCGCCCTCGAACGCCTTCTCGATGGCCTTGCACACCGTCGCGGAGCAATTGACGCTGGACACCACGCCGACAAAGTTGCGCGTGCCGACACTGCCGTCTGCGCGCAGGTAGCCCTCGAAGGTGGCGGGCACCTCCGCGGGCCGGGTCGGCACGTAGGCATGGCCGACGCCGTGCAGCGGATGGGAGTCGCCCATGTCCAGGTTGTGCACGTGCACGTGCTCGCCGGCGGCGATGGGCGCGGTGGCCGTGCCGATGACCTGGCCGTACTTGCGCACCACGGCGCCCGCTGCGATGTCAGCGAGCGCGATCTTGTGGCCCGCGGGAATCTCGTTGCGAGCCACCAGCGCGCCGCCGCGCGGAACCGCGATCACCGCGCCCGCCAACAGCACGGCGCGGGCCACGGCGACGTTGTCATCCGGATGCAGTACCAGCACGGCCGGCGCCTGGGTCTCAGTCGACATGGCACACCTCCGCCCCGCCGGGCACCTTTTCCATTCGTTTCATGACGGATCCTGATGGGTTGGGCCTGACGACGCGATGGCGCCGATCAGCCAGGGTTGGGCGAGCGCCGGCGCGTGCTCGCGGGCCGCCGCGACCACGGGCGCCAGGCGGCGCGCCTTCTTTTGGTCATGGTTGCCGGCGATGTCGGCCAGGCGATGTGCAAGAAACGGGTTGAGCAGCCGCTCGCGAACCTCGTCCCGATAGGCGCGCGCGGCCCCGCCTTGACCCAGGGCGTCGAACACCGGCAGCACCTCGTCGGTCCACACGCCCTCCAGCGTCAGACGCCACGCGGCGACATGCATGGCCTCCAGCACCGTGCGTCCGGCCGGCTGGCCCTCGCGCAGCCAAAGCTCCGCGAGCACCGTGTGCGCCAGGTTGAGGAGCCAGAGCTTGAGCCGCTCGAACGGGTCGAGCGCATCGGTCGTGACGATGGCTGGATGGCTGCAGGGAACGATCAGCCCGGCGGTTCGCTCGATCGCCCACAGTGCATAGGGCTCCGCGATCGCCCCGGCCGGCTCCAGCGGCGCCGACACGATCCGGTCGACCAGCGAGTTGCCCCAGACCAGATGACCGCGCAGCCAGTCCTCGAACGCCGCCGGCAGTTGCCAGGCCCTGGCAAGGCCGGCGACCAGTTCGCGCAGGCGGTCGCCGTTGCGCGACACCAGTTCGCATGGCAGCAGGCTGAGGGCAGCCTCCGGTTGCGCCTGCCAGCGGTCGTGCAGCAGCACCAGCAGTTTGGCGGGAAACGCCTGCGGCGCGGCGGCGTCGGGCGCGGCAAGGCCGGGGCCGTCCGCGTCGGCGAGTTGCCAGCCCGCGTCGCCGGTGTTCGAGACCACGACCTGCACCTCACCTTCGGCCAACTCGCGGCGCACCCGGTTCCACTGCGTGGTGGTGCTCAGCGCCGCCCTCACGGCGTGGCAATGGCACAACTCATCGACTTCCCGCCCGTGCATCAGGCCCTGCAGCCGCACCGGGTAAGCGCGGCCCTCGGCCAGCGCCGCGACGCGCGCCGCGCCCTGCGCACTGCCCGTCGTTTGCACGACGGTGATGCCGCCTAGCGCCTCGCCCGCGTCCAGCGCCTGCGACACGAACAGGTCGACATGCGCCTGCAGAAAGCGGCTGGTGCCGAACTGGAGAATGGGATGGCCGAGCGGCATCGTCAGGCGCTCAGCATTCGACGATGGCCTTGATGACGCCCTCGGCCGGATCGAGCAGGCGCTCGAAGCCGGCAGCGAGGTTCGCCAGCGCCAGCCGATGCGTGGCCAGTGCCGCGTCGGGCACCTGGCCTGCGCGCATGGCCGCGAGCACCGTCTCGAAATCCTCGGTCGTTGCGTTGCGGCTGCTCAGCAGCGTGGCCTCGCGCTTGTGGAATTCAGGGTCCGAAAAGGCGATGGCGCCCTGCACGATGGAGACCAGCACGTAGCGCCCGCCATGCGCGATGAAACGGAATCCGCGTTCCATGGCCTTGGCGTTGCCGGTGGCATCGAACACTGCATCGAAAAACTCGTTGTCGCTCAGCCGGGCCAGTTCTTCCGTGTCGCCGTCACCCACCGGCACCGCTGCGTCAACGCCCAGGTGCGTCGTCGCGAAGTCGAGGCGGTCGCGCCGCGTGTCCAGCGCCGTCACGCTGGCGCCGCGCAGCTTGGCGAACAGCATCACGGCCAGCCCGATGGGACCTGCGCCGGCCACCAGCACGCGCTGGCCGGCCACGATCTCGCCACGGCGCACCGCGTGCGCACCGATGGCCAGGAATTCGAGCATCGCCGCCTGGTCCAGGCTGACACCGGCCGCAGCGTGCACGAACCCGGCCGGCACGCACAGCAGCTCGGTCAGCGCGCCATCGCGGTGCACGCCGAGCACCCGGATGTCGGTGCAGCAATTGGTCTTGCCTTGCCGGCAGGCGATGCAGTGGCCGCAGGACAGGTAGGGCATCACATAGGCCGCATCGCCGACCTGCAGCGGGCTTGCCGGATCGGTCTCCTCGACGATGCCGGAGAACTCATGCCCCATCACCCGCGGATAGTTGAGGTAAGGCTGGTTGCCCGTGAAGATGTGCAGGTCGGTGCCGCAGATGCCGACTCGCTTGACGCGCAGCATCACCTCGCCGGGCTGGCGCTCGGGGCGCGGGCGGTCTTGGGCGACGAGGCGGCCAGGGGTTTCGCAGAGGACGGTGAGCATGAGGGGGTTCAGAGTCGGTAGAGGGCAGCGGCATTGCCGCCGAAAAGCGCAGCGCGGTCGGCGTCCGAGGGCGCAGGATCGACGGCGTCGATCAGCGCTTCGGCCATTGCGCGCCATGCGGTGTAGTCGCTTGCCAGCCGAAGCACCGGCCAGTCGCTGCCCCACAGCAGCCGATGCGGACCGAACAGCGTCCACACCGCCTGCACAAAGGGCTGCAACGCCTCGCGCCCGGCGCCCGGGGCGGCCTCGGTGAGCAGGCCGGAGAGCTTGCAATGCACGTGAGGCAGCGCGGCCAGGCGTGCCATGTCCGTGCGCCACGGCTCGAGCGTGCCGCGAGCGATGGACGGCTTGGCGGCGTGGTCGACGACGATGGCGAGCGTCGGATGGGCAGCGGCGAAGCTGTGCAGCGCCGCGAGGTGCCGAGGCATCACCAGCGCGTCGAACACCAGGCCGTGGCGTGCCATCGCGCCAGCCGCAGGCGCCAGCGCGGGGTCGGCAATCCAGTCGTCTTCTGGCAGGTCCTGCAGCATCGGGCGCAGGCCCTTGAGCAGCGGGTCCCTGGCGAGCGCATCGATGGTGTGGACCGCGTCGGCGGCCTTCAGGTCGGCCCAGCCGACCACGCCGCGCACGAAGTCGGTGTTGCGCGCGGTTTCGAGAAGAAAGGCGGTGTCTTGCGCGGTCGGCAGTGACTGCACCAGCACCGTCGCGTCGATGCCGTTCTCGCGCAGCAGCGGGGCGAGGTCCTGCGGCCCGAAATCACGGTGGATGGCGTGCAGTTCCGCCGGCGGCCAGGCGCTGGCGCGATCGGCCAGGCGCCAGAAGTGCTGATGCGCGTCGACCTTCATGCGGCGCTCCCGACGGGGCAGGGCGACTGCGGGTCGACAAGCCCGCGTTCGCGCAGCGCGTCCCACAAGGCCGTGGGGATGGCGCGTTCGAACCAGGCGACGTTCTGCCGCACCTGCGCGGCGCTGCGCATGCCGCAGAGCACCGCGGCGACGGCAGGATGCGCCAGCGGGAACTGCAGTGCGGCGGCCTCGAGCGGCACGTCGAATTCTGCGCAGGCTGTGCGCAGCGATGCCGCTCGGGAGAGCGCGGACGGCGGCGCGTCCACGTAGTCGAATTTCGCCTGCCCGGCCAGCAGGCCCGAATTGAATGGCCCGCCGACGATGATCGCGGTGCCGGCCTTCGCGCACTGGTCGAGAAAGCCCAGCGCGCCTTGCTCCAGCAAGGTATGGCGGCCTGCGAGCAGCGTGCAGTCCAGGTGGACTTCGCCCATTGCATCGCGCGCCACCGCAGACTCATTGACGCCGAGGCCGATGGCGGCCACCCGGCCCTCGGCGCGCAGTTCCTCCAGCGCGCGGAAGCCGCCGCCGCGGGTCAGCGCCTCCCAGTGCCTGTCGTGCCGGTCACCATGGGTCATGCGGCCAATGTCATGCACCAGCAGCATGTCGATGCGCGCGAGCCCCAAACGTTGCAGGCTGTCCTCGACCGATCGCAGGATCGCGTCGCGGCTGTAGTCGAAGACGGGACGGAATGGCAGCGGGTCTGCCCATCCATCGTCCAGCGGCGCGACGCCCGGGTCCGGCCGCATCAGGCGACCGACCTTGGTGCCCAGCACGAACGCCTCGCGCGGGCGTTCGGCCAGAAAGGCGCCGACCCGCCGCTCGCTTCGCGTGTAGCCGTAGAACGGCGCGGTGTCGAAGTAGCGCAGCCCGGCCTCCCAGGCCTCTGCCAGCGTTTCTTCGGCGTCGCGCGCGCTCACCGGCGTGTAGAGCCCAGCGAGGGCGGCGGTGCCCAGGCCGAGCGCGCTGAGAGCGAGGCGGCCGCCGGCGATGGGTCGAAGAGCGCTTGCTTGCATGGCGATGGCATCCGGCCCGGGCACGCGGCGCACGCCCGGACCTGCAGGTCAATAAAGGACGTTCTTTGCTTCGGGCTTGTCGACGTTGCCGCGGGTCACCAGCACCACGCCGGTGTCGCGGAACTTGGGCACCTGCTTGCCGGCGATCACGTCGGCCAGCGTCTTCACGCCGAGGTAGCCCATCTGGTACGAGCTCTGCACGGCGGTGGCCTGGAGCGTGCCGTCGCGCACGAACTTCTGCAGGTCCTCGTTGCCGTCGAAGCCGATGGCGACGACTTTGCCGGACTTGCCGCTTTGCACCAGCGCGCGGCCCATGCCGACGGCGGTGGGCTCGTTGGCGCCGAAGATGCCCTTGAGGTCCGCATTGGAGGCCAGCACGTCTGTCGTCTGGTTGAGTGCGGTCGCCATCTGCGACTGGGAGTAGAACGGGCCGACGACCTGCAGCTTGGAATGCGCCTGGAGGTATTCCTTGAAGCCGCCGACGCGGCCGATCTCGGAGCCGGCACCTGCGACGTAGGACATGATGGCGACCTTGCCCGTGGTGCCGACCTTGGCGATCATTTCCTTGGCGCACATTTCGCCGGCAGCCTTGTTGTCGGTGGCCAGGAAGGACTGGTAGTAGGCCTTGCCGGCATCCGACACCATCGAGTCGATCAAGACCACCGGGATCTTGGCTTCCCAGGCCTTCTTGAGTGCGGGGACCAGTGCGTCAGGGTCGGAGGCGGCGAGCAGGATGCCGGCGACCTTGCGGTTGACGGCGTTCTCGACCAGGTTCACCTCGTCGGCCACGGCCGATTCGGAGGCCGGACCTGAAAAGGTCATGGTGTGGCCCTTGCCCTCCTTGATGGCAGCCTCAGCGCCCTTGTTGACGTTCTGCCAGAAGTTGGAGTTGGTGGTCTTGACGATCACGGCGATCTCGCCGGCGCAAGCGCCAATGGATGCGAGCGCGAGCGAGCTGAGCAGCAGCAAGCGGGGAAGTCTGCGGTTCATGGTTTGTCTCCTGTCGATGTTGTGGTGGGGCGGTTCGAGAAGGCCTTGCGGCCGGGGACAACGTCATCGGCGATTGCGCATCTGGTCGATCCAGACGGTCAGAAGAATGACCAGGCCGATGATGATTTGCTGGGTGAACGCCGAGACGCCGTTCATGTTCAAGCCGTTGCGCAGGATGCCGATGACAAACGAGCCGATCATGGTTCCGGAGATCGTGCCGACCCCGCCGATCAGCGAGGTGCCGCCAATCACCGCGCTGGCGATCGCGTCGAGCTCGTACATCACGCCCTCGTTGGGCTGCGCGGTGACCAGGCGTGACATCAGGACGCAGCCGGTGAGGCCGGCGAGCGCGCCGGACACCACATAGGCGAACATCACGACCCGCCCGACGTTGACGCCCGACAGCCGCGCGGCCTCCGCGTTGGAGCCCACCGCGTGGATGTGGCGGCCCAGCGTGGTGCGGGTCAGCAGGATGCTGGCGATCACCGCCAGCACGATCATCAGCAGCACGGGATAAGGGATGCCGGGGAAAACCACGTCCGGAAAGCCTCGTGCGTCGAGCTTCACCACGCGCCACAGCGAGCCGTTGCCGAGCTCGCCGAAGGCCTCGCCCAGGCCCGAGATGGCGCGCGCACCGGTGATCTGCAGCGCGACGCCGCGCGCCACGAGCATCATCCCCAGCGTCGCGATGAACGGCGGCAGCTTCAGCCGCGTCACCAGCAGCCCGTTGATCGCGCCGCACAGTGCGCCCACCGCGATGCCCAGCGTCATGCCCAGCGGCACCGACATCCCGGCCTTCACGGCAAGCGCTGCGACGACGCCCGACAACGCCAGGATCGAGCCCACCGACAGGTCGATGCCGCCAGTCAGGATCACGTAGGTTGCGCCGATGCCGAGATAGACGATGGAGGTGACCTGCAGCGCGACAGTCATGCCGTTGCCGAGCGTGAAGAACGAGTTGCTCGTGGTGGAGAACACGATCACGAGCACCAGCAGGCCCGCCAGCGCTGCAAATTTCTGGATGAGATCCTTCTGTCTGTCGTTCATGGTGCAGTGGTCTGGAGCGTGGGAGCGTGCGCCGCCGTTGCCGGCGAACGCACGGAGGCGTGGTGCATGATTTCTTCCTGGCTGGTGGTGCGCGTCTCCAGGATCTTGGTCAGCGAGCCTTCATGGAAGACGCAGACCCGGTCGGTGAGCCCGAGGATCTCCGGCAGCTCCGAGCTGATCAGCACCACGCCGATGCCGTCGGCAGCGAGCTTGTCCATGAGTTCGTAGATCGCGTACTTGGCGCCCACGTCGATGCCGCGCGTGGGTTCGTCGAAGAAGATCACGCGGGAGTCGCGGAACAGCCATTTCGCGATGACCACCTTCTGCTGGTTGCCCCCGGAGAGCAACCTGGCGACCTGGTCGGCCGACGGCGTGCGGATGCCCAGCGCTTCGATGTAGCGCCGCGCCGCAGCCGTCTCGTCGGCGAAGCGGATGAAGCCAAGGTTGTCGGAGACGGCCCGCATGTTGGCCAGCGTGACGTTCTGGGCGACCGTCATCTTCACCGCCAGCCCGTGCGCCTTGCGGTCTTCTGACAGGTAGGCGATGCCATGGCGGATCGCGTCAATGGGCGAGCGGATGTCCAGCTTGCGGCCGTGCAGCAGCACCTCTCCGGCATCGACCGGGTCGGCGCCGAATACCGCGCGAGCGACCTCCGTGCGCCCGGCGCCGATCAGTCCGGCAAAGCCCAGGATCTCGCCGCGTCGCAGCTCGAAGTCGATGGGGCCGAACGCGCCCTTGCGGCGCAAGCCGCGCACCGCCAGCACGGTCTCGCCGCCGCGTTGGCGTGTAGGCGCCGGAAACTTGTCGTCGAGGGCGCGGCCCACCATCAGCGAGACGATCTCGTCGATGCACGTGGCTGCCAGGTCCATGGTCGCCACGTAGCGACCGTCGCGCAGCACCGTGACGCGGTCGACGATCTCGGCCATCTCGTCCAGCCGGTGCGAGATGTAGACGATGCCGACGCCAGCGCGCTTGAGTTCGTGGATCACCTTGAACAGCTGCGCGGTCTCGGTGTCCGTGAGCGAGGAGGTCGGCTCGTCCATGATCAGCAGCTCGGCGTTCATGGACAGCGCCTTGGCGATCTCGACCATCTGCTGCTGGGCGACCGACAGGCCTGCCACCGGCGCATCGGGCCGGATCGCGACGCCCAGCCGGTCGAGGCAGGCCTGCGCGCCGGCGCGTTGCCGGGCACGGTCGACAAACGGTCCCCGCCGCGGTTCGCGTCCCAGGAAGATGTTTTCCGCCACATCCAGGTGCGGCACCAGGTTCAACTCCTGGTGGATCATCACGATGCCCTTGGCCTGCGCTGCCTGTGGGGAGCCGAAGCGCATCTCCTCGCCTTCGAAGCGCAACTGGCCTTCGTCGGGCGCATACATGCCGCTGATGACCTTCATCAGCGTCGACTTGCCGGCACCGTTCTCGCCGCAGACGGCGTGCACTTCGCCGCGCCGGACGTCGAAGCTGACGCCGGCGAGCGCGGTGACGTTGAGGAAGCGCTTTGTCACGCCGCTCAGTTGGAGCAGCGGCGGCGGCACGGACGAACCAGGGGAAGACATCAGCGAGGTCAGGAAAAATCGAAGGCTTGAGAATTGGTAAAGCCAATTTGCCACAAAAACGAATTGGACTGACCAGTAAAAACCCCATCCTGGCCCCGCTGTGCCGTGAGCGAGACTGGCGTAGGCGCGTCGTGCCTGCGCCCGGGTGGCGGCGCTTCCCGCCGCTGGTCAGGCCAATTCCTCTCACAAGCTTTCCGAATGCCTTCCTCTTCCCGTACCGTCGATGCGCGCAGGTCGTACCAGCAGGTGGCCGACCGGATCCGCGCCGTCATCCAGGACGGCGCGTTCAGCGTCGGTTCGCGGCTGCCGCCGGAGCGCGAGCTCGCGCTGCAGCTGGGCGTCTCGCGGCCGTCTCTCCGCGAGGCCCTGATCGCGCTCGAAATCGACGGTCGTGTCGAGATCCGCATGGGCTCGGGCGTCTATGTTTGCGCGCCGCCTGCCACCATCGAGCACGGCACGCCGGCACTCGGCGAAAGTGCCATCGAGCTGATGCAGGCGCGCGCCGCGCTCGAAGGCGCCGTGATCACGCTGGCCGCGGCTCGCGCCACGCGTGCCGGTCTCGACCGTGTTGCGGAGAGCCTGCGGGCGATGCGACGCGAGCACGCGCGCGGGCGCACGCCGGTCGACGCAGACCGGCGCTTTCATCTGAGCATCGCCGAGATGGGTGGCAACTCGGTGCTGGTGCGGCTGGTCGGCGAGTTGTTCGACGGCCGCCACAGCCCGATCTCGTCGCACATGCGCGGACGGTCCGAGAACGTGCACACCTGGACCACCGCGCTCCAGGAACACGAAGCCGTGTACCACGCGTTGGAGGCGCGCGACCCCCAGGCGGCCGCCGCTGCAATGTTCACGCATTTGCGAGCGTCGCAAGAGCGCTGGCTCGCCGAGCCCTCCGCGGCGCACGAACCCACGCCGCTGATGAACGTTCCCGACAAGGATTCAGCGTGATGCGCGAGGGCCAGGGCGCCGGCCGGAAAAGTTGATACGAATGGTGAGCCGATCGCGAGCGTCTTGGGAGGCTGCGCGATCCAGTGGCACATCACGGAATCTTGTGAGACGACGAGTGCGCCAAGGTGCAGGCCTACCGAGCCAGCGCCGAAGAGCGCACGATGTCGACCATGTGCACGACGGGCAGCCAACCGGGCCATCGGCAGCTGGAATTGCTGCAGAATGTCGCTGTCCAGGCTGCGCCGCTTCTTCAAATTGAGGCGCCTGAATCACCCGATAGATCCAAAGCCTCAGTGATCGAAAGGGGCCAGCTCGGCGGTCGGCGGATGGGCACGGAGACGCCTGATCGCGTGACTGTGGTGCCTACGTCGGCGCTCTCCTGGAAGGCAAGCTGACCATGCCATTGCCATGGCGGCACTGAGGGCTCAACCGATCGGCGGCCGCCCTGTCCGCCGATCTGAACGCCTTTCTGCGGTTGGTCGGGCATGTGCCTGGAGAGCAGTTCGAACCCTAGCGCGCCAGCCTTCGGTCGTTGACCGCCGACGTTCGACACCGCATGGCCATCGCCGCCCGCCGCCTGATCGCCGAACTGAAGCCAGCTTGGAGGTCGAGATGACGACAGGTCAGCATTCGTGGACGTGATGCGGCGACGTGCAGGGCGGGCGGGTGGGCGGTTTAAGCCCTCGCATGCGGCGTTGTCTGGCGAGCACCCCTCGTGCAACATCGAGCGAACTGGCTTGGCTTGAGAGATCCGGGTCAGCCAGCCCGGCCAGCGGTGGTGGCCGCCCCTCACGGTAGCTGTGCCCGAGCTCGACGGACAGGTCATCGGCCAATGCTGGCATGCCGGCGGGGCGCGCTCAGCGCGCTTGAGAGGGCCGGGTTTTCAGGGCTGACCTGCGGCCGGCACGGCGTTCACGGTCGGGACCCAGTCGGAGGCCCAGATCTCAAAGGGCTTGTCGGGCGTGGACAGCCACAGCGACGGGTACAGGTGCGCGCCGGCGGGCAGCTTGGTGACCTGCGGCAGCCCCTTGGAGATGTGGCGCGTCTCGCCCGGCTGCAGCGTGACCAGTGTTTGCGCCTGGCCACCGTCGCCCGGCACGGCGAAGCTGGTGTTGTTGTTCGGGGACCCGGTGGGCAGCACGTTGTCCGAGGTCCAGAACGCCAGGGTGCGCGCCGTCGTGCCGGTGTTGCGCAAGTCGAAGCCGTAGCTGCATTTGCTGCCTGCAGGCAGTGCGTCGCTGTTGCTGCAGGCGGTGATGTTGGCGATCACTATGTGCTTGGGCGGCACCGTGAAGTTCACCGCCGCCGGGGCGGCCTTGCCGTCGTAATCGAACGCGGCCGAGTAGCCGATGTCGAAGCCCGGAATGCCCATGGCCCAGAACTGGTAACGGCCGGCCGGCGCGCGGCGCATGTCCATGGTGAAGTTGCCGTCCAACCCGACCTGCACGCTCTTCAAGTAGCCGGTGCACAGCGCGTAGCCAGGGGCCATGCACAGGTAGAGGTTGACGTAAGGCGGTGCCGGATCGGTGACCGGCTGGCCGGTTTCCGCGTTCAGCAGCGACCCGCGGAAGCTGAGCTGGGGCGCCGGAGCGGCGGCCTGCGCGCTCTGCCTGGTCTGGCGGCTGGCCTGCATGCGCAAGGCCTGGCCTTGCGTGCGCTGGGCGAACTGCGCCTCCGTCATGCCGGTGGCGCCCTCGGGCGTCACGGTGAAGCCGAAGAAGAGCTGGCCCAGCGTGGCCAGCGGCTTGCCGGCCTTGCTCACATACACCGTGCCTTGGCTCAGGATGCCGGTAGGCGCGCCGGCGATGGGCAGCAACTGCGTGACGGTGGTGGAGGCGCCAGGGGCCAGTTGCACGTGGGCCGGGGTGTAAAGCGCCGTGCCGCTCATGAAGGTCGCGGTGCCATAGGGGCCGCCGCTCATGTTGGCACTGACCATGGTCCACACGTCCGCGTCGATCGTGTTGGCCGTGATGTTGGTGAGCGTGACGGTGTACTCGCAGTCACCGCCGTCGGTGGCCCGGGTGCAGTTGGTCGGTGAAGTCACGCTCACCGGCGCCAGCTTGGCCTTCAGCGCCTCCTTGAACACGGTGTCCGGCCCGTCGTAGTGGAATGGCGTGCCGTAGGTGGTGACGTAGCCGGTCGGCGAGGTGCTGAGCTGGTAGTAGCCGGTGTCAATGCCGGACAGCGACAGCGCGAAACTGCCGTCGGCGGCCACGGGCAGCGTCATCAACTCGGTCTGGCAGATGTCGTAGCCTGGACCGTCGCAGTGGCGCAGCGTGACGGGACCGACGCCCACGGGCAGCGGGAGGCCGGTCACCGCATCCTTCACCGTGCCGGTGACGTAAGGCGGTTGCGGCTTGACCACCTTCAGCGAATAAGTGCCCAGCTCGCTGGTGTTGCCAGTGAACGAGAAGTCGGGAAAGCCCGCCGCGGCGAAGATGACGGTGCCATCGGCCGGTACCCTGAACAGCGCACGCGAGTCCATGTCCGGCCCCGCATAGTCGTTCTGGCTGATCTGCTGGCAGCTGCTGTCGAACACGCCGACGATGCTGTCTGCCAGCGTGCCGCCGCCACCCAGCGCCGCCGAAAGATTGACCTGCAGCAGCTTGCCTGGTGCCGCGGTCACGCGGAAGAAGTCCACATCGCCGGCGACGATCTCTCCGCTCACCGACACGCCGGGCGCGGCTCCGATGGATTGCGCGGCGGCGCAGCGATTGTTGGGTTCGATCTCGGCCACCTTGGCGTGGACCCAGGAACTGGAGGCGGCCAACGCCAGCGCAATGGCAGCGGGTCGCATGGAAGTTCTGTTCATGACCAAAAGACTCCGTGTGGGGATGCTCAGGCGTGTGTTGCCAAGGCACGATGTTGATTTGGAAGCCCGCCGCATTGCCCAAGGTCTTCGCCTGCCTGCCAAGCTGGCGAAGAACTCGACGCTGGCATGGGTGTCCGACGGCGCTGACCCAGGTTCTGCGGCGCGGCGCAGGTGTTTCTGTCGGTGTCGCCCTCGGGTCTGCAGCGTGTCAATGAGGTGTCAAGTGCGTGTCAGATCAGGATAGAGCGGGCTCAGGACGGTTGCAAGAAATTTCCAGGGAAATTCTGAGAATACCCCTAATGTGTCGCCGCTGCGCTCTCGGCACCAAGACCTTGGCCGGAAAGGTGCTCAAGGACCACCACGAAGCCTACGTCGGCTGGGCAGAGTTTGAGCGCGACCAGAAGCAGCTCGCCGCCAATGCCTACAGCCGAGCGGATGGTGGAAAAGTCAGGCCGTGGTCGGCAGGCCTTGCTCGCAGGCATGTTGTGCTGCGGCCGCTGCGGGCGATGGCTGACGGTGGCGTATGCCGGCCGGATTCCGCAGGCGGTCCTACCGCTGTGATTGGCCCAACTTCGCGCTCGCCATGCCGCGTTGCTTCATGTTCGGCGGTCGCCGCCCCGACGCAGCGATCACGCATGAGCTGTCGCGTGTTGCCGAGCCGCTCTCGATTGACGCAGCCCTGGAAGCGCAACGGAGGCCCACGGAATCTCAGGCCGATCAGCGACGCATCTGGGACCTCGAACTGCAGCAGGCACGCCATGAGGCCGGGCTTGCCGAGCGACGATATGCCGCGTGCGATCCAGACAACCGGCTGATTGCGGCACAGTTGGAGAAGAGCTGGCACTGCAACGCGTTCGCCAGTGGCGCTTCAAGGTGACCACCGACAGCCAGCACGCCAGCCAGGTCTTTCGGGACGTGCTGGCCGAGCACGGCATCACAGCCTCCATGAGCCGGCGGGGCAACTGCCTGGGACAACGCCCGCAGCGAGACGCTGGCCTATGTCAGCCCCGAAACCTCACTCAATGTTCTGCACCTGAACTTCGAGTTCGAAGCTAAGCGGTTGTCGTGCAATCATATTTTCTCGTTGCCGGCCCAAAAACCCCACGGAATACCCCACAAGTCTTGCATGCATCGCCTTGCGGGGCTTGTCGTGGGGCATGCGTGCAGCAACGTAACTGTAGCTCGTGAGGCATGGAGGGAGAGCGCATGGGACGCGCTACCGTCTCGACCGAGGGGATTCAGCTGCCCGTCATTGGTCGCGCAGGCTGGACAGGCACTCCGTCGCCGGCAGCGTGAGCAACACGGCTGTCGCTGGTCAGCTGCCTCGCTACCCGGCTTGCAACGTCTTCCTGCCACAGCGCTTGCGCATCGATTCGCCGGTCGGGGCGGTGCGATGGGACTGGTGAACGATCTGATCGACAGCGATGGTCGGGTCAGGAAAGAGTGCATGGCAGGCGTCAGTGGGGAACTGGCTGGTGATGAGCAACGCGCCCACACGTTGCCGGTGGTCCCCAGCCCGAGGCAGCGGCGCGTGCAGTGAGCGAGGGCCGGGCGTGTCCCCGCCATGCGGGGCCGCGCTCTCGCGCTGCGGGTCAAGCCGCGGTCTTGCGGCCACCGTCTTGTCCCTGACGGGCTTCCATCCCTCACGCAACTCTGCCAGGCCGGCTGCGCCGTCATTCTCTCCAAGGAGGTCGGTGGTGTGCAAAGGGTGCGGGTTGCTGTGTCGACCCATAGTGCCCCCACGTTCTCGCAGTCAAGGCCTTCGCGCTCGCCACGGCGAGTGCTTGCGCCCTTCGGTCGTCACTGAGCCTTGACAGCTGCGCTGCGTCGGGGCGCTCCGGGGTCGGGCAATCCCGCCCGACTCAGACTGGAGCTCGCCATGTCCTTGATCGCTCAGACTTCCGCTGCATCGTCCGCTCAGTTCGCGCTCCCATCGCTGCTGGTTCGCGAAGCCGATGGCCAGTACCGGGCCGCCCGTGCCGAGGAGGTGCTGCAGGAAGCGCGGCAGTTGCTGTCGCAATGGTTGCGCGGCGGGCCGCTGCTGTCGTCGCCTCGGGATGTGCGTGAGTACCTGTCGATGCAGATCGGGACGCTGGAACACGAGGTGTTCGCCGTCGTGTTCATGGACACGCAGCATCGCGTGCTGGCTTTCAAGGAAATGTTCCGTGGCTCGGTGAGCCAGACCTCGGTCTATCCGAGAGAAGTCGTCAAGGAAGCGCTGGCGCTGAATGCCGCGGCGGTGATCCTGGCCCACAACCATCCGTCCGGGGTCGCGGAGCCCAGCCGGGCCGACGAGGTGCTGACCGGCGCGTTGAAGGCGGCGCTGGCGCTGGTCGACGTGCGGGTGCTGGACCACCTGGTGGTCGCTGGCTCAGCGTCCGTCAGCTTCGCCGAGCGCGGGCTGTTGTAAGCCCGAAGGGCGGCGGACCTCGTCCGCCGCTGCATTCAACTTCGGCAGGCCAGCGCACAGCGGCTCGGCCGTCGTGCCAAGCCGCTGCTGTGCGGTGCATGCAGGCAGCTGAGCTGGCGCGCGTGAATATGGCGTGCGACATCCTGGGAAATGCGAGGTCGTACGTCGCGAAGGCAGCGCAGTGAAGTAAGCCTTCATCCAACGCCACCGACGCGTTTGGCCGATCTCGGGATGCATCGAAGCGATCTCGCCGTCACAGGCGCACCGTGCCCTGTTGCCAGGCGTTGTGCAGGGCCGCTGCCATGAGGGCTTGGCCGTCGGCGGCGAGTCGTTCCAGCAACTGTCGGGGTTCGGGCGCCGAGTGCAGCGTGGTTCGAAGGGCAGCGAAGGCAGAAGCAACGGCTTCTGGATCGCGTCGGAACTGATCCAGCAAGAAGGCGTCCGGGCGCTGGACGTCGATGCCGAGGGTGGCCAATTTGCGCACGCCAAAGTCGCGGATGTTCTTTGTGACAAGGCTGACGACCTGGGTGCCAGCATAGAAGTCACCTGCCAGGATGGCGCTGGCGCTGGCGCTGGCACTGGCACTGGCGCAGGTGGCGACATGGGTGTCCTTGGCGGAACGCATCGCTGGTGCGACGCTGGCGAATTGAGCCTGGACTCGCTGTGTCGGGACCTTAGCCTTCGGCAATGCTGCTCGCATGTGTTGTTCGTGGCGGCGTGCCGACGCGGCATCCGGCTTGCGGCCCGCATCGACGAGTGCACGAAATACTCGAATCTCTCGAAAAGGCGAGCAAGGTTGACTCCGGGCTGTAGAGGTGTGGTGGCGGACGATGTGGCCTTGAGCGTTGTTGTGGTGCTGGTGCCTGGTCTTGGGGGCTCGGGCGTGTCCCCGCAGCGCGGGGCCGGGCTGTTGCGCTGCGCGGCCAGCCGCTGTCAAAGGCCCAGCGTCTGGCCCCTGACGGGCCGCCATCCCTCACGCAACACGGTCAGGCCGGCGGTGCCGGCGGGGATGGCGACAGCGGCCCTTCCCGTGTCCGGGGCGCGCGGGCCCTGATTCCTTCCCGCTGCGCGTGAACGAGGCCCGCTTGGCGAACTGACCGGCTTGCAGGTCGTTGCGCTGCGCTCCACTCGGTGCGGCGCCGGCCAGATCGCCACCCCGGTCACCCGCCATGCCCGAAGCCGGGCCGCTGAATGCGGATTGCAGAGAGATGCTCGCAGCAGCTCGACCGCCGCGCCAGTCGCTCGCCTGCGGCTCCCTTGGTGGCACGTCGGCCGCAGAGGCGCCGCAACTCGTGAATGTTCGGTCGGCTTCGCTGCAACCGCCGCGCCAGACGAGCTGTCACGTCGGTCGCGACGCTGCGTCGCCCGTGGAGACGCAGGGGAGGGCAGCCCGTGCGCCAGTCGTCCCACCGCGCTCCCCCCAGCTGCGCCCCCGTCGATTTGCGAGGGGGACTTGTGGGGGGATCTTCGAGCGGTGGGCCGGGAAACCGGCGCACTGCGTCGGCTGCGGATTACACCACCCATCCCCCACCCCTTCCCGTGAGGGAAGGGGCCATGCCCACCCCCCGCCCGCCCGTGGGCGGGAGCGAGGAAGTCCGAGCGAGAGGATCAGTTTTGAGGAACACCAGGGCGGTGTCCGGCTGATCGTTCTTGCAAGGAGCCCCTCATGGCCAACGTTCAAGTCATCCAGCGTCACGCGCACCTGGCCGGTGCCGTCAAGCTCGAATTCGTCAACGGCCGCGACGGCCAGGTTGCCAAGGCGGTGCTGACCGCCATCAGCAACACCCGGCGCGCGAACCGCGATCCCGCCGGCACCCGCGAAGAAGAAGCCACCGCGATCCAGTGGACGCTGTGGGGTAAGCAGGCCGAGAACGCCGCCCAGTACCTGGGCAAAGGCTCGCACGTCAACATCGTCGGCCGCCTGCGCAACAACAACTTCGAGAAGGACGGCGAGACCGTCTATGGCATGGCGTTCACGGCCGAGGACATCGACTACCTCGACAGCCGTGCCGAGAGCGAAGCCCGCCGCAACGGTGGCGCCGAAGTCGAAGACGGTAAGGGCAGGGCCGAACGCCCCAGCACTGCGGCAACGAGCCGCAAGCCCCGCAGCACGCGCCAGCCGGCACACACCAGCGCCTGACCCAAAACCGGGTGGGCGCCACGTAGGCCCGTCAGGCCACCGAACCGCGTCCGCCCTTCGTCCCCCATTTGCCGATCGAAGGAAATCATCATGTACTCGACCCCGACGACTCCCGCATTGGTCACCCGCTTTGCCCGCGACACCCGCGTGATGCGTGGCGATCAAGCGCTGAGCGAAGACCAGATGCGCGCCGCAGCGCCGTCCATCTTCGCCGAGGGCAAGCACGCCAGCCGCTCCGAGCGCTACACCTACATTCCGACCATCGACGTGCTGCGCGGCCTGCGCAAGGAGGGCTTCGAGCCCTTCATGGTGGCGCAGGGCAAAAGCCGCATCGAAGGCAAGAGTGCGTTCACCAAGCACATGATCCGCATGCGCCACCTTCGTGACGGCAGTGGTCAGCTGAGCACGCGCGCCGAGGCCAACGAGATCATCCTGATCAACAGCCACGACGGCGCCAGCTCGTACCAGATGCTCGCCGGCTTGTTCAGGTTCGTCTGCTGCAACGGCCTGATCGTGGGCGACGTGGTGGACGACATCCGCATCCCGCACAAAGGCAACATCCAGGGCGAAGTGATCGAAGGCGCCTTCCGCGTGCTCGACGAGTTCGAAGCGGTCACCGAGCACACCGAGGCGATGAAGGCGCTGCAGTTGCAGCCGCCCGAGGAGATTGCCTTTGCAAACGCCGCCCTGGCGCTGCGCTTCGGGGAGCGTGGCGCGGACGAGACCGGTGCGCAGCGTCCCGCGCCTGTTACGGCCGAGCAGCTGATTGAGGCGCGTCGGCCCGAGGACATCGGCCACAGCCTGTGGACCACGTTCCAGCGGGTCCAGGAGAACGTGATCCGTGGTGGACAGCCCGGCCGCAGCGCGCAAGGGCGCCGCCTGCAGACCCGGCCGGTGGGCAGCATCGACCGCGGCGTGAGCCTCAACCGCGCGCTGTGGATGCTGGCCGAGGAGATGCGCAAGCTTAAGAGCTGAACCACCCGGCAACGCGCGCCAGATTTCTCTCCGAATCTGGCGCGCAGTTGGCAACGCGCCGGCCCGACCGTCGGACGGCCATCGTTTCCGAAACCATGGAGCCACGCATGAACCCCGATGCCATCCATGCTGAGATCGCGCTGTGCGAGTCCCGATCGCACCTGGCCACCCAAGCAGCCGCGCCCGCATTCGCGCGGCTGCTCAAGTTGGCCGAGGAACGCGACTCCGGCCAGATCCCACGCATCGCGCGCTTCCTTGCGGCCACCTACAACGGTCAGGCCTTCTCATTCGACCTGTTCGAACTGCGCGCCGTCGACATTGCCATCAGCGACGACATGCTGACCTGCCTGGACGCACTGCGGTGGGCGCGCGCGGATCTGCACACGCTGGTGACGGACGGTGACGCACGCGTGCGCGCCGTGATCGACCGCTGGGGCCTGCAGTGGCCGGCCAGCATCTGACGGCCGCGCCGTCTCGGCCCGACGCGGGCGCTGCGCTCGATTCAGTCTTCCCAACGTTCCGTCAAAGCGCCTTCGTGGTCCTGTCCGCCATGGAACACGCCGACGATGGCGACCGTCCTGGTCTCATCGTCGACGGTGTAGGCGATCACGGTGCGCCCCCTGTGGTGCGTGAGCCGCAGGCCTGGGCGGATGTCCTCCCGTGACACGCCCCGGTGAGGGAACAGTGCGAGCTGTTCGCAGGTCGTGACGACCGCGTCCGTGTAGCGCTGTGCTGTGTTCGGCGAGGCGTGTTCCGCGATGTACAGGAACAGCGCCTCGAGTTGGTCAGTCGCCTCCGGGGCGAAGACGACGAGATGTGGCCTCAGGTTTTCGCTGATACCTTCTTGTGCGCGGCGGCCAGTCGCGCCTTGACGGCGTTGACCCCGACCGCACGTGACGGGGCGGCCTTGAGTGCGTCGTAGGCGGTGGCCACATCCTTGCGCAACCAGTCCTCGACGGCGCGATCTCGCGCCAGCAGCGTGCGCAAGCCGTCGCGTATCACTTCGCTCTCGGTGGCGTACTCGCCTGAGGCCACCTTGGCGCGCACGGCGTCGGCCATCTCGTTGGGCAGCGTGATGCTGAACTGCTGTGTCGAGCGCATGGCAATCCTTGCGGTTTTCGTAGGATTTAATCCTACACCAGGTCGGCCGCGTCGCTGTGTCCATGACGCCGGCATCCGCCGATCCGGCTGTCAAAGGCGTGCCCACAGCCATGCTGCCGCCCAGGTCAAAATGAAGGTCGCTGCGGCGGTCGCCGCGTACGTCAGCCAAAGCTCAAAGGGACTGGCGCGCTTTTCGGCAGGCGGCAGCTGTTGGGCCACGAGGCGCTGCAGGGCAGGGCCCAGCTCATCGCGGAGGACGGTTCGGGCCGCCGCCTCCATGGCCTGGGTGTGTGCGCTGAGCGTGCGACCTGCCATTTCGTCGGTGCGACGGGCGATGTGCTTGATGGCCTGAGCCTTCGCATTCTCCGTGATGCCCGTCATGCGGCTCTCGAAGTCGGTGACCTGGCTGGCCAGCTCCGTGCTCGCGTTGATCAGTGCGAGTCGGCCGGCGTCCAATGTGGCGGCCACGGCTTCCACCCGGTCCAGCAAGGCCGCCACCTCGCCCAGCGTCTCGACGATGAGCGCTTCGCGTGCAGTGCTCGGGCCGCTCATGTCGAGACGGGTTCCAACTCGAGCGCCGTAAAGCACGCGTCGAGCTCCGGCACCACCCCGCGGGCGAGCCGGCGGGTCGCGAGTTTCTGGGCGAGCGCGAGTTTTGCGTCGGTGGTCTTCGCCTGGGTGATCAGCGCCTTGTAGTCGGTGTCATCGCTGGCCAGCGCGGCCAAGTCCACGCCATTGCCCTTGATCCGGCTGTAAACCTCGTTTGTGCCCAAGCGGCAGTGTGTCGAGGCGTTCGCGACGGGACACCGTTCAAGGAAGGCCAGCAGGTGCTCGAAGGCCTGGGCTACTTCGATCCCCTCGTCGACCCTGTTGAAGACCAGCTTCAGCCGCGACGGTGGGACGCCCGACCGGGACAGTTCGCCCAAGGTGGCCATGGTGTCTTCCTGCTGCTTGAGTTCGGGGACCGTGGGCACGACAAAGAAGTCGAAATCTTCATGGCTGCCTTGGTACCTGCGCATCAGCGCCATCAGGTCTTCGACGTTGCTGGCGCCGATGTCCACGACAAGGTTGTCCACGGTCTGCATGTACTCCTGCAGTTCGCCGAACTGCCGCCCGCGCAGGGCTTGGCCCTGGTTCTCGTCGGCATTCAGGCTCTCGACGGAGATCAGCTCGGCACTGGCGATGCGCGGCAGCAGCAGATGCCGCGAGATCGTCGACTTGCCCACGTTGCCGGAAAAATTGATGACGGCAATCTTCATGTCAGCTCCTGTTGCGAAAGAGAGGGTTGGTGATGCGGCTCTTCATGAACTCGGCGGCCATTTCCTTGCCGCTTTGCTGGCCGCCGGCGGCCGGGAGGCGAGGGGAGGGCGGCGACGGCGATGCTTCGGCTTCAAGACGGGTGGTGCGCGAAACAGCGGCGCGCGAATCTGTCGGCCGAGTCGGCTTTGTGAGGCGGGCCACTTCGCGCTGAACAGTGCTCTTGTGCACGGACAGGCCGACATCGGTCAGCGCTTGGTGAATGGCCTTGCTGCTGTAGCCTTCCATGACCAGCCTGGCGATCTCTTCGGCGAAGGCGCGCGCCTTGCGGTTCGGTCGGCCGGGGGCGATGGTGGGGTTCAGCTTCACTGGACATCGGTGAGGTTCGGTTTGACGTAGTTTTTGTCGGATTGGCGTGCTTTGCGATGCAGCATTTCGGCCCGAATCTCGCTGCTCAGCCGGCTCGTTCGAGGCCAATACTGGGTTCCAAGGTGAGTGCAGAGATAGGCGGCCTGCCGCCAGTTTCACAAGCGCTTCGCGCCCCTCCCGCTGTTGCTCATCGGTCGCCCCATGAACACCACTGCCCACGACTTCGTCACCGTCGACATGCGCGGATTGAAGGCCACGCTGGTGGCACGCGCACATGCGGACCGCGTGAACGTGTCGGTGCTGGTGCGCCGCGCGGTGGCACGCGAACTCGGGCTGCCAGTCGAGTGCGATGCACGGCAGATGCAAGTGGCCAGCCAGGCCGCTTCAAACGCTACCAGCGTCAAGCTGTCGATTCGCATGACGGCCGAGGAAGCGCGACAACTCGCCGCCGGTGCGCGCGCGGCGGGCCTGTCGCGCGGTGCGTACCTGGCGGGTCTCATTGCCAACGTGCCTGTGCTGTCCGCCGGCGGCGGCCGTGCTGAGCACATTGCCGCCCTCATGACGTCCAGCGCCGAACTGTCGACCCTCAGCCGGAACGTCCACCGCCTGACGGCGCTGCTGCGCCAGGCCAACGTGGAGCCCGCCAGGCCCTACCGAGAGATGCTGGACACGCTGGCCAGTGACGTGCGCCGCCACCTGGAGTTGGCCGCTCGCGTGTTGGCCGACCTGCAGCCGCGCAGCCGCGGCGCCGCTTCCTCAGCTCGCGATTCTTGTTGACCAAAGGAGATTGCAGTGGCTCAACCGCCCAACATCGACGGCGTCCTGATCACCTGGGGCGACCGCCTGTTCTATCCCGGCAACCGGGTGGTCAACGTGAAGCCACAGCCGAGGCTGGGCGGTGACGCGGCACGTTCATGCGCCGCCGCCATCCGCAAACGCATCGAGGCAACGGTGGTTCGGCGAGCGCCGCAGGTGATGGTTAAGGTGACGGGAGGCGGGCGCGGCATGCGGGCCATCGCGGCCCACTTTCGCTACATCAGCAAGAACGGTCGGCTGGAGATCGAGGACCAACGCGGCGAGACGATGCGGGGAAAGGACACCTTGCACGAACTGGCAGACGAGTGGCGCTTTGGTGGCTCCCTGATTCCCGATGACGCTCAACCTGGCCATCGGCGCGAGGCATTCAACATCATGTTGTCGATGCCACGTGGCACGGACCCGCTGACGGTCCAGCGCGCTGCGAGGGAGTTCGCGCAAGCCGAGCTGGCGGATCACAAGTACGTGATGGTGCTGCACGACCACCAGGCCAACCCGCACGTTCACATCAGCGTGCGGGCCGAGTCCAGGCAGGGTAAGCGCCTGAACCCGCGAAAGGCAGACCTGCATCGCTGGCGGGAGACCTTCGCGGAGAAGCTGCGAGGCCATGGCGTGGACGCGGAGGCGACGAGGCAGGCGACGCGCGGGCGGGCGCGCAACTACGACCCGCTGTGGCGCATCAAGGCGAAGGAAGAAGGGCGGTTGCGCCTGACGCGACAGGCCGAGAGCCGTGGTGGCGGGGCGACGGTGCAGCGCGATGCTGCCATCAGAGCGTGGGGGGAGATTTCGCGGGCGTTGGCGTCGTCCGTTGAAAAATCCGATCGCGGCTTGGCAATTTTGATCGAGGAGTACGTGGAAGCGATGAGTGGCGAGCCGAGGCCGCACCGCGGAGGCGCCGGCCTCATGCCGAATGAACCCACCAGGGCTGGCGGGCAGGGCCATGAGAGGTAACGCTTTCGCTTTCCTGGCCGCGGCGGCGTGAACCGTGCAGATTCTTGAGAGGTCCTGCGATGTGTAAGGTCAGCCCACCAAGCGCCGAGGCAGCCTGGCCATTCCACATGGCCGGCCGCTCAAAGCTTCGCAGCTTCGTTAGCCTTTGCAGCCACTTCCGCGCAGGCCTTCATGAGGTCTTCGAAAGGAAGGGCGTCCCCCACCATGACTTGATCTTCGAGCATGCTGGCGTAGTCGGCAGCGAGGGCCTCGCGTGCGGCCCCTTCCGGCACGACCTGCAGGGTGCCTGCGCTGGCGGCGAGGTAGTCGATCGCATTGCCCGCAGCATCCTTCTCGGGGAAGAAATACGACTTGTGCTCAGCGACCGCGCGCGCGACTTCGCGATCCTTGACAACGGCCTCGAAGTGCGAGCTCCGCATGATGGCGGCCAGGTCGTGCCAGTGCCGCGCATAGCGCTCGCCGCGGATCCGGCCTTGGGCGCAGTAGACGTGCGTGGCAGTCGCTTTCTCCCAGAAGGTCCGGGCGACGCTCATGACCACCGGGGACGCGGTCGGAAACGCCACGCGATCGACGTGGCCGTCGATGTCACATGTGACCGGCATGGCCGCGTGCGGCTCGCCCGTCGCTCGGCCTCCAAACTCCAATGTGACGACCGGAGCGACATACCCGGTCCCTTGCTTGATCGCCGGGTAGTGAAGCAGCAGCTTGTCCTTGTCTGCACCTGCAACTTCCAGCTTCGCACCTAGCTTCGCCTGGTCAAGCGCATTCTGAATCACGGGCTGCACTGTGCCAGCGATCCACTCCGGAAGCCGGTCGCGCACGGCTTTCGTCCACTTGCTGGCCTGGCTGCGGCTGGCCGGCAAAAACTCCTCGCCTCCCGTCAGGTCGGCGATCAGCTTGCGGATGTCGTACGTCAGGTCGAGGTCTTCCGAGAACCTGTCGATGATTTTGTAGGCCTTGGAGAGCGACGTGCCGCCCTTGAACGTCAGGTCAGCACCAACCGGCGATCCGAACAGCGTGTCGAGCGTCCAGACGACCCAGACGTCCTTCTCCAGCAGATGGGCCGGGCGGCCGGTCCGCTCCCGGCCCACTTCGAGGACTTCGGCCCGGTCCGCGTCGCTGAGGGAGAGGTAGGACTCAGCCACGAATCGCCTCTTCGCCGATCGCCCTGGCCATCCATGAGGGCAGGCCGGCACGCCCTGACGTCAGCGCCTGCCATTCCGTGGACGAAAGCGTTCGCCGCAAGGCGGCCAACGACTCGTGCACATGCGACGGGCCCATCCAGGCCAGCGCCCGCACGGCCGCACCGGCTTGGCTGGCCCCGAGCGCCAGCATCCAGCGGGGGGCGTGCTTGACCGTCACCTCGTAGCGGCCCAGCTTCAGCTTGCGACTGCGCCCCGAGGTCAGATAGACCTCGCGAATCGGCACTTGCTGGGTCAGGCCCAGCGCGTTGGCCGCGTTGGCGCCGTGCGGCGTAACCACCTCACCACTTTGTGCGGCCAGCGACTGCACGACCTTCTCGGGAGCCGGTGCGCGTGTCCCGAACCGGCTGGAAACCGGTGTGACGTAGGTGCCTCGCGCCACCCGAAGCAACTTGCCTTCCTTAGTAAGCCGCGAGAGGGCCTGATCAACCGCGGCTCGGCTCCCAAGGTGCAGAAACTCCTTGGGCGACACCAACCCGCCCTCGGGCAGGGACTCGGCATGCGACAGGATGGAGCGGGGGAGCGTGCTCATGGCTGAACCTCTTGAGTCAGAATTTTATCGCCGTTTCTGACATTTTGCTTTGGCTCCAGATCGGTTGAGGCAGGGAGGTTGACGAACGAGAAAATTCGCACCAAACTGCAGTTGACGATTCTTCGGATTTGCACAAATGACCCTGCCGCTGCCTGCCGTCTTCAATCCCGCCCTTTCCTCGGACCGTCTCCAGGAGGTAGCGTTGTGGCTGCTGGACGAGCTCTACGCGACGGAGGACGACCTGTCGCGCTCGACCGACAACGGCTACACGCGGGGATGCACGACGTTTGGCCGGCAGCGCAGCCGCATCGTGGCCGAAGCTGCGTCCGGCAAGCATTCCTGGCTTGGCCTGCCCAACGGCAACAACGACGTCGTCCTCGCGATCGGCGGTGTGCCGTGCCGGTTCAGCAACGACGATCCTTCCAACCCGTCCAAGGATGCGGTGCTGACGGCGAATCGCTATCAGGCGGATTTCCTCGAGTTCGTCAGCCCGGGCGAGCCGGGCCGGTTCTGCTTCATCATCGATCGCGGCCATGACGGGGCTGCTGAACCGCGCGTCGAGTTCCTGGGGTTCACGCCCAGCGGCGAGATTGCATGCCGCTGGGTTTCCGATGCCGTGCGTGTGCTGCGGGTGGAAGGCGAGCAGCCCTTGGCGCCCACGGTGCCCGTCGGCAAGCCGCAGATCGCGCCCAAGCGCCGCGACGAAGGCGACGCGGCCGCAGAAGCCGTTCGATGAGCACCTGGTTCATTGGGAGCAATCTGCGACTGGTCCGTTTGTTCCACGACCTGTCGCTCACGGACCTGGGCGACAAGGTCGGCGTCTCCAAGCAGTTTCTGAGCCGCGTCGAAACCGGGGCGGAAGCCGCCTCGGCGCAACTCCAAGCCAGTCTGGCTCAAGAACTGCAGGTGCTGCCCGACTTCTTCCATTGCATCGATACCAATCCTATCGCCGACGAGCAGTGTCATTTCCGCCGGCAGCTCACGACCAAGGTCGCGTTGCGCCAGGTCGCCCGTGCTCGTGGGGAGATGCTCAAGCGCCTGGTCGGCGTGCTCGATGAGCACGTCGAGCTACCGTCGTACCAGGTGAAGGAGGCGGACGCGGAGACGGCCGAGGCCATCGAGCGTGCTGCAGAGATCTTCCGGTCACTGTTCGGCCTGGGTATGGGGCCGCTGAGCAGCGTGACGCGAATCGCGGAGAACGCGGGCGCCGTCGTGATGCGCGTGCGTGGGCTGGCCCCCGAGATCGATGCGATCTCGTTTGCCACCAAGCGCCCTCTGATCGCCTTGAATGGTGACGGCCGCTCGGCCTGCCGCGAGCGCTTTGGCATCGCTCACGAACTGGGTCACTTTTCGCTGCACATCGGTGTCCTGACAGGCGATCGGCTCACCGAGACGCAGGCCAACCGTTTCGCGAGCGCGCTGCTGCTGCCGCGCAGCACGTTTGCCACGGAGTGCCGTCTCGCCCTTCGAGGCTCGCGGCTGAACTGGGCCGGCCTGTCGGAGTTGAAGCTTCGCTGGGGCGTCTCGAAGGCAGCGATCATCTTCCGGGCGCGCCAGCTTGGACTGTTCACCGAGGATCAGGCCAGAGCGGGGTACTTCGGACTGAACCGGCACGGCGAAGCCTTGCGCGAGACGGAAGATCACCTGATCGCCAATGAGGAGCCAGAGGTTGTCGTGGAGAGCCTGAAGGTCATGAGGGAGCATTTCGGCGTGCCCGAGGCTGCGGTCGCTCGCGAGATGCGGATACAGCCCCAGCTGTTGCAGACCTTGCTGGACAACGCCGCTGCCGAGCCATCGGCCAATGTTGTGCGGCTCGCGCCGCCCAAGATGGCCATCTAGCTGTCATCGATCTTTGCGTGTTGTGGGCTGACTCGCTGAAGGGAAAATCAAAAGCATGCAACCCATCGAAACCAACTACAAAGGGTTCCGATTCCGATCGAGGAGCGAAGCCAGGTGGGCTGTCTTCCTCGAAACGATTCAGATCGGCTGGCGCTACGAGGAGCAGAGCTTTGATCTTGATGGCACGCGCTACCTCCCGGACTTCTGGGTGCCGGACTGGAATGCGTGGATCGAGATCAAAGGCCCGAAACCCACGGCAGAGGAAATCGATAAGTGCCGGCTGTTGTCAGAGGCATCGGGAAAGCTTGTCCTTCTAATTTCCGGCGATCCATGGATTGAAGGCGAGCGAAAGCTCTATGACGTCATGCTGTTCTCGCAGCCCGTGGACCACCGGCACATGAGCGAGGGCTGGGAGTTCGGAGAAGGACGCCGCAACTCGCGCGAGATCTGGCTGGTCTCCGACGACCTCGGGGCATTCGCGCTCAATCCGATTCCCCACGAGGGTGATCACAAGTACCCGTTGTCGGGCAGCTACGCCTACCAGATCGTCGACGGGCTGAAGGCTGCGCGGGGCGCCAGGTTCGAACATGGCCAGTCCGGCGGGCCCTAGTCTCGTTGGCAGTGTCCACGTTTCAGGCGTGGGCCGCGCCGGGGCGTTGCTACATGCCTCACCTCAGAATTGGTGTTAGCGAAGATATGCGAGACCTGACCCAATTTGTATGATGATCGGAAAATATGGCGAGGGTGGATATGGCGAAGTCGAAGGGCGATGGATCGCCCCGTGCGAAGCGAAAGACCGAGGTGCCGGGGCAAGCCCTGGGCTACAGCCTTCAGTACACGCGCCTCACGCAACTCTTGCTGCAGGCGCCGGAGGGCAGCTTCTGTAGCATGGAGGTTCTCGACGACGTCGCTCAAGAGCATCCGAAGAAGGGCGTTCGCCTGATCCAAAGCAAGAGCGCCCTGACCGCGAATCCGGTCTCGGGCCGCGCAAAATCGCTCTGGAAGACCTTGTCGAACTGGGTCGAGGCGTCGGCCACCTGGGACTTCGAACTCGAGAAAACGATCTTCGAGATCTATGTTTCCCGCCCGGTGGGAGGTGCGATCGTCCAGTCCTTCGCTGATGCCAAGACGCTCGAGGCTGCGGGTGCGGCCATCGCCCGGGCTCGGGCGGAGCTGTGGGGCGAGGCGCCTGGCTTCCTGCTGAAAAGTGAACTGGCCGAAGACATCGCTCCCTACGTCGAGCGCGTGTTCAACGCTGACTTGGCGCGCCTGGCGCAGATCATCTGCAACTTCCAGCTCACCTGCGGGAGCGGCAGCCCGCATGCCGATGTCGAGGCCATCATTCGAAGCCATCCCGTGTCCGCTTCCAAGGTCATGGAGATTGCCGACCACATGTGCGGGGTCGTGAAGCGTCGAGTGGATGAGCATCTGGAGGCGGGGCGGCCGGCAGTCATCGGTCGCGATGAATTCGCTGGTTGGTACGCTGCCTACGTTCGCAAGGTTGATCGCGACATGGTCCTGCTCAGCCGCGCGCGGATGCCCAGCAAGGAGGAGTCTCGCGGTCTGCTGCCCAAGGTCTTTGTGCTGCAGTTGGAGATCATCGGGCTGTCGTTCGAAGACAAGCTGGAGGCCGTGAGCGATTACCTGATGGCCGCGGCTGACAGGACGGAATGGGCGGTGAGGGGCGAAGTGGACGAGACGTCGTTTGACGACCTGGATGCGGTCTTGAAACGCAGTTGGAAGAACAAGCGGCGAGCCGGCGGCATACAGCATGCCGGCAAAGCGGATGATCTTCAAGGGCAGGCGCTGTATTCCGAATGCATGGGGCTCAGCGTGCCCGTGCAGGCCATGGAGCCGCCGGACCACTTCATTCCTGGGTGCCTGCATCGATTGGCCGACGACATGTTGATCGGCTGGCATCCCACTTTCGAGCAAAAGCTCAAGGTCAAGAAGGCGGCTTAACGATGCTGGCACGGGAGGCGCAGAACGTTCAGAACCCCGCCCTGGGTGCCGCCGTTCTTTGGCGCTTCTGCTGCGGCTTTGTCGAGTCCCACCCTGCGAGCGACGCACCACGTCTGCCACTGCTTTTCTTGGTGCTGCCGATCGTGTTGCATCAAGCCACGGCAGAGCTCTTGCGGCGCACTCGATCGAGTTCCGGGCTTCGTGCCTACGCTGCCAAGTTCGGAGATTCGAGCGTCTCCAAGCAGGATGTCCTACTGCAGATCCATGAGCGGGCGATCCGCTGGCGCCGCCTCAGTCTCCAGTCGATCGAGCTGGCATCGGCTGGGCGGCTGGTGCACCTGTCCGAGGCGGGAGAAGTGGTTCCGTTGTCGCGCACCAAGGCGCGAGCACTCCCTGATGAGGTGAAGCAACTTCTGGCCGATGCGGAGAAGCTCGGCAAGTGGTGCGGGCAATTGACGCTGCACGAAGTGACAACAACGCTGAAAGTGAAGCTCTGATGTTCCTGCAGATTCGCGAGATCGTGCTTTGGCCGCGCAACGCTGATTTCAAGCCCCGGCGGCTTCCGTTCGAACTTGGAAAGGTCAACGTCATCAGCGGCGCGTCGCGTACCGGCAAGTCGGCCGTCATTCCCATCATCGACTACTGCCTGGGTGCCGGAACGTGCACCATCCCGGTCAACACCATCCGCAAGCACTGCGAATGGTTCGGTGTCGTTGTGGCCACCGCGCAGGGAGACAAGTTGCTGGCGCGCCGAGAGCCCGGCGCCCAACGCAGCACCGACGATATGTTCCTGCTGGAGGCAGATCGGATTACCGAGATTCCTCATCGTGTCGCCAAGAACACTAACGCCGATGCCGTGAAGCGGCTGCTTGATGAATTGGCGGGCCTCTCCAAGCTGGACTTCTCGGGCGGCGACGACTCGACCGGTTTCGATGGACGTCCCAGCTTCCGTGATTTGGCGGCGTTCACCTTCCAGCCGCAGAACGTCGTCGCCAACCCGGACGTTCTGTTCTTTAAGGCCAACACCTACGAGCACCGCGAGAAGCTGCGTAAGATTTTTCCCTATGTCATCGGAGCGGTGACGCCGGCCCTCATGGCGAAGCAGTTTGAGCTCGGGCGCGCTCGCCAAGAGCTGCGACGCAAAGAGCGGGAGCTGAAGGACGCGCAAGAAGTGTCGGCTCGCTGGCTCGCGGATCTGAAAGCCAAGTTCAGTGAAGCACAGGAACTGGGACTCGCGGCGCGACCAGAACAAGAGCTGTCGCGCGGACAGATGATCGAGCAGCTCGAGGAAGTGGTCGCCAGGACCGACCTGACGATTGCGGTGAGCACGTCCACCATCTCCAACGCGCTGAGCGAGCTCAGCGGGCTCGACGTGGAGGAGCGCGAGGTGTCCCGTGAGCTGACGACCTTGCGTCACCGGCTCGAGGAGATGAATCGCATGCGGGTCGGCGTCGACCAATACCAGGTCGCGCTCACGCTCCAACGTGGCCGCCTGCAGTTGTCGAGCTGGTTGGTCGAGCACACCGACGACCATGCCGACTGCCCCATGTGCGGCAGCTTTACCGACTCCGCGAAGAAGAAGCTCCAAGCGCTGTCCACGAGACTGCACGAAGTTGAGGCCGAGGCCGGCGTCGACAAGGAAGTGCCGGCAGCGTTCGATCGGGAGCTGCAGCGCGTGACCACAGAGGTTGGCCAGACGACCGAAAGGTTGCGGTCGGTGCAGATCCGCAAGCGTGCCTTGTCGGGACGTTCCGACGAAGCGCGGCAGCGCCAATTTGCGGCTCAACGCGCCGAGCGGTTCGTCGGTAACTTGGAGTCGGCTTTGGATCTCCATCGGCGGCTGGGCAGTGACAGTGAGTTGGTCGAGGAGGTGGCCCGCTTGAGGGATCTGGTGCGGCAGTTGGAAGGCGAGCTGCGTGAACAGGACGTTGAGTCGCGGAAGCGTCGAGCGTTAGCGGCCATCAACGGTTATGCGGGCAGACTGCTGCCGTCGCTTGACGTCGAGAATCCGCAGGATCCAATTTCCCTGGAAATTAATGACCTCACGATAAGGGTACATGGTTCGGACCGGGACGACTACCTCTCGGAAATCGGGAGCGGATCGAACTGGCTCGCCTACCACTTGGCGGTACTCCTTGCACTCCACCAGTACTTCTTGGCGCAGCGCAACAGCCCTGTTCCCGCGTTCCTTGTGCTGGACCAACCGAGCCAGGTGTATTTCCCCAAACGCGTGTTGGCCCGCACTGAAGGCGAGGAGACGGACGATGAGGAGCCGCGCCTGCGTGACGAGGACGTGGATGCCGTGCACATGGCCTTCGATGTCATGGGGAAGGTCGTGCTGAGCGCGAAAGGAAAGCTGCAGCTGATCGTGCTCGACCATGCGTCAGGGGACGTCTGGGGTGATGTCGAGGGCGTCGTCGGCCTTCCCGAGTGGCGCAACGGCATCAAACTCGTGCCCATGGACTGGCTCAGCGGCGGCTGATCAGCGCCAGCCCTTCCTCGCTCCAGTCGAACTGGTAGGCCTCGCGCAGTTCGAACGCCAGCGGGATGAAGGCGTTGGCCACCGCCGCCTGGCCTTCCTGCTCGCGCCAGGCGCGAATGAAGTCGGTCACCCGGCTGTAGCCGCCGGCATAGCCCGTGCCCTTGATCTCGGCATGTTGGCGCCGACCGAAAACTGAGCCACTTTTTGAAGGTAGTGATTGCGGTAGGGGGCGGCGCGACCGTGGCCATGGCCACGGTCAGGGGCAAAGGGCCGAAGGCGAGGCAAAGGCTTGCGCATGTCCATAGGACTGCCAAGCGGGCCCTCCAGACCTTCCTCCAGCCGGCCTCGGGGACGAGTTATTCCATGTTCCCTCGATGCGAACTGCAAACACCGGCAACAGGAACGAGGTTGTCGCTGTATATGGGCGTTTGGACATCAGCAGCTTTGGGGATGGGGCGTGGACGGGCAGAGTGAACCGCCCTGGGCTTCGCAGGGGCCGGTAGCCATCAACAAGACGGTCATGGCTTGGCCAGTGAGGACAATCGGTCTCGAACTCGGCTGGCGGGCACACAACCTATGCGAAGCCGGTCAGTTGCGGCGGATGAGCGATGCAGTTTGCATCGGAAAACAAGGCATCTGGACATCGGCTGCATGCCATGCCCAACTGAGACTGTCAGCATCGGCCTCGACGGTGCTGGCCCGCGGCTCCCGCAATGACCCTCGCAGTATGAACAAAGGAGCCGGTTTCGGCACTGCATCTGTCAGCACCACAACTGGTAGTCCTGCTTCTGAAGGCAAGTCGAATCGAAGACAGCTGATAAAGCGCCTGTTCTCGCCCGCAAGTGCGTCGAGGAGTTGGCACTCCGAAACGTCCTGAACCGGCAGCCATCGACGGTCCACCGGCATCAGGGACAGCTCCGCAATGGTTGGAATGCCGAGGCCGCTGATGCCGAACGTCGCGACGATCACCATGTGCAGCTCCGGTGCCGCGCCCCACATTGAGAGCTCCGAGCCGAATCGCCGCCGCACACGGCGATAGAGCGTGTCGTCGAACGCAAAAGCCTGGTCCGGCACATGCTTGATCAAGGCTCTCGCGCCGAAGCGCGCCGGCACCAGTTCCTTGAGTTCCGCAATGAGCAGCATCAGTCGCTGTGTCCCACCCGAGTCGGGTGCTGTGTGGGACCATCTTGCGACGCGGCGAGCGTTGATGGCCTCTCGTTGCTCGACACGGAACACCTCCGGCACATAGAGCCGACTTAGCAGTTCCGCTTGGTGAGCCAGTTTGCCTTCCGCCGCCTGCAGTAGATGATGCCGGACCGTGGCCCATGAGCGCTTTCCTTCGAAACCAGGATGCCAGTGCGTGAGCTCTGCCTGATCCCACAGGTAGTGCAGCAAGGCTCTCATGGACAGCCTGCTGCCACCTTTCACCGAACCCAAGCCGCCTTGGCGAGAGGCCGGGGCCTGCAGACGGCCGCCCAGCTTCGACAGTGAGAAGTCGAGCTTTAGCGTGGTGTTGCCGGTGGCCAGGTCTTCGGTGATGGCGGTGCCCATCTTCTGGCCAAGTCCCGAGAACGCTGGCGGAAGCTCGTAAGACGGGCAGGTTGGCGCGTGAAGGCTGCCGGTGTCCGGAAGACGCTTGACGATGTGGCCATCGGCCAGCCGGGCCACGTACATCTCGACCCCTTGGGCCACGCACATGCAGCGAGGCCGCATGCGTGCTGCATGGGCGTCGGCGATGGCCTCCGCAAGGCCGCGCGATCCGATTTCGAACCGTTGCCCACCTATTTCGTAGGTCGCAGTCGGCGCCGCGTCGCCGTTGGCCTCGCTGTCCACTGGCGTTGCCTCAACGAGCGGGCGTCGGCGCAGCGCGCTCGCGCGAACGCTGCAACTCGGGTGTTGGCATGACAACGGTTCGCTGCGAAGGCGCCGACTTGTCGTAGACCTTGACCTTGGGCGCCTCCCCGTTGCGAATGCGTTGGGCCAGCTTCTCGGCCGCCGCCGCCATCACGGCAGCGCGTTGCTTCTCAGGCACATTCTTGGCAACCAGCACCGCTTCGACGGCAGCCAGTACGGCCTTGCGGCTGCCGCTGCCTCGGGCGGAGGGCTTCTCGGTGGGCGGCGCTGCGAGGCGGCTGCTGGCATATCGAGTCGGCTCGATGCGATTGACCAGGCGCGCCTCGCGCTCGCGCTTGAGCACCTCCAGGTCACCCAGGTTCGGCTCGTAGCCCAGGGCCTTCACGCCACGCACCGACGCTTCCAGCCAGACCAGTCGCTTGAAGTCTTCGTTGCCCGAGACGCGCAGCGCCTTCCAGTTGCGGGCCTCGGCCACGTCGACCATCGAGCGCGCGACCGACGGGCTGTTGGTGTCCGTGGCCAGCCGAAACGGTGATTCCGTGAACGCCACGCGGGAGCTGTCACCGCGGAAGCGGTACTCGGTGCGGCCGATGGACACCTCGCCGACGGTCACCGGGGCGCGCTTGATGATGTAGCGCTCCATCAGCGCGGCTTCGAGGCGGGCGACGAGCGCGGCGCGTTCGGCTTGGCCATCCATTCTTGCGGCCTCCTTGACGACGTCCTGCTCAGGTTTCGCCGGGGTCTTGGCGGCTCCGGGCATGGTGACCACGTTTGCAGCTCTGGGCACCTCGTCGCGCGCCGGCAATGGGTCCAGAGGACGCTCGGGCGGCGCCGGGTGCGGCAGGCCGCGCTGCCACTCGCCGTTGACCTTCTGGATCGTTGTTCGCGCGCCGCTCTCGGCCACGGCTACAAATCGCGTGCTGCCGAGTCGATCGGCCTTGGCCACCATCTCCGGGAAGCTGTTGGCCCGGTAGGTGACCTCTGCGAAGGGGTCGCGCAATTCGAAGTGCTCGCTGGATTTGTCACTCGGTGCCTGGGTGCGGGAGGTGGCCTTTGAGATGCGGCTGGCAGGTTCCACGGTGCCACCCTGGGCCGGCGCGATCTGGCGAACGGGGGAGTTGTCTGAATCCATGGCGGCCTCGCAATGGTGGATTGAGTGCTGGCTCAGTGCTGGGCGACTGCGGCTGCGCTCAGCGCAACGGGCAACGCGCGGTACAGCTCGATCTCGACGCGGCGGTTCAAGCCGCGCCCGGCTGCGCTGGCGTTGTCGGCCACGTGATCGCCAATCGGCTGATAGGTGCTGCGGATGCGTCCGGGCTCCACGCCAGCGGCCACCAGGTAGTCGCGGACTGCGGCCGCCCTGTCCCTGGCGATGCGGCCCTCGGCCGACGCGTCGCTGGTGCCATCGGTGCGCCCGCGCAGCAGCACCAGTGGCGATGCCTTGGCCTCCTCGACCAGGGCTGACGTGACATCGGCCGGAATGGCAACGCGGGTGCTGCCGAACTCGAATCGAACGGTGAAGATGGTGTTTGCTTGGCGCTGCTGACCCGACGGCGCCTGCATGGCGGCAAGGATCTGTTGGCGCGCCGCCATGTTCGCCAGCGTGGCGGCAGTTGTCTCCGCCAAGCGTCCGGACTCGGTGGCCATCAGGCGAGTGTTCTGCAGGTCGTTCTTGCAGACCTGCAGCTCGACGGCCGTCTTCGCGTTGACCGGCCGCTTCTGCGATTCGTCCACCGCCGGCGGCTGCGGCGGCGAACTGCAGGAGGCCAACAGCAGCAGCCAGGGAACAAAGGGCGTGAGGATGATGCTTGTTCGCATGACGGTGCTCCCGGTTCAAGTGATGTCTGCGCGCTCGAAGATGCATGGGTCGTCGATGAGCACGCCGTCTTCGTCTGCAGCGGCCTCGATCAAGCCACCGCTAGCGGCCTGGCCCGCCCTGGGGCTGACGACGAAGTCCAGCACGGCCTCGGCCATTTCGCCTGGCTGCCCGTCGGGTAGCTCAGGCAAACGGCTCATGTCGCAGACGAGTTGCTCGACGTCCAGGCTCTCACCGGACGCCAGTTCATCGTCGGCGTAGCGCCAACGCTCTTGCACGCGTGCGACGTGCAGGTCCATGTTCATGCGCGGCACAGGCGGCGGGGACAGCAGGCGTGAGGTGAAGGCCTTGTCGCGGTGGTAGCGAATCTTCTTGCCCAGGATGGGCTTGCAGTTCTCGAAGATCACCACCAGCCGTTCGCTGCCCAGCTCCTTGAATTCCTGCGGAAGCAATAAGGCTCGGCGCTGCTCGCTTTC
Source organism: Ideonella sp. FW305-24 (assembly GCF_058788035.1). Lineage (NCBI taxonomy): Bacteria > Pseudomonadati > Pseudomonadota > Betaproteobacteria > Burkholderiales > Sphaerotilaceae > Ideonella > Ideonella sp. FW305-24. The sequence goes on along the minus strand of NZ_JBYTAI010000003.1, from coordinate 349,271 downwards.
ATTTCGGCTGATGCTGCTGTGGCCGTGACCGCCGATGGACCGGCTGCGTCCACGCGACGTAGCGCGCTCGGTGAACTGTCCCAGCATGGCGCTGTATTCGTCGGCGTCGCGCTGCTCGCGCGGCGCAAAGAGGATCTGCAAGCCGTGGTTGGTGGCGAATGTGCGGGCTTCCTTGTCGCCATAGACGGCATCGAGCTGGGACATGGCCTGCACCACGGTCAGCAGACGCAAGTTGTAGCCGGCAAGGAAGGCGGCGGCGTTGGTGATGGCGCCCACGCGGCCCATGGCCGTGAACTCGTCGTTGACCAGCAGGCATTGCACCTTCAGCGTCGGGTCCTGCTCGGGCAGGTGCTGGGTGTTCAGGTTGACGAGCTGCGAGAAAAACAGGTTGAGCAGCGGCCGGGCGTTGGCCAGCCGGTTCGGCGGGATGCGCACATAGACCGACATGCGACGACGGCGCACGTCCTGGAGCCGGAAGTCGTCGGCGCTCGTGGCCGCATCGACCACGGCATCCGCGAAGATGGTCAGCGGCGCGTTGAAGGTGGCGACCACGCTGGACAGCGTGTTCTCGGAGTTTGACAACAGGCGCTGCAGGGCGTCCGCACACTCGTCGGAGAAGGGGGCGCCTTCGTTCCTACGTGCTGTGAGCAGGCCGCTCAAATGATCCTTGAGCGAGCGGCCCTTGCCTGAGGACTGGCGCAGCATCTCGCCGATGGTGCGTGGCAGGTCTGGCGTTTCGAGGAGCACCAGGCCCAGACCCAAAAACAGGTTGCGCGCCTGGTCGTTGAAGAAGGCTTCCGATGAAGTGCCGCCGCCATCGTTGGGAAAGAAGACCTGCCCAATGGTGAGCAGGTCGCCCACGCGGTGCAGCAGGCTGGAGCGCACAGCGGTCAGCGGGTTCCAGCGGTGGCTGCGCGCGTCTTCGTCGAAGGGGGAGAAGGCATAGACAGCCTGGTCATGCGTGGCGCGGTAGCCTGCTGTGATGTCGTAGTTCTCACCCTTGATGTCGAGCACCACGACCGAGTCGGGCCAGTTCAGCAGGTTGGGGATCACGACACCCACGCCCTTGCCGCTGCGAGTTGGGGCGGACAACATCACCGACAGCTGGCCGGGCAGCGACAGGAATTTGCCGCGGTGCCGGCCGATGAGGATGCCGGGCTGACCGTCGCTGTCGCTGCGGGTCAATCCAGCGCGGTCCACCTCGGAGGGGCTGGCGAAGCGGGCATCGCCATGCAGCGCGCGGCGCGGCCGTGCTGCGGCGACAAGGCCCGCAGGCAGCAGGATCAGCAGGCCGAACCCCGAGACGCCAATTGAGAGCTGCAGCTTCTTGCGGAGCTGAGCATCTTCCGCGTACAAAGCCCAGTAGTGCACGATGCTGGCGAAGTGCGCCTGTCGTGGGTTGGCCTTGTTCAGCACCAGGAATAGGGCGCCTGCCACGTAGAACGCCGCACAGGCCAGCACGACGTAGCCCATGACTGCAAAGCCGCAGGCTGCGACCTTGCGGCCTGCGGGCCATGCAGAAAACGGCAAGGCAGTGACGCTGCTCATGCTGGCGCCACCTGTGCATCCCCTCGGCTGAGCCGCTGGCCGCGGGGCTCATAGAGGATCTCGGAGATGAAGCGGCCGCGCTCGTCGCGATCGAACTGCACGACCACGTCGACCACGACGTTCAGCAGCCACTTGATCTCGTTCAAGCGCAGTCCGCCGCCAGCGCCGGTCTCGCGGATCATCAGTGACATCTGCTCGAAGGCCAGCGCGCAGCTGCCGGCATGCACGCTGGTGATGCTGCCTGGGTGGCCAGAGGCTGCGAGGCGCACGAAGTGGAAGCACTCGTCGCCGCGCACCTCGGCCAGGAAGATGCGGTCTGGCTTCATGCGCAGGCAGGCTTCCAGCAGCGACTTGGCCGTCACCCGGGCCGTTCCCTGTGCGTCCTTGCTGTAGAAGAGGTGCACCACGTTCGGGTGGTTGGGCAGCGTCAGCTCGGCCGTGTCCTGGATCGTGATCAGCCGCTCGTGCCTGGGCACTTCCTCGACCAGGCCCTTCATGAAGGTGGTCTTGCCCGAGCCGGTCTTGCCACTGACCACGACGGTCTGGTGCTTGCACACCGCCAGACGCAGGAATTCGGCGTAGCGGCGTGAGTCCTTCAGCGCCATGAGTTCGCGCTCGAACGGCAGTAGTTCGGCGTTCGCCGTGCGCGTCACGGTGGCCGTGCGCTCGAACAGGCCTTCGCGCTCGAAGTCCTCCAGCCGCTTGATCAGGTGCGACGGCTTGCGCACCGTGACCGACACCGTGCCGCGCGGCACCGCCGGCGGGATCACAAACTGGATGCGTTCGCCGCTGGGCAGCGTGGCCGACAGCAGTGGCCGTTCCTGGTTGACCTGTTGGTCGCAGAATGTGGCAACCGCAGTCGCCAGCGACAGGCAGCGCTCCTGCGTCATCTCCGGCGCAGGCACGGTCTGCCAGCCATGCACCGTCTCGACCAGCAATTCGCCGGGCCGGTTGATGCAGACCTCCAGCACGCCAGGCGCATCGAGCTGGTCGCGCAACGGGCGCAGGAACTCGACCACCGAGGTCGCGTCACCGCACCAGCCTTCGCCCAGGGTCTCGTGCTCGCAGGTGTGCGGGTTCATGGCGCCACCTCGCGTGCCAGCTCGTTGGCGGTGGGCCTCAGCGCGTACACCGACGAAAAGTCCACGTCCCGGGCGACGTAGATGCCCACGATGCCGCCTTGATTCTGGTAGATCAGCGGCGGGATGTTGATGGTGCTGTCCAGCACCTTCTCGGCGAGCTTGTTGGTGTTGGCCGTGGTGGACGGCAGCACGACGGTGTTGGCCTGGTCGCTGCTGTCACTTTCGTTGGCCTGGTTCTGGATGACGAGCTTGACCGAGTCGTCGATCAAGGACAGCAGCATGGCCGCGCCGATGCGCTCGCCCCAGCGGTTGTCGACGTAGCCGTCAATGCCGGACTCGCCCAGCTGGCCTGTGCCAGGGGAGTCGATGTCGACCATGACGCCAAGCGGCGTGCGGATGCGGGTCCACAGCACCGGAATGCGCACAGTGCCGGGCTTCACGGATGCAACGCGGTACTCGCCATCCATGTGCGAGCCACGTTCGATCAACAGCACGCGCCCGTCGTCGCTGAAGACGTTGCGCTGCACCTGGCAGCCGACCAGGCCGGATGCGGCGCTGATCACCTTGGTCTTGAGCGCACAGGTGAAGGCGGTGCCCTTGGGCAGCGTGAGGCTTCGCTTGCCGAGCATGGAGGCGGCCACCTTGGGCGTGGCGGAGCCTTGGAGCTGGCCGCCGAACAGGCCACCCCCAGCAGTGGCTCCACCAATGGGTGCCGTGCCGGTCATCGGCGGCCCGCCGAGAAGGGATCCCGACGGTGTCTGGCCGGTCGCCTGGCCTGTGGCCAGTGCGGCGGACTTGGTCATGCTGTCGAGCAGGCCCTGAAGCTGGCGCTGGTAGCCCTGCAAGTTGCGCGAGGTTGCGGCCATTGGATCGAATGGGCTAGCAGCATCGGGCGAAGTCGCGCCGTCTTGAGCAGGAGGCGTGGCTGCATCCGCCTTTCGGTTGAATGCGCCCGGGCGGGAGGTGACCAGCAGGACAGGGGCGTCCAGCGGCGACGCCGTCTTCGGACCGCCCGACGCGGCATCACCGGATCCTGTCCGGCGGACGCCGATGGGCTCGGCGAGCTCTTCGGCCGTCGGGGTCAGGGCCGGGATGCGCGGCGCTGTGGCCGCGGGCGTGCTTGCCGCGGGTGCTGCAGACATGTCAAGCTGGCGCGGCTCTGCGGTCGCCGCTGTTGGCTTGTTCTTCACCAGCGTGGCCGCCGCGTCGTTGGTCTTCTTGCCACTGGCCGTGAACCGCTGGATCGTCAGGCCCGCGACGGCGACAAGCGAGCCGATCAGCAGTGCAACCGCCAGCAAGCCCTTCTTCGACAGTGACACGCGCTGGCGGGCTGCAACGTTGGGAATGCCGGGCTCGCCGGGCAGTGGCGAGATCGTGGGGCCGTCCGCGTCGGCAGCAGTCTGGGCGCCAATTTCAGGATCGGCATTGCCGCTCTCGGTGGTGTCGCGCTTCATGGCGTCACTCCTCTGTGCATGTCGGTGGCCGCAACGGCGTGGCCACCGGTTTCGTCCTTCAGCACACGCTGCACGCCTGGCACGGTGGTGCCATCAGCGGGTGGCCTGCCATCCAGGTCGAAGGACTCGTTCCAGAGGCCGACGACAGCCGCGCCGGCGCGCAGCATCAGCCGCCGGCTGACGCGGTCCAGCACGAGCAGGTCGTCTTCCATGCGTGCGTTGACCAGCGTCTCGCTGCCATCGCCCAAGACATGGAACACGGCCGGGACCTCGCGGTTGCCTGGAAAGCGCAGGTAGGTGAAACGGCCGTCGTCGAAGACCAGGGTCGGCACGATGTCCTGCGAGCCGTCGCCTTCGGCAACCGAATATCGGGTGTTCATCACCTGCGGCTTGGCCTGCAGCCGTTCGGCGACGACTTGTTCAGGCGGCAATGGCGGCGGCAAGGCTGGCAGTGCGATCAGGGGCGCCGTCTCGCGCTGCGTGAGCCGAGCAACAGGCATCACCTGGGCCGACGCCCTGACCACCAGCCGGTACACCGGCGGCTTGGGGTCGCCATCGGCCAGCACGACAAAGCGGAAGGCATGTGTGCGGCGGTCGGTGACCACGGCCAGGTTGTTCGCCGCGCTGGCCGAACTCTTGGGCTTGACGAAGATGTTTCGGCCGCCGGCCTGGGCCGCCACGCACCATGCTGCTTCAGCCTTCGCACAGTCGCCGCCCAGGCCTGCCGCTACCTCGGTGATCGACTCGTCGGTGTCGAGAACGACCAGGGTGACGACACCGCGCTTGACTGGGACTGTCACCACTGCGTGCGGGTCATAGACCACTTCGCGCAGGCGAGAATCTGCCGGCTCTGAGGTGGCGACGGCTGGGCCGTACAGCGTCAGTCCGGCCATGGCTGCGAGCCAGGTCAGGGCTTTCATGGCTTGGCTCCCGGTGCGGTCGTGTTGATCTCGGGGTCGGACCGATACGCGGTGACGACGAAGCCAAACGGGTTTTCAATTCGGTCGCGCTCCTTGGCCAGCACCTTGGGCTGGTACTGGAAGTTGACGCTGGCCACGTGCCGCGTGGTGACCTCGGGCAGGTTGCGCTCCGTCAGGCGCACCACCTTGTCGTAGGTGACCGTCGCCTGGCCCTTGCTGCCGCTGCGAGCGGAGGCCGTCAAGCGCACGCCGATGACGTTGATGCGCCAATCCTCGGTCGGCCCAATCCTCTTCTGCAGGGCACCGTCGCCCTCGAACTGGCGGTTGTAGTCGGCGAACACGGCCGGCACTGCCATTCGCGCCACCTGGTCGAAGTCGCGCTGCAGGAACGCCCAGCTGTAGCCCTCCCGGGCGCGCACGAAGGTGGCGAGGTTGTGCTTGTCGAGCGCTTCCATCGGCGGGATGGTTTCGACGTCCAGCCGCTGCTGGACCGTGGCCTCGCCGGTGACCCGGTCGACGACGATGGGGATCTCCACAACGCGGCGTAGCGGACCCTGGACGAAGACGGCTGCGATGCCGATGAAACCCAGCGTCAGGCCTGCGATGGCCACCCACCATGCCCGCCGTTCGGATCGTTCGAGCATCAACGCCCGGTCAAGCTCCCACGCCCGGTTGGCGTCGATCACCGCCTGCTCAGCGGTGGTCTTGTCGCCGTCCTGCTCCGGGCTTTGGGAGCGACCGGGCAATGCAGCAGCTATTCCTGGTGACAGGACGGCACTCATGTTGGGACCTCAGGTGGACTGCGCGCGGGCTTCGGTAGAGCAGGGCGCAGAAGGATCAGGGATCAAGCATCAGGGCAGGTAGTCGGATACCTTCCCAGTGCGGACGAGCATCTGGTACTGGCGTTCGCGATCGCGCGACCTGGCGATGCGCTCCTCGCTGTCGGCCATGCCTTGCAGCATCTGCAGCTGGGACATCTCGTGCGCGAGAAGGGCGCCTTCCGCGCCGACACGGGCCTGGATCTCCTGCACGGCCTTCTGATCCGTGGTGGCGTTGATCTGGCCCATCAGCGACTGGATCTGCGACAGGCGCCCCGCGGCCGACTTCATCGCGTCCTGCAGCAGGCCCTTGTACTGATACGGCTGGGCCAGCGAGGCCTGGCAGCTGGTCCGGGCGTCGCCGATCAGGTCCGTGCAGTTGTAGACCATGGCCTCGTCGCGCAGTGCCTTGGCCGTGGCGTTCAGGCCGGAATAGCCCGACGAGTTGATGGCGTTGACGAAGGTGTAGGCCTCCGCCGGCACGTAGTTTTGCAGCATCGGGTTGTTGAAGACGTTGCCGAGGTTGCGCATGCCGTTGATGCTGTCGAGCTGGCTCTGCATCTGGGTGATCTGCTGCACCTGGTTGTTGATCTCGGTGATGTCGTTAAGGACCTGCTGGACGGTCTGCATCAGGTTCGCGGCATCGATGACCGGGATGCCCTGGGCGAGGGCATTGCTGGCGCCAAAACTGCTCGCGATGGCGCAGGCGACGGCAGCGGCTGTGAGACGGATGCGCATGGCAAGGCTCCTGTGCTGGTTGACGATCACGCCCGACCGCGCAATGCGGCGAGCTTGTAGGCGGCGGTTCGCACCGCGCCGTAACCTTGGCGAACCACAGCGCCGGCACCGGCGGCCATGGCTCCCGCAGCGCGACCTGTGGCCGAGGCAGCGGCGCTGGTGGCCTGGCCCGTCGCGTAGGGCAGGCCGGCACCGGCGCGAATGACGCCGCCGGCCGCACTCGCGCCACCCGTGCCCCTTGCAGACGAGGCGGAGCGCAGGCCTGAAACCATCAGGGCGTTCTGGATCATCTGCATGCCCTGCTGGACTGCGGCGCCGCCAGTCAGTGCGGAGGCCAGGCTGGGCGCCTGGAAGCAGATGATGGCCATGAGGATCATCACGACGCAGTACTTCAGGCTCTCGCCGATGACGTTGAAGGTTGCGCCGAGGAAGCCGCCTTGGTCTTGGATCGTCTGGACCAGCGTGTCTCCCATGTATGCGCTGAGCCCGAGCGCGAAGAACGCGAACCAGGTCAGCACAACGGCGTTCAAAACCATGGACAGCCAACTGTCAAAGAAGCGGGCCGTGGGCCGCCAGGCGAGGCAGAGAACGAACAGCGGACCAACGGCAATCACGAAGGTCAGGAACACCTTGGCGAGCGTGACGACAAAGAGCGCGATGCACAGAAAGATCACGTTCCCCAATGCCGTGATCACCGCAGCAAAGATCAGGTCCAGCCGCATGATCCCCGCTTCCTTCAACAGATCCAGCACGAGCTGGCCGGCCTTGTCGTTGAAGGTGTCGAGGATCGCGTATGGCGTAGCGATGGTTGCTGGATTGGCGACAGCGGGCAGAAACGTCGATGCGACGCCGGTGGCAAGTGCGTTCGCGGTGTCGGAGACGTTGCTGATGTAGAAGCCGGACTGCAGAGCAAAGGCCAGGACAAGGCCGATCTTGAATACCTTCCACATGAAGACAGGCAAGGTCTCCGAGACTTCGTTTCGCAGCACGGCCCAGCCGTAGAGGGCCACCCACAAAGTCATCGCCGTCAGTGCGATGGGTGCGATTCCAGCCATCAGCGCCGACACGACGCCAAGTACATACGTGTTCAGAACGCTGTCAAATTGAGATCCGACCCACGAGAACATTGCGTCACCTCAATCATTGAATGGCGCTGTAGGGCAAGGCTTTCGTGCTCACGCACTTGCTGCCGATGTCAGGAAGCTGGCACTGCATCCACTGACCTCGCGTTTTCACGATCCACAAACGGGGCCTCTTCTCGGTGCCGAATGTCGAAGGACGACAGGTTCCCGGTCGCGCGTAGATCTCGGTGCATTCGCGAAGGCCATCCGCGGTCTCGACCATCCGCCATCCACTCGCTGCGCATGCCGGGTTGTCGGCAGTGCAAGGCATGGCCAGGGTGGCTGACGGAAGAGGCGGAGTCTCCACCTTCTTGGTCCCATCAGGCATCACCTTGACAGCCTCGTTGCCCTTGACGAACTGGGCGCTGGTGGTGGTGGCGGCAACTGCAATGGCGACCGCTGCAGTGAGGTGACGAACAGCGTTCATGCGGCTCTCCTGGAGGTTCGAAACTTGCGATCGTGAACCTCGGCAAGCAGGACGGGAAGCCATTGAAACGGATCGTTGCCGTGTCGTTCACGCACCGCGTCCATCAGGGCCACGTTGTCGGTGGTGGCCGAAAGCACGGTCATGAAATCCTCCAGCCCCGCGAGGTCCAACTCGCAAATCGCACTGGCATGGCCTTGTTTGACCAGGAAGCGCCGGCCGCCTTGTGCGCCGAGGCTGCGCACGATGTCGAACTCGGCCTGCGTCAGGCCGAAACCGTCGATGTATTCCTCGCGCACCGCTTCAGGATTGGCCAGGAAGATCTTGGTCACGCTCTGCTCGATCATCGTGCGGCCGATGGGGTGGCGCAGCACGTCGGACGGACTCTGTGTGTCGAAGATGCCCAAGCCGTTCTGCTTGCGGATCGTCTTTTGCTTTTGCTTGGCGAAGTCGCTGAAGCTCTCGTGGTCGAGCGCCTTCCAGAACTCGGAGATCACGTAGATCAGGCGTTCACCGTTGACGAACTCTTCCATCACCTGCAGCAGGTACATCATCACCGGCGTGCGAACTTCGGGCAGGTCCAGGAACTCTGTGGTGTCGAAGCCGATGACCGATGCTTCGTCGAGGTCGAGCAACTGATCGTCGGCCAGGTCGAACACCCACCCCAGCGCGCCACCCTGGCACCAGCGGCCCAGCCGCTCGAACAGGCTGTTCTCACCCGCCTTCGGCAGGTTCTGGCGCACGGTTGAGAAGCGGCGAAGTGGCGCCGGCATCATTGCCATGGCCCTGACCGCATCGGCGATGGCCCGTTCGTCGGCCGGCAGCAGGGGCATGCTCGGCGTGGCGATGCAGGTGCGGATCAACTGTTCCCAGAACTGAATGCGCGCCGGTGTCGGCTCGCGCTGCAATGGGTTGCAGCCGGTGGGCTTGCCGGCTTCGAGTGTGAAGTAGCGTCCGCCCAGAGCCCGGATCGCGATCTCGCAGCCACGGTCCAGGTCGAACAGCACGAGCCGCGGCGCCGGGTTCCATTTGCGCGTGAGCGTCAGCAGGAACATCTCCAGCGTCGTCTTGCCCACACCGGTCGAGCCGATGATCAGCGTGTTGCCCGGCAGCTTCTTGTCGGCCGAATCCTCGCCTTCAGGGCTGCTGTGCAGGTTCAGGTAGAACGGTTGGCCTGAGGGCGTGCGCAGCAGGGCCAGCGCCTCGCCCCAGGGATTGCCCTCACGCTTGCCGCGGGCGAAGTTGTGAGCGCTGGCGAGTGCCGCAAAGGCGCGCGAGGACAGCTTGGCATCCCGGGGTCGCCACTGCCAGTTACCTGGCATCTGGGCGAACCAAGCGGCATCGGCCACCAAGTCCACCGGCGACATCTGCAGGCTGGAAGCCTCACCAATCGCGCCGATGGCCTGCGCCGCCCGACGGCCGGCATCGGCCACATCCTCACCAAACACGACGAGGCTGTAGTGATACTCCCCCATGCAGAACTGGCCGTCGCCGAGTTCGTTCAGCGCCACGTCCATCTCGGCCACCTGGCTGGCCACCACGTCGTCGCTGGCGATGAGCTGGTCGCGCTGCAGTTCCAGCGAGCGCATCGCTTCGCGGCGCGGCAGGATCGAGAAGCTTTGCGTCTCGATGAACTCGCTGGCCTCGTAGAGCAGGGCGTTGAGGATGCCGGGCTCGACCGCATCGGCGTACTCCTTGATGTCCACCAGGGCTGCATAACGCCGCTGATCGCCGTGGCGCAGTTCGAGCTTGTCGCCCCCGAAGGACAGCCGAACCGTGGGCAGCGTTCGGTAAAGCGGCCCAGCCGTCATCGGAATGGGCCGCCAGCGGCCGTTGACCAGGTAGCCGAGGAATTCGGCCAGTTCGGAGTAGGTCCGGCCGCGGTGCGCCCGCTTGCCGAGCAATTGGGGACCGAAACCGCGCAACACCCGGTCCACCAGCGCGCTGCGCTCTTCCATGATCCGCAGGGCCTCGCTTTGCGCTTCGGCGATGGCGGCGCGCGTACGCTGAGTCGACTGCAGCGCACGGCTCACACGCGACACATTGGGCCGGTATACCAGCGTCAGGTAGAGCTCGTTGCTCATCATCCGCTGCTCGCCGAGCTTGGCTTGGTAGGCGATGGACAGGTCCCGGGCGAAGCCGGGCTGTGCCGGGTCCTGCAGGCTGTCGCTTGCAATCCGGTGCAACCGGTGCGTCCACAGCGCCCACTGGCCACCGGCCAGGTTGCGCAGCAGGCTGCACAAGGCCTCGTGCCGCTCGCTGATCTGCTGGTCATCGGCGCACTCGAAGGCCACGCCGTCCAGGCGCCACACGCGCAGGTAGTCACCACCCCGTGTGATGACGTCGTGCGGGCTGAGCAGCGACGAAAACGGGATGAAGCGGGCCAACGGGTTCTCGGTCCGGGCCTGCGCCCAGTACCGAGGCCGCGAAGCCACGCGGGCGTCTCGGCCCGGCCGCGCGTCGGCGCCGTTGGTCTTAGACATGCCAAGCATCGCGGTTGCTCCGGTAAAGGGTGGGCGTGTAGCTGCGCGCGTACCACAAGCGGCGGTTGCGGTCGTGCAGGCGCAGCTTCAGGGCGACAAACATTTGCCGAAAGCGCTGGTCGTCCTTGGCGGTCACGAAGCGCATCCACAGCAGCGCAGGTACCAATGCGATCACCACCCCGAGGGCAATCCACCAGCTCACCAGGATGCCGCCCCAGATGACCAGCAGCATCCCGGTGCCAAACAGCACCACCAGTGGCACCAGCGGGATGCCCAGCTTCATGGCCGGGCGCGTTGCGCCCTTGTAGATGGCTTCGACTTGCATGGTCTGGCCTGTCGTCGCTCAGCTGACGATGTAGCTGGCGAAAGCCGCGGCGCCGCCGACGAACGTGCCTCCGATCAGCACGTTGGACACATCAGCCAGGCGCGCGCCTTGAAAGATCATCTTGAAGCCGGCCCAGATGATGGCGATGGTCACCACCGCGATCGAGATCGTCACCAGGATGGCGTTGACGTTCATCACCGTGGTGTTGATCTTGTCGAAGCCGTCGGCCATGGCCATTCGAGGTGCGGTTTGCACCAGCAAGGTTGCCAGCGCCGGTGCGGCGCGGCGAATCGATGTGAGGGGCTTCATGTCTTGTCCTTTGGTTGGGCGGTTAAAACGGGACGTGCAGCGGTGACCGCGGCGGTTACGATCTTGCGCACGTAGCCTTGGCGAAAGCCGGTGACGAAATTGCCGCTGTAGTAGCAGGACAGGGCCTGTCGCAAGGCCGCTTGGTCGACCGGCGTAGCCGCTGCCGAAGTACGTGCGCGGTCAAAGCACTCGACCAGCACGGACTGCATGGCCGCCAGGTTGGTGCATGGCTCGAAGGCCGATTCAATCGTCAGGCCCAGGCGCTCCAAGTTGCCGACGTTGATCTGGCCGAGACCGACGCTGAAGCTCCAACCAGCAGCTCGCAGGGCACGCGCTGTGGCCAGGGCCTCTGCGCGGTGCCGCGGCTGGTGCACCAGCGCCCCGCCGACCACGCCGATCGCCCAGGGGTTGAAGGCGCTTTCGACGGTGACGAGAGCCCGTGCGGTGTCGGCGTGCACCTGCGGTGCACAGGTCACTGCCAACGCGAGGAAGGCGGACGCGTCCATGGCATGGACCTCAGTTGCCCGGTTCGACTGGTGGCGGCGGCAACGAGGCGAGCCAGGCTGCGTAGTCGTCGTCGAACCGTGTGTCCCAGGTGCCGAGCTGTGTTTTCGCAGCCTGGCTGAATTCGGTCACGGTGTCGCCGCTCATGCTCCACCAAGTGCGGGTGAAGGGCTCGCCATTGATCGAGACGGACACCGCGCCGGTGTAGTCGCAGGTGTAGACGGGGCCGATGTCGCTCTCGAAGACCCGCGTGTACTGCGCCGGGCAGAAGCTTGGTGCGTTGGCCCAGGCGTTGTTGGCCGAGTTGCCGCCACCGGCCATGCCGCAGGTCGGGAACGGCTTGCCAAAGGCCAGGTCATGCAACACCTGCTTGATCGGCGGGACGCACTGCGGGATGGCGTGCCAGCTGGGCGCGGCGAAGCAGAGCAGTACGAGGCAGCCGTCGACCGCATGGGCAGGACCTGCGAAGAAAGCACCGGTCATGGCTGCGAGGGTTGCCAGCGCCGAGGCGATCCAGCGCTGGCGCAGCGGGGAACTCGTCTGCGAAGAGACGCGGGCGGTCATTGCAGTTGTCATGTCGCGGCTCCTTCTGAGGCTGCGAGGCCGCTTCGGGATACCCGGCGACTTGCATTGAGTTCACTCTATGCGCCGTATCCGCGTGCACCACTGCTTCAATTGCGCGACTTTCTTGCGCGCCGGCGACGGGCTTGTCTCAGAGCAGCCCATATCGCTTGCACAACCGGACCGCATCGCGGCGACTGGCTACGCCAAGCCGCACGTTGAGCCGATGAAAGCGGCAGTCGACGGTCTTCGGCTCCGTGTTCAGGGCCGATGCAATTTGCTTTGAACCCTGCCCAAGCGACTCGCGACGCAGCAGTTCGAGGTCACGGTCCGTCAGGTGAGCGCGTTGAACCAGTTCGTCGCGCCCTCGACGCTGGAACCAGTCCGTCAGCCCCAGAGCCAGGGCGCGGTAGACCAGCATCAGGCGGCTGGCGGGGTCGAGGCAATGCGCATCCTCGCCTGCCAGTATCAGGAGGCCCAGTGCGTCAGAACCTCGAGGAAGCGGCGCAGGAATCAGCCAGACTGCTCGCGCACGTCCGCTGGGGTCGGGATTCTGGTTTTCTGCTTCTTGTCGCTCATCGAGGGACTGCTGAACGAGCAGGGGCTCGCTCGATCGCGCAGCATGGGCCAACCAATTGCATGGGCCGCTGTGCAATTGCCTCAGCGCGCTTGCCGTCCAGTCTGGGTCCAGTGCCGCGATGGATCGGTACCAGCCCTGGCCGCTGTGTGAGATCGCCCAGACGAAAAGTGCTGCGCTTGCGCCGCCCGTCTGCGCAGCCAGTTCCAGCGCAGAGATGACGCTCGCCAGGTCGGCGAAGGTCAGCGAACTGGCCAACTCGCAAAGCTCGAATGCTGCTGGGGGGCAAGCGGAAAGTGCAGGTTCACTGCGCCGGTCGGCGTCATTGAGCGAGGTTGCCATGCGCAAACCTCCGCAGTTCGTCGTGAGCGATGGGGTGATCGAATTTGGTCGGCGCTTTGGCGAGCCAATGCTCGAACTCGGCCAGGGTGTGGATGACGAAGCACTCCTCCAATGCCGTGCCAGTGTGCAGCCAGGTATTCAGCTGGACTTGCAGGCCGGCGGCATCAGCGCCCACGACGAGTTCAAGCCAGCCGTGCTCGGAGATCCACGATGCATGGACTTGTCCGCGATCTCGGGCGAGGGATGCGACCGTTGGAGGGACAGGCACGGCGGATGCAAATCGCGGGCGTCCTGCAGGCGTTCGGCGCCCGCGCCAATCCTGATCCAAAGCAGGGCGATTGGTCGGATGCTTCTTGGCTCGTGACTGCGACGTGCTCATGGCGGCGCTCCCAATGAATCCGGTACCTCTTCATCCGTCGTCCCGACTGCGGGTCATACGATCCAAGAGATTCCGCGAGCGCAGCCTAGAAACCAGCTGCAGTGCCTGTCAATGCATCAGGACCGGTTTGCGTAAATTTTGTGGCCGCGTCAGCTCTGCTAAACGACAGCAAATCGCGCAAGGGCGAGGCTCAACCGAAATCAGGAGACGCTGGCGTCTGCGGAGAGCCGGCGGAGGACTTCCATCGTTTCCGCAGCGCGGGCTTCGGGCACGAAGAGGTGATCGTGGTGGAAGGCCGCCACAGCATTGCAGGCGATGCCTGCGTGCGCGAGCCTGTCCGTGATGCAGGCCAGAAAACCGACTGCATCGAGCGATGACTGGACGGTGAGGGTGATGAGGCGACAGGGGAAGGTGTAGCGAACGCTGGCTGCCTCCGCCTGCGATTTGCTGATGATGGCGGTGAGCCCCTCAGCTTCCCGGAATGTGCAGATGGGATCGACGCCCTGCGGAAGTCGGAAGTCACTGAAGGTGCAAAAGACGAAGACGTCACCGGCAATGCTCGGCGTCATCTCTCGGCACAAGTCGTGCAGATCGCGAACTGCGGTCATCGTGATTTCCTCTAGCCTGCTTGGACCCACCCCGGCCGAGATTATGGCCATCCTCCAGCGCCGAAGGAACCTTCAATCGAACGACCAAGCGGGAGATGAGCTCGGCTCCGGTTTAGCGTTCCTGACCTGAAGCGAAAGTTGCTAAACCGCGATCACCGGCGGCGGCGGCTTGGTACCTTGGGGTCGCGGCTGGGACGATCCGGTCGAGTGCGGGCCCTTTCCACGGCGCCCGTCGGCCGCGCTCAAGGAGGTCTGCCATGGCCACCCGCTCGGAAGTACTGTCCGACATCGCGCTGCTCCGGCAGTCCTTGCGTCGCGCCGGCAGCCCTCACCTGCCACTGCTGGAGCTGGAGGGCTGGCGCCCGATCAGGGACATTCTTGTCGATGTTGCAGCGATCTGTGCAGCGCTCGCTGTCGCGCTGCACGAACCCTGGACATCGCCGCTTGCGCTGCTGGTCCTCGGCAATCGCCAGCGGGCGCTGGGCAACATCCTGCATGACGCTGCGCACCGTAACCTGATGCGCGACCAAGTGGTGAACGATCTGGTGACGTGGGCGTTGATCGCGCCCGTACTGTTCGCGAGCCTTCCGCGCTATCGAGACTTGCACTTCCGCCACCATCTGGACCTCGGGGCGAAGGGCGCCGACCCCGACTTGATCCCGATTCCGCCGATGAAGGCTCGATCCTGGGTGTCGGCGGTCGCGGTCAACGCGCTGTCCGTGCGAGCGGTGCTGGGTTCGGCTTGCGGGCACTTGTTGGACAGAGGTGTTTCCCGCCGAGAGAAGCTGTACATCCTCGCGTGGTGGACGCTGCTGTTCGCTGCGCTTGCCGCGGCGACCGGCGTCGGTGCGGCGGTCAGGATGCTTGCCTTGTGGTTGGCCGCTCGATGCACGGTTTTTCACTTGATCACCACCTTCCGGGAGATGTGCGATCACCATGGCCTTGCGCCTGGTGGTGTGTTCAGCTTCACGCGCGACATCAAGGCCGCAGGACCGTGGTCGCTGCTCATCCATCCACGGAACAACGCATACCACCTGACCCACCATCTCCTGCCGGCCATTCCGTACTACAGGCTGCCCGACGCCCAGCGCCTATTTGCGACGCTGCCTGAGTACCAGGAGCGCGCCTGTGTCAGCGAGGCCTACTTTTCGGGTCCCGGGCGAGCGGTGGCTTCATGGCAGCGAGGGCCGACGCAGTGACAGCACGGACGCTGGGCGCACTTCAGGTCGGCGCACTCCTGATCTCGGCCAGCTACGGCACTGGCTTCCTGTTCGGTTCAGGCGAATACGCCCTGCGATTCGGCATGGCGGGTGCGGTCTATGGTGTTGCGACTGGGCTGGGAATGATGGCGATGGCTGCTGTCGCCGGCCGGCTGTGGCGGGCAAGCCGTCCCGTGTGGGACCTGCTTGGAGATCAGTGCGGGGAGCGCGTGCGACGGCTGGTCGCACTGCTTTCTGTCATCTGGATGGCGGGCGTGCTGGCCGCGCAGATCCATGGCGCGGTCGCCGTCATCCGCTTGTTGGGTGTCAACGCCGTGCCAGCAAATGCCGCAGCCATTGCGCTGATCTTCGCGGCGTCTCGCGTCGAGTTGCGCGCGGCTTCTGTCGTCTTCGCCGGTTGCCTTGCGGCCAGCGCGATGGTCCTCTTGTTCGCCTTGGTCACGAGCGGCGGTGTTGAGCTCTACGTCGGATCATTGCCGGCATTCGCTCGGGCCTTGCCGGCGCTCGGCGTGGCGCAGACCTTCACGATCGCCATTGGCGTGGGCCTGCTCGTTTGCACCGGAGCGGACTACCATCAGTTCGTCCTGGCCGCACGCGGGCCTGGCGCGGCCATCTGTGGCTGCCTGCTGGCAGGCGTCGGTTTGCTCTTCCTCGCGTTCCTGCCCCCTGCGGTCGTGCTGGCCACGATTGCCCAGCCGAGTTGGCCTGGCATCGCGGATCCCAAGCAGGTCGTGCCGCAGGCGCTGTCGCTGGCCGCGAAGCATCTGGCGGTCGGTGTTGCCCCGATGATGCTCGGCGCGCTTTGTGTCGCGGCGCTTGGATCGGGCGGCGCGGTGCTGCGCGCCATGGTGTCAGCGCTGCAGGCAGCTGGGCCTCGCCGCCTCTGGATGACGCCTCTTGTCCCGGCCTCCATCGCCATGGCCGTCGCAGCGACTTTGACGGCCAGTGGTTTGCCCATCGTGGACACGATGGTGTCGGTCAATGTGGTCTACATCGCCAGTGTCGGCGTCAGCCTTTATGGCTTTCTCCTTGGAAGGCATGGGCACAGGGTTGACGAAACCTGGGTGATCGCGACCGGCTTTCTTGTCGCGTTGGCTGTCTTCGTCGTGACCTGGCTGAGTTGGCCGATTCCGAATCGCGAGCTGGTCTCGCTCCTTGCCGGGTTGGCGTCCGCTGCCGTGGCGCGAGCCGCGCTACATCGACGCGATGACCACTTCGCGTGGCCTGCGTCGCGCCGGTAGCGAAGACAGCGTCCGCTGACGGCGTGGCTTGCTGGTCGACCGGCGCGGTTGGACGAGGCACTTCGCCGCATGGCCGACGATCAGGTCGGTGATCTCCCTGGCCATGGGCGGCTCCATCTCCCAGTGATGCCAGAACAAGTCGACGTGCACAGGATCGCCCGGTGCCAGCTCTTGCAGCACCCCTTCCTGAACCAGGCGTTGGGCTTGGGTGGAGGGCGCCAACCCGTAGCCGGCACCCATCGCGATGCCTTCAAGCAGGGCGGATGGGGAGGGCAGGTAGTGGCGGGGATAGCGGTCGATGCGAACGCCGAACCGCCGTTGCAGAAATTCCGCATGCAGCGCGTCCTTGCGATTGAAATGGATCGCTGGCGCGCGCAGCACGTTCGCCACTGTCAGGCCGTCGCCCAGAAACTCCGCCGCGAAAGCTGGCGTCGCGTAGCAGCGGTACTCCATGGCCCCGAGAGGTTCTGCGACGAATCCTGAGGCTGCCTTGGCATCAGTCGAGATGCAACCGACGACCTCCCCACGGCGCAGGCGACCGGAGGTGTGGTCCTGGTCGTCGGTGACCACCTCAAGCGCGACTGCGCGCTGCAAGAAAAGGTCGCGCATCAGTGGCATGAACCAGGTGGCCAGGGAGTCGGCGTTCACCGCAATTGCCAGCGGCACCGGACCGTGTCCAGCGGATGAGTTCCAGAGTTCGCGCAGCGAGGATGCCTCAAGCAGACGCAGCGCCTTGACGTGACGCAGCAGCACCTCGCCAGCGGGTGTCGGTGTGACAGGCTTCTCGCGCAGCAGAAGGATGGTTGCGAGCGATTCTTCGAGCGCCTTGATCCGTTGCGAGACGGCACCTCGCGTCACGTTTAAAAGCGTGGCTGCTCGTTCGAAGCTCTGTTGCTCGGCGACGCACGCAAACGTCTCCAGTTGATCTCTGTCCAGCATGGCGCAATCTCCTTTCGGACGACGCGCGAGGCGTACAGCTGTTCGCGGCCGCAGAGACGGTGGTCCCGTTGCCGTGGGCACTGGAAACGATCTGCGTCGATGCCGGCGCGCGCCATCGAGTCGCTCAGACTGACGTCGTCGCTGTTCAGGCGCCCCCGTTTTTTTCCAAGCGAACCACATCGAGCGACGGGTGCTTGTCGGACCGCTTCGGAGTCGGCCTTGTTCAATTCGCTATTGATGTCTACGGAGGGAGGTATTGTCCAGAGGCGTTACGTCACAAATCGTAAATGCGGGTGATGGGCGCGCGTGCTTTCGCACGCACGCAGAGAGCGGTCTGCGCTACGGCCCCGGGGCCGTAGCTTGCCCGATTCCCTCGTCGCCATGCATTCGCCCGTGCCTCGCCTCGCCGGTCGCCAGACATGCGGATCGTCGCGCCGCACGCGCAGCGGCAAGGGGCTTTCGCGGCATAGACGGCCTGCGCCAACGCAGGCGCGGGTCCCCCCAATTTAATCCACGGTTCCCTTGCGGCTGCGCTCGCAAATGGTGCGCTTGATGCCGCTCGGCGACCGACGAATGCGGGGCGGGCATCCACTCGGCAGCCTGGCTTTCTCCGAGAGAACAACAACCACAAACGGCTCCCTCAAAGCTTTAGGCAGGACCGGGAAGGCAAGGCTGTCTCCGGCTGGTGGTGAGTCATCGGCAGATGAGGTCCGAAGTCTGCCCGATAGCGGAGAGACACGATGTTCCTGATTGTTGAGCGCACTCCGCAGCTTGACGCTCAGGTCTGGCCGGGCCGACGCCTGCTGGCCTTGTGGATGCCGTGGCACGGACCGTGTAGTGGGCGAACCTCGTGCTCGGCCTACCGGCGCCGCTTGGACTAGCTGGGCGGCTCCTCTCAAAGTCGGCACCCACCCTGTCTCAATGTTGGGTTGGCACGGTTGCTCGGTGCGCTGGGAGACCGACACTGTTCCGCTCAAATCGCGTCGCGCGGTTCCACGAAGTATGGGCGCTCCATCTCCGCCAGCGTCGTCCTCATGTCTGTTGTTTACCCGATCAGACCAGCCTCATCCCTCTCGCTGATGTCGCCCTTGAACACGGGTTTGATGAAAACCTTACCGTTACGGTCGACCATCGCATCGATGTCCTCCTTACTGCCATCTGGCTCAGGCACTGCGGCGGCCGGAAATCCTGAAAACTGGCGACGGATTGCACCGCGGTGCATGCCGCTGGTCTCCATTTCGTTCCCCTTGGATTCAATCTTCGGCAAGTTGAAGCTTGCTTGGCTGGCGGCGTTCGATGGACCATTTCAGCAATGCTGCGCTGCGGTAAATACCATGTGCAAATTTGCCATAGGGAAGGGTCGCGAAAAGGGCCATGACCGCGCCGAGATGAAGGCATAGTGACAGCGGCAGGATGGCGTGTTCCTTTGCCAGCGTTAGCACTAGGCCGCTCGCCGCGGTGAGGAACAGCAGCGCGATGAACCCGCGATCCATCGGCCGTTGCGCGGTGTCCTGCTGCAATGGGTGGCGCCTGAGGTTCAGCCAGAACAGACCGGCTGTTCCGGACATCAGCGAGATGCCACCGACCATGCCCAGCAGCTTCGGCAGGCTGGCATAGCCGTACGGTGCCGGCATGCCGAGCGCGTAGTGGCAAAGCGTCGCGGTGCTGGTGGCGCCGAAGCACAGCATGAAGCCGTAGAACGTCAGGTGATGAAAGCGGCGTCGCAGGTGCGAAAAGCGGTCATCCGCGTTGTTGCAGCCCTCGCCGTGGCCGCCATCCAGGTATTTCAGCGTCAACATGTTGTGCAGCGCCTCGGCTGCGGCTGGCGTCGAGGCGGGGCCGGATGCCTCGGCTCGCCAAAAGCCTCGCACGCCGATGCTCAGCGCAACGACCGAGAAGAGGAAGATCGGTGCGAATAGCAATACCATGAGGTTGTGCGGAAAGATGGCGTAGTAGCCGCCAGGTGGGGCGCCCCACAGTGCGCCGTTCAACGCCGCCGCCAGGACCAGGAACAGCGCCAGACCGATTGCGAGAGCCATCGAAAGCACAAACCCATTGCGCTTGTAGAGTGCCCCTAGCGCGGACGGCCAGGCATATTCGGTGTAGGTCTCAAGGCGCACCTTGGCCATCGCTTGCGGCACGTTGACGGCGAACTCGTGCGGCGGCGCATACTGGCAGGCGTGCAGGCAGGCCCCGCAGTTGTGGCACAGATTGGCGAGGAAATTGACGTCGGCCTTGGCGAAAGACAGGCGGCGCGTCATAGCAGGGAACACGGCGCAAAAGCCCTCGCAGTAACGGCACGCGTTGCAGATCTGTAGCACACGCTCGACTTCCGTTTCGCTGGCAGTCATGGCTTTGATCGGGATCACGCGTCTACCGCCGTCGGCCAGAGCTGCGGCCTCGCGCGTCAGAGTTTCAAGCTGCTTCATGGTCATGCTCCATCGCTGCCGCCTTGGCAGCCTGCACGCCGGCGATGCGGCCGAAGGCGGTGCCGATGCTCATGCCGACCCCCGCGGTGTACCCTTTGCCGAGCACGTTGCCGGCCATCATTTCGCCCGCGACAAACAGGTTGGGACTGGCGCGACCACCAAAGCGCACTGCAGCGGTCTCGTCGACCTTCAGCCCTAGGTAGGTGAACGTGACGCCCGGCCGCAGTGCATAGGCGCAGAACGGCGGCGTGTCGATGGGCCTTGCCCAGTGGGTTTTCGCGGGGGTCAGGCCGGCGGTGTCGCAGTCGTCCAGCTTGGTGTGATCGAAAGTGCCAGTTCGACACGCAGCGTTGTAAGCATCGAGCGTCTGCACGAAGCGCGCTTCGTCCAGACCGAGCGAGCGTGCGAGTTCCGGCAGGCTGCCGGCCTTGACGCCGGGAAACACCGGCGGCATGAAACGGCCCTGGGCCTTGGCGTCGATGATCGAGTAGGCAGTCTGGCCGGGCTGCTGAGCCACCAAACGCCCCCAGATGGCATAGCGCTTTGGCCAGAAGTCTTCGCCTTCGTCGTAGAAGCGTTCGGCATCGCGGTTCACCACAACGCCGAGCGATACACAGTCGATGCGTGTGCAGATGCCGCCGTCGTAAAGCGGCGCGCGTGCATCGATGGCCACCATGTGGGCCTGGGTCGGGTCGCCGATCTTGTCGGCACCGGCGTCGATCATGAAACGCAGCAGCGTGCCGGTGTTGAAGCGGGTGCCACGGATGAGGAAGTTGTCAGCCGGGTGCTCGCCGCGCTCGTTGATTCCCCAGGCTTCGCGCAGCCATTCGCGGTTGGATTCGAAGCCGCCCGCAGCCAGCACACAGCTGCGCGCCTCGAAGCGCTCAGTTCCCGAGCAGGCTGCCACAAATCGGCCATCGCGTAACTCGATGCGGTCAATCGGCGTGTCGTAGCGGATGCGTACGCCGAGTTGTTCTGCGCTGCGGTAGTAGGCGTTCATGAGCGCCTTGCCGCCGCCCATGAAGAAGGCGTTGGTGCGGGCGGTGTGCAACGCGCCCGACAGCGACGGTTGGAAATGCACGCCGTGGCGTTTCATCCAGGGTCGGCAAGTTGCCGAGGCACGGATCACCAGCCGAGCGAGCGCTTCGTTTGTGGCGCCACCCGTGACCTTGAGCAGGTCTTGCCAGAACTCTTCTTCGGAGTAGGCATCGACTAGCACATCCTGCGGTGCGTCGTGCATGCAGCGCAGGTTGCGCGTGTGCTGTGAGTTACCACCGCGCCATTCGCGTGGCGACGCTTCAAGGACCAGCACCGAGGACCCTGCCTCGCGCGCCATCAGCGCGGCACAAAGTGCGGCGTTGCCGCCACCAATGACCAGGACGTCGATCTTTCTGTTTGCCATGAGGTGAGTCTAGGAAGGAGGGCTTGAGTGCGGTAGTGAGATGTCCGTCAACGGGTGTTCACGGATCGTGAAGGGTCGCGCCGGGCCAATGGCCGCCTGTCACCAGGCGTGCGGCGACATCGCGCAACACGATGCGTGCCGCCAACGCCGCAGGCGACAGCTCGTCCTCGCTGAGGCTCGCGAGCAGGTTTTCGCGCCGCGCCTGGCGGTCTGAGATCTCGATCCGCGCCACTGCATCGTCGGGTAGCCGCACGGTCGCAGCGCCGGGCTGGAGGGTTGCGCCGATCCCGGAGCGCACCGCGTCCATCAGCACGGCCAGTCCGTCGACTTCGAGCACCAGGCTGGGCTCGCAGCGCCTGCGCATGAACGCGGCGTCGACTGCGACACGCAACCCATGCGAGCGGCTCGGCAACACGAGCGGCACGCCTGCGAGCTGAGCCATCGATAGACGCGTGCGGCCAAGCAGGGCCTTCAGTTCAGGCATCTCGCGCAGGCCGACGAGAAAGAGTCGCTCGTTCAGCAGTGGCAGCAGGGTCCAACGCTGCGCTGCGCCGGCTTCGAACAACACCGCAAGATCGAGCTGACGAGCATTCAGCATCGCAATGAGATTGCCTGAAAGGCTCTCGACCATTCGCAGGCGCACGTCGGGATATCGCGCGCGCATGGCCATGATCAGCGGCAGCCCTAGCACCGCCGATGTTGAGGACGACATGCCGATGCTGACGTGGCCCGACAGGCGTGCTTGTCGTGCCGCACGCACGGCGTCGTCCGCATGGCGCAGGCTCAGTTGGGCCTGCTTGTAGAAGGCCATGCCAGCATCCGTTGCCTGCACGCCGCTTGCGGAACGGCTCAACAGTCGCGTGCTCAGCTCCCCTTCCAGCCGACTGACCTGCTGGCTGAGCGCCGACGTGACGACGCCCAGCGCCTTGGCCGAACGACCGAAGCTGCCCAGCTCGATCACGCTCACGAAATAGCGAAGTTGCCGAAGTTCCATTCGTTTTTCTGGCAGTCAGTGGCCGCAGATTCGGACGCCCACCCAGGACCCCGAATGCACCAGCTCGCGCGAGCACATCGCCAGCAGCACGCGCTGGATGGTTGCGGCGAGGCTCGCGTCGACCGCAACCATCTGCATTGCCGACGAGTTGATCTCGGCTGCGATCATGGGTTGCACGTCAGGCCGTGGGCGCAAGCCCGATGCTGAGCTTGCCCGAACTGATGCAAGTCAATTGGCCAGTCCTTCGCAACGGATGGCATGTCGAGTCCAGCCGTGGCCAGTGGGGCCGGGACGGCTTCAGGGAGTGCTGCCGTCTGCGCTTCCTGCGTGCGAGCCGACGCCGTTGGAAAAAACGCGGAAGGTGTCGTCCAACAGCGCTGATGCACCCAGTGCATTCGATTCCGCCTGCAGCAGGCTGCGGACCAGGTTGCCAATGAGCATGGGCGCGCCGACCTGGGCCGCCAGTCGCGAGGCGCGGATCAGGTCTTCGACGACACCGTCGAGTGGGACGTCCGCGCTGCGCCCGCCCGTGGCGATTGCGGGCAGCACGCGTGCCGTGCCGCTGTTGGCCCCCGAGCAGCGATTCAGCACTGTGGCCATGTCCGCGATGCTGAGTCCGTTGCGCAGGCCCATGGCCGCGCACTCGTAGGTCACCATCCGATTGCATGCCGCGACCGAGGCCACCACGAGTCGAGCCGCCTGGCCGCTGCCCGCCGACTCACCGCAGTGGACCACGGGGGGCCCGATGGCTTCGAGCACGGGACGCACCTTGGCGAAAGCAGCGCTCGGGCCACCGCATAGGATCGCTGAGGCTTCGTTCAGCAACTCGATGCGTTCGCAGTGGATCGGTGCTTCGATCAGCGTCACGCCGAGTGGGTCGAGTGCGACCGAGAGCGCGATGGCGTCTTCAGGACTTCCCACGGTTTGGTCAATCACAATCTTGCCGGCCGACAGGCCAGCGTGCGCGCCTTCTGCGCCGAGCAGGCGTTCGTGCGCCTCGACCGCCGAAGCCGCGCAGACGACGATCAAATCGCAGCGGCGCGCCAGTTCCGGGGCGCTGGTCAACACGGTGGCGCCTGCCTCTACCCGTGGGGCGCGCGAGCGCTCGGCGAGCAGGTACACGCTGTGTGAATTGGCGAGGCGACTTGCCAGCTCGCTGGCGAGTGGGGTGTTGCCCAGAATTGCGATGTTCATGATGCTGCGCTCAGTGATTCTGGACGGGCGAGGCTGGCGCAGCCAAGGGCGCCAGCCGTGTGTCGGCCATCGATTCGATGACCCCGATGATCTGTTCCAGCCGCGCTTCCTTGCCCAGCGTGTTCACGCCGATCTGGAGCAAGCCCCGCACGATGTCCGAGATCGGCATTGGCACGCCTTGCGCCATGCCCATCGAAAGCGCCTGCTGTTCGTCCTTGAGCTGAAGTGCGAGTCCGAAATTGGTCGACTGGCGCCCCTCGGCGATGGCCACCAGCATGCCTTGCGAAGTGAAGTTGCGACCCGTCGTGTGGTTCAGTGCCTGCGTCATTGCCGGCAGCGACAAACCGTACTTGCGGCCCATTGACACTGCCTCGAGCGTCGCCAGCCGGCAGCCCGCATTCATCATGTTGTTGACAGCCTTCATGGTCTGTCCATTGCCCACGCGCTCGCCGCAATAGAGCACGTTTCGGCTAATTGTGGCGAGCAGCGGTTGCACCTTGTCGAACACGTCCTTCGGGCCGGAGGCAATGATGGAGACAGTGCCTGCGATGGCTGTTGCCATGGCGCCCGAGACGGGGGCGTCCATCATCGACACACCGTGTTCGGCGAGGCGTTGGGCGAATTTGCGCGTTTCTTCCGGGATGCCGCTGGTCTGGTCGACCACGATGGCACCGGACGCGAGGCCTTCGGCCAACCCGTCGGGGCCGAACAGCACACGCTCGACGTCCGAGCTGCGCGGCAGGCACAGCATCACCACGTCGCATTGGCGCGCCAAGTCCTTACTGGAGCGCGCCGACTGGGCGCCCTGCGCCTCGAACGATGCGACGATGCTGCTGTTGAGATCCAGCACAGTCAGCGTGTATTTCCCTACCAGGTGACGGGCGAGGGCGCCGCCCATGGCGCCCAGGCCGATGTATCCAATCCGCATTCGAAACTCCCCGAATCTGCACTCAAGCGCCTCAGCGACCGAGCCGAATTCTGTGGCGTCGGCGGCGGCCGGTCGAGTTGATTCTTTTGCGGCTGACGGTAAGCGAGGCTGACGCTGGTCGGCTAAGCCGAGGCCACCATTGCGCGAGCCTCAAGTCTCAGGGCTTCGAGGAACTGCGTCATCACTGGGTTGGCGCGATCCGCTTCCCAGATCGCCCCGATGTCGGGCGACGGAATGGCCGGCATGAGCGGCACGGCCTCGATCAGGCCCATTGGCCGGTACAACTGGACCTCGGACGCGGACAGGATGGAGAGGTAGTCGCATTCTCCGGTCAAAAGTTGCATGCGTATCGACGAGTTGGCTTCCACGCAAGGCACTGGCGGACGCAGCCGGCGCGCTGCGAACGCCGCGTCCAGCGTGTCGCGCATCACCGAGCCCAAGGGCGGCAGAATCCAGGGATGGCGGGCCGTGTCTTCCCATTGCGGCACTTGCTTGCGAAGCAGTGCGTGCCCGGCAAGCGCCACTACTTGCACGCTGTCCTCGATGAGCGTCTCGGTGGAGAAGCCCGAGCGCAGCGCCTGCGCACTCAGCGCGCCAATGACGATGTCGATCTCGCGTTTTGACAGTCGCTCAAGCAGATCCGGTAGCGGCGCTTCCGCGACCGATACGAAGATGTCCGGCCGCTCCTGTTGCATCCGCGCGATGGCCTTGGGCAGCAGCACCCTCGGAATGCCGGTGCCCACGTGCACGCGACCTCGTAGCCCTGAAGCCACCGCAGCCAGATCGGCATGGGTGCGCTGCACGTCGCCCAGCATGCGCGCGGCGTGCGAGCGCAGTACTTCGCCCTCGGTGGTCAGCACGAGGCGGCGGCCTCGAACAAACAAGGGGCGGCCGATGACGCTTTCGATGTCTGCCAGCCAGTGCGACATGGCAGGTTGCGTCATGTGCAACTGAGCGGCGGCAGCGGTGAGGCTGCCCGTCTCCTGCAGCGACAGGAACACCTCCAGGTGCCGAATCTTCAGGCGGCGTGCCCACGGAACGGCATCAAGGATGTTGGTCATGCGTGTTTGCTGATGAACGCTTTCATTCTATTCATTGGCGTGGTGACACACTGGCTTCGAGAATCGAAAAGGTCGTCACTGCAGCCTCGCCAAATGGACCATCACTTGAAAGACTTCGACTACATCGTCATTGGCGCCGGCTCGGCGGGTTGCGTGTTGGCCCGGCGCTTGTCAGACCACCCCGAGCATCGCGTGCTGCTGCTGGAGGCCGGGCCGCCCGCAGAAAAATTCTGGGTCCACACGCCTGCCGGCATGGCCAAGCTCTACTTCCACAAGCGCCTCAACTGGAACTACACCACCGAGCCCATGGCGCGACTGCTGGACCGGCGCATGTATTGGCCGCGCGGCAAGGGTCTGGGAGGCTCGAGTGCGATCAATGGCATGGTCTACATCCGGGGACACCGCCAGGACTTTGACACCTGGCGCGACCTGGGCAATGCCGGGTGGGGTTTCGAAGACGTGTTGCCTTACTTCAAGCGCATGGAGCATAACGAGCGAGGTGGTGACGACTACCGCGGTGTCGGCGGCCCGTTGTGGATCAGTGATCCGGTGATCCGGCATCCTGCTTCCGTGGACTTCATCGAGTCGGCGGTGCGACAGGGCATCCCGCGCACGGCCGACCTCAACGGCGAACTGCACGACGGCGTCGCGTTCATGCAGCACAACATCCGACACGGGCGTCGCCACTCCGCTTATGCGGCCTATGTGGCCCCGGTGCGATCACGGCAGAACCTCGTCGTGCGTACCAACTGCTTCGTGCAGAAGATTGTGTTCGAGCACAACCAGGCGGTCGGCGTCGAAGTGGTCGAAGGCGGAGAAAGGCGTGTGTTGCGCGCCGCGCGAGAGGTTGTGCTTGCGGCCGGCGCGCTGAATTCGCCGCAGACGCTGATGCTCTCGGGCATTGGGCCGGCAGCAGAGCTTCAGCGCCACGGCATCCAGCAGCAGCTTGAGTTGCCGGGCGTCGGCCGCAACCTGCAAGATCACTTTTACCTGCACACCAGCTACCGCGCCACACCCGACAGTTCGTACAACGCCAACATCACCGGCTTGCGCAAATACTGGGAGGGGCTGCGCTATTTGACGACCAGATCCGGATACCTCGCGCTCGGGTCCTCGCAGGTGGCAGCGTTCGTGAAGAGTCGCCCCGATGAGCCCTACGCCGACCTGCAGATCAGCTTCCGGCCGATGTCATTCACCTACCACGGCAATGGCGTCGTCGAGGTTGATCGCCAACCCTCGATCGCCGCCTCGGTCTATCGGCTTCGGCCTGCCGGGAGCGGCTACATCACACTTCGCTCGGCGGATGCGTTTCAGCAACCCGTGTTCCATCCCGAATTCCTGACCCACCCCGATGACGTGAACGCCGTCATCTCAGGGCTGCGGCAGATCCGCCGCATCTTTGCCACAGGGCCGCTGGCCGAGCGTGTGGTGGAGGAGATCCTGCCTGGTCCACAAGCCCAGACCGACGACGAACTGTTCGCTTACATGCAGGTCCATGGCAACTCTGCGCACCATCCTTCGGGCACTTGCAAGATGGGTTGCGACAGCATGGCGGTGGTGGACGCGAGGCTGCGCGTCCGGGGCATCGAACGGCTGCGAGTGATCGATGCCTCCGTCATGCCGCATGTCACTTCGGGCAACACCAATGCACCGACCATGATGATTGCCGAGAAGGGTGCCGACATGATTTTGCAGGATGGGCTGGCGCGCCGGCCACTTGCCGCCTGACGGCGCGTGCGACACCGCAGACAAGGGGCGCCTGAACGATTCCAACGAAGGAGATCGAGATGACGATGGTGAATGAACGTCGGCGTTACGCCGGCAAGGTGGCGTTTGTGAGCGGTGCCGGAAGCGGCATTGGCCGGGCCACGGCACTGTCATTTGCGCGCGAGGGTGCCAGCCTTCTGCTGGCCGACATTGCCGAGCCAGGCAACCAGGAGACGGCCCGCCTGATCGAGCAGATTGGCGCGCCGGTGTGTGCTGTTCGCTGCGACGTGACGCGCGGTGAAGACGTGCGGGCCGCGCTTCAGGTGGCGATGGATGCTTTCGGCCGGCTCGACTTGGCGTTCAACAATGCTGGCATTGAGCAGCCTGTTGCGGCCTTGGCCGACATCAGCGAAGACCTGTGGGACTGCGTCCTGAGCGTGAACCTGCGCAGCGTGTTCCTGTGCATGAAGTACCAGATCCCGCTGATGCTCTCGGGCGGCGGCGGGGCAATCGTCAACACCGCGTCTGGCGCCGGTGTGTTGGCCATCACGGGCCAATCGTCCTATTGCGCCGCAAAGTTCGGTGTCACGGCCATCAGCAAAGTGGCTGCGCTCGACTATGCAAAGTCCAACATCCGTGTCAACGCGGTCTGCCCGGGGATCATCGACACCGAGATGATCGAACGCTTCACGCTCGGCACCGCCGAGGGAAGGGCCCGTGTGGTCGCGCAGGAGCCGATAGGGCGAATGGGGAAACCTGAAGAGATCGCCGCGGCGGTTTTGTGGCTCTGCTCCGAGGAGGCCGGCTTTGTCACCGGGCATGCCATGGTCGTCGATGGCGGACAGACCGCCGGGATCTGATTCGACGCGCCGAATCCGATGCGAGCGCGGTGAGTTATGCCTCGTCGGTCAGCCAGCCAGCTTCTCTCGCAGCGTTCAGGTCAACTTACCGTCAACGCCAGAAAATTCGACTCGACCAGATCGACCGCCCCACCAAATAATTATTGCCACAGATTGACCATGTGGCGGTCGCTCAATCTGTGGCAACAACGCAGCGAAGGTTGCGATTGTCAGAGCGCCTCAGGCCCCTGCAGAAATGCAAACAGGATCAATTCATGCCCAATGAGAACCCTCAGGTGATCGACAACACATCGCTTGTGGCGTACCCGCGCATCGGGCTGTACATCGATGGCAAGTGGATCCATGACAGGAGCTCCTATCAGGACGTTCGCAACCCGAGCAATGAGCGCGTGTTGGGGCCTGTTCCTCAGGCCAGTTCCGAGGACCTTGAGCGTGCGCTCTCGGCGGCGGCGCGGGCCTTCTTGACTTGGCGTGACACGCCGCCCCAGGAGCGAGTGCGCGTCATTCTTAGGGCCGTTGCGCTGCTGCGCGAGCGCGCCGAAGCCATCGCTCACACCATCACGCTGGAGAACGGCAAGACGATTGCGGATGCTCGTGCGGAAGTCGAGCGGTCTGCCAGCTTCTTCGAGTGGGACACCGCCGAATCGTTGCGCGGCTACGGACTCGTTGTGCCGGGCGAACCGCAGATGCAGAAGTATGTGTTGCGCCAGCCCATCGGGCCGGTGGCGGCATTCACGCCGTGGAACGTTCCGCTCAGCGCGCCGGCGCGCAAAGTCAGCGCTGCGTTGTCCGCCGGCTGTTCGATTGTGCTCAAAGCTGCCGAGGAGACGCCTGGCGGGGCCTGTCACCTGGTCCAGTGTTTCGTCGACGCCGGGCTTCCTGCTGGGGTGCTCAATCTCGTCTTTGGCAACCCGGCTCACATCTCGACTGCGCTGATTGCTTCGCCCGTCACCCGGTTGGTCACGCTGACGGGCTCGGTTCAAGTGGGCAAGCAGCTGACACAGCTCGCCGCCGCGGCGATGAAGCCAGCGCTGATGGAGCTCGGTGGTCACGCCCCCGTGCTCGTGTGCGATGGGGTTGATGCGGTCGAGGTCGGCCGCCTTGCGGCGCTCGGCAGCACGCGTGTCAACGGGCAGATCTGTGCTTCACCGTCCCGCTTCATAGTGCACCAGAAGCTCTACGAGCAGTTCGTTGCGTCAATGGTCAAGACCACCCGTGAGCTGCGGGTCGGCGACGGGTTTGACCCGAACGCGCAGGTCGGCCCGGTGGTCAACAGCAGGCGGCTGGCGGCGATGGAAGCACTTGTTCGAGACGCCAGGCAGCGCGGCGCGCGCATTGCTGCCGGCGGCCACCGGATCGGTGACCGCGGCTACTTCTTCGCGCCCACCGTTCTCGCCGATGTGCCGCGCGACGCGGACGCGATGACGATCGAACCGTTTGGCCCGATTGGTGCCTGCGTGTCGATTGTCGACCTCGAAGAGGGGATCGCACTTGCCAATTCGTTATCGGTGGGTCTGGCCGCCTACGCGTTCACCAATTCGCTGGAAGAAGCCGAGCGACTCGGCCGAGAACTTGAGTGTGGCGTGCTGTCGATCAACCATTTCGGCGCGCCGGATGCAGACACGCCATTCGGCGGTGTGAAGGAGAGCGGTTTTGGGCGTGAGGGGGGCTCTACGAGCCTGGACGCCTACACCGTCACGAAGACCATCCTGCAGAAGACGGCCCGCATGTAAATGATTTTCTGACGGTCTGGCGGGTTGGCAGTCAGACGGTAAGCACAGCGCCAACGATGCACAAAGAATCGACACTAAAACAGGAGACATACATGAAATACATCCACAAGACCTCTGCCGCCCTTTTCGGCGCCTGCGTACTGGCGTTCTCAGCAGCCACAGCGAACGCGAAGGACATCACGATCGCGTACGTGGCCAACAGCATGCAATTCCCCTACGACGCTGCGCTTGGAAAGGGATTCCAGGATGCATGCAAGGAACTGGGCTGCAAGGCGATCGTGATCGATCCGCGCAACAGCGTGGAGCGGCAGGGCAACGCCATCGAGGATCTGATCGCGCAGAAGGTGGACGGCATCGCCATCATCGCCACCGACTCGGTCGTCGCGCTGGGCTGGGTTGATCGCCTGGCCGAGAAGAAGATTCCTTTTGTGGCCGCCGCGCAGCAGATCGGCGATCCCGACAAGGTGCCACTCAGGCAGGTCAACCCCCGGTTGACAGCGCTGGTCGTGACGGACGATGTCGTCGCAGGCCAGCGCGCCGGCGAGCTGGCCGCCACTATGTTGCCAAAGGGCCGTGTGGTGAAGATCGGCATCGTCGAGGGCGCGCCTGGCTTCGCTGTGGTCCGGCAACGAACTGAAGGCTTCACGAAGGCGTTAAACGCCGCCGGCGTGAAATACCAGATCGTCGCCTCGCAGCCGACCGACTGGACGCCGGCAAAGGGCGAGGCCGTGTGCCAGAACATGCTGACTGCATACCCCGACCTGGACATGCTTTTCAGCCAAGCCGATGACATGGCGCTCGGTTGCTCACGCGCCATCCGAGCGGCCAATTCCAAGGTGAAGCTGGTGGCAACCGGTGGCGGCTCGAAGCTCGGCAACGATGCCATCAAGAACGGTGAGATGGATGGCTCCGTGTGCACCAAGCCAGGAACCATTGGCCGCCTTGCCGCGAAGGCCTTGTTCGACGCGGCGACTGGCAAGAACACCAAGATGGGGCAGTTCATCTCCTATGAAACGCCGGCCATCACCAAGGCAAACCTGACGGTCTGCCCGGCCGAGTGGTGATCGGCGCAGTCGCGGCGACAAGCCTTCACGAAGTGCGTTCGATGCGAGCTGCCGAAGGCCCTCCGCTGTTGCGGCTGGAGGGGTTGTCCAAGTCGTTCGCCAACGGTGCCGTGGTTGCGCTGCGCGGGGTCGATCTGGTGATCGAGCGTGGCAAGGTCCACGGTTTGCTCGGGGCCAACGGTGCCGGCAAGTCCACGCTCATCAAGATCCTGTCCGGCGCATTCCCGGCATCGGGCGGGAAGATCATGTGGAAGGGAGAGACTGTTCAATGGTCTTCGCCCAAGGAAGCGAATGCGATGGGCGTTGCGACCATTCACCAGCACATCCCGCTCGTGCCCACACTGTCGGTTCTTGAAAACGTCTTCCTGGGAGACGACGGGCGCTGGCGACGAAATCCGTCTTACCGAACGCGGTTTGCCGAACTCTGCGAGCGCGTTGGGTATCGGCTCGATCCAGACGGTCTGGTGAGCGAATTGGCGATTGGGCAGCGGCAGATGGTGTCGATTTTCCAGGCACTGGGAACTGGGGCCGAACTGATCGTGATGGATGAACCCACTGCATCGCTGGCCAGCGACGAACGGGAGGTGGTGTACGAGACCGTGCGGCGATTGTCGCGGATCGAAAATAAGGCAATCCTGTTCGTATCGCACTTTCTGGACGAAGTCATGGCGATGACCGATTGCCTGACGGTCCTGCGGGACGGGCAGCCCGTGCTGCGTGCGCAGACCTGCGACATGGACGAGGCGCGCATCGCTGAAGCCATCGTGGGCCGGCAACTGATTGCGCTCGACCGTGCACATGAGAAAACGCATCGTTCGGATGCCCCGGTGGTGCTTGAGCTGCGTGAATTGGCATCACCTGGAAAGCTGAAGCCTGTGTCCCTCAAGCTGGCTGCAGGCGAGGTGCTTGGCATTGCCGGCTTATTGGGTTCCGGCCGCAGCGAGCTTCTGCACGCCATCTTCGGCGCCGATCCCGATGCCGTCGGCCGCATCGTGGTCGGTGGCAAGCAGGTCGGGCGATCAGCTGCGGCTGCGGTCCGCGCAGGCATCGCGCTCGTCCCTGAAGACCGCTCGCGGCAGGGGCTGGTGCCGCTGTTCGAGTTGTGGCGCAACACCACCTTGCCGGACTTGGCGGGTGTCTCGTGGGGCCGCTGGCTGCCGATGCGCAGCCGCGAATACCAGCGCGGTGCCGAGGCCATTCGAAAGTTGAAAATCAAGGCGCCATCGCCCGATTCGCTCGTGACGGATTTGAGCGGCGGCAATGCCCAGAAGGTCACGATCGCCAAATGGTTGTTCAGCGACGTGAAGGTCTTTCTTCTTGATGAACCGACTGCTGGCATCGACATTGGTGCCAAGACCGACATCCTCCGCCTTGTGCGCGAGCTGGCCGAGGCAGGCAAGTCCGTGATCATCGTGTCGTCCGAGTTCGAGGAACTTCTCGCCGTGAGTGATCGCATCCTCGTGATGCGCGATGGCCGCTGTGTCGCCGAACGCGCACGGGAGGCGACATCTGAGCACGATCTGATCCTGATGGCTGGCGGGAAGGGTGCCCCCCCCGACGCCGCACCGATTCATGGCACACCCTTGACGTCGATTGATTGGCCTTTGCACTGATGAACCACCAAGCTACTCCGGCTTCCTTGCGGGACACGGTCGCTCCACCTGCGGTCAGCCTGGTGCCTGCCAGCCTGCCGGTCGTGAAACACAATTGGCGACGGCTTTTCGGCCTGCGCGAAATGGGGGTGTATTACGCCCTGCTGCTGCTCGTGCTGGTGCTCACCGTCGCCAGTGCCTACACCGGACGGGTGAGCTATCTCAGCATCCAGAACGTCACGAATGTGCTTCACCAGTCATCGTTGACTGCTGTGATGGCCATCGCGATGACGGTGATTCTGATCACCGGCAATTTTGACTTGTCGGTGGCCTCGGTGGCAGCACTCTCAGCTGCCTTGCTGATCGGCCTTGGCGATGCGCTTGGATTTTGGCCAGCGGTTGGTGTCGCGATGTTGGTGGCGATATTGGCAGGCTTGCTGAATGGGTCAATCGTCCAATACCTGGGCATCAATGCCTTCATCGTGACGCTGGGCACGCTGACCGCGATACGAGGCATCGTCCTGATCTACACCGACGGCCGCTCGCTGTCTGTCGAGAACCCGGACGTGATCGCCGCGATGCGCGCCTTCGAGTCGGGCCGGGTTGCCATTGGCATGCCGCTGGTGATCATCGGCGCTGCGTTGGCGCTGGCGGGCGTGGTGTTGGTCCTGCGCTTGCGGCGAGAAGCCAGGAACCTGTCGCCGGCAGCCGTCGGCTTGCTGATCGCAGGGGTCTGTGCGATGGGGACGGGCTGGTATGGCGGCGACGAGTTGTCTGTCTCCAAGGCCGTGATCTACATGTCCGTCTTTGCGTTGATCGTCTGGTCGGTGTTGAGCTTCACAGTCATCGGCCGACGCCTCTATGCCGTGGGCGGCAACCCTGAGGCCGCGCGGCTTTCGGGCATCAACGTTGCCCGCTACCGGATGGCGGCCTTCATCCTTTGCAGCGCCGCTGCGGGCTTTGCCGGCGTGATGTTCGGCAGCCGGCTGAGGTCGATCAATCCGGCGGCGCTTCAGGGAGCGGAGCTCACCGTGATCGCCTCGGCCATCCTCGGCGGCACATCGCTCTTCGGTGGCGCTGGGAGCGTGGTCAAGACACTGGCCGGGGCGCTGCTGCTGTTCACCCTCACCAACGGCTTCAACATGTTGAACCTCGGCGCGAACTACCAAGGTCTCATCGAGGGCACCGTGATCGTGATCGCTGCGGCGATTTACACCGTGGGTGGCAAGGGACGGGGCAAGTTGCATTGATCTCGCACCTAGCGCGAGCGCTCGATCCAATCCGCTGCACAGGAGAGATGCCATGTCGATCGACATCAGTCATGAATTCGCGCATGCCATTGCCGGCGCCCGCTTCGAATCCCTTTCGCCGGAAGCAATCGACGCGGCGAAAAAGAGCATCCTCGACACTCTCGGCGTGACGCTGGCCGCCAGTGGCATGGAGCCAGCCGTTCGCGGCCTGGTGGACCTGGTGCAGGAATGGGGTGGCGACGCCGAATCGTCAGTGCTTGGCTTTGGCGGGCGTGTGCCCGCGCCGATGGCCGCACTCGCCAACGGCGCGATGGCCCACGCCCTCGACTTCGACGATCAGACGCCGTGGGGTGCCCATGCATCGAGTTCCATCGTCCCCGCAGCGTTCGCGCTGGCCGAGCGCAAAGGCGGAATTTCTGGACGGCGGATGATCGCTGCCGTGGCCGCAGGCCAGGACTTGTTCGTGCGGCTGCGCTGCAACGTGGGGTGGCGGCAGGACTGGAATTTGTCGACCTCGGTTGGCGTGTTTTCGGCCGCGGCTGCGGCCGCACATGTGGTTGGCCTCGGCCCGGTTCAGACCGCCCATGCGCTCGGAATTGCCAGCATGCAATCCGGCGGGACGATGCAGTTGATCTTCGGCACCGGCAGTGATTTGCGAGGCATGTACGCCGGCTTCACAGCGCAAGGTGCTGTGCTCGGTGCCTTGCTGGCCGAGAAAGGCATCACTGGCATTGACGCGCTGTTTGAGGGCCAGGCCGGCATCTTCAACACCTATTACGGCGGCAAGTATGACCGCACCAAGATGCTGGAGAACCTCGGGACGGAGCACCTCGGTGCCTCCATGCTCTACAAGTTTTGGCCAGCTGTGGGCAACGTGCACACCTACCTCCATGCCACGATCGGGTTGATGCGCGAGCACCAACTGGTGGCAGACGAGATCGAGCAAGTGCGCGTATACGTCGGCGACTTTCAGCAGATCATGTCGACTCCGCTGGCGGATCGCCGCGCGCCCGCCACATTGGTAGATGCCAAGTTCAGTCTGCCATTCTGTGTCGGGATCGTCATGGCGCGCGGACAGATGAAGGTGTCGGACTTCTGCATGGCGACGCTCCATGACCCTCTCGTGCTCGCTGCCGCTCAAAAGGTGGTGCCGGTCGAAGACGCTAGTTTCGACTGGAAAACCAAACTGCCTGATGGCCGTGTCGAGATCGTGATGCGAGACGGACGGCGTTTTGACCGGGTCGGTTCGAAAGTGCCAGGCAGCGCTGAGGCGCCGCTGTCGTGGAACGACATGGCGTCGAAGTTTGCCGACTGCGCTGCTGCGGCTGCAAGCACGGTGTCCGCCGGCCGAATCGAAAGGGTCACCGAAATGGCACGACACCTGGATGCGCTCGGTGACGCCACCGAGCTGCTTCGGGTCCTCGCACCCGGCGTTTAGCCACCGAGGTGCTCGGCCAAGGCGCAGATCACTTCGCAAGGATCTTGATGATGTCGAGCATTCGTTCGAGCGCCGGATCCACGTTGCCTTTCACCCAGCCAAACACGAAGCTGGTCGAGTAGTTTGCGTTCTCCAGCGGCACGACCGAGATGCCTGTAGGGTACGCAAAGTTGCGGCCGGTCACCGCCAGCCCGATGCCCATGCCCACCGAGATGAGGTTCAGCTGGGCTGAAATTGTCCGGACTTCCTGCACAACATCAGGTTCAAAGCCGGCCTGCTGACATAGTGCGAAGAGCGGACCGTAGCCCGGGCTGCTGACCGACTCCGGCACGACGACAAAGCGCTCAGCCGCGAGGTCGGCCAGCGTGAGCGACTTCTTCTGTGCCAAGCGGTGCTCGACCGGCAGTGCCACGCCAAGCGCATTGGTCTGGATGTTGAACCAGTCGAGCACCGTGTCGTCCTGCGAGGCCATGCCAGAACCGGGCCCCTTGCGCATCTTCACCCCGCCGGGCCCGAGATGCATGAACCCCGCGTGGATCTTGCCCTCGGCGAGCGCCTTGGGCTGTTCGGTCGTGGACATCTCGCACAGCGAGAGCTTCACGTCCGGATAGGACTCGTTGAATTGCTTGATTGCTGCGCGAAAGATCGTGTTCAGGAGAGTCAGCGAGCCGTATCCAATGCTGAGCGTACCGCTCTTGCCTTGGCCCACCCGCTGCGCTGTGACCAGCGCGTCGTTCAGGCGCTCCAGCATGCTCCGAACCTGAGGCAGGAGCACCTTGCCCGCGGCCGTCAGCCGCACGCGGTGTGCAAGCCGTTCAAACAATGGCGTACCAATCTCTTCTTCCAGGTCAGCGATGATTTGAGATACCGCGGGTCGGGTCACGTGCAGGCGGTCAGAGGCGCGGCCGAAGTGTTCCTCTTCAGCGGCTGCAATGAAATAGCGGAGATGACGAAGTTCCATGGATGAAGAGGCTTAGTGTGTGCGTTTACACGGCGGTGAAAGGTGCGAGGAGGGCGCGGAGGACAACAGTGCAGCGTGACCGATGGCATCGTGCACGCGTTTCGTTGCCGACCCTCTTCTGCCGACAGCAGACTTGGCGTCCATGCCTCGGTGTTCTATGCGACTGGCGATGGGCCTGTCGTGTTAGCGCGAGCAGTGTGCGCGTCACGCAGAAGGGCGTCCAGACGTGTTTCCATCTATGCCTGGGGGACGCGCCCATGCGGCCGGAGCGCGGCCCCGCAGCGGGTTAGTGGAACTTACCTTGCGCGCCAATAAATCCAACTCGACTCGGCCACTGCTGTTCAAGAAAATCAAGCAATTGAATCTGCCTGGAATCCCCACATGGCCATTCGCACCAGCGGCTCGGCACCACTCCCTTTGCATGGCATCAACGTGGTCGAGCTTGCCCATTTGATTGCTGGCCCGTATTGCTGCCAGATGCTGGCCGATGAAGGCGCGACGGTCATCAAGGTTGAGCCACCCGAGGGCGAACTGACTCGCCATCGTCTGCCCACGCGCCGCACCGAAGCGGGTGAGGTAACCGCGTACTACGCGTCCCTGAATCGCGGCAAGAAGAGTGTCGTGCTTGACCTCAAGAACGCTGAGGGCGCTGCAGTGCTGGAGCGGCTGCTGGAAAAGGCCGACGTGTTCGTGACGAACATGCGCACGTCCGCACTGGGGCGGCTGGGCATTCATCCGGAGGCGCTGCGTGAGCGCTTTCCGCGCCTGGTGATCGCCACCATTTCCGGCTTTGGCATGGAGAACGCGGGCGAGCATGCGGGTCGCGCCGGTCTGGCCATCGTGGCGGAGGCCATGTCGGGTGCGACGGGGCTGACGCGGGACCACACCGGCAGCCCCGTGTGGTGCGGATTCGCGCTTGGCGACATCACGGCGTCTGTGTCTGCGCATGCCGCCATCCTGCTGGCGCTGCGCAATCAGGAGCGTTACGGCGTTGGCAAGCTGATCGATCTCGGCCTGGTTGAATGCATGTTGCCAATGGTCTCCGTGGCCCTTGGCCGCGCGCAGGTCGAAGACCCGGTGGCCTCGGGCTTCACGGGTTCCAATAACTTCCACGGCATCCCTTATGGCGCATTTCCGGCATCGGACGGTGCGGTCAACATTGGCGTCAATCGCGACGACTTCTGGGCTCGCCTTTGCGTGGCCATGGAACGCCCGGAGCTGGGCAGCGACGCGAGGTACGCCACCTACGTCGAGCGCGCCAAGCGCCAGAGCGAAGTGCATGCCATCACCGAGGCATTCACGCGGGCGCACACCCGCGCCGAGATCACGGCCAAGCTGGTTGCTGTCGATGTACCAGTTGCGTCCATTCTTGGCATGAAAGAGGTAATCCATGATGAGTACCTTCTCAAGCGAGAGGCGCTCTGGGATGTGGACGACGGATATGGGGGTACGTTCACCTTGCCTGCGAATGCGGCCTGGTTCGAGAAGCCGCAAGAGATGCCGCGCATCCCCCGTCTCGGTGAGCATCGCGACGCCGTCCTGACAGAGCAATTGCAACTCGGGCCGGCCGACATTGCACGACTCGAGCAGGCCGGTGCATTTGGCGGCAGGCGCGCCAGCGCGGTGCAGCCGAAGCAACCGAGGAGTGATGTTGCCGCAACGCTCGACTGATTGGCCACGGCGGGCCGATTGAGCAATGCCGGCCGCGGCGATATCGAGAAGGCCGCTTACTTTTCAAGCTTCCAGCCCATGTCCACGACAACGCGTCCGCGCGGCTATGCAGTCAACACGTATTCATACACGCTGCAGTCGCCTGTACGCGAATGTTTGCAGGGCTTGGCGGCGCAAGGCTTTCATGAGTTCGAGCTGATGATGTACCCTGGGCACCTTTGGCCGGCGGACATCGGGCCACAGGCTCGTCGCGAGTTGCGGGACTTCATCGTTGGCAACGACCTGATCGTCACGACACTCAACATGCCCAACATCGATCTCAACATCGCGGCCGCGACTGTTGAGATGCGCGACATGACGCTCAAGCACCTGCGGGCCGTGGTCGCGCTGGCCGGAGACCTGGGCGCCGCAGGCGTGGTCGTCGGCCCCGGCAAGGCGAACCCCTTGCTGCCGATGCCGAAGGCGCAGCTCGTTGAGCACTTTCATCGGGCGCTGGCGCAACTGGTGCCACTTGCTGCCCAGGCTGGCACCAGCGTCTTCGTGGAGAACATGCCCTTCGCATTT
The DNA here is from genome assembly GCF_058788035.1 of Ideonella sp. FW305-24. Taxonomy (NCBI): domain Bacteria; kingdom Pseudomonadati; phylum Pseudomonadota; class Betaproteobacteria; order Burkholderiales; family Sphaerotilaceae; genus Ideonella; species Ideonella sp. FW305-24. The sequence goes on along the minus strand of NZ_JBYTAI010000003.1, from coordinate 310,830 downwards.
CTCCCGTATGCGGCCGACTTGCTGGACGCCGTGGAACAGTTCGGCGACGCCAGGGTCGGCATTGTGTATGACGTGGCCAACGGCCACTTCGTCAAGGAAGACGTCTGCGCGGCCCTCAGGATGTGCGCGCCACGGCTGCGTGTGGTCCATCTGTCCGACACGACCCAGACCGTCTACCGCCATGACGCCATTGGCCTCGGAACGGTCGACTTTGGGCCGCTGCCCGTCGTGTTGAACGAGATCGGCTTCAGGCGCGCGCCGATTTTGGAAATCATCGACCCCGACCCCGACTTGGCGATTGAGCGCAGCGCCGCTGCGCTCGACCTCATGGGTTGGCAGGCCGTGGCTGCGGCGAACTGACCGAGCTGCTCCTGGCGCCTGCAGCTGGAGCAAGGCATGCGAACCACCCTCGACATTGCGGAGATACAGATGAAACATTACGGCAAGTGCTACATCAACGGTGAATGGGTCGATGCGTTGTCTGCGACCTCCTTCGATCTGGTGAATCCGGCGACCGAAGAAGTGTTTGCGACCGTCGGCCTGGCTGGTGTGGACGACGTGGACCGCGCCGTGAAGGCGGCGCGCGGCGCGTTTGCGACCTTCAGTGCCACCACCCGGGAAGAAAGACTGGCGCTGCTGGAGCGCATCGTCGAAGTCTTCGTGCGGCGCGAAGAGGAGGTCGCCGCTGCGATCACTGAGGAACTCGGCGCACCGGTTGGTGTGAAGCAGCGCACCGGCGCGGCAATCGACGGCTTCCGGCAGGCCGTCAAGACGCTGCGCACCTATGAATTCGAGACTCGCCTGGGCGACAACCTGCTGAGGCGCGAGCCGATTGGCGTGTGCGGACTGATCACCGCATGGAACTGGCCCGCCCAGTTGATCGCCACAAAGCTTTCTGCGGCGCTCGCAGCGGGCTGCACAACGATTGTCAAGCCGAGCGAGTTCACGCCCGTGACGGCGATTAAGCTGGCCGAGATACTCCACGAGGCCGGCGTGCCCAAGGGCGTCTTCAACCTGGTCATTGGCGATGGGCCGACGGTCGGCCACGCGATTTGCGCCCACCCCGACATCGACTTCGTCTCGTTCACCGGCTCCACCCGCGCAGGCATCCTGGTGGCCGAGGCGGCTGCGGCGACGGTGAAGCGGGTTGCCCAGGAACTCGGCGGCAAGTCTGCCAACATCATCCTGAGGGACGCCGATCTCCACGCCGCCGCACGTTGGAACGTTGCGCGCGCGTTCAGCAACACCGGCCAGTCGTGCCACGCACCGACCCGCATCCTTGTGCACGAGTCGCAGGTCGGTGAGATCCTGCATCTGTTGCAGGAGGAGGCGGTGAAGGTGCGCGTCGGGGATCCGCAAGATGCCACCACCACGATTGGGCCGGTGGTGAACCGGGCCCAGTTTGATCGCGTCCAGCACTACATCAAGATCGGCATTGACGAGGGCGCCAGGCTGGTCTGCGGCGGCCTCGGCCGGCCCGAAGGCTTGACGCGCGGCTATTTTGTCAAGCCCACGATCTTTGCGGACGTGAAGCCTGCGATGACGATCGCGCAGGAAGAGATCTTCGGCCCTGTGCTTGCGGTGATCCCCTATGCCACCGACGACGAGGCGATAGCGATCGCCAACGGGACAGAGTACGGTCTTGGGGGCTATGTGTTCACTCGCGACCTTGACCGGGCCCGTGCGGTCGGCGCCCGGATGCGTGCCGGGCGCATCTTCCTGAACGGCGCGCCGAGCAACACCGAGGCGCCCATGGGCGGTTACAAGCGCTCGGGCAACGGCCGGGAAATGGGCGTGTTCGGCCTTGAGGAATACCTCGAAGTGAAGGCCCTGATCGGGTTCGACGCAGGCGCGTAATTGGCGCTGACAGATTGTTCAACACTGCTTTAAGGCAAATAGGAAACGACAACATGGCTCAGCTTTCTGGAAAGAACGTTCTCATCACGGGCGCCCTGGGCACCATCGGGCGAGCAATGGTCGCGCGTTATGCGGAGGAGGGCGCCCATGTGATCGCGCTTGATCGCCCCGGCGTCGCCAACGCGCAAGCCACACTCGACGCTGTTGCGAAGAACGTGCGGTATTTCGGCTGCGATCTGAATCAACTGGCTGCGACCGAAGCCTCGGTCTCGGCGCTGGCGGACGAAGTCGGCGGGATTGACGTGCTTGTCAACAATGCCGCGCTGGTCATCATGAAGCCCTTCGAGAACTTCTCGATCGAGGAGTACGAGGACCAGGTCCGCATCAACTCCTCGGCGGTCTTTGTGTTGTCGCGGGCTTGCAGCCGGACGATGAAAGAACGCAAGTACGGCAAGATCGTCAACGTGACCTCGTTGACCCTCACCGGCCGATGGGACGGTTACGTGCCCTACATCGCGTCGAAAGGGGCGATGTACGGCCTGATCAAGGGGCTGGCGCGTGAACTCGGGGCTCACGGCGTGAACGTGAACGGGATATCTCCGGGCGCGGTTGTTTCCGAGGCCGAGTTCCGTGATCGTGCCGACACCCGCGAGCAGTACCACAACTGGATCCTCGAGAGCCAAAGCCTGAAGCGGCGCATCGAGGCGGTTGATATCGCCAACCTAGCTGTGTTCCTGTCCACCTCGCAATCGGACGCCATCAGCGGACAGAATATCCAGATTGACGGCGGCTGGTAGGTCTCAAGGCGCAAGGAGTGGAAAGCGCGGCCCGGCGGGCCGCTTGGAGTGAGACAATGACAAAGCGCCAACCGTCGCTATTCGCAGACGACTTCATCTTTCTAGAGGCACCACGCTGGCAAGAGAACCGGCTATGGGTCTCTGACGTGTTTGATCACATGGTGTATGCGCTGAGCCCGGATGGCGCACGCACGAAGATTTGCGAGGTCCCCCATCGCCCGTCGGGCCTGGGGTTCCTGCCCGATGGCACGCCAATCGTGGTGTCTTCCAAGAACCGCAAGCTGATGAAGATCGAGGGCAATGCCCTCATCGAATACGCTGATTTGTCGGCGTTGGCATCCGGTGACGTGAACGACTTCGCGATTGATCGACATGGCCACATCTACGTCGGCAACTTCGGCTACGACTACGACGCAGGCGAGCCGAAGGTGACGACCTCGCTGCACCGGGTCGACCGAGACGGCTCGATCAGCGTCGCGGCGACCGGCGTCGAGTTTCCCAACGGCTCGGTGATCATCAATGACGGCAAGACCCTAATCGTCGCGGAAACCTGGCTCGGGCGGCTGACGGCGTTCGACATCGACGACGACGGCAAGCTCAGCCGGTGCCGAATCTTTGCCGACCTGGGTACGCGCCAGCCCGACGGCCTCTGCAGCGACGCTGAAGGCGCGATCTGGGTTGGCTGCTTCAACACAGGTGAGTTCCTGCGTGTGCTCGACGGTGGCACCGTCACCGACGTGATTGCCTTCGAAGGCCGCGGTGTGGCGTGTACGTTGGGCGGCAAGGGCGGCCGTGAGCTGTTCTGCACCGTCTACCGCGGCTCGGTCGACGAACTGATCGCGGGCAAGCGAAACGCTGCGGTTTTCGTCGTGTCAGTGGACATTCCTCGCGCGGCCTGAAGCCCTCGACCTAGCCTTGCCGGCATGGCGGGCGCCAGCATGTGCGTCGTTTCGTTCAGTGGTATCAGTTCCTTTCAGAGGAACCGGCTCGGTAGAATGCAAAGCTTTTTGCATTCAGGACATTCAGATGATGCGCTCTGTCGAACGAACACTGGCAGTGTTCGAGAGCTTCACTGCTGAAAAGAGCGCGCTATCCCTGCAGGAGATTGCGGATCGCATCGAACTGCCGAAGTCAACAGCCTTTCGCATTGTGGGCAGCCTGGAGCAGGCAGGCTACTTGGTTCGTCTTGAGGATCAGCGCTACTGCCTGTCATTTCGCTTCACGCGTCTGGCGGGCATGGTCAGGAGCACACTGGACATTCGCGCCATCGCGCGCCCGGCAATGCTGGAATTGGCTGAGCAGACCAAGGAAACGGTTGCCATCCACACCACGGTGGGTCGCAGCCGGGTGTGCATCGATTCGGTGGCCACCGCGCCGTCGCAACTGCGAAGCGTGATGCAACCCGGAGAAGAGATCCCGTTGCAGTTGGGCTCGGCCTCCAAGGCCCTGTTGGCCCACCTTCCGAAGTCGGAGGCCGCCGCCATCGTCGCCTCGATAGCACGGACCACCAAGCGCACGCAAGCCGAGGTGCTTGCAGACATGGCAAAGATCCGTGAGCAGGGCTACGCGGTCTCACATGGGGAGCGCCTGATCGGGCTGTCCGCCATTTCTGCGCCGATCTGGGATGCGCAGGAGGAAGCGCGCTACTGCGTCACGGTCAACGGCCCGACGGTGCGCATCCAGATGCACGAAAAGGAATTCACCAAGCTGGTGAAGAAGGCCGCCGCTGACATCTCGCGACAGTACGGCGGCCGTGCTGCCTAGCCCCAATACTGTTCAGATACTCAGAACTGGCATTGGCTGATGGTGTTGGTGAAGCGGTTCGCCGCGATGCGAATATTGAGGTTGCTCATCTTGCGCTTGACTCCTCGCGGATTGAAGCGACCACGGCTGCTGGCGCAGCGGCCGCGCTATCGCCTCGAGGAACGAGTCGCGCCACTGCCGCCATCGCTCAGGGGGAAACAGCCGCAGCTTGCGGCTCTTGCTCTTGATCACTTGCCCGGCGTACGTGAGGCTCAGCCGGTCGGGTCGATACCGCGTGGCCAGGCGGCCCGCGTTATCAGTTGACGAATGGCGAAGTGCGCCAGCAGCAGGCCCCATAGCGCTTGCAGCAAGCGATCCGGAGTCTTGCTGCGCAGCACGGTGCTGTTGGCCCGCAGATGCGTCTTGAACTCATCGAACACGCCCTCGATCTCCCAGCGCTCGTGGTACAGCGCCGCCAGCGCCAGCGCCAGCCAGCGCGGGCGCTTGCTCGGGCTCCAGAATGTTGCTCACCAGGTGGTAGCCGTCCTGCGTCGGTGTGGCCGAGTCTTGCAATGCGTACTCGACCACGTGCACGGTCTGCCCCGCACGACGATGCCCGTCCTCGCTGTCGAAAATGGTGCTGAGGTACGAGCCGTCGGGCATCATCCTCTCGACCGCGAGCTTTAGGTTGGCCTTCACGCGCCGGCTCAGCATGGCGCCGCTGGCGCAGGCGCTGCGCCAGAGCTTGAAGTTGTAGAAGTTGCGGTCGGCCAGACCAGCATGCCGGGCACCATCTTCGCTGCCGTGAGCTTCTCACTGTGGCCGTAGGGGGCTGTGCATGCGGGATTCCACCGGGCCCGACACACGCGCCTGCGGAAACCCGCTCAGGCCACGCGAGGCACCGGAATAGCCGAAGAACTCGGCATTGGCCGCCTCGTCGGCGACGTCCATGCAACTGCCATCGCAGCCCCCGATACCATGCGCCGGGCGCACCCTCCGCGGCCAGAGGACGCAGAACACGCTCGGTCAGTTGACGCATCACCTGTGAACCGAGCCGGGTTTGCGCCTGCGAGATCGCCGAGTTGCTGGCCTGCACGGCGCCAGCCTCGCCGCCGCCAATGCAGGTAGCCGCAAGGCGGCCGAGCACGCGTTCGAGGCCATCGGGCAATACCTGGAGAGCGAACTCAAGCTGCAGGTCAACCGGGGCAAGAGTGCGGTGGCGCGTGCGAGCACGCGCGACTTCCTCGGGCATGGGTTGATCGGGAGAGGGGAAGCCCGACTCAAGATGGTTGCGGCCAGCGTTGTGCGACTGCGCCAGAAGATGAAAGCCTTGCTGCGCGATAAGCGTGGCGCTGGTGTGGCAGCGATCAAGCAAACGCTCAACCTGCTGCTGTGGTTGGACGGGCTATTTAAAAATTCAGCCACGTCCAGCTAAGGATATATGGCAGGAACTGGACGGGTGGATCAGACGCAAGCTGCGGTACCGACTGCGGCGCTACCCAAAACGTCAATACGCCCGGGCCAAGACATTGATGAGGCAGGGACTGAGAACGGAACGCGCGCGGCGTTCTGCGACCAACGGGCGAGGTGCCTGATGGAACTCCGGCGCCAGCCACATGAACGCTGCCCTCCTGAAGTCCTTCTTCCACCGCATGGGGCTTGTGTCGCTGGTGGATACTCATCGTCGCTTCCAGCTTCAACCATGAACCGCCGCATGCGGAACCCAACGTACGGTGGTGCGGGAGGACGAAGGGCGTAACCCCTCCTCTTACCCGATTTCACGTCCGGGCGCCGGTTCGTTGCCACCGCAACGCTTCGATCATCAGAGCCAGCGCCGGCGCGATCTGTCTGCGGTTCGCGTAGTACAGGTGGTAGCCCGGAAAGGTCGGCCACCAGTCCTGCAGGACTGGCACCAGCCGGCCCGCATCGATGTGGACCTGCATGGTGTCCAAAGGCACGAAGGCGAAGCCCATCCCGTCCAGCGCAGCCTGGAGCATCAGGAAGGTGTTGTTGAAGGTGGTTTGGCCGCCCACGCGTACGTTGACCGCTTCGCCATCCTTCTCGAAGTCCCAGGCGTAGAGGCCGCCATGCGTGGGCAGGCGCAAGTTGATGCAGCGGTGTTCGGTCAGGTCATGGGGCGTGCGAGGGTGCTGCTTGTCGGCTAGGTAGTCCGGCGACGCCGCCACGGCCATGCGCAGGTCGGGCGCGATGCGCAGAGCGATCATGTCCTTGTCCACCCGATCCCCTACGCGCACTCCGGCGTCGAAACGATGTGCCGCGATGTCGGTGAACGCATAGTCCACGCTGAATTCGAGGTTGACGGCGGGGTAGTGCTGCAGCAGCGGCAGCAATCGGGGCCAGAGGACAGTGGAGATGGCATGGTCATGTGCGGTGATGCGCACCGTGCCGGCGGGTTTGTCGCGTGCAGCACTGAGCGAGCCCAGTTCGAGTTCGATCTCGTCCAAGCGGGGCGCCACCGCGTCCAACAGCCTGGCCCCGGCCTCCGTCGTGGACACGCTGCGGGTGGTGCGGGTGAGCAGCCGCACGCCCAGGCGCGCTTCGAGCGCCAGCATCGCGTGACTCAATGCCGAGCGCGACAGCCCCAGTTGCGCCGCAGCGCGGGTGAAGCTGCATGCGCGGGCCACCGCCACGAAGGCTTGCAGGTCGTTGAGGTTTTCTTTATACATTGGTGAATTCATGGAACTCAAACGTGCTGGATCTCAGCCTTCCGTCAAAGGACCTGCCGAGTGGTTCACCGGCACGGTTCGCATCGACCCGCTGAACGCCCCGCCTGCGCCGGCCCGCGTGTGCTGCGCCGCCGTCACCTTCGAGCCGGGCGCTCGCACGGTCTGGCACTCGCACCCGCTGGGACAGACGCTGATCATCACCGCAGGCTGCGGCCGGACGCAATGCGAAGGCGAGCCGATCGTCGAATTCCGCGCCGGCGACGTCATCTGGTGCCCGCCGGGTCACCGGCACTGGCATGGCGCTTCGCCGACCACGGCTATGACCCATATCGCAATCCAGGAAGCGCTCGATGGTAAGAACGTCGAGTGGATGGAACACGTCTCCGACGAGCAATACCTCACCGGGCCGCCGCGCGGCTGAACCGACCTCATCACAGGAAAGGACACCCATGCGCTCTCTTCTCAATCTCGCCTTGTGTGCGGCCGCCTTGCACGCCGGCCTGGCCCTGGCCGCTGAACCACAGGCCGGCACCGCCGACAGCGCGCAGCAGATCACGCGCGCGGGAGAACAGGCCTCGGCCGCTGGGCCGGCCGCATTCTTCATCGGCCGGGTACGGGTCGATCCCGTCTGGCCGGCCGACAAGAACATCAACGCCTCCGGCGGCCTGGTGACCTTCGAGCCTGGCTCGCGTTCCGCCTGGCACACCCATCCTGCGGGGCAGCGCCTAGTGGTGACTTCCGGCGTCGGGCGGGTCCAGGAATGGGGCAAGCCCGTGCAGGTCATCCGTCCTGGCGATGTGGTCTGGTGCCCACCCGGTGTCAAGCACTGGCATGGCGCGGCGCCCGGCACGGCGATGACGCACCTGGCCGTCACCGGCACGGTGGACGGCAAGAACGTCGCATGGATGGAGAAAGTCAGCGATGAGCAATACAACGCCCTCTGAGCATCACCGCACGCGTCGCTGCGCCGCCGCTCTCGCTGTCGCCTTGGCGATGGCGACAGCCGCGAGCACCGTTGCGCACGCACAGGAGAGCCGACCGATGAACCCGACCCAAGCCATCGCGTCCGAAACCCTCAACGCGCACCAGCAGGCCATCGTGCCCATTGCGGCCTTCGCCGCCGCGGGCGACATGGCCAAGCTCAATGCCGCCCTGAACCAGGGGCTGGACGCCGGCTTGACGATCGGCGACGCCCGTGAAATCCTGCTGCAACTCTATGCCTACGCCGGCTTTCCGCGCAGCCTCAATGCGCTGGGCAAGCTGTTGAAGGTACTCGACGCGCGCAAGCAGCGCGGCGTCCAGGATGCGCCCGGCAGCGCGCCCAGCCGCCCCATCCCGAAGGGCGACGCGCTGCTGGCTGCTGGCACGGCAAACCAGACCAAGCTCTCGGACGGGCTTGTCGAAGGGCCGCTGTTCGACTTTGCGCCGGCGGCGAACGAATACTTGCGCACCCATCTGTTCGGTGACATCTTCGAGCGCGACAACCTCGACTGGCAAAGCCGCGAGCTGGCGACCGTAGGCGTGCTGTCGGCGCTGTCCGGTGCCGAATCGCAACTGCAGGCGCACATGCGCATCAGCATGAACGTTGGCCTGACGGCCGGACAGTTGCGCTAGCTCATCCTGGTACTGGCGGCGCGCGTGGACGCCGACATGGCGCGTCGCGCCAGCACGGCGCTGGAGCAACAGCTCGCGGCCAAGGCGGGAACTTGAGCATGTCCCGCTCCAAGACGCCACCGCTGCCGTGAAGCCACCGGAGCGCCCACTCCCGCGCGCCTACTCGATGCTCCCACGCCAGCGGCAACGCGCTACGCGCAGGCGACATTGATCGCGGCACTCCCAGGGTTCTTCGTCATCGCCCCGGATGCGGTCGTGGTCAACTTGGCCCTGCCGACATTGGCCCATCACCTGGGCGCCAGCGTGAATGATCGCATTGGCGCACGGCGGGTACTCAGCCTTGGGGCTGGTGGTATTCATCCTCGCTTCGATGGCCTGCGTCGCAGCGCCCACGTTGGCGACGCTGGTGGTGGCGCGCCTGTGCAAGGCGCCTGCGCGGCGGTGATGATGCCGGCGTCGATGTTTTGCCGATCTGGCAGGCCTATCCCGATCCCGTCCGGCGCGGGGATTCGGTGGCCTTGTGGGCCATTGGCGGTTCCGTGGCATCTACCTCCGGCCCGGTGATCGGCGGCTGGCCGGTCTCGCTGGACTGGCGCTGGATCTTCTTCGTCAACCTGCCGGTCGGCCTCCTGCCCCTGGCGTTCCGGGCCCGGACACCGGCGTCGCCCCGTCACGACTCGCCGTTCGATGCGGTGGGGCTGGTTACGGCCATTCTGGCCATGGGTGCTGATCTACGGCGCCATCGAGGCCGGCGCGCAAGGGCTCGGCGCGACGCCGGTGCTCGCGGCCTTCGCCCTGGCGCTGGCGGTGCTGGCCGCCTTCGTCTGGTCGCAGCGCCGCGGGGTGTACCCCATGGTGCCCTGGGGACTGCTGGCGCCACGCAATGCCCGGATCTCCATGGTGCCGGGCTTCACCTTCATGGTCGGCTACGTCGGCATGCCGTTCGTCATGAGCCTACCTGCAGCAGTATCGCGGCCTCTCGGCGCCTGCGACAGGCGTCGTCTTCTTGCCGACGATGCTGATCGAGCTTGTGCTGACGCCGTTCAGCGCGCGGCCGGCCCATCGCTTTGGAGCGCGAACGATGATCGTGAGCGACCTGGTGAGCGTGGCCGTCGGGCTGACGGTGGCGGTGTTTGGCGCGCTGCTGGTGCAGGCGCCCATGCGCGCCAGCCTGTGGTCCGCGGCCGCCATCGCGCCGGTTACAGCGGCGATGACGCTGCGTCCCCAGTCCGTCTCCGCACAGGAACCATTGAGCACTGGCTAACCGCCAGGACAGGTCTCGCCCATATACACACTGCAGTGCTCCCGCCTGCGGCTTTTTTGTTCCTCGACGCGCATGAAAGCGGGTGCAGCGCGGTTCGGTTTCCTGCGGGCACGCTGCCCGTTCCAAGGCCATCCTGCCCCCATGTTCGTCGGCGCAGCCGACACATGCCCAGGCAGCCAAGCCTTCGAGGCTGCAAGTGTGGGAAACCGTGCGGGTCGTTTCCTCCTACCGAGGTGCCGCGTCCATCCACGCCACCCACAAGGGACTTCTCCCTTACGGGCGGGGAACCCTTCGTTTTTCCTCAAGGACATTTCCATGGACAGTTCCCGCGTCAAATCCATGACGCCTTCGCTCGTCGCAGGCCATGTGCCTCGCAACTGCGGTCGTTCACGTACTGCGTGTTCGATGATCGGCCGCAGTCCTCGACGCCGGGCTTCGCCATCGACCCCAAGTCCTTCGACGGTACCCGATGCCATCACCGGCCCGATCCTGTGGCTCGCTTGTGCCCTGCGGCTGGGCGGCGTTCCTGCATTGATGCTCCTGCCCACGGGGAAGTTCTGTCCTCGGCACTATCGCGTCAGCAGTCCCTGTGGCGCACAAATGAATCTTGCAAGGTCGACTCAGTACGCAAATCCATCGAATTTAGGGAAATCCCCCCTATTCATATGAAATTTAGTACGTGCATTGGTCAGGCGCATATGCCCTCCGCAACGGGGTGAGACCTATAGTTTCTTCGACCGCCAAGTCCAAGCGACGCCGCGTCGACACATCCATCCCAAGTTCCGAGGAGACATCACATGAAACTGAAGACACCCCTGGTCCTGTCGCTATCCATTGCGTTTACCGCGGGCGCGTCTGCCGCCACTGAGCTCGTCATCGCCACCGTCAACAACGGCCACATGATCGAGATGCAGAAGCTCACACCGGCTTTCGAGAAGGCCAACCCCGACATCAAACTCAAGTGGGTGACACTGGAAGAAGGAACGCTGCGCCAGCGCGTGACGACCGACATCGCCACCAAGGGTGGCCAATTTGATGTGATGACCATCGGCATGTACGAAACGCCGATCTGGAGCAAGAAGGGCTGGCTCAAGGAATTCAAGCCCGATGCAGCCTACGACGTAGACGACCTTTTGCCTGCCATCCGCAACGGGCTATCGGTCGACGGCAAACTTTATGCAGCACCGTTCTACGGCGAAAGCTCAATGTTGATGTACCGCAAGGACTTGACCGACAAGGCGGGCATCAAGTTCGCTGAACGCCCGACGTGGAATGACGTGCGCGACGCCGCCGCCAAGATCCACGACCCGAAGAACGGCGTCTACGGCATCTGCCTGCGCGGCAAGCCGGGCTGGGGCGACAACATGGCCTTTCTGTCTACGATGGCCAACAGCTTCGGCGCGCAGTGGTTCGATATGGCCTGGAAGCCGCAACTCGAGAGCAAGCCCTGGAAGGACACGGTCACCTTCTACGTCGACCTGCTGAAGAACTACGGCCCTCCGGGCTCTGCGGCGAACAGTTTCAACGAGATCCTGGCGCTCTACAACGAAGGCAAGTGCGGCATGTGGGTCGACGCGACGATCGCCGCATCCTTCATCACCGACCCGAAGCAGAGCAAGGTCGCCGACAAGGTGGCGTTCGCCCAAGGACCTTACGCTGTGACACAGAAGGGCGCGAACTGGCTGTGGGCCTGGTCGCTGGCCATTCCTGCGAGCACCAAGAACGCCGAAGCGGCGCAGAAGTTCATCAGTTGGGCGACCTCCAAGGAGTACGTGAACCTGGTCGGCAAGGAGAAGGGCTGGGCTGCGGTGCCCACCGGCACGCGCAAGTCCACCTACGCGAACGCCGAGTTCCTGAAGGCTGCGAAGTTCGCCGAGGCCGAGAAGAAGGCCATCGACAGCGCCAACCCGAACGACAGCACGCTGCCCAAGAGCCCATACGTCGGCGTGCAGTTCGCGGCCATCCCGGAGTTTCAGGCCATCGGCCTGGCGGTGGGCCAGCAGATGAGTTCGCTGCTGGCCGGCAAGACCACGGTCGACGCGGCGCTGAAGGCGTCGCAGACCGCTGCCGATCGCGAGATGCGCAAGGCTGGGTACTACAAGTAGTCCACCGTCCGCCGGGGCGGCTCGACGACGAGCCGCCCCTCACCGTCCGACGTGATCAGTGCCCCAGAAACGGGACCGGAAGCCTCTTGCATGAAACGCACCCTGCCGCGCCTCTTGATGGCGCCTGCCGTCGTCACGCTCTTCCTATGGATGATCGTGCCGCTGCTGATGACGATTTACTTCTCGGCCGTCCGCTACAACCTGATGCAGCCGGGCGACAAGGAGTTCATCGGCCTGTCGAACTTCGAGTTCTTCTTCACCGATCCCGACTTCGGCGCCTCGGTCGTGAACACGCTCGTGCTGCTGGGCTCGGTGATCGGCATCACCGTGGTGATGGGCATTGCGCTGGCGCTGCTGGTCAACGAGTCCTTTCCCGGCCGCGGCCTGGTGCGTGTGCTGCTGATATCGCCCTTCTTCGTGATGCCCACGGCCAATGCGCTGCTGTGGAAGCACATGATGATGAATCCGGTCTACGGCGTGCTGTCGCAGGTGGCCCTCTTCTTCGGCGCGACGCCGGTGGACTGGCTTACCGACCACCCGCTGTTCAGCGTGATCACGATGGTCGCCTGGCAATGGCTGCCCTTCGCCTGCCTGATCTTCATCACCAGCCTGCAGAGCCTGGACCGCGACCAGATGGAGGCTGCAGGCATGGACGGCGCGAACGCCTTCCAGAAGTTCTGGTTCCTCACGCTGCCGCACTTGGCCCGGCCGATTGCCATCGTCGTGATGATCGAGATGATCTTCCTGCTGAGCGTGTTCGCCGAAATCTTCACCACCACCAGCGGCGGACCGGGCAACGCCAGCACCAACGTCGCCTTCCTGATCTTCAAGCAGGCGCTGATGAACTTCGACGTCGGTGTCGCCTCGGCAGGCGCGCTCTTTGCGGTGGTGCTGGCCAACATCGCTGCGGTGTTCCTGATCCGAATGATCGGCAAGAACCTCGACTGATGCGTCGACGCAACCCCACGCCAACACCAGAGCGACCATGAAATGAAACACCTTGCCCTGATCCTGCGCACGCTGACGGCCTGGCTGGTCGCGCTGCTCATCGTCTTCCCGCTGATCTGGCTCGTGATCACCGCGTTCAAGACCGAGCAGCAGGCCATCGCGATTCCGCCTGAGCTGTTCTTCACGCCCACGCTGGAGAGCTTCACCGAAGTCAACGAGCGCAGCGACTACCTGCACTTCGCATGGAACTCCGTCGTCACCAGCCTCGTCTCGACGGTCCTGGGCCTGGCGATTGCCGCTCCGGCTGCGTATTCGATGGCGTTCTTCCGCACGAAGAAAACGCGCGACATCCTGATGTGGATGCTGTCGACCAAGATGATGCCGGCCGTGGGTGCGTTGGTGCCCATTTACGTGATGGCGCAGACCGTCGGCCTGCTGGACTCGCTGACCGCGCTGATCACCGTGTTCACGCTGAGCAACCTTCCGATCATGGTCTGGATGCTCTATTCGGGCTTCAAGGACATCCCCAACGACATCCTGGAGGCAGCGCGCATGGACGGTGCCTCACTGTTCGGTGAATTTAAGCACGTCATCCGCCCGCTGGCCATGGGCACGCTGTCGTCGACCGCGCTGCTGTGTCTGGTGCTGAGCTGGAACGAGGCCTTCTGGTCGTTGAACCTCGGTTCATCCAAGGCCGGAACGCTGGCCACGCTGATCGCCTCGTATTCGAGCCCCGAGGGCCTGTTCTGGGCCAAGTTGTCGGCCGCGTCGCTGATGGCCATCGCACCCATCGTCGTCGTCGGCTGGTTCAGCCAGAAGCAACTGGTGCAAGGCCTGACCTTCGGCGCCGTCAAGTAACCCCTTTTCCACGAGCAACACACCATGTCCTATCTGCAACTCAAAGGCGTCGAGAAGGTCTTCGGCGATGTGCGCGTCATCAAGGGCGTCGACTTGAAGATCGAGCAGGGCGAATTCGTCGTCTTCGTCGGCCCCTCGGGCTGCGGCAAGAGCACGCTGCTGCGCATGATCGCCGGGCTGACCGAGATCGACGGCGGCAGCCTGCACCTCGACGGCCGCGACATCACCAAGCTGCCGTCGTCCAAGCGCGACCTCGCCATGGTGTTCCAGAGCTACGCGCTGTACCCGCACATGAGCGTGTTCGACAACATGTCGTTCGCGCTGCGGCTGGCCAACATCGACAAGAAAGTGATCCAGCAGAAGGTGGGCCGTGCCGCCGAGATCCTGAATCTCACGCAGTACCTGCAGCGCACGCCGAAGGAACTGTCGGGCGGCCAGCGCCAGCGCGTGGCCATTGGCCGCGCCATCGTACGCGCGCCCAAGGTCTTCCTGTTCGACGAGCCGCTGTCGAACCTCGATGCCGCCCTGCGCGGCCAGACGCGCATCGAGATCCACAACCTGCACCGCAACCTCAGCGCGACCTCGATCTACGTGACGCACGATCAGGTCGAGGCGATGACGCTGGCCGACCGCATCGTCGTGCTGCGCGATGGCCAGATCGAGCAGGTCGGCACGCCGCTGGAACTGTACGACCGTCCGGCCAACCAGTTCGTCGCCCAGTTCATCGGCTCGCCGCAGATGAACGTGATCGCGGCCAGGCAGTTGCCCGACATTCCCGGCGTGCCCGCCGACGGCTTCGTCGGCCTGCGGCCGGAAGGCGTATCGCTGCAGCCGGACGGCCAGGGCGGCCTGCCCGGCACGGTCGACCTCGTCGAATCGCTCGGCGCGGAGACGCTGCTCTACGTGACCATCGACGGCGGCCCGCAGATCATCGCGCGCCAGCCGACGCGCACGCTGCTGCGCGCGGGCGCCAGGGTCGGCGTGTTCATCGACGCCGCGAATGCGCACCGCTTCGACGCCCGGGGCCGGGCCGTGCGGGCCGCCTGAATTACATCGGGGTCTGCATCGACGGCCCCGGCAAGGAGAAACTCACCATGGCAAATGAACTGAAAAACAAGGTTGCAGCAGTGACTGGCGCTGCATCGGGCATCGGCCTGGCGACCACCGAAGCGATGATCGCCGCCGGCGCGCGCGTCGTGCTGGTCGACCGAGACGAGGCGGCGCTGGCAGCCGTGTGCAGCCGGCTTGGCGATGCGGCGATCCCGCTGGTCCTCGACCTGCTCAACGTGAAGTCATGTGCAGCGCTGCTACCGGGCATCCTCGACAAAGCCGGTCAGCTCGACATCTTTCATGCAAATGCCGGCACCTATGTCGGCGGCGATCTGGTCGACGCGGACAACGCTGCAATCGACCGCATGCTGAATCTCAACGTCAACGTGGTGATGAAGAACGTGCACGACGTGCTGCCGCACATGATCGAACGCCGCAGCGGCGATATCATCGTGACGAGTTCACTGGCCGCGCACTTCCCAACCCCATGGGAGCCGGTCTATGCCTCGTCCAAGTGGGCCATCAACTGCTTCGTGCAGACGGTGCGGCGCCAGGTGTTCAAGCACGGCCTGCGCGTCGGCTCGATCTCGCCCGGGCCAGTGATCAGCGCGCTGCTGGCGGACTGGCCGGCGGAGAAGCTCGAGGAGGCCAAGGCGGCAGGCAGCCTGCTCGAGGCCAGCGAGGTGGCGGAGGTGGTGATGTTCATGCTGACCCGGCCGCGCGGCATGACGATCCGCGACGTGGTGATGATGCCCACTAACTTCGACCTGTAGCCCCCGGCTGCCATTCCATGCCCGCAAGGCCGCGATGTGGCGGCCAACCCTGCGTGAGGACGCCATGAACATCATTCTGCACATCGGTCTCGGCTCCTTTCATCGGGCCCACCAGGCCGTCTACCTGCACCGGCTGCGCGAGACCGGCGACCGCTCCTGGGCCATCGTCGGCGGCAACACCCGCGCCGACATGGCAGACACCATGGCCGCGCTGATCGCGCAGGACGGCCGCTACACGCTGGAAACGGTCACGCCTGCCGGGGCGCGTGCCTACGAGACCATCGACGCGATCGAGCGCGTGATTCCTCATGCCGCCAACCTGGCCGGGCTGATCGAGGTCGGCGCCGACCCGGAGACGCGCATCGTCTCGTTCACCGTCACCGAAGCCGGCTACTACCTGGACGCGCAAGACCGGCTCGACCTGTCGGCGAAGGACCTCGCCGCCGACCTGGAGGCCATCCGCTCGCAGGACCCGGGCCACCCCGTTAGCACCCTCTACGCGGCGCTGACGGCCATCCTGCGCGCACGCATGCAGGCAGGGGCGGGCCCCGTGACGCTGCTCAATTGCGACAACCTGCGCCACAACGGCGATCGTTCGCGCAGCGGCTTGATGCAGTTCATCGCGCTCATCGGCGACGATGCACTCGCACGCTGGGTCGAGGCGAACACCAGCAGCCCGAACGCGATGGTCGATCGCATCACGCCGCGGCCGACGCCCGAGGTCGCCGAACGCGTGCAGGCCGCCACCGGACGCAGCGACGGTGCGGCGGTGATGTCCGAGAGCTTCATCCAATGGGTGATCGAGGACCGCTTCGTCGCCGGCCGCCCGGACTGGGAAAGCGTGGGGGTCGAGATGGTCGATTCGGTGGAGCCCTACGAAGAGGCGAAGATCCGAATCCTCAACGCGACGCACAGCTGCATCGCCTGGGCCGGCACGCTGGTTGGCATGCGCTACATCCACGAAGGCACGCACGACCCGGTGATCCGTGGTTTCGCACGGGCCTACGTGAGCGACGACGTCATCCCCTGCCTGAACCGGCCCGGCCACCCGAGCCCGATCGACCTGGCCGCCTACCGCGACGTCGTGCTCGAGCGCTTCGGCAACCCCGACGTGCGCGACACCAACCAACGCGTGGCGATGGACGGGTTCTCGAAGATCCCGGGCTTCATCCGGCCGACGCTGGTCGAGCGACTGGAACGCGGCGAGGCCATTGACAGCACGGCGATGCTGCCGGCGCTGTTCCTGGCCTTTCTGCAGCGCTGGCACCGTGGGCAGATCGCCTACGCATATCAGGACCAGGCGATGGAACCCGCTGCAGCGCATGCGATCTGCGATGCCAAAGACCCGGTATCGGCGTTCTGCGCGAACGCCGTGCTCTTCGGACCACTGGCTGGCGACCCTCGGCTGGTTGCCGCGGTGCGTGCAGCCAGCCAGCGCGTTGCCCGCTTCGTCGAAGCGGCCGCACCCTGACCTGCTGAGCAAGAATTGTGGCCATGTCTGCACGCGAACTCAACTTGCCCCGCCAGCGTCAACCCGAACTGGAGCACGACTACGCGCGCTCGCCATCGCTGGGCTACGAGGCACCGGCGGACACGGGTCTGGTGCGCTGCGTCGCGCACGGCTTTCCGACGCCCCTGGCGCGCTGGCATTTTCACGACGAATACGAACTGCACCTGATCACCGTGACCTCGGGCAAGGCCTTTGTCGGCGACTGGATTGGGCCCTTCCGGCCCGGTCACCTGGTTCTGTGCGGACCGCGGTTGCCGCACAACTGGGTGTCGGTGGATACGCCCGAGGGCGGCGTGCCAGAACGGGATCTGGTGATCCAGTTCGCTCACAACCCGATCGCCCACGCGGCTGAGCAGATCCCGGAGATGGCGGAAGTGATGGCGCTTCTGGAGCGCGCACGCCACGGGATCGAATTCTTCGGCCTCTCGGACCACGCTGTGCGGCATTTCGACGCCGTGAAGTCGGCGCGCGGCTTCCAGAGGCTGGCTGCGTTTTGCCTCTACCTGAGCGACCTCGCGCGCTGTACCGACTACCGCCTGCTGTCGAGCGTGCGCATGCAGGGCGAAGAAAACGAGGTCTCGAACGGCCAGGTCAGCGAGATTATCAATCGCATCGCGCGCGACTACGCGCATCCGTTGTCGGCCGCGGAAATGGCGAGCGAACTGGGCATGAGCGACAGCCGCTTCTCGCGCTTCTTTCGCCGTGCCACCGGCAACACATTCACCGATTTCGTGAACCGCATCCGCGTCAACCGCGCCTGCCAGCTGTTGATGGAGACCGATCACCTGGTCACCCACATTGGTCACGAGGTCGGGTTCAACAACCTCGCCAATTTCAACCGCCGGTTCCTGGAAATCAAGGGCGTGACGCCCACCGAATTCAGGCGCCAGGCAGACCACCGCTTCGGTGGCCCACGCGTCTGACATCTGCAGGATCGGCGAGGCTTGCGCATGTTTCTCGGCAACGACCTCGGCACTTCAGATGCAGCCCGCCAACCTTTTCGACCGATCGCAGACCGCGCTGGTCACTGGTCGACATTTGAGGCTCCCTTGAGGAGAAAGGCCTGATGTTCGTCGTCTGCGGTGAAGCTTTGTTCGATATTTTCGCCACGGGCGACACTGCCACCGGAATGGCATTCGACGGCCGCATTGGCGGCTCACCGCTCAATGTCGCGTTGGGCCTGGCTCGGCTTGGGCAGCCGGTCGTCTTTTTTTGGGGCATCGGCATTGGTTTCGCCGGGGAACGTCTGATGCGGGCGCTCGCCGACGACGAGGTTGCAGCCGGCGCGGTCGCCCACATCGATGCGCCGACCACGTTGAGCCTGGGCGGCCTGGATGCGCAAGGTGTTCCCTCGTACGCCTTCTATGGCGAGGGCGCAGCCGATCGTCTGGTGCGCCACGAACATCTGGCTGCGATTCCGGCAACGGCAAACGCCTTTCACTTCGGCAGCTATGCCATGGTGGTGCAGCGCCGTTGGCGCCACCCTGCAATGGATGCAGCCGCGAACCCACGTGCTGAAGCTCAGCGACGAGGACTTGGCGTTGCTCTATCCAGGTCGCTCAATCAACGACTTCGCCGACGCGGCACTGGCAGCCGGTACGACGTTGGTGGTCGTCACGCGCGGCGGCGAAGGAGAGGCCGCCTTCCATCCTGCCGGTCGCATTGCCGCCTGAACCGGCGGCCGTGACCGTGATCGACCGCCGTCGGCGCCGGAGACACCTTCAAGGCTGCCTTGCAAACTTGGCTTGCCGAGCACAGCGCTTTGACGGCAGCCGGCATCGCGGCGCTCGACCTGGCCTCGCTCTCAAGCGCGTTGCACTTCGCCACGCGCGCCGCGGCGACCACCTTCGGTCGCCGTGGTGCCAACTTGCCGCGGCGCGTTGAGCTCGACTGAAACAGCCGCAGCCGGGTCCTGGGATTCGCTCGAATTTCATGTCGGTGCCATCTCAAACTTTCTGCGCTGTCTCCGGTGGGGCAGTCAGTGATTGAACGCGGCTTATGGCTGACCCTGGCACACGTACTTGACGTGCCGATAATCGTCAAGGCTCATGTGGTTGTCGGCGATGGCATCCCGGATGGATGGCCAGTACTGGGGCGGTCCCTCGGGTGTCATGCGGACTCTTCGACGCCGTGACCGGTGAACAGGCCTGGGCCTTCGACGCCGGTGTGCCGGGTCGCATTGGCGCGCCGCCGGAGGGCGAGGGCTATACGCCGTCGCTGCTGAACAGTTGGGCGCCGATCAGTGCCGACGAGCAACTGGGCCTGGTCTATATGCCGATGGGCGGGGCCATGCCCGATGCCTACGGTGGCCGGCGCCGCACGTGCGAGCGCGACGTCGGCAGTGCCGTCGTCGCGCTCGATGCCGAGACCGACCGGATGCGCTGGCGCTCCAGACCGCCCACCACGATATCTGTGACTACGACGTCGCCTCGCAGCCGACGCTGGCTAACCCGACCGCGCCGCAGACCGCGCGCCTGTTGCTGATCCGCCGACCAAACCCTGCGAAATCTTCGTGCTGGACCACGAGGCCGGTGAGCCGATCAAGGCGGTGCACGAGCTGACCGTTCCGCAAGGCGGCATCGCGGAGGGCGAGCGCCTGTCCCCGACCCAGCCTGAATCCAGCGACCCGCCGGCCTTCCACGAACCCGAGCTGCGCGAGAAGGACATGTGGCACGCGTGACTTGCGCCGCAAATCAAACAGTGCCCTCCGGCGCCTCGGAAAAGCAGTAGTGCAAAACAATGGCAGGGGAACAACTGCTGGTCCCGGGAGCGACGCGTCTACGGCCAGT
Source organism: Ideonella sp. FW305-24 (assembly GCF_058788035.1). Lineage (NCBI taxonomy): Bacteria > Pseudomonadati > Pseudomonadota > Betaproteobacteria > Burkholderiales > Sphaerotilaceae > Ideonella > Ideonella sp. FW305-24. The sequence goes on along the minus strand of NZ_JBYTAI010000003.1, from coordinate 290,835 downwards.
GCTGCAGTTGCAATTGCCCGGCCGGGTGGAGTCATCGGTCACGTGGGCGTGCCTCACTATTAAGGAATGCCCGGCATTCCTACTTTCTTCAAGAGCCTCGTCGTGGGTGGCGGGCCGACACCGGTGCGGGCTTGCATCGACGAACTGCCGCCCGATGTGCTTGAGGGTCGTATCCAGCCCGGCCGCGTGTTCGACCGTACAGTCGGCTTGCAGGAGGCGCCCGAAGGCCACCGGGCGATGGATGAGCGGCAAGCCATCAAGGTCATGATCCAACCTTGATGACAAAGGCCCCATCGCCATGGCGAGCGTGTGCAGTAAACCGCGCGCGGACTGTGAGCCTTTCTAGAACAGCGAAGCGATCATGCCACCCTCGACGGCGATGGTCGAACCAGTGACAAAGCCCGCCTGCCTTGAGGCCAGGAAAGCCACCACGCCGCAGAGTTCCTCTTGTGTGCCCATCCGCCCCAACGGGGTCAACCCCTGTCGGTGCTGGGTCTGCGCCGCGCTGTAGGCCGACGAGCCGGTGCGATGACTGGTGTCGATCAGGGCCGGCGCGACGCAGTTGACCGTGATGCCCTTGGGTCCAAGCTCGTTGGCCAGCCCCTTCATGTAGGCCGTGACGCCGGCGCGAAACACGGTGGACAACGCGTGTACCGCCATCGGCTGCTTCGCCGAAGCCGACGTGATGGCCACGATTCGCCCCCAGCCCTTCCCAACCATCAGCGGGGCCACACCATTGACCACCTGGATCACGCTCAGCAGTTGGTTCTCGTACGCTTCCTGCCAGCGTTGCGTCTCGGTTTCCTCCAGGGTGTCACGCAGCGGGTTGGGTGGGCGGCCGGTCACGAGCACCACGATGTCGGGGCCGCCAATACTTGATAGGGTATCCGCCAGACGCTGCACATCACCGGCCACCAGCATGCTGCCAGCGACGACGTGCGCCTTGACGCCGTAGTCCTGCTCGATCTCCGTCGCGATCTGCTGCAGCTTGTCCACCGAGCGCGCGAACAGGACCACGTTGGCGCCCTCCGCCGCCAATGCCCGCGCAATGTTGCGGCCCATGCCGCCACTGGCTGCCGTGATCAGTGCAACTTTTCCGTCAATTCCGAGATTCATGGCCCAAGAGTCTCCATGGCAATGCAAGTTCCAGTCTGTTTCAATGGATGGAACTAAGTCCGAACAATGGAACCGATGATATCATTCACACGGCAGTTCCAGCTCAATCTGATGAGGCAAGACACAGTCATGAACACTCCCAATGGTCAAGGTGCGGGTTGGACCGCTTCGAAGCGTCTGGATGGCAAGGTGGCCGTCGTCATTGGCGCGGGTCAGAGCCCAGGCGAGGGCCTCGGCAATGGCCGCGCCGCGGCGATCCGATTTGCGCGCGAAGGTGCGCGTGTGTTGGCCGTCAACCGGTCGATCGAGTCGGCCGAAATCACGGCGGAAATGATCCGCAGCGAGGGTGGCGACGCGTTGGCGTTCAAGGCCGACATCACGCAGGAGGCCGAGATCGTTGCGGCGATCAGCGAGGCCCATCGCCGCTGGGGCTCGCTGGACATCTTGCACAACAACGTCGGCGTGAGCCTGGGCGGTGGTGATGCGGACCTGATGGACATCACCGAGGACCGCTTCGACAACATCTACCGCACCAATCTGCGTGGCCCGGCTTTCGCTTGCAAACATGCTTTGGCGATCATGCGGGAACAGCGTTCCGGTTCTATCGTCAATGTGTCCTCGGCTGCGGCTGTGGGTCTGTACCCCTACGTGGCCTACAAGGCGACGAAGGCCGGGATGAATGCGATGACCGAACAACTCGCGCTGCAGAACGCCAAGTTCAACATCCGCGTCAACGCCATCATGCCCGGCCTGATCGACACGCCGATGGCCGTTGAAACCCGCTCGCGCCGTTTTGCCAAGTCGCGCGACGAGGTCAATGCAGAGCGTAACGCCAAGGTGCCGCTCGGGCGCCAGGGCACAGGTTGGGACGTGGCCAACCTGGCGGTGTTCCTCGCCTCGGAGGAGTCCAGCTTCATCACAGGCGTGTGCATCCTCGTTGACGGCGGGCGAATCCTCAACCGCACTTGAGGCATGGCAAAGTGCGGGGTGTGCCCCGCGCTTTGCCGGTTCAGACCGACTGTGGCGCCGCGGCATCAGCGTTACGCCGGGCTCCCGCGGTTATGTCCTCGCACGCATGTCGGGCTGCGATGTAGCCGAACACCAGTGCTGGCCCGAGCGTGATGCCTGGGCCCGGATAAGCACCGTTCATCACCGAGTGCATGTCGTTCCCGCATGCATACAGCCCCGCAAGCGGCGTTCCGTCCGGGCGCATCACACGCGCCAGCTCATCTGTCATCGCACCAGCTGCCATGCCGAGATCGGCGGGCTGGACGGCCACTGCGAAGAACGGTGCCCGATCAATGGGCGCCACGCAGGGGTTGGGCTTCTGATCTGCGTCGCCGAGGTGGCGCTGGTAGATGTTGCTGCCTCGGTCGAACTGGGGATCCTGACCAAGCGCCGCGTGTTCGTTGTAGCCGCGCACAGTTTCGGAGAATTGATCGCGCGGCACGCCGATGTCGTCTGCAAGTTGCGCCAGCGTGTCGGCGCGGCGTAGATAGCCGCTGCGGCGTGCTTCGTGCGTGGTCAGCGCAAACGGCCGGATCCGGCCAAGGCCGTACTTCCACAGGAAGGTGCTGTCGCAGATGAGCCAGGCCGGGCTGCGGCGCGCCGGGTCGCGCAGCTGTGCGCGCACGAACTCGTGATAAGACACGGCCTCGTTGACGAAGCGTCTTCCGTCCTGATCCACGGCAATCAGGCCGGGCTTGGCGCGGTCCGTCACCGTGTGCGGAAAGACGGCCTGCTGGCCGTCGTGGCGCGTGAATGTCGACACTGGAACCCAGAAGGCCAAGGCATCGTCCAGCGACGATGCCGGCGGGCTGAGTCGTGCGCCGACACGTTGCGCCAGTTCCGCACCGCCAACCGACGCCCCGCTCTTCACCGTGGCGGACAGGCCACCGGCAGAGGCAGGCACGTACTGGTTGCGCATCAGCGTGTGATGCGAGACCCCGCCGGTGGCGAGAACAACGCCGAGCCGCGCGCGCAACGTTCGCTGAGCAGCACCGAATCCGGCGGTGACGCCAATGACGCGTTCCCCCTCGCGCACCAGTGAAACGACCGACGTTCGCAGTGCGATCTCGACGCCCAAGTCGAGGGCCGACTTGAACAGGCGCGCCACCAGCGCATTACCGAGAACCAGCGATGTTCCCCGGTGCGCGTTCAACCGCTGCCGAAGATGGCGGGCGAGCAGTCTGGTGGCATGCCACATCGCCTTCGGTGAGCGCGTCACGCGCCGTAGAACCGGCAGGTCTTCGCGGCTGACCATCATGCCGCCGAACAGCATGAACTCAGGCAGCGGGTCGCGCAGTGTTGCGAAGGCCGCGCCCAGTTCGCGGCCGTCGAAGGGGACGGGCTCCAGCACGCGACCGCCAGCTGTCGCGCCTGGGAGGTCGGGATAGTAGTCGGGATAGCGGCGCACGGGTTGCAGGCGCAGCGAGGTGTGCGATTCGAGGAAGCGGATCGCTTCGTCGCCGCGCGCCAGGAAGTGCGAGATGCGGGCATCCTGTTGCGAGCCGGACACGGTGTGGCTGAGGTACGTGCGCGCGTCCTGCAGACTGTCTGGCAGCCCCACTTCTTTCATCTTGTGGTTGTCCGGTATCCACACCATGCCGCCGGAGATCGCCGACGTGCCGCCCACGCGATCACTGTGCTCCAGCAGCAGCACACGCTGGCCCAGCGCGGCCGCTGTGCATGCCGCCGAGAGGCCCGCGGCACCCGATCCGACCACAATCAGGTCATACATCTCACGCATCATCGTTTGTGGCTCCAGTGTGCCCGGCTGCCGGCCCCCGCGCGCTGGTCGCGTGCAGGCGGCTTCGAGGTCTCATTCCGCGGCCATTGCCAGTCCAGCTTGCATCCTGCCTGTGAAGCGCAATGCCTCCAGTGGCGACGTGATGCGTCCGAGACGGATCAAGCCAGGCGAGTAGCGGAATTTCCGGTAGAAGATTGCAAGGCTGCCCCAGGGCGCGTAGTACGCCAGATCGCCTGGGAGTGGCGTGACGCCGTCCGGCGCGCCGGCAGTCGACAGCTTGCGCGGCAGGTAGGTGATCTTTTCTGTGCTGGCATGGTCTTCGAGCGTCACCGCGAGCGGAAGAAGCGAGCGGAAATCATTCGCCGTAGGGTGGTCGTCCAGCGTTGCCGCAATGACCGTCTCGCCGAAAGTGATGTGCATCAGCATGGCAGTCTCCGGGTGGCTGGTTGGGCCGGTTGCGGCCGAGCGATTGACGGCAGCGGGAGGCTGAGTACCACCAGCCCGATGTGGGTACTTCTTCGTTTCATGGCATCGCCTTTCTCGGCGATTCATTGATGCCCGCTTTGGGCCGTCGCATCAGGACAAGAGCCACGGCTGCTGCAAGCAGCACCGTCGGTGCACTCGCTGCGAACACCGCAGCGAGCCCCGTCTTGTCAGCCAGCAGGCCCAGCGCGGGCCCGGCCAAGCCAAGCGCCAGGTCGAGGCAGGCCGTGTAGCTGCCCAGTGCCAGTGCGCGGTGGCCGGCCGGTGCCTGCCGCACAACTTCGAGTCCGAAGCCGGGAAAGACGAGTGAGTAGCCAAGGCCCACCATCGCTGCGCCGAACACGGCCGCCAGCGGGGTATTCGCTCCTGCGACCACCGTCAGTCCGAGCCCTTCGAGCGGCAAGCTGAACAGCGCCACGCGGGCGCCGCCGAAGCGGTCAGGGAGGCGACCGCCCGCGATCCACGCTGCGACGAAAGCAACTGCGAAAGCGCTGAATCCGGCCCAAATTGGCGACCAGCTACGACTGGCGAACAACAGCGTGATGAAGGTCGTGATGGCGGAGAACCCGAGGCTGCTCAAAGCCAGCCCGAGGCCCGGTCTCCAGACTGCACGCAAGGTCTTGGCACTGCTCTGGGGCGCACGCGGCGCTGGCGTAACGTGCACTGGAACGCGGTGCAGCAGCGGCAATGCCAAAGTCGGCACAACAAACGTCGCGACCGCAATTGCGGTGTACCCCATGGATGCGTAAAGCGCCGCACCGATCGGCGCGCCGATCGCGAACGCCGTGTACATGGCAATGCCGATCCACGCCATCACGCGGCCGGATTCGCTCGGCTTCGCCAAACAGACTACCCACGAGAGCGCGCCTGTCACCAAGAAGCTCTCCGCGCCACCGAGCAGCGCACGTCCGAGCAGCAGCACTGCCAGTGAGATATCGGGAGATGCCATGAACTGCAGTGACAGCAGGTACAGGAGGCCGGATGCGGAGGCTGCGAGCAGCCCGATGTGAGCCGCCATGTTCGGCCCGTGCCGATCACACAAATGTCCTGACCAGAGGCGCGACAGCAACGATGCGGCGAACTGGCTGCCCGAGACCAGCCCGACGACGAACGAGCTCATGCCGAGCGTTTGGTGCACGTGCACGGGCAGCACCGGCATCGCGAGCCCGGTCATCCCGAAGACCATGAACACCAGTGCCATGGGGGCCAGCAGGCAGCGCTGCAATGCCATCGATCGACTGGTGCTTGAAGATGCCCTGAAGCTCATGACTCGGCCGACGGCCGGTGGTGACTGGGCCAGAGCATCTTTGCCACTGATCGTTCGCGCCCATAGGCGTAGCAGGTGTCGATCTTCCAACGCGCAGCGAGTTCCCGATTCGTATCGACACCACGGATGCCTTGCAGCGCTGTGGTGCCGAGCGTGACGAGCATCTCCATCAGATGCGTGCATCCGGCCGCGCCACGCAACCGTTCCTTGACCTTAGCCGACCAACCGCGCGCGATGCGCTCACCGACGAGTACTTTCAATGTTCCCTCGGCTTCCCTGCAGAGCGGCCAAGGCGTTGCGTCGGAAGACGCTTCTATGTCGCGAACCACGAACTCTCGGTCGACAGTGACGCGTATCCACAGGTCGTGCAGCGGCTCGCCCCCAGGTGTTGGAACGGGGGAGCTGGCGCGCAGAAATGGGAACGGCTTGCGATCGATCAGCCTCGCCTCTACATCAAACAGCCCGTCAACGCGCGCGAAAGCCCTCATGTCAATCGCTCGGTGATGAACTTCGTGGCGCATGGCGGGCGTGGTCAGTGGCATGGTGGTCTCCAACTTGATTGTGGCGTTGGACTAGTCGTCTGTCGGTCGCATTCACTGCCCCACTTGGTAAGCCCTTCTGACCGCTCTACGGCCGGTAAGCAAGAGTGGCTACCTGCATAAGAAGAACTGTCTGGACACTGCAATCGCGACTCGGCAAAGTGCAATTCCCTCGGGTGGCTCAAACATCACGAGGTCCCGAACACCGCAAACAGCGAAGGTAGGCATGGTCATGAAGGGCAGCGAAGTCATCGCAGGGTATCTGGTGCAGCAGAAGGTGCCATTCGTGTTCGGCATCTGTGGTCACGGCAACGTTGGCATGCTCGACGCGCTGTACGACGTGCGTGACAAGGTCACGTTGATATCACCACGGCACGAGCAGTGCGCAGGCCACATGGCCGACGCCTATTTCCGAGTGAAGCACAGCCCAGTCGCCACGCTCACGTCGACAGGTCCCGGCTCCGCCAACATGGTGATGTCGCTCGCGACTGCGCTTTCGGACTCATCGGCGTTCCTCGCGATCACGTCAAACGTACCGACCTCGCAGATGAACCGAGCGCCATTTCAGGAGCTCTATGCCCACAACCAAGCCGATTTTCCGTCGGTGCTGAAGCCGGTGGTCAAGCGCAGCTTTCAGCCCTCGCGCGTGGACATGTTGCCGCTGGCGCTGCGCCAGGCGTTCGACACCATGGTCACAGGGCGGCCTGGCCCGGTAAACCTCGACGTGCCTTACAACCTCTACCAGGAAGAGGCGGATGTGGGGGTGCCGCCACCGTCGCATGTGCTCGGGGCGCACCGCCCCGCGGCTTCGCCGGCGGACGTTGCAAGCGTGGTTGGGCTGCTGAGAGCGGCGCAGCGCCCGGTGTTCTTCATCGGTCACGGCGTCACGCTGTCGGAAGCTGGCCCGGCACTCACCGCACTGTCCAAGCGCTTGGGGGTGCCGGTCATCACGTCGCCGAATGGCATGGGCTGCGTGCCGGCGGACGATCTGCACACACTCGGCTTCATCGGCCGCAACGGCGCGTATCCGGCCAACCAGGCTGGTCGCCACGCCGATCTGATCATCACCGTCGGCACACGCTTCGACGATCGCTCCTCCTCCAGCTGGCAGCCGGGCTATTCGTGGAATTTTCCAAAGACCAAGCTCGTTCACGTTGACATCGATCCACAGGAACTCGGGCGCAACTATCCGCCGACGCTCGGTCTGGTGGCCGATTGCAAGGTGTTCTGCGAGCAATTGCTGGCGGCAGTGAACGAGGCCGGCGACATCCCTGCTGGCAAGTACGCAGGTTGGCTGGAGCAGGTGGGCGGCTGGGTGGGCGAGTGGGAGCGATTCATTCGCCCAAACTTCTCTGCCATTACCACGCCGATCCGGCCGGAGTTCGTCGTCGATACGCTGCAAAAGGTGCTGCCAGACGATGTGATCCTTTCGCTCGACTCGGGTGTCCACCACAACTGGTTCATGCAGTTCTGGAAGCCACGCCGGCCACAGAGCATGCTCAACAGTTGGGGCTATTCGTCAATGGGGTTCGGTGTGTGCGGCGTGCTCGGTGCGCAACTCGCCGCGCCTGATCGCCCCTGCGTGGCCGTCGTTGGCGACGGAGGCTTCACGATGACGCCGTACGTCGTTTGTACCGCGGTCGAGCACAACCTGCCTTGCGTGTGGATCGTCTGGAACAACTTCGCCTGGGGCGCGATCCGCGACATCCAGTACGGCATGTTTGGCGGGCGTGAGCACGGTACCGCCTTTTACAAGGGCGCACAGGGGCCGGGTGGTGAGCGCTACAACCCCGACTTCGCGGCCTGGGCGCGCGCCTGTGGCGCCGATGGCATGACAGTGACGCGCAGCGAAGACCTTGGCGACGCCGTGGCCCTGGCACTGCGCAATCGGCGACCTTGCGTCATTGACGTGCACATTGACGCCGAGGTCCGGCCCCCGTCCACAGGCACTTGGCAATTGCCGCCAACGCCTTTCAAGGAACCCGCTTTCGGCAAGCCTTGGGTGGCATGAATTCACTGGGACTCGAATGAACGTCATGCAGCAGCCCCTTCCATTGCCCAAGCCGGAACCCAACGCCGATTCACGTGCGTACTGGGCTGCCGCGCGCGAGCTGCGTCTGACGGTGCGATCTTGTCAGGCCTGCGGTCAGCGGCACTTCATGCCCCGCGGCCAGTGCCCATTCTGCTGGTCTGACCAACTGGTGTGGGTCGACTGCTGCGGGCTTGGCACCGTGTACAGCCTGAGCATCGTGCGCCGCGCGCCGACCCCCGATTTCGCGGCGCTCGTGCCCTATGTGATCGCATTGATCGACCTCGACGAAGGCCCGCGCATGTTTGCAAACGTCGTGGGAAGCAACGCGCTGGATACCGCGATTGGAGACCGCGTCAAAGTGACGTTCGAGCGTCGCGGTGACGAGGCGCTGATTCCGCAGTTCGAGCGGCTCGGCTCCACCGATCACGGGCAGGCAGCATGACACTCAAGAACAAGGTGGCAATCGTCGGTGTCGGCGAGTCCGACATCGGCAAGGTGCCTCACCTGTCGGGCCTGGGGCTGAACGCACAGGCCTGCAAGCGAGCGCTCGACGATGCGGGCTTGCGGCCTGCGGACGTCGACGGGCTGCTCACAGCCTACTCGTTCACCGAGAGTTACACCATGCTCGGCGCGTCGCTGTGCGAGTACATGGGCATGCGGCCGCGCATGTGCACCTCGATGGTGGCCGGCGGCGCCAGCCCCGGCATCATGCTGCGCCACGCGGCCCAGGCGATTGCCTCCGGAACGGCCGAGACGGTGCTGGTTTGTGCTGGCGAGAACCGCGCCACCGGCCTCGGGCGCGAAGCGGCCATCGCGGTGCTCACCAATGTCGGCCATCCGCAGTTCGAGAAGCCCTATGGCGGGTCGATACCGGGCTTCTACGCCATGGTGGCGCAGCGCCACATGTTCGAGTACGGCACGACACGCGAGCAGTTGGCCTGCGTGGCCGTGAACACGCGTGCGCATGCGGGTCTGCACCCAGACGCGCAGATGAAGGCGCCGTTGACGATTGAGCAGGTGCTGGCGTCCAAGCCGATCGCCGACCCGTTGTGCATGCTCGACTGCTGCATCATCTCCGATGCTGCAGGCGCGTTTGTCGTGACGTCGGCCGAGCGGGCTCGCGACATGAAGCACAAGCCGGCCTACTTGCTAGGCATTGGCGAGATGCACACCCACGAGCACGTGATGTGCGCGCCGGACCTGATGAACTTTGGCGCACGCGAGTCGGGCCGAAGCGCCTACCAGATGGCCGGCATTGAGCCGCAGGACGTCGACCTGGCCCAGCTCTACGACTGTTTCACCATCGTACCGATCATCGAGCTCGAGGAGCTCGGCTTCTGCGCACCCGGTGAGGGCGGCGCCTTCTTCCAGGGCGGCCACGCGCGCATTGGTGGCAAGTTGCCGGTCAACACCAATGGCGGGATGCTATCGCACGCCCACGCGGGCGCGGCGGGTGCCATCTTGGGCATCGTCGAGGTCGTCCGGCAATTGCGCGGGGGGCTCGGTCCACGTCAGGTCGAGGGCGCCGAAATTGCGTTGGTGCACAACGAAGGCGGGATCTTGTCCTCGCACTGCTCGCTGATTCTCGGCAGCACCCCCGGTTGAACCCGGTTTGAACACAGGCAGCATCGTGACCACCACCCACCACCCACGCGGCAAGTACTTTGAAGACTTCGAGGTCGGCGCCGAATATGTGACGCCCTCGCGCACCGTCACCAGCACGGACATCGTGAACTTCGCCTGCATTTCGGGTGACTTCAACGAGATCCACACCAACTTCGAGTACTGCAAACAGACGCCGTTTGGTGAGCCGATTGCGCACGGACCACTGGTCTACGCGATCGCCGGCGGCCTGTGGCATGCCGCTGGTGTGAACGAGGGAACCATCCTCGCACTGCTCGGCGTGGATGAGTGGCGGCTGGTTAGCCCTGTGAAACACGGCGACACGATCCACCTCGTCGCCCGCGTCGCGCACAAGAAGGAGACCAGCAAGCCTGACCGTGGTGTGGTGGCCTTCGATCGCCGCATCGTCAAGCAGGACGGCACGGTGGCGCAGACGATGAAGACGACGCTGATGTACCGGCGGCGCCCCGAGGCTTGAGCCTGTTCCGGCGGCAGAAAAAATCGAGTCAACAGCAAAGGAACGTTCCGATGGATTTCGCACTTACCCCAGAGATCGAGGCCGTCCGCGACATGGTCGCGCGCTTCATGGCCAACGAAGTGGTCCCCGTGATGGAGGGCTTCGAGCAGCGCCAGGAGTTCCCGCGCGAATTGATCCGCAAGGCCGGCGAGGCCGGTTTGTATGGCGCCGTGTTTCCGGAGTCGGTCGGCGGCAGCGACATGGGCTACATGGCGGCGGTGGTGATCATCGAGGAAATGTCGCGTCAAGAAGTCCGCTTCACTTCGTGCAATAACCAGCAGGGTGGTACCTGCCCATCGGCAATCTACCTGGCGGGCACGCCCGAGCAGGTGCAGAGGTACGTGCCCAATCTTCTTGCAGGCAAGACCATCGGAATGATGTCCTTGTCCGAAACAGACAGCGGCTCGGATGCGCTGATCGCGATGAAGACCTTCGCCAAGCGCGATGGCGACGTCTATCGGATCAACGGGCAGAAGATGTGGGCATCGATCGCCAACGAGACGGATGTGGGCATCCTGATGGCCAAGACAGATCGCGATGCGGGTGCCAAGGGCGTCACTGCCTTCATCGTCGAGCCGAAAAAATATCCCGGCTTCAAGGCTCAACCGATCGACCTCCTGGGCATGTCCAAGGCCTTCCGAACCAACGCCGTATTCCTCGACGACTTCATCGTGCCCGTGGAGAACAGGCTCGGCGAGGAAGGTGAAGGGGCGAAGATCATCATGCGTGCGTTGCAGCCGGGCCGGCTCAACGTGGCGGCCAAGTGTCTCGGTTTGGCGCAGGCCTGCTTCGAGGAAGCCACCCGTTATGCCAACGAGCGCACGGTGCGTCAGCAACCGCTTGGCAGGTACCAGATGATCCAGGACTCGATTGCCGAAATGGCCACTGCCATTGAGGCCAGCCGCGGCTTGGTGTACCGCGCTGCTTGGTCGATGGACAACGACCAGCCGTCCAATCGCATCGCATCGATCGCGAAATACCACGCCTCGCAGACAGCCAAGATGTGTGCCGACAGGGCACAGCAGATCTTCGGTGGCTATGGCCTGGCCCGCGAATATCGCGTGTCCTGGTACCGCGTGTATGCCGACATGCTCTACAACGGCGAAGGCTCCGCCAACGTCCAGAAGGTCATCATTGCCGAGGACGCGCTGGGCTACAAGGTGGCTGATCGGCATCACGGCAAGACAGGCCTGCGCGACATGCGGCAGACCGACGTGGCGGCTTCGACGAGGTAGCCACTTTTTTTTGGCGTCGCGCGACTCACCCTTCGTGAAGAGGAACAACATGGGCTTTGACGACATCGGTGTCGAGATGGATGGGCACGTCGCCATCATCGAGATGCAGCGTCCGCCGAACAATTTCCTGGACGTTGAGTTGCTCGGCAACCTGGCCACTGTCCTGGAGGAACTGGACCGCGACACGCAGTGCCGGGCTGTCGTGTTGGCGGCGGCCGGCAAGCATTTCTGCGCCGGCGGCAACCTCAAGCAGCGGCTCGAAGTGGAAGCACGCGGCGAAAAGTTCTTGCCGGCCAAGCGCCACCCGTACAAGGAGGCTAGACGCCTGATATCCACACGCAAGCCGATTATTGCGGCAGTGCAGGGCGCTGCCATTGGCGCCGGCCTTGGCCTCGCGGTCTTCCCCGACTTCCGCGTCACCTGCAAGGAGGCGAGGTTCGCCGCCAACTTCGCAGCCATTGGTTTTTTCCCCGGCTTCGGGTTGACGTTCACCTTGCCTCGGTTGGTGGGTCACCAGAAGGCGCGCTGGCTGATGTTGACGGGCGAGCGCATCACCGGCGAGGCAGCCTTCGAGATGGGGCTGGCTGACCGACTCGTTGCCCAGGATCAGGTGCGCAGCGCTGCCATCGAGATGGCGCGCGAGATCGTCAAGGCGGCGCCATTGTCGGTGCAGGCCACGCGCGAGGCGCTGAACGCGGAGCTGATCCTCGCCTTCCGCGCGGCCACCGAGCGCGAGGCCTTCGAGCAGAACTGGCTGCGTGAAACGAATGACTACAAGGAAGGCGTGGAGGCCGCTGCCGCAAGGCGCGAGCCCGTCTTCACCGGAACTTGATTGCATTGTTGGGGCCGAGTTGGGCTGCAGGCCAGCCTGCAGCTTCCCTGCGAGAAAACACACACAGAGGATGAATCGATGAACAAGCCTTCGTCAAATGTCGCCGAGGTTCGCATGCTGATTGGCGGCGAATGGCTTGATGGCACCGAGCAGGCGGATGTACTGGACAAGTTCCTGCTCACGCCCTGCGCCCATCTGCACCTTGCTTCGCAGGCGCAGGTGCGTCAGGCCGTGGCCGTCGCCCAGGCTGCCTATGAAGCGTCGTCTCTGACGGCCCATGAGCGCGGAGCTATCCTGGACCGGGCTGCGACCCTGATTGAGCAGGACAGCGAGCGCTTCGTCGCGGTGATCTGCGCTGAAGCCGGCTTCGCGATCAGTGATGCCCAAGGCGAAGTGCGCCGCTGCATCCAGACTTTCCGACTGTCGGCCGAAGAGGCGCGGCGCCTGACCGGGGAGATGATCCCGCTCGAAGGAGCTCCGCTGCAGTCCGGGCGGCTGGGGTTCACGATCCCGGTGCCGCTGGGCGTGATCTGTGCCATCACGCCCTTCAATGCGCCTGTCAACACAGTTGCCCACAAGGTGGCGCCGGCCTTGGCCGCCGGCAATGCGGTTGTCGTCAAGCCTTCGAGCAGTACGCCGCAGACTGCCACCTTGTTGGCGCAGGTGCTGCTGGATGCGGGTTTGCCGAAGGGCCTGATCGGTATCGTGCACGGCGGTGCAAAAGTCGCCAACTGGCTGATTGACGAGCCGGCCATTCGCTTCTTCGCTTTCACCGGCAGTACCGAGGTGGGCCGCGAGATCCAGCAACGCGCAGGCCTTCGCAGAACGCAGATGGAGTTGGGCAGCATCGCCTTCACGGTGCTGTGCGCTGATGCCAACCTGGACGTGGCGATCCCAAAGATCGTCGGTGCTGCGTACCGAAAGTCGGGTCAGGTGTGCACCTCGATCCAGAATCTGCTCGTCGAGCGCAGTTGCTACGCAGAGGTAGAGAAGAGGCTGGCTGCCGCGGTCAAGGCCATGGCGCACGGCGACCCGCGCGATCCGAAGACACAGGTCGGCCCGGTGATCAGCGTTGCGTCGGCTGAGCGCATTGATGGATGGATTCAACGGGCTGAGAGCCAGGGCGCGAGGGTCCTGGCCGGCGGGCGTCGGGAAGGCGCGGTGGTGCCGCCAACCTTGCTGGCCGATGTCAGCCGGGACTGCGAGGTCAGCTGCCAGGAAGTGTTTGGGCCGGTCATGTCGATCGAGCCATTCGATTCGATCGATGAGGCCATCGTGCGCGTGAACTCAACGCCCTATGGCTTGGCGACCGGATTCTTCACGAACCGCCTGGATGTGGCCATGAAGGCCGTGCGGCGCCTGCAGGTCGGTGGTGTGCACATCAATGAGACCTCGAGTTCGCGCGTCGATCTGATGCCCTACGGCGGCACGAAGGATTCTGGCTTTGGGCGCGAGGGCCCGAAGTACGCTGTTCATGAGATGTGCGAGATGCGCATGGTCAGCTGGACGATTTGAGCACCACACCCCACAAGATGCCCAGCAAGAAAGTAATCACGCCATGAAGGCATTGGTCGCAGTCAAGCGCGTCGTCGACTACAACGTGAAAGTCCGCGTGAAGTCCGATGGCACCGGCGTGGACATCGCCAATGTGAAGATGTCGATGAACCCCTTCGATGAGATTGCCGTCGAAGAGGCGGTGAGATTGAAGGAGAAGGGCACCGTCACCGAGGTCATCGTGGTGTCGTGCGGCGTCGCCCAGTGCCAGGAGACGCTGCGCACGGCGTTGGCCATCGGCGCGGATCGCGCGATCCTGGTCCAGACGACTGAGGAACTGCAGCCGCTGGCCGTGGCCAAGATCCTGAAGGCGTTGGTTGACCGAGAGCAGCCCGGCCTCGTGATCCTCGGCAAGCAAGCCATCGACGACGACTCCAACCAGACCGGCCAGATGCTGGCGGCGCTGGCCGGCATGCCGCAGGCCACCTTCGCGTCCCGGGTTGAGCTGAGCGGCCAGCTCGTAGCGGTCACGCGCGAAGTCGATGGCGGCTTCGAGACCCTCAAGCTCCAGTTGCCGGCAGTCGTCACCACCGATCTGCGGTTGAACGAGCCCCGCTACGTCACGTTGCCCAACATCATGAAGGCAAAGAAGAAGCCGCTTGAAACACTAACGCCCGCTGACCTCGGCGTGGACGTGGCACCTCGCCTCAAGACGCTGCGTGTTGCCGAGCCGCTCAAGCGCGGCGCCGGCATCAAGGTCCCGGACGTGGGCACTTTGGTGGCCAAACTCAAGAACGAAGCGAAGGTGGTTTGAGATGAGTGCGCTTGTCATTGCCGAACATGACCACCGCAGCTTGAAGGGTGCGACGTTGAACGCTGTCACAGCGGCATTGCAATGTGGGGGCGAGGTTCATGTGCTGATTGCTGGCGCAGATGCCGAAAGCGTCGCGCATGCCGCGGCCAAGCTCCGGGGGGTGGCCAGAGTGCTGCTCGCCGACGGCCCGAGCCTGGCTGAGCAGCTCGCCGAAAACGTGGCCGCGCAGGTGCTGCAGATCGCGCGCAGTTACAGCCATCTCGTGTTCGCTGCCACGGCGCAAGGCAAGAATGTGGCCCCGCGCGTGGCCGCGCTGCTGGACGTCGCGCAGATCAGCGACGCCACCCAGGTCATCTCCGCCAACACCTTCGAGCGGCCGATCTACGCCGGCAATGCGATCGCGACCGTGCAGAGCATCGATGCGATCAAGGTCGTCACCGTGCGCACCACAGCTTTCGAGCCGGCGAGCGAAGGCGGCAGTGCCGCCATCGAGAAGATTGACGCGGTGGCGGACAGCGGACGCAGTGTCTTTGCCGGTGCGCAGATCGTCAAGCTGGACCGTCCCGAACTGACCGCCGCCAAGGTCATCGTCTCGGGCGGCCGCGCGCTCGGCAGCAACGACAAATTCGCGGAGGTGCTCACGCCGCTTGCCGACAAGCTCGGTGCCGCGCTCGGCGCCAGCCGCGCCGCGGTGGATTCAGGCTATGCACCGAACGACTGGCAGGTAGGGCAGACCGGCAAGATCGTCGCGCCGACCCTGTACATCGCCTGTGGCATCAGCGGTGCGATCCAGCATTTGGCCGGCATGAAAGACAGCAAGGTCATCGTTGCCATCAACAAGGACCCCGAGGCACCGATCTTCAGCATCGCGGACTACGGGCTCGAAGCGGACCTGTTCGCCGCGGTGCCTGAGCTGACGCGCGCGCTTTAAGGCGAGGGCGCATCGGCCGCTTCCCTTTCAATCCAACCGGCGTGCCTTGACGCGCTCAATGTCCATGACCCTGTCGTATCAGCACGTGTCAGCCGAACTGCGTGTCACACACGGCAGCGAGAGCCTGGCGGCATTGAAGCAGGAACTCGCCCGCCTCGGCTGCCGGCGCGCGGTGGTCGTTTGTGGCAAGACCATGGGCGGAAGTGCCGAACTGGAACTGCTGCGCGAGGCGCTCGGGCCGTTGCTCGCCGGCGTATCGACGTCTGCGCGCGAGCACAGTCCGGTTTCGGGTGTCGAAGAGGCGGCCACTTTGCTGGAGCAAGTGCAGGCCGACGCAATCATAGCCGTCGGTGGCGGCTCGGCCGCGGTGACGGCACGCGCTGCAGCCATCCTAGCCGGCGAGAAGCGGCCGCTCGCCGAGTTGTGCACACGCCGAGCGGCCGATGGCAAGTTCGAAAGCCCGCGGCTGAACGCAGTCAAGCTCCCGCTTCTGGTGGTGCCGACAACGCCGAGCACAGCCTTCGCGAAGGCTGGCACCGCGGTGCACGACGCCGATGGCCAGCGGCTGGCCATGTTCGATCCCAAGACCCGCGCCCGAGGCATCTTCATCCATCCGCAGTTCGTGCAGACGGCCCCGGACCACCTGGTGCGCAGCGCCACCTTGAACGCCTTGGCCAATGCCGTGGAGGCGCTTGAGTCGCCACAGTGCGATCCGATCTCCGAGGCCTTTTTGATGCAGGCCTTGCGGCTTGCGAGCAAGGGCCTGGCGGACATCGGCGTGGCGGGGGACACCTCGGCTCGCGAGACGCTCGTGGTCGCTGCTGTGCTTTGCGGGCGTGGCACGGAGCAAGGCGGCGCCGGGCTCGCCTCCGTGTTGGCGCATGCGATCGGCAAACGCTGCCATGTCGCCAATGGCACCGTCAACGCCATCTTGCTGCCGCACACCATGCGCTTCAACGCGCCGGTGACCGCTGCACGCTCGCAGGCCGTGCGGCACGCGCTTGCGGAAATTCCCGGTGCCACGCCCGAGCAGTCGGCCATCGAGCGCGTCGAGGCGCTGTTCGCTCGGGTGCCCAGGCCGCGCGCCCTCCGGGAACTCGGGCTCGGTTCGAACGACCTTAAGCTGATTGCCGATGCGGCGATGTCCGACTGGTTCGTCAGCCGCAATGCGCGGCCCGTCAAGGACGTGGATTCGCTGCTGGAGGTACTGAATGCGGCGTGGTGAGACTCAGCGCACGCGAAAACCCAGGCCTGCCGGATGAACACCTACCGCGCCTAGAACTGCATCGTGCCCATTGCGGATGGGCGGTACCAAGCCATCCGGCCGGCCTCACATCAGCCGAACTTACCGCGATGAGCAGAAAAGTCGACTCGACCACCAACGCATGCTTTCCGAGAATCGCTTTGGTCGGCTGGACCAAGGAGACAAAACATGAACAGATCTGCGCGCTGGCTTGTGACCTGTGCATTGGCGGCTTTCGGCACTTCTGCACTTGCCCAGAACTTCCCGAATAAGCCGATCCGTTTGGTTGTGCCGTTTGCGCCCGGCGGATCGACAGACCTGGCGGCCCGGGTGGTCGCACCTGCCGTCGGGCGCATCCTCGGGCAGGCCATCGTGATCGACAACCGTCCTGGTGGTGGGGGTACGACCGGGACACAAGGCGTCCTGCGGTCACCACCCGATGGCTACGCGCTGGCCATGGCGACTCCCTCGACGACAGCGGCCAATCCGGCCATCAATCCAGGCTCACCGTATGGCCCTGGTGACATGACCCCGATTGTCGATGTTGCCGCGACGCCCACGGTCATCGCGGTACACCCTGACTTTCCTGCGACCGACTTCGCTGGGTTCGTGGCGGAGCTGAAGCGAAAGCCGGCTGCGTATTCATATGCCTCATCCGGTATGGGTGGCATCAGCCACCTCCAGATGGAGACGTTCAAGCGCATGACGGGTGTGTTCATTACGCACATCCCCTACCGAGGTGCGGCACCCGCGCTGAATGACACGGTCAGTGGCCAAGTCCAGATTGTCATGGACGCACTTCCCTCGGCACTGCAATTCATCAAGGGTGGCAAGCTGCGTCCGCTCGTGGTGGCGTCGCCCACGCGATTGAGCAGCCTTCCGGAAGTCCCGACCTTCGCGGAGGTCGGACTGAAGGAGATGAATCGCATGTCCGCCTTCGGAATCGTCGGCCCCAAGGGGATGCCTCCCGAGGTGGTTAATAAGATCAATGCGGCAGTCCGCGCCGCGTTGGAAGACCCATCGGTTCGGCAAGGGATCGAACAAACCGGCGCCGTGGTGGTTGGCGGGACGCCGGAACAGTACGCGGCTGAAATCAACACCGAATTCAGCTTACTCAAGCGCGTGGTCGACGAGCGTAAGTTGAAGCTTGGCGGCAGCGACTGAAGTTGGTGCGAGCTGTGACGACAGTTTCGGCAGGTTGAGTCCGGAGGTTGCGGTTGCCGCAATCCCTTCATAACGAGACGAGAGAAGAAGATGAACGAAATCAAAGCGCTCGATACCCTCTTTCGGCCACAAAGCGTGGCCATCGTGGGTGCCTCACCTCAGCGTGGCAGTCCGCGCAACTCGCTCGTGCGCGTCGTGCTCAAGCACGGGTTTGCCGGGCGTGTCTACCCGGTCAGCCCGACCCATGCAGAGGTAGAGGGCCTCGAGGCATTCAAGTCACTTGCGGAATTGCCCGAAGCGCCCGACGTCGCGCTGATCATCACACCGGCGCAAACGGTGCCCGGCATCATCGCGGAGTGCGGCGCCAGGGGCATTCGCAATGCGATCGTCTTCAGTGCTGGATTTGAAGAGACGGAAGCAGGCAGGGGACATGCGCTGCGGCTGGCCAAGGAAGCTGCCGAGCATGGCGTCACCGTGATGGGGCCCAACTGTCAGGGCATCTGGTCAGTGCGTCATCGCAGCATGCTGACCTACAGCCCTGCGCTGCAGAACCTCGACACTGTGCTGCATGCGCCGATTGCAGTGGTGAGCCAGAGCGGAGCGCTGGCGGGCGCAATTGGCAACTCGTTGCAGCGCAGCGGCATGGGGTGCTCCTACATGGTCAGCGTGGGCAACGAGACCTGCCTCGATGCACTCGACACGCTCGACTGGGTGGTCGAGCAGGACGATGTGCGCGTCGTCGCGCTCTACATTGAAGGTCTGAACGATGCTCACCGCATCATTGCCATCGCAGAGAAGGCGCGTTTGCGGGATGTTCAGATTGTCGTTTTGAAGGCGGGCCGTTCCACCATCGGGCAGCAGGCGACCGCCTCGCACACCGGCAAGATCGCTTCCTCGCACGCGGTGTACGTGGATGTACTGGCGCATGCTGGCGTGATACTTGTGAACAGCCTGATCGAGATGTTGCTCGCCGTCGAGGCGCTGGCATTCATCGCCAGTCCGAGGGTGAGCGGTGATGCCAAGGGTGGTGTCTCCGTGCTCAGCTCATCCGGCGGGGCGGGGGCGCTGCTGGCGGATCACAGCAGCCAATTCGGCGTCGCCTTGAGCGAGTTCAGCCCGGACACGGCAGCCCGCCTTGATGCGCTGTTGCCCGCTTTCGCCCGCAAGGTCAACCCAATCGACCTGACGGGCCAGATCAACACGGTCGCGAACCTGTTCCGAGACACTTGCGAGGCAATCGCAGTTGATCCGCGAACCGAAGCCATCGTCGTGCAGTACGCCAGCAGCGGACGCAAGTATCTGCAGGAAGACGCCGAGGTGTTCAAGGCACTGGGCGGTCAACTGCCGGTCATCGTGAGCTTTGTTGGCGAGACCTTGGAGCCGGACACGCGACGCGCCTTCCGAGAGGCGGGCGTCCTGCTGGCTGCCGATCCGCTGATTACCATGCAAGCCCTATCTTGGCTGTATCAGCGTGCGCACTTCCGGTCGCTTCCCAAAGCGCGAAGCCGCGTTCCGTCGGCCACGCGTTCGGTTCCTCACGGCTGGGCCGACACCATGCATTTTTGCCAAGACGGCGGCGTCACACCCGTCGGCTGGACCATCCTGCGCCCGGAAGATCGGGCTGCGCAGGCCTGCCAGGCCATGGTGCTTCCGCTGGTGGTCAAGGTGCTGCCGTCGGAGTCCGAGCACAAGACCGAGCTGGGTCTTGTGAAGCTGAAGGTGAGGTCGCTCGACGAGGTTGATCGCCTCGCGGCCGACTTCCGCGTGCGGATGGGCAAGCCGCAAGCCGGCATCTTGGTTCAAGAGATGGTGAGCGAGGGCGTCGAGGTGGTGGTGTCGTGCCTGCGAGAGACGGATTTCGGTCCGGTCATGTCGCTGGGCTCCGGCGGCGTGTCCATCGAGCTTTACCGCGACGTGGCGCACCTGGCCCTTCCTACCACGCACGAGCAGGTGCGCGCCGCGCTGCGCAAACTCAAGCTGTGGACGCTTCTCCAAGGGTTCCGTGGCAAGCCTCAGGCCGATATCGATGCATTGGTGAATGCTGCGGTTGCCTTTGGTGATCAGTTCCTCTCGGCCTTGGCCATACGAGAGTTCGAGATCAATCCGGTGATCGTCGGTGCGCACGGCCGAGGACTGCGCGCAGTTGATGCACTGGTCATCGCCAGTTGAGATGAACACGAATGAAATTTATTGCGACCCGATCCCATACAGCCCCGTGGTGGCCATCTGCCCGGCGCCGTTGTCGCGGCCGGTCGCACCGCTTCGAAGTCCACGATATGGCGGCTGAAGACCTCCGGAATCAGGTGCTGGAATTGCCATTGCGGCCATTGTTCGATGCAAGCTAAGCGTCCGGCCAAGTTACCTTTGGGTATGCGGCTCGCTCGGCAATTCAGGAAGCGGGCGCCCAGCGATGCGGCAGTAACTCGCCGATGCGGCTGGCTGGGTGAGTTGGCAGCCGCTCGGCGACTACTCGCTCGGCTGTAGCACAACGTCGATTCGATCAGCTATGGAAATTGGACGGATCACGCCTCAACCGGTCTGACGGAATGAAGCCACGGATGCCGCGTCACCGCCGCGCGCATCCCGCCTGCTGCGCTGCTCTTAGAATCTCCGAGCATCTCGTTGCGGACCTGAGCCCCTTCAGTCATGGTTTAGTCATCAGTTGGGCAGGACTTGCCTGCCGGCGGCGCCTATCTTCGCGTCAAGGCTGCAGATCACCCGCTGCCTTCCAACCGCCACCAGGCGGGGCCCGGGTCACTTGCCCGAGCATCCCCCACATCCCAGAAGCCCGTCCGCTAGGAGTTTGCCCGTGCCCGCCGTTGTTGCCAGTTTCCGCCTTCTGCCCTCCGTCCAGTTGCTGGTCGCCGCGCTGGCCTTGTTCGCCCTGGGCGATTCGGCCCATGCCCAGTCCGCCGCCACCCTGAACGGCAAGAACGCCGCCGTCACGCTGGGTGACCAGCCCACCGTGCTGCCGATGAAGATCGTGCGCCAGGGCGACACCACGAATGCCGTCAGCGTGCATTACCAGACCGTGGACGGCTCGGCCAAGGCCGGCAAGGACTATTGGCCCACCAGCGGCATCGCCACCATTCCGGCCGGCGCCACCAGCGTCTCGGTGCCGGTACAGGTGCTGGGCAAGGACGCCAAGCACCGCAAGCTGGGCAAGTTCACGCTGCAGCTGGACCAGGCCATCGAGACCGCCGGCAGCCTGGACACGCTGGCGCTGGCGACCACCACGCCGCTGGCCACCATCGGCGAGTACATCTACGGCATGGCCAGTGCCGACCTGGACGGCGACGGCAAGCCGGACCTGGTGCTGGCCAATTACACCGCTGGCACCTTGGACGTGATGCTCAACAACACCACCGCCGGCGCCACCACTGCGCCGGTGCTGGCCGCCCCCGTGGCGCTGGGCATGGTCTCGGCACCGAACAAGCCCGTGGCCTGCGACCTCAACGGCGACGGCCTGCCGGACTTGGTGGCCGCCGTTGCCGGGACCAACCAGTTCACGGCGCAGATGAACACTTCGCAGCCCGGCGCGCTGAGCTTCGTGCGCACCGACGTGGTCTCTCTGCCCTGGGGCTACATGAACCAGATGGCCTGTGCCGACTTCGATGGCGACGGCAAGATCGACATCGTCGGTGCCGGCTTCGGTTCCCGCTCAAAAGCCAACAGCAACCGCGCCATCGTCTTCCGCAACCTGACCAAGCGCGACGAGACTATCGTGGCGCTGGACGCGCCCCTGGGCTTCGCAGCCGACACCGACAGCAAGTTCTCATCCCCGCAGACCGTTGTGACCGGCGACTTCAACGGCGACGGCAAGCCGGACATCGCGCTGGGCAACCACTACAACGCCACGCACGCCACTGTCGCCATCCTGCTCAACACCACACCCGCGGGCTCGTCGCAGATCAGCTTCGCCCCGGCGATCACCTTCGAAACCGTCGAGCCTGCCTCCGACATGGCCACGCTGGACGTCGACGGCGACGGCAAGCTGGACATCGTCACCGTGAACAACAACGGCACCGCCGGCAGCACCTGGGCGCTGCTGGTCAACCGCACCCCGGTTGGCGCCACCACGCCGAGCTTCGTCGCCAACGTGCGCGAGATCGGCGGCGTCCCCTATGGCGTGGCCGTGGCCGACATGGACCTGGACGGCCGCCCCGACGTGCTGGTGAGCTACCTGGGCTTGGGCAATACCACCGATGGCGCCATCGGCGTCCTGCTCAACCGCAGCGCAGCCGGCAGTGACAACCCCAGCTTCATCCAGGCCAACTTCGTGACCGGCACTGACGAACCGCACGCAGTGGCCGCAGTCGACCTGAACCAGGACGGCCTGCCCGACGTCGTCACCGCCGACACCTCGCGCGCCGGCAGCCGCAGGCTCACGGTGGCCCAGCAGACCCGCAGCACACTGCTGGTCCAGATCTTGCAAAGTGGCATCGGCAAGCTGCAGCCCTGAGCGCAGCCCGTTATTTTTCTGGCGAGCCTGCCGTGCGCGACAAGCTACTTGTTGCCTCGGTCAAGCAGCCGGCGGGTGAATAGGTTCGCGGCGAGATGCCGCGGCGACGACTGAGTCGCGTTCCGGGTTGAGGGTGACAGCCTTGATGTGCGACCAGTCGCGCGTGTTGCCTGGCCACCGCGACGGGTTGCGCTCGCGAGCCTGCTGATAGACCTCGTGCCGGGCCGCGAGGATCGCAACGTCGCATCCCTCATGGCGCTGCGCCGGGCTGACATAGCGGATGCCGCTGTGCCTGTGATCGTGGTTGTACCAATGCACGAACTCGCGCGCCGTGCCGAGCTTGGCGAAGCCCGCAGCGGGGAACTCTGGCCGGTACTTTGCGGTGCGGGACAGGCTTTCGACGAAGGCGTTGTCGTCGCTCACGCGCGGCCGCGAGTACGAAGGCTTCACCCCCAGCCACCACAGCATCGCCAGCACCATGGTGGCCTTGAGCGTGGCGCCGTTGTCGCCATGCAGCACAGGCCTTTGTTCGCGAGGCATCGCGTGGATGGCCTGCAGCGCAGTGCGCTGCACCAGGCGCGCTGCATGGTCCGAGTGGTCGTCTTCGTGCACCTCAAAGCCTACGATCTTGCGGCTGTACACGTCTAGGATCAGGTACAGGATGAACCAGCGGCCGGCGACTTCCGTGGGCAGGAATGGTTGAGTAGAGCACGCGCGCCGCGCCGATCTTGCGACCGGCAGTTTCGCGTGCCTCCTCACCGAACCGGACGTGTACCTTTCGCTATGCATCCGGCTCTCCAGGAACCACGGTGAAGTCGGGAGGGGTCATCCATCAGCGCTTGTAGCGCTGCACCTTCAGCCAGCCCATTTGGTACTGCTCATGCCGGTCGCCTTGCCATACCCGCCGCGTCGGGCGGTGCCGGCTCAGTCGCCGATGTCGGAGCAGCCACCGCACAGAGGCGTCGGGGTGCTTCTTCCGCATCCAGCGCCACACACGGTCCCTCACGTACCAGTCAAGGTCGCGCAGGATGTCTTTCGCGCCGGTGCAATAGCAGTAGAAGTGCGCCCAGCCACGCAGGATGGGGTTGAGCTTCTGAAGCAAGTCGTCGAGCGACCAGTGCAGTGTCTGCCGCGTCGTCAGTTGCTTGACCTTGTGTCGCAAGTCCGCCGCCATCGTCTTCGGAACCTCGATGCGGGGAGGCCATGTCCCAGCACCACAACTGGCGCGGCGCCGATGTGCGTGGTCGGCGGACGGCTCTTGCGGGGAGCCTTGGCACGGCCGCGGTGGCGCGTCTGCCCCTGCGCATGCGGCACGCGCTGGAAAGTCGACTCGCTGGCGATGTAAACGCCCTCGTCGGCCAGCGTTGGCACGATGCGCGCGGGCGGCAGGTCGGCAAAGCGCGGCTCGTTGGCCACGCTCAGGATCCGCGCGCGCTCGGCTTCGCTCAGCGCGTGGCTGGGCATCGGCCGCACGACGTTTGGTCTGCCATCACCCGATTCCAGGCCTTGGTGCGCCTTCCAGCGCTGCAGCGTGCGTGCCGTGATGCCGACAATCCCGCAGGCCTGGTGCAACCGCGCGCCCGCCTTGCGGGCCACTTCGATGTCTCGGGCATGTTCCTGGCGATCTTCGAGGCCGATCATTCGTCCTCGCCCTGCGTGTTCCTTTTGAAGATCGCCTCGCATTTTTTTGAGAGCACCAGCAGTGCTGCCGTCTCCGCCAGGGCCTTGTCCTTGCGACGCACATCGCGCTCGAGTTCTTTGATGCGACGCCTGTCTTCCTTGGTCTGCGAGGGGCTCGCGCGCGCCTCCTCGGGCGCTGCCAGCGCCTGCGTTGCGCTGGCCCAAGTAGCTTGACGCGCGCCGGTGGTCTCTCGATTCTTCTCGGCCAGGGTTGCACAAGGCTGCTAGAGATTCGCTTGACTGCGTGCTCATCACTGGCCGTGTGCGTGCGATGTCGCACTTCGTGCGCCAAATACAGCACGTGATCTTGAATTGGGGCTGGTAGTGAGCCTTTATCTGCTCAAGTGAAGTGGGCGGTGGACGAAGAATGCTTGCTCTATCGAGACAAATTCGCAACCCATCACTACAAGGCCATACGCATGCGAGCGACAACTTTTGCAGACATCCTCAATCGTTGGCCAATCCGTCGAAAGTTTGCCTTGATTGGTGGTTGCGCGGTGCTCATGGCGGCAGTACCGACGGCGTTGATCATGACCAACCTGGCCAACGAGGAGCGGCTGGTTGCGGCTCAACGCGAAGGTCTCAGCGAGGCTCAATCCGTGCTGCAATTGCTGCGTTTGACGCAGCAGCACCGAACCATTGCGGCCATGGCCCAGGCGGGTGATGAAGGACAAGTTGCTGCGCTCAAAGGCAAGGCTGCGGAGGTGGATGCGGCTTTAGATCGCCTGCGTGTCCGTTCTGATGAGTTCACGGGTGCCGCAGAAAAGGTGGCGAGTGAATGGATGCCCTTGCGACAGGCTGCCGCAACCGGCTCGATCGATCCCTCCACCAGCCTGGATCAGCATGCAGCCTTGGCAGCCTCGGAGTTGGCATTGCTGGGGCGGGTGGCGGACGTGTCACGAATAGGATTGGATCGTGAGGGCGAGACGCTGCATCTTGCGCAGATGGCGCTTCTGTCTCTTCCCGCACTTACCGAGCGCATGAGCAGAATGCAGGCCGTCAGTGCCAGCGCCTTGTCGCATCGGGGGGTCAGTGGCGCCGATCAAGCCACTCTGTCGCTGCAACTCGATCAAATGCTGTTCCAACTGGACGCTGTTCGTGTGGACTTCCAGCGTGTCGCCCGATCTTTGTCAGCAGACAACAGCGCGCTCAAAGAAGTGGCCGGTTCGGCTTTGGGCTCGGCCCAGGTAATGGGCTCGGTGATCGACCAGACATTTCTGCAGCAACGATTGCCCTCAGGTACGTCGGCCGAATACTTCGGCGAGACCACAATTCTGATTGATGCACAGTTCACCATGATCACGCAGTCATTCAACGTGATCAATGCACTGCTGGCTCAACAGCAGTCTCGATCGCGGGTGACCATGAGTTGGACCATCGCGTTGATGGCGGGAGTCGCAGCTTTGGCAGCGCTCATGCTCGTGGCCATCGCGCGCAGTACGTCACATTCTCTGGCCAAAGCGGTACAGGTCGCACGGCACGTGGCGGAGGGAGATCTGAGGACGGAGGTCGAGGTCACGGGATCAGACGAGGTCGGCCAGTTGATGTCGGCCCTGAGGGACATGAACCTTCGCCTGACTGATGTGGTGCGGCGGGTTCGCGATGGCAGTGACAGTGTGGCAAATGCCAGTTCTGAGATCGCCCAGGGCAACCTTGACTTGAGCCAGCGCACGGAGCGCCAGGCAAGCGCTTTGCAGCAGACGGCGGCCACGATGGAGGAACTCGGCGCGAACGTCCGCCGCAACGCCACGGCAGCGGAACGCGCCGATCATCTTGCCCGCGATGCCTCCGAGGTGGCCGCCAGAGGCGGCGAAGTGGTCGCCGAGGTCGTGGACACCATGCGCGTGATCAATGACGGCAGCCGCAAGATAGGGGAGATCATCGGCGTCATTGATGGCATTGCTTTCCAAACCAATATCTTGGCGCTCAATGCCGCCGTCGAAGCGGCCCGTGCGGGGGAACAGGGGCGAGGGTTTGCGGTGGTAGCAAGCGAAGTGCGTTCCTTGGCGGGTCGAAGCGCCGACGCGGCGCGACAGATCCGCGGTCTCATTTCTGCCAGCGTGGAGCAGGTCGAACGTGGTACAGCGTTGGTGGCACGCGCAGGCGGCACCATGGAAGAGGTGGTGACGTCGATTCGCAATGTCACGTCGCTCATGAGCGAAATCAATGTCGCCAGTGCAGTGCAGCGAACCGGTGTCGCACAGGTTGGCGAGGCAATCAACTCGATGGATACGTCCACGCAGCAAAACTCCTCTCTTGTGGAGGAATCCGCCGCAGCTGCAGAAAGCCTGAGTCACGAGGCAGCAGCCTTGGTGCAAGCGGTTGCAGTTTTCCGCATCGCCGTTTGAAGCGCGGCCGAGCCATCCCTAACAGCATGCGCAGTCATCAAGCGCGTCCGCGCTTGATCGGCCGAGCCCACGTTACGCGAGATCAACATGATCAAGTATCGCCAAATTCTGCCTTCTGTCTTGGTCGCGTTTTCAGCGGCCATCGCAACCCATTCAGCAACCGCCAAGGACATCACGCTTGTCTACGTTGCCAATAACACCCAATATCCCTATGACGCCGCCGTGGCGAGCGGCTTCAAGAAGGCCTGTGTCGAGCTGGGCTGCAAAGCCATCATCCTCAATCCACGCTCCAATGTGGAGCGGCAGGCACACGCCATTGAGGACATGGTCGGGTACAAGGTCGATGGCATCGCTGCGATCGTTGCCGACGCCGGGCAGGCTGTGCAATGGGTGGATGATGCAGCCGGTCACAACATCCCCTTTGTGGCTGCAGCGTCTCAGGTCGGAGATCCGAAAAAGGGCCCCAAGTACGTGTACGAGAAGCTCACGGCGTTTGTCGCCACGGATGACGTCGTGGCCGGGGAACGGGCCGGTGAACTGGCGGTGAAGTTGCTGCCGCACGACCATGCGGGCACCATCGGCGTGGTGGAGGGGGCAGCTGGCTTTTCCGCAGTTACCCAGCGCAATGAAGGATTCCGAAAGGCGCTGGACAAGTCCGGCATTCCTTACAAGATCGTCGCTTCTCGCGCCACGGACTGGTCTCCCGCCAAAGGAGAGGCCGTCTGCAGTGAAATGCTGAAGGCCAATCCCAAGCTGGACCTGCTATTCAGTCATGCCGATGACATGGCGCTTGGCTGCGCTCGCGCCATCCAGGCGGCAGGCGCAAAGACCCGCCTGATTGCCACTGGCGGGGGGTCCGCCTTGGGCAACGAGGCTGTTCGCAGTGGTGTTTTTGATGGGTCGGTTTGCACCCGTCCAGGGACAATTGGCCGCCTCGCCGCCAAAGCCCTTTACGAGGCTGCGACGGGTAAGAACACCGCAAAGGCTCAGTTCTTGACCTACGAGACCCCCTTGATCACCAGCGAGACACTCGCGAGCTGCCCGCCTGAATGGTGATAGAGCTACGGCACGCGCTGCGGTCGCTATTGCCCCGTTGAGTGGCCAGGCGCTGCATCACTGGCGCGTGTGAGTGGTCCGCGCTGAACGGTACGTTTCGGACTTGGCCGTCACTCGGTTTGGGTGGACTGTTGCAGCGCTTCGATCACCGTCGCCAATGCCCGCGTCGGATGGCGCCGACTGGTGTAGTAGGCGTGCAGGCCGGGGAAGCGCGGGCACCAATCGGGCATCACCCTCTTGAGACGTCCGGCCTCGGCGTGGGGTCGGATCATGTCTTCCGGCAGGAAGGCCAATCCGTGGCCAGAAAGCGCTGCCTTGAGCATGGGGTACACACTGGTGAAGGTGGCCTGGCCGGTGACGCGTGCTTCGGTGCGGCGCCCGTCACGCTCAAGTTCCCACGCATACACGCCTCCGCTGGTGGCCAGGCGCAGCGTGATGCAGTTGTGCCGCAGCAGATCCTGCGGTGTGGTTGGTACGCCGCGGATGTCGAGGTAGGGGGGGGACCCGACGATCGCAATGGGTTGATCGGACGTCATGCGCACCGCAATCATGTCTTTCTCGACCTGGTCGCCCCACCGGATCCCGATGTCGTAGCGCTCGGCCACGATGTCCACCATCCTGTAGTCGGTGCTGATTTCGATTTTGAGTTCCGGATGTCGATGTAGCAGGGCGTCGAGCCTGGGCCAGACCACCGATTCGACCACATGGTCGATGGCGGTGATGCGGATGACCCCCGCGATTTTGTCGCCCAGGTCGGTCACGGCTGCGATCTCGGCCTCGATCTCAGTCAGCCTTGGCGCGACCGAGCGCATCAGGCGCTCGCCTGCTTCGGTCATCGACACGCTGCGGGTCGTCCTCGTCAACAGGCGTACCCCCAAGCGTGCTTCAAGGTCGCGCAGCGAGTGGCTGAGCGCCGACTGGGACACGCCTAGCTTGGCGGCCGCTCGCGTGAAGTTGCGCTCGTTGGCCACCGCAATGAATTTGATGATGTCGTTGATGTGATTCAGCATTTCATCGTTCCTTTGCGCGCAGCTCATCGGCATTCGCCATGTGTCGGTCTGAATAATCTCCTGCTCATTCATGATATCCAGTTCATGAGCTCATGCCGTCTGAGGCGCGTCATGCTGCGATGCAGCAACTAGCATGCGGCAGCATGAATCGAGAAAGCCGTCCAGTCCCTGCCGTCTCCGCCAAGGCTTGGGGCGCCATCGGTGCGATGACGATGTGTGTCGCACTGCTGGTCGCCTCGGAGTTCATGCCTGTCAGCCTGCTGACGCCGATCGCCCATGAGTTTGGCGCGACCGAAGGGCTGGCGGGTCAGGCAATCTCCATTTCCGGCCTGTTCGCAGTGGCGACCAGTCTGGTGATCTCCTCTGCGGCCGGGCGACTGGATCGGCGCTACGTTCTCATCGGCCTGACGGCCGTGATGCTGCTGTCGCTTGTGCTGGTCGCTGCGGCCCCCAACTTCGAATGCTTGATGCTTGCCCGCGCACTGCTCGGTGTCACGGTCGGCGGCTTCTGGTCGCTGGCGACGGCAACCATCATTCGCCTGGTCCCGAGCGGGGCGGTGCCGAGGGCGTTGAGTGTGATGTACATGGGCAACGCCGCTGCCACCGCTTTCGCGGCACCCCTTGGCAGCTACCTGGGCGGCCTGATTGGCTGGCGTGGCGTGTTCTGGGCGCTGGTTCCGCTGGCCGCGCTGACAGTGGCCTGGCAGTGGGCAAGCTTGCCCTCCATGCCGTCAACAAGCTGCGTCCCGCTGGGTCGCGTGCTCGGACTGCTGCGCAGACCCGCGGTGTTGCGGGCAACGGCTTCTGTCATGTTGACGTTTGGCGGTGCTTTCGCGGCCTTCACCTATTTCCGGCCCTTTCTGGAAAGCCAGGTGCATGTGACCCTGCCGCAGCTGTCGCTGCTGCTGCTGGCCATGGGGTCAGCCGGCTTCGTTGGCACTGCAGCTGCAGGCGCGCTTATCGAGCGCCACCTGTATCGCCTGCTCCGCGCGCTGCCGATGGCGCTCGGCGCCGTGACTGTGACCATGCTGGTCGCGGAGCACGCGCTGTGGCCGCTGGCTGCGCTCATGTTTGCGTGGGGCGCATTGAATGCGGCGATCCCCGTGTCGTGGTTCAACTGGCTGACGCGCTGCGTGCGCGACGAGCCGGAAGCCGGCGGTGGGCTGATGGTCGCCGCAATACAGCTTGCCATCATGCTCGGCGCCGGCTTCGGCGGACTGCTGCTCGATCACTTGTCCATTGTCGCGACCATGGTCGGCGCGGCGGCTTTGCTGACTGCAGGCGCGGCGCTTGTCGGCAGCGTTCAGCGGCTGGGCGCAGGCGCGGCGTGAGCATGCGCAGCTCAAGTCCCCGAGTGCTTTGTCTTTCTTCTGAAGAGTCAGGCGTGTAGGAAGGATGCGGAACCTTGGCCAAATTCGAGAACTCAAGAGGATTTCCAACATGAACGACGCCTCTCATATTTCACGTCGCGGCCTGATGGTCGCGAGCGCTGTTTCTGCCTCAGCCTCGGCCTTGTTTGGCCGGGCAGCTGAGGCAGCATCGCCCACCGCAGAGGCGGTGCCTGCGGACAGCGTCTGCCTCGGCGTGCCGACAGCCAATGTCGTGCTCGTGGTGAACGGCCAGACCCACCGGCTGTCTCTCGACACCCGCACCACGCTGCTTGATGCGCTGCGTGAGCAACTGCACTTGACCGGCACCAAGAAGGGCTGCGACCACGGCCAGTGCGGCGCCTGCACCGTGCTCGTCGATGGGCGGCGTATCAACGCGTGCCTGAGCCTGGCGGTGATGCATGACGGCGACAAGATCACGACGATTGAAGGTCTGGGCACGCCCGAGCACCTGCACCCTCTGCAGGCGGCCTTCGTGAAGCACGACGGCTATCAGTGCGGCTACTGCACGCCTGGTCAGATCTGCTCGGCCGTGGGAATGCTCGATGAGGTCAAACGCGGCGTGCCCAGTCACGTCAGCGCGGACATCGGCGCCAGGCCGCTGCTCTCGGTTGACGAACTGCGCGAGCGCATGAGCGGCAACCTCTGCCGATGCGGTGCGTATTCGAACATCGTCGAAGCCATCACCGAAGTCGCTGGAGGCGCCGCATGAAGCCGTTCACCTACGAGCGCGCCACCACGCCTGCGCAGGCCGCTGCCGCAGTCGCGCGACAACCCGGGGCCAAGTTCATCGCGGGCGGAACCAACCTGCTGGACCTGATGAAGCTGCAGATCGAAACACCGGTTCATTTGGTGGACGTCAACGGCCTTGGCCTCGACCGAATCGAGCCGACGAATGATGGCGGGCTGCGGATTGGTGCCCTGGTGCGCAACACCGACCTGGCGAGCGATGCGCGCGTGCGGCGCGACCAAGGTGTGCTGTCTCGCGCGCTGCTGGCCGGCGCATCCGGTCAACTGCGCAACAAGGCGACCACTGCAGGCAACCTGCTGCAGCGCACCCGCTGCCCCTACTTTTACGACACCAACCAGCCCTGCAACAAGCGCCAGCCCGGCAGTGGCTGCAGCGCGATGGGTGGCGCGACGCGGTCCCTGGCGATCATCGGCACCAGCGAGGCTTGCATCGCGACGCATCCCAGCGACATGGCCGTCGCCCTGCGCGTGCTGGACGCAACCGTCGAGACGATTCGGGCGGATGGCACGGGCCGCAGAATTTCGATTGCCGACTTCCACCGCCTGCCGGAAAGTACCCCGCACCTCGAAACGGCCATCGAGCCCGGCGAGCTGATCACGGCAGTCACCCTGCCGCCGCCTGTGGGCGGCGTTCACGCGTACCGCAAGGTTCGAGATCGGGCTTCGTATGCGTTCGCGCTGGTGTCGGTGGCCACCATCGTGCAGCCGGACGGTCGGGCTCGCGTGGCCTTCGGTGGCGTGGCCCCGAAACCCTGGCGTGTCGAAGCTGCCGAAGGGCAGGCGCACAAGCGCGCTGCTGCCCTGGTGGCCGACGCGTTCGTCGGCGCCCGGACCACGGCCGACAACGCATTCAAGCTGCAGCTGGCCGAGCGCACGCTCACTGCCGTCCTTTCCGAAGCGAAGGCCTGAAAATGAAGTTCGACACCCCTGCCACCGCCAACCCGATTGACCAGCTCAGGGTGGTCGGCAAGGCCACCGACCGCATTGACGGCCGGCTCAAGACCACCGGCCAAGCGCCCTATGCGTACGAGCACCACGAGGGTTTTCCGTCTGCGCCGGCTTACGGCTTCGTGCTCGGCGCAGGCATTGCGAAGGGACGCATTTCGTCCATGGATTTCTCGGCTGCCCAGGCGGCGCCCGGCGTCATCGCAATCGTCACTGCAGCGAATGCAGGCAAGCTTGGCAAAGGCACATTCAACACGGCCAAGTTGCTGGGTGGCCCGGACATCCAGCACTATCACCAGGCCATCGCGCTCGTCGTCGCGCAAACGTTCGAGCAGGCGCGTGCAGCGGCTTCACTCGTGCGTGTCAACTATGCACCGACGGTCGGCGTCTTCGATCTTGAGAAGGCCAGGCCTGATGCCGGCCTGCCTCAACCAAATCCGTTCGACGGGCCGCCCCAGACGGCAGTCGGCGATTTCACGGGCGCGTTCTCATCGGCGCCGATCACGCTGGACGCGATGTACACGACGCCAGACCACTCCCACGCGATGATGGAGCCCCATGCGTCAATTGCCTGGTGGCAGGGAGAACGACTCACCCTCTGGACGTCGAACCAGATGATTGCCTGGGGCGTCGGCGACGTCGCTGCCACGCTGGGCGTAACGCCCGACAAGGTGCATCTCAAGTCACCCTACATTGGCGGCGGCTTCGGTGGCAAGCTCTTTGTGCGCGCGGACGCGGTGCTGGCAGCCCTTGGCGCCAAGGCAGCGGGGCGTCCCGTCAAGGTGATGCTGGCGCGGCCATTGATCATCAACAACACGACGCATCGGCCGGCCACCGTCCAGCGCATCCGGCTGGGCGCGCACAAGGACGGCCGCATTGCCGCCATCGCCCACGAAAGCTGGTCCGGCAACCTGGCCGGCGGCAGCCCGGAGACCGCGGCCAACCAGACCCGCCTGCTATATGCCGGCGCCAACCGGCTAACGGCTACGCGAGTGGCGCTGCTGGACCTGCCCGAGGGCAATGCCATGCGGGCCCCTGGTGAAGCACCGGGACTGATGGCGCTGGAGATCGCGATGGATGAGATGGCCGAGAAGCTTGACCTGGACCCGGTCGAGTTCCGAGTCATCAACGACACGCAGGTGGACCCAGAGAAGCCGGCCCGGCCGTTCTCGAAGCGCCAGCTGGTGCAGTGCATGCGGGTAGGCGCAGAACGTTTCGGCTGGGCCAGCCGCAACCCTCGGCCGGGCCAACGGCGGGAAGGCCGCTGGCTGGTAGGGCAGGGCATGGCGGTCGCCTTCCGCAACAACCTGCCTATCAAGTCCGCCGCGCGCGTGCGCCTCGACCGAGCAGGCCATGTGACGGTGGAAACCGACATGACCGACATCGGCACCGGCAGCTATACCATCCTGGCCCAGACCGCGGCGGAGATGATGGGCGTCCGGCTGGAGGACGTGACGGTGCGCCTCGGTGACTCTGCCTTCCCTGTGTCGGCCGGGTCGGGCGGCCAGTTCGGGGCGACAAATTCAACCTCCGGCGTCTATGCGGCGTGCGTGAAGTTGCGCGAGATGGTCGCGCAACGATTGGGGATGCGGGATGCGGCACCGACCTTTTCCGACGGCCAGGTGCGAGCCGGCGAACGTGGCGTGCCGCTCGGCCAGGCCGCGGCCGAAGGCGAACTTGTTGCGGTGGACGTCATCGAATACGGCGACCTCGACAAGAAGTACCAACAATCGACTTTTGGTGCGCACTTTGTCGAAGTGGCCGTGGATGCCGCAACCGGTGAGGTTCGCGTGCGCCGCATGTTGGCGGTGTGCGCGGCGGGTCGCATTCTCAACCCGAAGGCAGCCCGCAGCCAGGTCATCGGCGCGATGACGATGGGCGTCGGCGCGGCCCTGATGGAGCACCTCGTGGTTGACAAGCGCCGCGGCTTCTTCGTCAACCATGATCTGGCAGGCTACGAAGTGCCTGTGCATTCGGACATTCCGCATCAGGAGGTCATCTTCCTGGACGAGGTCGATCCGATTGCTTCGCCGATGAAGGCCAAGGGCGTCGGTGAGCTGGGCCTGTGTGGCGTTGCCGCAGCGGTTGCCAACGCGATCTACAACGCCACCGGCATCCGCGTGCGTGACTATCCCGTCACGCTCGACAAGCTGCTCGCGGGCCTGCCAGCCGTTGCCTGAGGCTGCGTTGCCAATGGACAACCTCGATCTCCTCGTTCTGCGTTCGCTGCGCGACTGGCGCCGCGCGGGCCGACGGGCTGTGCTGTTCACCGTGGTTCGCACATGGGGGTCCTCACCCCGGCCGGTGGGCGCCTTGATGGCACTGGCTGCCGACGGCGCGGTGGTCGGATCGGTCAGCGGTGGGTGCATCGAGGACGATCTCCTGCATCGGCTGGTGACTAACCGCACTGCCTGGCGCCAGCCGGGTGAGGCCGCCTGCACCTTCATGCGCTACGGCGTTACCTCGGACGAAGCGCGGCGCTTCGGCCTGCCTTGTGGCGGCACGCTCGAACTGCTGGCGGAGTTCGACCCTGCTGTCGAGCCGCTGCAAGTGCTTGTCGACGCACTCGCCGAGGGGCGACTCGTCCGCCGCACGGTTCGCTTGATCGACGGCTCGGCGTCGCTGGCCGACAGGAGCGCGCCGGAGGCCTTGCAGGTCGATGCGGACTTCGCATCGCAGACCTTCGGCCCCGGTTACCGCATGCTGCTCATCGGCGCGGGGCAGCTGGCGGAGTACCTGGCCACGATGGCGCTTTTCAACGGTTTTGCAGTCACCGTCTGCGACCCCCGGCGCGAGTACCTTGGTTCGTGGAGCGTGCCGGGCGCGCGGATCGTGACGGACATGCCGGACGACGCCGTCGTCGCCTTCCGCCCGGACCGGCGCACCGCCGTCATTGCGCTGAGCCACGACCCGAAGCTCGACGACCTCGCGCTGATCGATGCCCTTGCGACCCAGGCGATGTACATCGGTGCCATCGGAAGCCGGCGCAATAGCCTGGCGCGCAGGCAGCGTCTTGGCGAGCACTTCAACGTCGGGTCCGAAGCGTTGGCGCGGCTGAAAGGTCCGATTGGGCTGTACATAGGCAGCAAGACGCCGTCAGAGATCGCCGTCAGCGTGATGGCCGAGGTCCTGGCGGTCAAGAATGGCCTGTCACTTCCACAAGCACAGGATGTCGCATTCGCCAAGGACTGCGCTGAGAGTTCGTGAAGATTTGATCTGACGGCAGATCCAGGCCCGAGGGCTCGGGTCGGGTTATTCAAGGTGAAAGGCGCACGCCTGCACAGGCCGCGGCAGCCTCAGCCGGCAGGCCGTGTGCATGGGTTTAACCGCGCGGGGCAGCGGCGTCAAGTTCGGCAAATTCCTCGTTGCTGAGTGTGATCGCCGCGGCGGCCACGTTTTCCTCCAAGTGAGCCAGGGTGCTCGTGCCGGGAATGGGCAGGATCACGGAACTGCGCTTCAACAGCCAGGCCAGTGCGATCTGGCCGGCCGTGGCGCCCTTCGCCTTGGCGAGCGCGTCCACCGCTCCGCCGGGTTTGACGAGAGCGCCCGCCGCCAGCGGGAACCAAGGGATGAAACCGATCCCGTTCGCCTCGCAGTAGTCGAGCACGTCCTCATCCGCCCGGTCGGCCAGGTTGTAGCGGTTCTGCACCGTTGCCACTGGGAAGTACTTGCGCGCCTCTTCGATGGCCTCGACCGGCACCTGGCTCAGGCCGGCATGCCGAATCAGACCTTCGTCGATGAATTCGCGGATGGCGCCGAACTGCTCTGCACGCGGCACCTTCGGGTCGATGCGGTGGAGCTGCCAGAGGTCGATCTGTTCGAGCTTCAGCCGTCGCAGGCTCATGTAAACGCACTGGCGCAGATAGGCGGGGTCGCCGATCACCGGCCAAGATGGGCTGGTGGCGTTGCCGGGGTAGCGCACGAGACTGCCCTTGGTTGCGATCTTGATCCTACCGTGAGGGTGCAGTGCCTCGGCGATGAGCTGTTCGCTGACGAACGGTCCGTAGCTGTCGGCCGTGTCGATCAGATCGACACCGATCTCCGGCAGGTGCTTCAGAACGCGGATCGCCTCGTCGCGGTTCTCCGGTTCGCCCCATACGTTGGGTCCGGTGATGCGCATCGCGCCGAAGCCCAGGCGGTTGACCGTCAGATCGCCGCCAATGGCGAACTGACCGGCAAGGCTGGCATCAACTTTCATCTTGATTCTCCGGTAGTTAATTTTCTGTGCACGACTGATCAGGCGTCAGGGACGCGGGCGTCGCGCAGAGGATTAAGAACGCAACTGGCGCGGACAGCGAAGCGAGCAGCGCGCGCCGGAATCGATTGCCCCTTGCCGGTGGCGACATCCAGCGACCAGAACACACCACCCACCGCAAGCTTGCGGGTTGGGTGAAGTCACAGGAGTTTCTCTGGGGTGATCGGTAGATCGCGGATGCGCTTGCCGGTGGCGTGATACACAGCATTGGCGATGGCGGCCGGAATGCCGACCATGCCCAACTCTCCCATGCCTTTGACCCCCAGTGGATTGACGACGGTGTCGTCTTCTTCCACAAAGATGGTCTCGATGGCGTGGATGTCGGCGTTCACCGGCACGTGGTAATGCTGCAAGTTGGCTGTCATGAAGCGGCCCGTGCGGTGATCGACTTCGGTGGCTTCTTCCAGCGCCATCCCGATGCCCCAGACCACGCCGCCGATCTCCTGGCTGTGCGAGGCCAGCGGGTTGAGGATCTTTCCGCAGGCGGTGATCTCGATCACCCGGGTCACCCGCATCGTGCCAAGGTCGGGATCGACCTTCACCTCGACGAACTGGGCGCCGTGGGCGAGTGAGGCATACTTTTCTCGTTCGGGTGATGGGGTCGAGTTAAAGACTTCGGTGATCTCGTTGGTACCGGTGCGCCGCATGACCTCGGCAATGTCGACCGCGCGCGAAGGATCGCTCTTGGAGCGCAGGCGGCCATCGAGCATCTCGACGTTTTCGGCAGCGATGCCGCTCAGCGGCGAGGCGGCCTCGCGGTTCGCCAAATCCAGCAGCTTGGCGGTGATCGTCAGCGCCGCGCCGCGCACGGCAGACCCGACGCTGGACGTCGTCCACGAGCCGCCTTGCGCCGGGGCCTGAGGCTGGCGTGTATCGCCGAGCTCGAATTTCACCTGATCCATTCGAAGGCCCAGGAACTCCGCCGCGATCATGGTCATCACGGTGTAGGTGCCGGGTCCGATGTCACTGGTCGCGCTGGCAACGCTGGCGGTTCCGTCGGCGCGGTAGGTGACCTTGGCGTTCGCAGGCATCTGCATCGCGCCCCACACGCTCGACGCCATGCCCCAGCCCACCAACAGCTTGCCGTCGCGCATCGAGCGCGGCTCGGGGTTGCGGTTCTTCCAGCCGAACTTCTCCGCGCCCAGGCGGTAGCACTCGCGCAGGGCCTTGCTCGAGAACGGCTTGCCGCTGACCGGATCGACCTCGGCGTAGTTGATCAGGCGCAGTTGCAGCGGATCGATCTTCAGCGCATAGGACAGCTCATCCATCGCGCTTTCCAGCGCGAACATGCCGCTGACCGCCCCGGGCGCGCGCATCCAGGTTGGCGTGGGCAAGTCGGTGGCTGCCACCTTCAGCGGCATGTCCAGGTTCGCGCAGGCATAGACCTGTTTGAGAAAGCCGGTGGTGTTGTCCGAGAACGCCTCGAAGGACGAGGTGTTGTGAAACGCTTCCTGGACGATGGCCTGCAACTTGCCGTTGCGGTCCGCGCCCAGCGCGA
Organism: Ideonella sp. FW305-24; assembly: GCF_058788035.1. Lineage (NCBI taxonomy): Bacteria > Pseudomonadati > Pseudomonadota > Betaproteobacteria > Burkholderiales > Sphaerotilaceae > Ideonella > Ideonella sp. FW305-24. Next base: position 253,404 of record NZ_JBYTAI010000003.1, on the reverse strand, counting down.
CCTTCTGGATCGTCTGTGGCCGGTAGCCGTGGCCGGTGAACATCTGCGTGCGGGTGAAGACCACCTTGACCGGACGCCGGAGTTCGCGCGCGGCCATGGCGGTCAGCGAGGGGTAGTAGTTGGGCTTGAGCGATGAGCCGAAGGCACCACCGACGAAAGGCGACACCACGCGGATGTTCTCGGCCGGCACGGCCAAGCCTTCGGCCAGGTGTTTCTGCACGCCGTAGACGTTCTGCGTCTTGTCGAAAATCGTGAGGTTCTCACCTTCCCAGAACGCGATCGCCGCATGCGGCTCCATCGGATTGTGATGGTTGATCGGGATGTGATATTCGGCCTCTACTTTGACCTCTGCCGACTTCAGCGCGCCGGCCGGGTCGCCGCGTGGCAGCGTGTTCTGCGGTATCGGCATGGCGCGGCCCAGCACTGTCTGCAACTCGGTGACGTGCGGCTCGGTTTGATAGGTGGCCTTGACCAGCCGTGCGGCATGGCGCGCCTGCTCGTAAGTTTCGGCGACCACCAATGCGATCGGCTGGCCGTTGAAGAACACCCGATCCGACTGCAGCGGCCAAGACCACTGCGGCGGCGCACTGGCCGCTGGCGCCTTGCCCAGGCGGCCAGCGTTCAGATGGGTGAATACGCGCACCACGCCCGCTGCGTTCTCGGCCTCGCGGGCATCGATCGTGGTGATCCGACCTTTGGCCACGGTGCTCAGCACGATGAAGCCGTAGGCCACATGCGGGACCTGGAACTCGGCCGAGTATTTGGCCTTGCCCGTGACTTTGGCGATCCCGTCCACGCGGGTCATTTCTTTCCCAAGATAGCGTGCCATGGCAGTTCTCCTTGTGCTCAAGCCAGTTTCGCGGCGCGCATCAGCGCACGCACAACAGATCGTTGTCCCAGTTCCACCTTGTAGGCGTTGTGGGCCAGCGGGCGGGCATCGCGCAGCGCGGCTGCGGCAGCCTGGCGGAACGTGTCTTCGGTGGCTCGGCGACCGACCAGCTCAGCCTCAGCCTCGGCGCTGCGCCAGGGCTTGTGGGCGACGCTGCCCAGCACCACACGCGCCTGGCGGATGGTGCCGCTGTCGAGTTGCAGCGCGGCGGCGACAGAGACCATCGCAAAGGCGTAGGAGGTTCGATCCCGCACTTTGAGGTAGTGGGAGTTGCGTGCGAACTCTGCTGCCGAGACCGGCAGTTCGATGGCGAGGATCAATTCGCCATGTTCGAGGTTGTTGTCCCGCTGCGGGGTGTCGCCCGGCAGGCGATGGAAATCGGCGATCGGGATCAGCCGCTCGCGCCCGTCCGTCGTACGCACACGCACGTTGGCGTCAAGCGCATACAGCGCGTTGGCCATGTCGCCCGGATAGGTTGCCACGCAGGCCTCGCTCCAGCCGAGGACGGCGTGGATCTTGTTCAGTCCCTCGCGCGCACCGCAGCCGGTGCCGGGCTCGCGCTTGTTGCACGGCGTTGCGGTGTCGTAGAAGTAGTTGCACCGAGTACGCTGCAGGAGGTTGCCGCCGTTGGTGGCCATGTTGCGCAACTGCCCCGAGGCACCCGCGACGATGGCCTGGGTCAGCAGCGGATAGTTCTCGCGGATCACCGGATGGTTGGCGGTCTCGGTGTTGGTCGCCAGCGCACCCAAGGACAGGCCCGCGCGGGTACGCTGGATCTGCCGCAGCGGCAACTGGCGGATGTCCACCACACGGGTGGGCCGCTCCACGTCTTCCTTCATCAGGTCGACGAGATTGGAGCCGCCCGCGAGGAACTTCGCGCCAGGCACGCTCGCGACTGCGGCTGCGCCCGATGCGGTATCGGCCGCGCGTACGTACTCAAACGGTCTCATGGCCATCCTCCTTGCGAACGGACGCCAGTTGCGTCTCGGTGGCGAATTGCCAGGTCTGGGCGGTCTGGCGTCCCGAGTGCACCTCCTGCACCGCGGCAACGATGCCGGGGTAGGCGCCGCAGCGACAGATGTTGCCGCTCATGCGCTCCTTGATTTCCTCGTCGGTGAGGCGTGTCGTGGTCTTGCTGACGTCGGCCGTGACATGGCTGACATCTCCGCGGCGTGCTTCGCCCAGCATGCCGACGGCCGAGCAGATCTGGCCCGGCGTACAGTAACCACACTGAAAGCCGTCGTGCTTGATGAAGGCGGCTTGCACCGGGTGCAATTGATCGCCCTGGGCCAGCCCCTCGATCGTGGTGACTTCTCGCCCTTCGAGCGTTGCTGCCAGCGTGAGGCAGGACAGGACGCGCTCGCCGTCCACCAGCACCGTGCAAGCGCCACACTGGCCTTGGTCGCAGCCTTTTTTCGATCCGGTCATTGCCAGGCGTTCGCGCAAAGCGTCGAGCAGCACCACGCGAGAATCAATTTCCAGGGTCTTCTGCACGCCGTTGACCTGAAAGGTCACGTTGACGACGTTCTGCGCTTTGATCAACGCCGTTGCGGCGCCTTCGGCAAGCGGCATCTGCGCCAACGCGGCCTCTTGGGCCAGCAGGTTCGCCGCGAACAGGCCGACGCTGCCCGCTGCGGAGCTCATCATGAAGGTGCGGCGCGACTGGCCGACACCGTCCAGATCGGGCATTTCGCTCAGAAGCGCCGCTTCATCGGTGCTGAGCTCAACCGGTGGGTCGGTCTCGATGGGATGTTTCATCGTGGGTTCCTTTCCTTCGGGCTAAATGGCGTTGGCGGTTTGGCCGGGACAAAACTTGCGCGGGATGGGATCACGGGCGCGTGCGTGTCGTGTCGATTGCAGATGCGCGCCTTACTTCTCCTTGGCGCCAGTGGCACTGCGGGACTGCGCATTGGCGGCGTTGTGCTCCCACCATGGCGCGAACGACTGTGCGCCGCCGTCCAGATGGACGGGCTGGCCGATCTCTGGCGTCCACAGCGCATAGCCGCGTCCCTTGCTGGCGGCCGCGATGCGTTTGAAGGGATCGTCCCAGTCGTGGGGCGCGATGGAGAAGCGGCCCACATGCCCCGGCATCAGCACGCGCGTGCGCAGGTCCTCGGCTGCCTGCGCGGCCTGCTCCGGGTTCATGTGGACGCTCGCCCAGCGGGGGTCGTACTGACCAGCGTCTAGCGCCGCCCAATCGAAAGGGCCGAACTGCCGGCCGATTTGAGCGAAATGCGGCCCGTAGCCCGAGTCACCGCTGAAAAAGAGGCGGCGCTCGGGAGACACCAGAGCAAATCCGACCCACAGCGACTGGTCGCGGGTCAGGGTGCGCCCGGAGAAATGCCGGGCCGGCGCGATGTGGATCTGCACCTGCGGGGTCAGCGCGATCACCTCGTTCCAGTCGGCCTCGCGCACGGTGGCCATGTCGTAGCCCCAGGCCTCGAAATGCGCCCCCACGCCCAGCCCGACGATCACCTTCTTGACCTTGGACTTGAGGGCCAGGATGGATGGGTAGTCGAGATGGTCATAGTGGTCGTGGCTGATCAGCAGCGCATCGATCTCGGGCATGTCGTCGGCCGCATAGATGCTGGTGCCCTCGAACGCCCGGTTTGCCGCCGGTAGGGGCGCGGCATTGGTGCTGAAGACCGGATCGATCAGGAAGCGCTGTCCATCCAGTTGCACAAAATAAGAGGAGTGGCCCAGCCAGACCACCAGGTCCTGCGCAGGATTGAGCGCTTTGAGGTTGGTCTTGATGGCGGGAATGGCGCCCGGCGGACGGGGCTGGCCCTTCTTCCCAAGGAGAGTCTCCATCCACATCGACAGTTCGGACTGATCTGTCGTCTTCATGGGCGTGTCGATCTGGTTTCGGAACATGCCATCGGCATGGTTGGGCGAGTGTTCGATGCGTGTCAACCGTTCGCCGCTGGGAAGTTCCCCGAACACCGGTTGCTGAAAATAGGCGAAGACACCGACGACGCCCAGGACGGCGACGCCGATACCCACCTTGATGACGCGGGACCAGAGTTCTTTCATGCTTATGCACCTTGTGCGGGTGTCACGCGAATCAGGGCGCCGTTCGGGGCATCGGTCAGCACCATGACCGCGCCATCCCGGGCGACATCGACATCCCGGATGCGGCCCTGGCCTTGCAGGTAGCGGGCCTCGCCCGTGACGCGCCCGCCGTTCAGGGTCAGCCGCACCAGCGCTTGGCCGGCCAGGCCGCCGATCAGCAGATCGCCGTGCCATCCGGGAAACAGCGTGCCTTGGTAGAACGCCATGCCGCTGGGCGCGATCACGGGGTCCCAGTAGTAGATCGGCTGCTCCATGTCCCTGCGCGCCGTCAGCCTGTCGCCGATGGCGCGGCCGCTGTAGTCGAGGCCGTAGGTGATGACTGGCCAGCCATAGTTCCGCCTAGCTTGCGGCTGGTTCAATTCGTCACCGCCAAGCGCCCCATGCTCCGCCGTCCAGAGCTTGCCGTCCGGCGCTAGCGCGGCCGACTGCACATTGCGATGCCCGTAGGACCAGACTTCGGGCTGGCCGCCCGGAATCGACGGATTGCCTGCGGCAGCACCGCCTTGCGGATCTATGCGCAGCACCTTACCGATGTGCGTGCCGGGATCCTGCGCCAGCGCGCGCGCCTCATAGCGATCCCCGGTCGTCACGAACAGCATGCCGGCGCGGTCGAAGACCAGCCGCGAACCGAAGTGGGCCGTGGAGTTCCTGGCCGGGTTCTGCCGGAAGATCACCCGGACGTCCGTGATCCTGCGATCGTCCCTGGAGAGCACACCCGTTGCCACGGCGGTCGCGTTGGCGCCGCCGTCACGCGGCTCGGCATAGCTCCACCACAGACGGCGCGTCCGCGCGAAGTCGTCACGGACCACCACGTCGAGCAGTCCGCCCTGGCCCCGGGCGTCCACAGCGGGGAGGCCGGTGATCGGCTCGGACACCTTGCCGTCGGCGGTGATCAGCCGCAGCCGGCCCGGGCGCTCGGTCACAAACCAGCGGCCGTCGGCTAACTGGGCCATGCCCCAGGGATGCACCAGACCGTCGGCGACGACCTGCGAGTTCAGCCGGACATCCGCATCGAGGATCGGCGCACGGGTCTGGCCTTCAAAGGCGGGGCGCTGGTCCTTCGCATTCGGCGCGCGGGCGTTGAAGTCCTGCCCCTGCGCAGCTCCTGTGGCAAAGGCTAGCAGCGCAATGGCAGCAACAAGATGCCAGGTCAGGGCGGAACGTCGAGCTTGCTTCTTCATGGGCACCTCTCATCAGGTTCTGACATTGCCTCTTGGGGAATCGCTGATCGGCCGGGGGTCACGAGCCCGCCAGCCTGGTACCGGTGGCGCGCGCCAGTTCCGCCAGCAGCAGGTCCTGGAACCGGTTGTCGTTGAGGGCGGGGGGCGGCTCCTGGCGCTGTTGGTGGTGCCAATAGCGGCCGCTGGTCAATACCTCGGGATCGTCGCTGGTCGCAAGCCATTCCTGGGACAGGTGGCCCAGTCTCGGGTCGTCGGGCGTGCTCGGGCCACCCATGTTGGTCGGCACCCAGCCCGGATCGACGGCGTCGCTGTACACCTCGGGCCACAGCCGTGCGACGGCCGCTGCCAGAGTGGTCACGAACAACTTGCTGTCCGAGTAGCCGCCGGTGGATGTGCGGCCGGTCCAGTCCATGCCGGCCAGGCTAGCGCGTCCGCCCCGGTGCATGCTGCTGCTCAGGTCGATCAGGCGCTTGGGGCGCTGGATGAGGGACGTGAGCAGGTACGGTGCGACGACGTCGACAACCAGCAGTTGGGCGCCATTGGGGATGCCCGCGTTGTGGACGACGGCATCCATTGCACCGCTCGCATTGACCTGGCGGGTAAGATCGAGAATCTGCGCAAGATCGGACAAAAGATCGGACAAATCACCGACCGTGGCGACGGCGTCCCGGTCCATGAGTTCCTTCACGGCTGACATGTGCGCCTGCGAGCGCACATGTACGACGACTTCGTGGCCCTGGCCCAGCAAGGTCCTGGCCGTGGCGCAGCCCAGTCCATCGGCCGAGCCGGTAACGAACACGCGGGCCTTGACGCCTGACTTGCTGCCTCGTTGTGCGTTGGGCGTGGAAGTCTCCTTTCTGGAATCCGCCGGTATGTGTGCCCTGGATGTCGCAGGGTCAAGGGGTGAGCCAGCAATCAATGTCGAACCAAGTCCGGCGCCTGCGGTGAAAAATATTTGCCGCTCCACAGGCATGATCCCCCGATCAGGCCGCCAGGTGCCGGATGGCCGGCGGCGGCATACCGTTATCGGGATGAAGCGGGCGGCAGCCCCTTGCCGAACGCCTTGGCGTGGAACACCATCGCCCCTTGCCCTTTGCCCATGTCACTGGTGACGACGTAGAGGTCTTTTCTGCCAGGCTGGTGCGGGCCAGGTTGTGGCCGCCATCGTGTCCGGGCAGCAGCATCTGGCCGATGGGAATGCCGTTGCGGTTGAAGGCCAGCAAGTGGCCCTGCCCGTAGATCGCCGCGTACACGTTGTCGTCGGCATCTGCACGCATCAGAGTCTGGGGCCGGGCCGACGAAGTCGTAGGCGATGGTCGAGCTGACCGGCGCGATGGTGGTCGCGTCGGCCAGTTCGATCCGGTGCAGCAGGTTGCGGCCGAACTCGGTCGCCCACAGCGTCTTGCCGTCGGGGCAGAGCGCCAGGCCATCGGCCATTGCCAAGTTGGGCAGCACGGGTTCGATGGTCGCCAGTCCTGCGCGGCGTAGTACACACCGCCCCTGGATTCGGTCGCGGTGCTCTTGAAATCGGTGAAGTAGAAGTCGCCGCGCGCGTCAAACACCAGGTCATTGGGCACGTACCCGGCCACGGGCGGCACGATGATCTGCAGGCCCGAGCCGCCCGGGTTCGCCGAATAGATCGCGCCGCGTCGGTTCGGAATGCCCAGAGCCGCGATGAACGGGCGACCGTCCGGATGGAAAGCCAGCCCGCCCGGCGACAGCGTGTCCAGCGTGACGACGGTGGACAACTGCTGATCCGGGGTCAGGCGCAGAACGCGTCGCTCGCTCACGTCGCAGAAAAGCAGATTGCAGCTGCGGTCGAAGATCGCCCCTTCGAGGAGCAACCCCTCGTTGGACGTCTTGAACCAGGGTTCAGCCACGGCTGTCTGCAATGCGCGTTCGGATGCCGGGATCGGCTCCACACAGCGCGTATGCATGTCGAAGGCCGGTTCGGCGAACCTGCTCTGCGCCGAGGCTGCCGACACGTGGCCAAAGCCGATGACGACAAAGGCCGCGCGTACCTTGGCATCCGGTCGGTCGCCGCTCTCGCGCATCACTTCGCGGAAAGATGCCGTCGTCATGGCGCGGCCCTTACCAAGGTTGATTCGAGGGGCCGACCGTGAATTCATTGATCGTCGTGTCGTCGGGCTGGTCGATCGCGAAGGCCACGACGTTGGCGATCCGATCCGGGGAGATGCCGAACTTGTCGTAGATGCTTTGCATCTGGTCGAGCGACGCTTTGTCGCTGAAGGTCGACAGCAGCTCGGTATTGATTGCAGCCGGGTAGATCGTCGCGGTGCGGATGTTGGAGCCCTCCATGGCGGACTCCATGCGCAGGACTTCCATGAAGTCGCGTAGGAACCATTTGGTGCCGCCATAGACGGCACCACCCGGATAGGCCTTGAGCCCCGCCACCGACGAGGTGGCAATCACATGCCCGGACTTCTGCGCCAGGAATTCGGGCAGTACGGCGGCCACGCCATTGAGCACGCCCTTGACGTTGACATCGACCATCTGATGCCACTCGTCGGTCTTGAGCGCGGACAGCGGCGAGTTGGGCATCAGGCCGGCATTGAGAAAAATGGCGTCCACGCGGCCGAACCTGTCCTTGGCCAACTTGACGATGGCATCGTTCTCGGACTGTTGGGTGACGTCCAGTTCCTGGTACACCGCCTGGCCGCCATGCGCCTGGATCTCGTCGGTGATTCGCTTCAGGTTGGCTGCGCGCCGCGCGCCGAGTACGACCTTGGCGCCTTTGCTCGCGAGCAGTTTGGCCGTGGCTTCGCCGATGCCGGACGAGGCGCCGGTGATGATGACGACTTTGTTTTTGATCATGATGTTCTTCTGCTGTCCTTCTATGTGCCGGCAACGCATGCCGGCGTGACCATCAGTACACAGTGAATCCGCCGTCAACGGCCAGGACCTGGCCGCTGACGAAGGTCGAGCCCGAGCGGGTCATGTGAGCGATCCTTGATCGGGTTGATCAGCCCTTGAGGTGCTTGCCGAAGAAGTCGGTGATCTTGTCGAAGGGAATCTTGTCCACGCGGTCGTACAGATCAATGTGGCTGGCACCCGGGATGATCACCAGCTCTTTGGGCTCTGCGGCGGCCGCGTAGGCGGTCTGGGCGAAATAGAGCGAATGGGCCTTCTCGCCGTGCACGAACAGGATCGGACGCGGCGAGATCTCCTTGATGTAGGTCAGGATCGGCATGTTCATGAACGACAGCGGCGTGGTGACCGTCCAGGCGTTGCCGGAGTTGACCGCGCGCGGGTGGTAGCCGCGCGGCGTCATGTAGTAGTCGTGGTAGTCGACCATGAACTGTGCGTCGCCGGCCTTGACGTCCTTGTTGTAAGGCGGCTGGTAGGCCGGTTTCCCATTCGTGGCGTCCTCCCAGCGCTGCCGGCTCAGCTGCTCCAGCGTCTGCGTGCGCTGCACAGGGGTCACGACGTCGTTGTAGCCCTTGGACATGACGCGGGTCATGTCGTACATGGTGCTGGCGACGACAGCCTTGACGCGCTTGTCGGCGGCCACGGCGTTCAATGCCATGCCGCCCCAGCCGCAGATGCCGATAACGCCGATGCGCTCGCGATCGACGTAGGGCTGTAGGCCGATGAAATCCACCGCCGCCATGAAATCCTCGGTGTTGATGTCCGGCGAGGCGACGTTGCGCGGCTCGCCGCCGCTTTCCCCGGTGTAGGAGCCATCGAAGGCCAGTGCCACGAAGCCGCGCTCGGCCATGATCTGCGCGTACAGACCCGAGGACTGTTCCTTGACCGCGCCAAACGGACCGCCGACGACGATCGCCGCCAGGCGCTGGGTCGCACGGCTCTTCGGCAGATACAGGTCAGCCGCGAGGGTGATGCCGTAGCGGTTCTTGAAGGTGACCTTTTGGTGATCTACCTTATCGCTCTTTGGGAAGAGCTTGTCCCATTCACGCGTCAGCCGCAGGCCGCCCGACTCGATCATGGCCGATGAAGTTTGCGCCAGCGCCGTCTGGCCACCGAGGGCCACTGACAAGCCGGCAAGGATCGAGCCTTGGACCACGCCCTTGAGGGCCGTCCTCCGTTTGAGGTTCTCGATGTTCAGGGTAGCTTCGTTCATGACATTCTCTATTACGTGATTGATGGATCTGGCCGGCAGGTCGGTTCCTTTTGCCCCCACGAGTGAGGGTCAGCGGTACGCTTCCGGTCTGCAGCCGTCGGTGTCGGGCTGGCTGATGCCCAAGTTGAGGTTGGCGTACTGCTGGGGGTTCTTCACAAGTTCGGCCACGAAACGGCCGATGCTCGCGCGTGAGGTTTCCGTGCCCTTGTAGGTCTCGCCCTTCCGGGTCAACTGGAACGCTTCCGTTGGTTTGTTGGTCAGCCAGACCGGGCGCAGGACGGTGTAGGCCAGCCCTGATTGCTCGGCAATCTCTGCCGCCTTAAAGTTGATCGGGCGGTACTGGCCGACCATGCTCTTGTCCCAGGCATTGAAGGCTGGAGGCAGTTCACCGTAGATGCCACCGGCACTGATGACGACGATGTGGCGCGCGCCAACTTCTCTCATGGCCTGCACGATGTTCGCGGTCTTGGCGTCCAGGTCCATGCCGCCCATGGTGCTGACGACAATCTCCTGCCCACGGATCGCGCGCATCAGGTCTGCGGGGGAGGACGAATCGCCCTCCACGACAGTCACCCGACCGCTCTGCATGTGCTGCAGGCGGCTTGCGCGGCGCAAGAAGAGGGTCAGCTTCACGTCCGCCTGTTCCAGCAGACGGGGGATGATTTCCTGCGACGTGCTTCCGTTGGCGCCGATCAGAATCACGTTCTTCATGGTTGAGTTGGCCTGTTTTGCATTCGTTGCGTTCGCTCGCTCACCCCGATGAGAATTGAGCTTCGCGGCTTGGGTTCTTTGGATCAGGATGGCTGGCTGTGCACCCGGTAACGCAGCCACAGGGTGCTGTTCTTTAGCGCCTTCACGTCGATCAGCGTGAACGAGCGAGGCTTGACTTGAGAAAACGGCGCCCGGGCCGTGAACAGACCCGGAGCAGCGGGCGATGCGTCGGAGACGGGACACAGCAGGAGGCTCAGTTCATCGACCAGGCCGTCCTGCACATATGACCAGTTCAGCACGCCGCCGCCGCCGATCATCACGCGCTCCATGCCGAACAGCGTCACCAGCTTATGCAGGGCCAGGGCGTTGTCCGGCTGGTCGTTGCCGGCGATGACGTAGGAGATGCCCAGCCGCCTCAGCAAGTCCTTGTAGGCGTTGCCGGCCCGCCCGGTCAGTACCGAAACCACGTGCGACCGGACACCGCCATAGTCGACGTGGTTCTCCTCCCACCCCAAGCGGCCGGCAGGGTCCAGCGCCACGTAGTACATCGGCGCATTCGCCTCTGCCACGAAGTCGCCTTCGGGAACCAGGGCCGCAGATTCGTTCAGGTCGGGCTTGCGGTAGCGGGTAAAGTTGTCGTCGGTCGAAACGCGGCCATTCAGGTAGCCCCGAATATTCAGCACCTGCTGCTCGGCATGCAGTGCCAGTTGCTCGTACAGGAGCGCTGCCGAATCGAACTCGGGCAGTGCAATGTTGTGGATTCGTCCGTCCAGCGTCGTCAGCGTATGGATCACGACGTAGGGCTTGTTCAAGGTGGTTGCCAGCATCGGTTCGTCCTCTATTCCTTGGAGAACTCGATTCGTGTGCGGCCGCTGCCGAGCGCCTGGGCCAGGCCGGAGGGATCGTCCACGCGGCCGAGGCGCGTGTAGGAATAGGACGAGCTGAAGGTCAGGTAAAAGACGACCAGCGTCCTCGATCCGTACAGCATGAGGTCGCCGCTGCGGATCGTGCCGGGTTGGCTTGCATTCGTTGGCAGCGACTTCAACAACTCCGCATGCTTCTCGTTGCCGTTGAGGTCGGCCATGTTGATCGACAGTGGCAGCATCGCGGCAAGCTCGCGAGCTGCTTCGGTGTCGGCCAGGGTAATGGTGAAGTGGCGTTCGCCGACGGTCATCTGCATGCGGGGTTCTTCCGGTTGGACAGTGGCCGTGGGAGCGGCGGTATGCGTGCCCGATGCGCCGGGCTGGGCGGCGTCACATCCAGTCAGCATGAGCAGACCGCACAAGAGGCCCAGGGTGCGCATGGCCCACAAGCCACGCCCAGGCAGGTGTTCACTGCGGTCTTTGTGAAGGACATCGAGGGTCATGGTCATGGGGTCTCCTGGTTGTAGGCGGCGATTCAGGCCGCTTGCCGGGCTTGCGCGCGCGGGGTCGTGAAAGCCAGGAGGGCAGCGGGCAGCAGCACGGCCGTACTCGACACGAAGGTGCTCCGGTAGCCGGTTGCGTCGAACAGCTGACCGCCGACGCTCGCGCCCAGAGTGATGGGCAACTGGATCACAGCCACCATCCGGCGGAACTCCTGTGAAGGTACAGACGAATCGCCATCCGAGGCATTGGCCTGGGTGAGCCGCCACCGCATGCCGCCAGCCCGAACGCGGAGTCGACGAACACGACCGGCGCTTGGTGCCGCAACCATGGCGTACAAATCGGCAATGCCTCTTTTCATGCCTGGATGTTGGCGCAGCAAAGTCAAATTGACTAGCTAATGAATACTTAAAGAGGATATAAGATAAGCTAATCAGAAAACCGTGCGAGACTTTTCACCGTGGTCAAACGTAACCTCAATGATCTCCAGTACTTCGTGACGGTAGCGCGCGAAGGCAGTTTCACGCGCGCAGCCTCGCTGCTGGGTGTCACGCAATCGGCGCTCAGCCAGGCCATCAGCGGCCTGGAGACGCGCCTGGACATCCGTCTGCTCACGCGCACCACGCGCAGCGTGTCGCCCACCGCCGCCGGCGAGCGACTGCTCAACGCCATCGGCCACCGATTCGACGAGATCCATGCCGAACTGGACGAGCTGACGGAAATGCGGGACAAGCCGGCCGGCACGGTTCGGATCACCTGCGGCGAGCACGTCCTGCGGACCACGCTGCTTCCCAAGCTGACCTCTTTGCTGCTTGAGTTCCCTGAAATCAAGGTTGAGTTCGACATCAACTACGGCTTCAGGGACATCGTGGCGGACCGCTTCGATGCCGGTGTGCGTCTTGGCGACACCATCGACAAGGACATGATCGCGGTGGCGCTCGGCCCGCAGTTGCGCATGGCCGCTGCGGCGTCGCCGGCGTATTTCGCGAAAAATCCCAAGCCCAAGAGCCCTCGCAACCTGGTGAAGCACAACTGCATCAACATGCGCATGCAGACTGCGGGAGGTATTTACGTTTGGGACTTCGAGCGCCGCAGCCAGAAGTTGAACGTGCGAGTGGATGGGCAACTCATCTTCAATACCTCGCCCAGCATGGTGGACGCGGCAGTCGCAAGCCTGGGCATCGCGTTCTTGCCCGAAGAAGAGTTTGCGCCGCACCTTGAGAACGGTCGGCTGGTGCGCGTTCTGGAGGACTGGTGTGCCCCATTCCCTGGCTACTACCTGTACTACCCGAGTCGCAAGCAGCCCTCGCATGCGTTCTCGCTGGTTCTTGATGCGCTGCGGTGGACTGCGCCGTCAATCACCAAGAAGCGATAGCCGATTCCGCCCGAGACAGGTATCGCTGTCCGGTCCAAAGAGGGAGGGCACAGGGGTCTGCCCCGAACAGTGCCGCACCTTAGAGAGACCATGAAATCAAAAGAAGCCAATGACCTGTGCCCCCGGCTCGGACCACCCGAGAGGTGCCGCAGATCGTGCAGGCGTTTTGTCATGCAGCCCGGCGTGCCGTCGAGGCCGGCCCGGATGGCGTCGAGATCCACGGTGCGAACGCCTGCCTGATTCATCAATTCCTTGCACCCCGCGCCAACGCGCGCAGCGATGAGTACGAAGGCTGCATCGCGAATCGCACTCGCTGCGCTGTCGAGGTTGAAACGCAATGTCAAAAATCGTGCCCCAGGCCTCGAATTCGCCGATCCATGGCACGCTGCCATCTTTGATGGGCTGTGTGTTCGCCGTGTTTCTCGTCACGGGCGCGGCATTGCCAGCTCTGCCGCTGCACATCCATGGAGACCTGGGCTTCAGCGTATTCGCTGTCGGCCTTGTCGCGGGCGCGCAGTTCGCTGCGGCGCTGCTTTGCCGATTGTGGTCCGGGACGGTATCAGATCGGCTGGGGTCCAAGTTTGCCGTGGTGGCTGGGGCTGTGATGGCGGCGCTCGCCGGCTTGCTCTACCTCGCATCGACGATGACTACTGGCGATCCCGCGTGGTCGATCGTGATCCTGCTGGCAGGCCGCGTGCTCTTGGGGGGCGCTGAGAGCTTCATCATGATCGGTGCGCAGAGCTGGTGCCTTACTCTCGCGGGTCCGGGTCAGGTAGGCAAGATGATCGCGTGGATCGGCACAGCGATGTTCGTCGCCTTGGCCCTGGGTGCGCCTCTCGGGAGCTTTCTGTATGCGAGACTTGGTTTCGCTTCTATTGGGTGGGCGACACTTCTTGGCGCCGTGGCGACATGGCTGCTGGTCGTCTTCGTTCCGGCGACCCGGCCTGCAACGCAAAGCCGAGGGACAGCCAGACAGGTGCTCAAGGCGGTTTGGATACCTGGGCTGGCGATGGCATTTTCGAGCGTGGGCTACGGCATCACTACGGCGTTCGAGGTTCTGCTGTTCGTCCAGAAAGGATGGCAGCCGGCCTGGCTGTCTTTCACCGCATTCGCGATCGCCTTGGTGGTGGCGCGAGTCTTCTTCGGTCCATTGCCTGATCGCCTCGGCGGCTCACGTACTGCGATGATCTTTATCGTGATTCACAGCGCGGGGCTTGCTCTTATCTGGCTTTCCCCCTACGCGTGGCTTGCTTTTGCTGGATCTGCCATGGCGGGATTCGGCTACGCACTGGTGTATCCGGGCCTCGGTATGGAGGCTGTCTCCCGCGCGCCGACCGAGGCGCGAGGTCTCGCAATGGGTGTCTATACGGCCTTCATCGACTTGGCGCTTGGCTTGTTCGCGCCTCTCCTGGGGCTTCTCGCCGATGTGATCGGAGTGGCGCAGATTTTTCTCATCGCCGCGCTGCTCGCGCTTTGCGCCGTGCCGATCGCTGCGTGGCTGGGGGCCCATCCGGCCCGTGGGGGCACTGCCAGCCTGACGCGTAAAAAATGAGCTGGTGTGCAAAGGTGCGAGGCATTTGCATTTGCATCAGCCGGCATGTTCGGCTAAGCATCCGAGACCGTGGCCCGCTTCGGTGCGCTGCAGCAGCGCGCGAAGGACGGCAGGTGGCGCGGGTTCCAGCCATAGCCGCAGATGTCCGTTGCAAGGCAGACGAAGGCGCGCGCGTTCGTCGCCATTGACGCCGTATATCAGCGACGTGCCCTGCCGGCAGGCTTGTGAATCGCGCCGCAGCCGGTCGGTAATGTCATCTTCGATGCAGCCGCCCGACACGCTGCCCACCACTTCGCCGCGGTCGTTGAGCGCCGCCATGGAGCCCACCGGCCTTGGCGCCGATCCGTAGGTTTCGAGCACGGTTGCGAGCCAGACGGCATCGCCAGCCGCAAGCCACGCTTGCGCTGTGCGAAGCACCATGGTGTCAGGCGCGCTGAAGTTGTCCATGGCCGTCAGTCGACCGACCCGTGCATTGGCCGTTCCCACTCGCCGCGCGTATTTACGCCTGCCTGTGCCGCAAGGGCTTCGAGGGTCTGCATCTGTTGCAGAGAGAGCGCGAGCTCTGTCGCCCCGGCAGCGTCCGACACCTGAGCCACCTTGGTGACGCCAATGATGGGCAGCGTCCCCTTGGTAATCGCCCATGCGATGGCGACCTGGGCAACCGAGGCGTTCATGCCCGCGCCGATGTCGCGCATGGCGTTGGTCAGTTGTTCCATTTGCGGCAGTACGCGGTTGTAGGTGGCGGCCCGGCCGCTGCCCTCGGGAAGCGGGTTGGCGACGTTGTACTTGCCGGAGAGAGCACCTTGTTCCAGCACCATGTAGGCGAAGAACGTGATGCCGTTGGTCCTGCAGTAGTCCAGGATGCCGCCGTCTTCTGACGAGCGATACAGCAGGCTGTAGTGGTCCTGAACCGCGGAGACGGCGAAACCCGCCTTGGCCAGCGTGTTGTTCACCTGCTTGATTTCCGCAAGGTTGTGGTTGGACACACCCACACGCTTGACCTGCCCGTCTCGGAGTAGCGGCAGCAGGTGCGGCGTCCAGTGATTCACCTGGGTCGGGTTGTGAATCCAGTAGATGTCGATGTGGTCGGTGCCCAGCCGCTCGCAGCTCTGCGAGAGCATGTCCGCCACGGGATTGGCGGCGTGCGCGTCCGCAATCTGCGGCGTGAACTTGGTCGACAGGATGACGTCGTCACGGGGCAACCGCTTGACGAACGAGCCCAGCAAGGCTTCCGACGATCCCATGCCGTAGACCGCAGCGGTGTCCCACAGGTTCAGGCCGGCCGCGATGGCCGCGTCGAAGACCGGCTTCAGGGCCTCCTCGTCGAGGTGGTTGCCAAAGACCTGGTCACCGCCTGCGAAGCCGGTGCCCCAGGACTGCGATCTTGGGTAGATTTCTCATGGTGTTCTCCGTGGGTTCGAAATGGCTGAGCTCGCGGCCAATGGGGTGGCCTGAGAACCCTGCAGCCAGCGTCGGCGTTATTGCATCGCGCCGACAGTGGTGTAGGGATGCGATTTCGCGAACAACAGTTCCCAGTTCAGCATCGGGCCTAGGGGAATCACCTCCCAGCCAATCAGACCGACCTTCGCGAGGGGGACCTCCATCAGCTGGGAGCGGGCTGCTTCGACGGAGTCGGCCTCGGCAATGATGGCCACGCCCGGGCGGTCCTGGCGGAAGTAGATGTCGCGGACGAAGCCGCTCTTGTAGAGGTCCCAGGTGTGTTGCACTTCAGCGTGCAGGTAGGGGGCGTACTGATCCAGGCTGGCGCCAGGTTGGGGAATGTCGAGGCAAAGCAATTTCATGATGTATGGGTCTTGATGGGGATGGGAGGTCCGAGGCCTGACCGATGTCGGTGTCGCTGCGCGCGTTACGCCGGCTGACCTGCGCGCAGTTGGCGAGCCAGTTCAGCCACGCGCTGACCGAGGTGAGCTGCGGTATCGAGGTCGCTGCCGTTGGGTGTGATTTCGGGGGAGGCATCGTCAGACTGCGCCATCGCGCCAAGCCATCCGCCGATACGGTTCTTGTCTTCCGGGGTCTTGCCGGGGAACAGGTCCAAACCGACCCAGACCATGCCCTGCTGGGCCGCGAACAGCGCCATCGTGATGAGCGAGTTCAGCTTGTCGCCGTGCATGGCGCCGGAGTTGGTGAAGCCCGCGGCGACCTTGTTGCGCCACGTCTGTGGAAGCCAGGCGTGGCGGGTCGAGTCCTCCATGAATTTCTTGAGACGTGCACTGACAGTCCCGTTGTAGGTTGGCGAGCCGAAGACGATGGCGTCGCTGCTGGCGAGCGTGTCCCATGGGACGTCGCCATCCGCGACGGGAACCAACTTCACCTCTGCACCTGCCACGCGGCGGGCACCCGTGGCGACGGCGTCGGCTTGCTTGGCGGTGTGGCCGTAGCCACTGTCATAAACAATGGAAACCAACATGTTTTTCTCCAAAAAAACTGCAGACCAGGGGGCCGCTGTCGTCATTCAACTGACCGGCGTCGAAGGGCTTTTCGCTGACACTCAGTCATGTTATGGTCAATCATGAATCTACAATGGATAGATTTTTTCTGAAGATTGGTTCCTCGTGGGATTCAATCGAATGGCAATTCAGGATCAGTTGGACGGCGTGTTTGTCTTTGTCGAGACCGTCAGGGCGGGCAGCTTTGCCGGCGCGGCCGAACGGCTTTCCGTGACGCGCTCGGCCGTAGGCAAGGCGATTTCGAGGCTCGAGGAGCGGCTGCGTGTGCGCCTGTTCCATCGCTCGACGCGGTCATTGACCCTGACGGAGGATGGCCGCATCTACTTCGAAAGCTGCCAGCGCGCGCTGGAGGAACTCGGCGCCGCCGAATCTCTGCTCGAATCGGGACGCAAGGAGGTCATGGGCCGCCTGCGTGTGACGATGCCGGCGTTGTTTGGCAGATTCTGCGTGGCGCCGATCCTGCTCGAGTGGGCCTCGGGGCACCCGGGGCTGGAGCTCGAGTTGAGTCTGAGCGACCGGCCTGTGGATCTCATCGCAGACGGGTTCGACTTGGCCATCCGCAATGGCGCACTCAAGCCTGACGGGGGCTTGCGGGCACGTCGTCTGCTTGTCCAGCGAAAGGTGCTCTGCGCCTCGCCTGAATACCTGCGGCGACGTGGCAAACCCGAGGAGCTTTCTGAACTTGAGATGCATGATGTCCTTGTGTATCGGCGGTCGGACTACATCCACCCGATCCAATTCGAGGGCGAGCGCGGCCAGTCCGTCGAAGTCTCACCGAAGGGCAGGTTGCGCATGGACGACCTGTCGGTCATGGCTGATGCAGCGATGGCGGGGCTGGGCCTGGCCTGGATACCTAGTTGGCTGGTGCGAGACCAGTTGGCCAGCGGGCAACTGGTGGCGGTCATGACGGGGCGTGCCTCGCTGCCTTTAGAGACCCATGCGGTGTGGGCGGCTGGCCAAGCCACGCCGTTGCGCCTGCGGCTGGCCATCGACACGTTGGTCGAGGCTCTGCCGCGTGTCGTGCCCGCGGTCTGACCCAGTGAGAAGGGCATGAGCATGGCGCTATTCGGCGCTACTGCGCCTGTCAGCCCGTGCCGTCACCAAGACCAGCAGCGCTGAGGCCAACAGCAGAGCCGCACTCGCGGTGAATGTGCTGAGATAGCCGTGGTGGTCGAAGAGCACCCCTCCCATCGGCGAGCCGGATGCGATGGCCAGTTGGACCACCGCGACCATCAGCCCGCCCCCTGCTTCTGCGTCCTTCGGCATCGTCCGAGCGATCCACATCCACCAACGGCGGGCTTGGACGGCCCATTCGTCACGGCGTTCGCCGTGTTCTTGAGCCTGGTACGGCTGCACCGCGCGCGGTGGGTCAACCATCGCTACAGGTTCACAACCTGGCGATGGGCCAAGGTGCTCGGCGTGATGCTGTTGATCGGCGCTGTTTTCAAGATCGCGATGACAGGCCGATCGCGCCCGGTGCCAGGGGCATCTTGCGTGTGAGTCGTGCCTTCAGTGCGAGACGACGGGTCGCGCCTCGCCCCATTCGGCGAGGTCGGAGCTTCTCCACGCCACTGCGCGGGGGCCGAGGCGCACCGGGCTCGGAAACTTGCGCTCGGCGATGAGCCGATAGATGGTCGAGCGCCCCAGGCCTGTCAATCGCATGACAGTGGGCATGCGCAGGAACAGCGGCGTAACGGTCTCGGTGCGTCGGGGCGTTGGTAAAGACGGGTTGCGTTGCACGGGCTGTCTCCGGTGAGAGGCATATCGGCAACTCTAGGATGCAAGCGGGATCGGCCGCGTGCTGGATTCGAACCGAAATCCTGCATCGTGGTTGACCTACGCGTCGATGCGGTGCCTTGACCGGGCGACCTTGGCTCCGGGTTCGAGTGCTTGCGGCCTAAGCAGTTGTCACCACGCGCGCGCGCTCAGTCGCTTTGGCCGCTACCCGTGTTGCTTTCGTCGCACCGGCGGGCGGCTTGCCCTTCTCGACCTTTGACAGTGCGGCCCATGCACCCAGCGCGGCTGCTCGCTCAGCAAAGTAGTCGTGTCTGTCGTAGATGCCTTTGACATTGTCCCGCTTGTGGTTGAGGGAGCGTTCGGCAACGAACCGATCAACGCCGAGACCGGCCAGGTGCGTCTGCGCGTTTGCCGCATGTCGTGCACGGTGAGGTGCTCGATGTCGAGGACCTTCAGGCGTCTCATCGCGACGTTGAGCATGCCGGGGCCGGCATGTTCATAGCGGTTTTCCGCTCCACGCCCATGCGCGATCCAATCGCACAAGGCGACGAGCCGGAAATCCACTGACATTGCAATCTATGCCGGGTGTTGCACTTCAAACTTGAAACCGCCAGTCGCGCCCCCAGGCTAATGCAGGGCGCGGGGTCGAGTTCAGAGGCAATGTTGGCGGTGGACTATCCGCAATGTCCAGAACGGCAATGTAGAAGTGCCGAAGACAGCTTCGCTGCTTGAATCGCTGGGCGAGTCAACCATCCGTCACCATGCCCACGCGTCTGGCTTTTCTCGTCGCTGTGCGGGGAGCCGCGGGCGGACTGGCAAGCACCTTTCCACTTTCGACGTTCGCAAGCAGCTCGGCCCAGGCACCCAACGCAGTCGCGCGCTCGGCAAAGTAGTCGTGCCGGTCGTAAATGCCTTCGACGTTACCCAGTTTGTGGTTGAGCGAGCGCTCGGCGACGAAACGGTCGACGCCGAGCTTGGCCAAATGCGTCCGCGCGGTTCGGCGCATGTCGTGCACGGTGAAGTGCTCAATGTCGAGAATCTTCAGGCGCTGGAGCGCGACATTGAGGGTGTCGGGTCCGACATGCTCGTATCGATTCCTGCGCGCCACTCCCAAGCGCGAACGGACGAGCCGGCGGGCGGGAAAGACGTAGGGCTTGCCGAATGAAAAGACTCTGGCCTCCTTGAGCCATGCGATGACCGGTTCCGCCAGGGGAATGAGGATTGAAGAGCGGGTCTTTGTGCTCTCCTTGGCGAGGGTCCAGACACCCGCGTCGAGATCGAAGGCGTCCCAGCGAGCCGATAGCAACTCCATCTTGCGAACACACATCGCGAGGAGCAGCCAAATAGCCAGTTCATTCTCGCGGCCGAAATTTGGCGTTGTCCGCATTGCCAGGGCGAGCTGCTGCAGCTCTTCCATGGTCAGCCAGCGGTCGCGTGAGACCTCATCGCCTCCGGCATCCACTGAGTCGAAGTCTGCGGCCGGATTTCGTTCGATCCAGTGGTTACGCGCAGCCATCCGGAACATTCGGCTCATGTAGCGAAGGGCATCGTTTGCCACGGTCGGCGCACCGCTCGCGACGATGCGGGTCAGCACGCGGTCGACATGGGCTGGCTTCACGTCGAGCGGCGCGAGCTGCCCAATTACGGGATTGATGTGCTTGCGCAGCACGCGGGCCACGACGTCCGGATATTTGTAGCGCGGCTGGATGTACTTTGCGAACCAGACTTCGCCCAGTCGCTGCACCGTGGGTACTTCCAACAAAAGCGCCTTCTCCGCCTGCTTGGCTGCGGCGACATCGATGCCGCGTTCGATGGCTGCCCTGTCCTGCCTCGCTTGCTCATGCGCATCCCTCAGCGACAACTCCGGGTAGCGCCCGAGCACCTTCTCCTTGGTTCGACCATTGAGTCGGTAGCGAAGAATCCACGAGGCCTTGCCGGCCCGTGCTGCAGTGGCGCTCGCGACGAAGGTCAGGCCTTCGCCGATGCCGCGGTCCACGGCTCCCGAAGCCAGCCATGCTTTGATCTCGCGGTCAGTGATTGGTCTTTGCTGTGTGTTCATGTCCCATAGGCTCCTGTGAGGCTGTGGGGTTTTTTGTCGGATGGACGCGCCAGAAGCGCCGCGAACCCCAAAAACCCCACAATAAACCCCACAGGTTGCGCGCGCTTCACTGCGACGCCCTGGGACGGCTCGGGACAAAATATCCTTACACGACAGTAGGTTAGCTGGTTTCTGGGGGTCGCTTGAGACCCCCCGAAACCTCACTCGATGTTCTGCACCTGTTCTCTCATCTGCTCGATCAGCACCTTCATCTCGACCGAGATGCCGGTCAGTTCCAGCGCGGCAGATTTCGAGCCCAGCGTGTTGGCTTCGCGGTGCAGTTCCTGGATCAGGAAGTCCAGCCGCTTGCCGAGTTCACCGCCGGCTTTGAGCAGACGTTCGATCTCGTCCAGGTGGGCGTTCAGGCGCGAGAGTTCTTCGGCCACGTCGATGCGGATCGCGAACGCCGCGGCTTCGTTCAGCGCCCGGTCGCGGGCCGACTCTGCCGACACGCTGGCGTTGCCGCCGGTGCTGCTGTCGGCCGCGGCCAACGCTTCGGTCCAGCGTTCCAGGAAGCGCTGCTGCTGCTTCTGCACCACGGCAGGCACCAGCGGGCCGGCCTGGGTGGCCAGTTCGCGCAGCTTGACGATGCGCTCCATCAGGATGGCGACCAGCCGGTCGCCTTCACGGGCGCGGGCGTCCTTCAGGCTTTCGATGGCGGCGCGGGCCGCCTGCAGGGCCAGCTCGTCCAGCCGGGCCGGGCCGGGGGCGCTGCTGCCGGCGCCGCGGCACCACTGCAAGGCCTCGTGCACCGACAGCGGCGGTGCCTTCGGCAGCCAGGCCTGAACCGAGGTTTCGAGCCGGCTGAGCCGGTTCAACTGTTCGGGGCTGGGCTGGGGCAAACCTTCTTCGGCTGCGCGGCCCTGCGCAGCGCGCAATTCCACCTTGCCGCGGCGCAAACCGGCCACCAGCAGCTCGCGCATCGCGGGCTCCTGGTGGCGCAATTCGTCCGGTAATCGAAAGGCAATGTCCAGGAAACGGCTGTTGACCGTGCGGATCTCCACGGTAATGCCGGGTAGGGCGGTTTCGACGTCTGACACCGGGCTGGCACTCGCGCTAGCGAAGCCGGTCATGCTGTAAACTGCCATGAAGCTTTTGCAGGAAGCAAAACCCCGATTATGTCAAAGCCCAAGCCCTCCCCGTTGCCCGCGGGCACCGTGGTTGGTGGCTACCAGATTATCAAGAAGCTGGCGGCCGGCGGCTTTGGCGTGGTTTACCTCGCCGAAGACGACAGCCGCCACCTGGTGGCCCTGAAGGAATACCTGCCCGCTTCGCTGGCCGAACGCGCCGCTGGTGAGCTCATTCCCCGCGTCAAACCCGAGAAGCAGCCGCTGTACCGGCTGGGCCTGAAGAGCTTCTTCGAAGAAGGCCGCTCGCTTGCGCAGATCTCGCACCCCAGCGTGGTTTCGGTGCTGAATTTCTTCCGCGAAAACGAAACCGTGTACATGGTGATGAACTACCTGCAGGGCGACACGCTGCAGGACTTCATCGTCACCGCACGGGATCTCAAGCGCGAGAAGGTCTTCCGCGAGTCGACCATCCGCAGCCTGTTCGACGAGATCCTGCGCGGCCTGCGCATCGTGCACCAGCACAAGATGCTGCACCTGGACATCAAGCCGGCCAACATCTTCATCACCAACGACAACAAGGCGGTGCTGCTGGACTTCGGTGCCGCGCGCGAAGTGCTGTCCAAGGAAGGCAACTTCATCCGGCCGATGTACACGCCCGGCTTTGCCGCGCCCGAGATGTACCGCCGCGACGGCTCGCTGGGCCCGTGGACCGACATCTACGCGATCGGTGCCTGCATCTACGCCTGCATGCAGGGCTATCCGCCGAATGACGCGCCGCAGCGCATCGACAAGGACCGCCTGCCGCTGTCCCTTTCGCGCATGCGCAACACCTATTCCGACAACCTCATCGAGGTGACCGAGTGGTGCATGTCGCTGGACCCGCTGTCGCGCCCGCAAAGCGTGTTCTCGCTGCAGAAAGAGCTGTCGCGTGAGACCGAGCGGCGCTACACCTCGCTGGGCTTCACCGAAAGGCTGAAGCTGCAGATTGAAAACCTCAAGACGGGTGCCAGACCGTGAGCCGCAGCGTCTACACAGGATCCGGAAGCCCGATGCGCTTTTCTGTTTACCAGATCAGTCGCAAGGGGGGCCGCGAGAAGAACGAAGACCGCATGGGCTATTGCTACACGCGGGATTCCGGCTTGTTTGCACTGGCCGATGGCATGGGCGGACACCCCGAGGGCGAGGTGGCTTCGCAGCTCGCACTGCAGACCCTGGCTGCCGCCTTCCAGCGGGAAGCCAAGCCTTCGCTGAAGAACCCGCTGCGCTTCCTGCAGGATGCGCTGCTGGCCGGCCATCACCAACTGCTGCGCTACGCGACCGAGCGCTCGTTGGTCGACACACCGCGCACCACGGTCGTCGCCTGCGTGATCCAGGGCAATGCGGCTTACTGGGCGCACTGCGGCGATTCGCGGCTCTACCTGGTGCGCGGCGGCAAGCTGATGCAGCGCACCCGAGATCATTCGTACACCGAGCTGCAGGAAACGTTGGCCCACGTGGTGCCCATCGATGCACGCTTCAACCGCTCGGTGCTGTTCACCTGCCTGGGCAGCCCCGGCAAGCCGGTGGTCGACACGGCCGGCCCCATCATGTTGCAGCCCGGCGACCGCATCGTCGTTTGCTCCGACGGCTTGTGGAGCACCGTCACCGACGATGAGATCGTCAACATCCTGAGCAACCGGCCCTTGCAGGATGCCGTGCCCGAGATGGTCGAGCAGGCGCTGCGCAATGGCGGCACGCATGGGGACAACGTCACTGCGCTGGCGGTCGAATGGGAGGCGGTTGAAGACCGCGATACCACGGTGGGCATCTCCACGCGTTCTCTCGGCGAAGACGTGTTTGCCTCGACCATCCAGGCCACGCTCAGCGACAGCAACACCGGTGACCTCGACGAAGCCGAGATCGAACGCTCGATCCGCGAGATCAACGAGGCCATCCAGCGTTCATCGCGCAAGCCGCGCTGACCCGGCCCACACTGCTTGCCGCTGCCGCCGCTTGCCGGCGGCGGCTTCTTGTTTTCTCCGACAGGTTTTGCCCATGAGCTACGAACGATCCAGCGGCCGCGCCGCCAATGCCCTGCGCCCGGTGCGCATCACCCGGGGCTTCACCTGCCATGCCGAAGGCTCGGTGCTGATCGAGTTCGGCCGCACGCAGGTGCTGTGCACCGCGTCGGTCGAAGAGCGGGTGCCGCCGCACAAGCGCGGCAGCGGCGAGGGCTGGGTCACGGCCGAATACGGCATGCTGCCGCGCGCCACGCACACCCGCAGTGACCGTGAGGCCGCGCGCGGCAAGCAGAGCGGCCGCACGCAGGAAATCCAGCGCCTGATCGGTCGTTCGCTGCGCTGCGTGTTCGACCTGAAGGCCCTGGGCGAGCGCACCATCACGCTGGACTGCGACGTGCTGCAGGCCGATGGCGGCACCCGTACCGCAGCCATCACCGGCGCCTTTGTCGCCGCGCAGGATGCCGTCAACCTGCTGCTGGCCCAGGGCAAGCTGACGACTTCGCCGATCCGCACCGCGGTCGCGGCGATCTCGGTCGGCATTGTCGAAGGCACGCCGCTGCTGGACCTGGAATACATCGAGGACTCGGCCTGCGACACCGACATGAACGTCGTGATGACAGGCATTGGTGGCTTTGTCGAGATCCAGGGCACGGCCGAAGGGGCTGCTTTCAGCCGCGCCGAGATGGACCAACTGATGCAACTGGCCGGCGACGGCATTGCCGAGCTGGTGCGCATGCAGCAGGTCGCGCTGGCTGCGCCGTTGGCCAGGCGCTGACCATCGGGCACAGGAGCGCGGCATGCGGCTGGTGTTGGCATCCAACAATGCAAAGAAGCTGAAGGAGCTGGGTGGCCTGCTCGCGCCGCTGGCGATCGAGTTGGTCACCCAGGGTTCGCTGGGCGTGAGCGAGGCCGAGGAGTCGCATCACACCTTCATCGAAAACGCGCTGGCCAAGGCGCGGCATGCCGCGGCGGCCACAGGCAGCGCGGCGATATCGGACGACTCCGGCTTGTGCGTGGACGCGCTGGGTGGTCACCCGGGCGTGCAAAGCGCCGTTTTTGCGCCGGTGAACGTGTTGCCCGGTACCGAACGCGAGGCGCAGCGTGTCTTTCAGGACGCCGCGAACAACCAGTTGCTGCTGCAGCGCCTGCACAGCGTGACCGACCGCCGTGCCCGCTTCGTCTGCGCGCTGGTCGCACTGCGCTCGGCTGACGACCCCGAGCCACTGATCGCCTTCGGTCGCTGGGAGGGCGAGATCCTCACCGCGCCGCAAGGCGAGGGCGGTTTTGGCTACGACCCGCTGATGTTCATCCCGGCGCTGGGCCGCAGCGTGGCGATGCTCGATGCTGGCGTCAAGAACGCCCATAGCCATCGCGCATTGGCTGCCGGGCAGATGCTCGCGCTGATGCGCAGCGCCTGGCAACTCGGCTGAGTCCTGCGCATGTCCTTGCCGCCGATCCATCCCGCCGAAAGCCAGGGCCCGGTGCCCGATGGCGCCAGTGCCGCGCAGCGCTTCCTGCGCGCCGGCACACTGCAGCTGGGCGCGCCGCCGCCGCTGTCGATCTACGTGCATCTACCGTGGTGTTTAAAGAAGTGCCCCTATTGCGACTTCAACTCGCATGAGTGGGCCCCCAAGACGCCTGCGGCGTCGCCCCCCCAAGGGGGAGCGTTCGGCTTGGGGCGGCCCGGCGCCGAACCTCTCAACGCGTTGCCCGAGGCTCGCTACCTTGATGCGCTGCGCGCCGACCTCGAAGCCAGCCTGCCGCTGATCTGGGGTCGCAGCGTGCACTCCATCTTCATCGGTGGCGGCACGCCCAGCCTGTTCTCGCCCGACGCCATTGCCCGCCTGCTGAGCGACTTGCGCCAACTGCTGCCGTTGCAGCCCGGCTGCGAGGTCACGATGGAGGCCAACCCTGGCACCTTCGAGAAGGACCGCTTCCGCGCCTTCCATCAGGCCGGTGTCACGCGCCTGTCCATCGGCGTGCAGAGCTTCAATGACGACAAGCTGAAGGCCCTGGGTCGCGTGCACGACAGTGCGCAGGCGCTGGCGGCCGTTGAGGAAGCCGCGGCCACCTTTGGCACCTTCAACCTTGACCTGATGTACGCGCTGCCTGGCCAGACCCAGGCCGAGCTGGCCGCCGACCTGCGCACCGCGCTGCAGTTCAATCCACCGCACCTGTCGCTCTACCACCTGACGCTGGAGCCCAACACCGTCTTTGCCAGCCGCCCGCCGGTGCTGCCCGACGACGACACCAGCGCCGCGATGCTGGACCAGGTGACCGACACGCTGGCCGCCGCCGGCATGGACCGCTACGAAGTCTCGGCCTATGCCCGCCCCGGCCACCGCTGCACCCACAACCTGAACTACTGGCAGTTCGGTGACTACCTGGGGCTGGGCGCCGGTGCCCACGGCAAGCTCAGCTTCCCGCACCGCGTGGTCCGCCAGGTCAAGTGGCGCGAGCCGGCTGCCTACATGCGCGAAGCGCTGGCCGGTCGCGCAGTGTCCAACGAGGAAGAAGTCAGCCGCAAGGCGCTGCCCTTCGAGTTCATGCTGAACCTGCTGCGGCTGCGCCACGGCTTCGAGCCTGCACTGTTCACTGAGCGCACCGGCTTGCCACCTTCGGCAATCGCTGCTGGCTTGCAGCAGGCCAAGGCCAAGGGTTTGCTGGAGCAGGTGCCGACCGAGGCGGGTCCACTTCTGCGACCAACTGCGTTGGGATTCGACTTTCTCAGCGACCTGCAGGCGTTGTTTCTCTAATAGCGCGTGGGCTAAATTCTTCAACCGCCATGAACTTCCAGAGTCTGTTGATCGTCACGTATGGCAGGTCCGGTTCGACGCTGTTGCAGGGGCTCTGCAATGCCTTGCCGGGCTGCCTCATCCGGGGTGAAAACTACAATTTCTGCCACGGGCTGTTCAATGCCTGGACCCAGTTGACACGCACGCATTCGGAATTCGGTGGCCCAGGCGCCGACCGCGTGGAAAGTCCGTGGTTCGGTGCTTCCGGGTTGGACCCGCAAGGCTTTCTGGCCGACGCCAGGGCGCTGGTCGAGCGCCAGTTGCTGGGGGGTGTTCAAGGTGCGAGACCCGCCTGTCTCGGCTTCAAGGAAATCCGCTACCTGCCTGATGCCCTGACCGGCAACGCACCCTACGCGCAGCGCCTGACGAGCTACCTCGATTTTCTGGCGCAACTGATGAGCCGTCCGGCCTTCATTTTCCTGACGCGGGACCCAGAGCAAGTCTCGCGCAGCGCCTGGTGGCGAGACCGCGAGCCGGCCAAGGTGAGGCAACTGCTGAGCCAGTTTGCCGAGGTCACGCGAGGCTATCAAAACCCGGCGAGCCCGGCCTTCCATCTCGACTACGCCGAGCTGCTTGCCAATGGCGAGGCGGTGGGGCGGCTGTTCGACTTCCTGGGGGTGCGCCGCAACCCGGCGCTGGTCAGCGAGGTGCTCGGGCGGGATCACAGCTACAGTTCTTCTGCCAGCGCGCCGCCTCGGGCGCCTCTGCCAAGCCAGGCGGGACAGGCACCCCGCGACGTTCGCCGCGGGGCGGGGGGGGCGGCAATGCCGCAGTTCTTCCTGCGCGAACCTTTGCCGCCTGCCCTGGCGCTCCTGGCACCCGATCAGCCGACCAGGTCGGCCCTCGGTGCCGGCGATCTGTTCGTCTGGGATGGCGTGGCGGTGCCCATGGCGGATGCCACTGCGTTGTCTTTGGCGCTGCACACGCCTGCGGGTGTCATGCCGCTGGCCTGGGGCAGCCCGTCACCCTGGGCTGCTGCCCGCTTGCCGGCGAACCCCTGGGCCGCCAAGGCCCGGTACAAGGGGCCGCCAGTTGCGTTGCTGCCCGGGCAGTCCTGCACCCTCCTGCTGATGGAAGATGGGGTCGCTCGGCCGGTGGCAGAGCTCAGGCGCGATCCGGCCTGACAGAGCGCGCGTGCAACAGCGCTTTGCTGGTTCCGCCTGGCAGATGATGCGTACCGGCTTGCTTCAGACCCGGTTCAACAAAGCCCCGTGCGTTTGCCGCAGCTTGTCCATCAGGTGACTGGCAATCTGGTTCAGCGGTAGAACCTCATCGGCGGCGCCGTGGTTGATGGCTTCGCGTGGCATGCCGAAGACTACGCAGGTGGCTTCGTCCTGGCAGATGTTGAAGCTGCCGGCATCGCGCATGGTTTTCATTGCGCGGGCACCGTCGGCACCCATGCCGGTCAGCATGATGCCGAAGGCGTTCTGCCCGACCACGCGGGCCGCGGATTCGAACAGCACTTCGACCGAAGGCTTGTGGCGGTTGACCGGTTCGCCGTCGCGCACGCGGGCGATGTAGTTGGCGCCTGAGCGTTCGACGCTGAGGTGCAGGCCGCCTGGCGCGATGTAGGCGTGGCCGGGCAGGATGCGTTCGCCGTCTGCTGCTTCCTTGACCCGGATCTTGCACAGGCCGTCCAGCCGAGCGGCATAGCTGCGCGTGAAGCCGGGCGGCATGTGCTGGGTGATGACCACGGCCGGCGAGTCCGGCGGCAGGTTGACCAGCACTTCCTTGGTGGCCTCGGTGCCGCCGGTGGAGGCGCCGATGAAGATCAGTTTCTCGGTCGACAGCCGGCCCAGCAGCGGCGCGGGCGGGCGCGGTGCAGCGGCCAGGGCGCCGGCACCACCTGTGGCGAGCGCGCCGGCGGGCGCGGCAGGCGGCGGCGTCACCAGGCGCTTGATGTGGGCTTTGGCGGCGATGCGCACCTTGTCCGTGATTTCTTCAGCCAGTTGCTTCAGGCCATCGGCAATGCCGATCTTGGGCTTGGCGACAAAGTCGATCGCGCCCAGCTCCAGTGCCTTCAGCGTGACCTCGGCGCCTCGCTCGGTCAGCGTGGAAACCATCACCACCGGCATCGGCCGCAGGCGCATCAGCTTGGACAGGAAATCCAGCCCGTCCATGCGGGGCATTTCGACGTCCAGCGTGATGACGTCGGGGTTCAGCGCGCGGATCATCTCGCGCGCGGCAAACGGGTCTGCCGCCGAACCGACGCATTCCATGTCGGTCTGGCGGTTGATGATTTCGGTGAGCAGGCTGCGCACCAGGGCGGAGTCGTCCACCACCACCACTCGGGTCTTTGTCATTCATCGTCTCCAGGAACGGCCATTCGGATTGGCCTGCTGCCTTGTCTTGTGGGTGCGTGCGTCGTTCAGAACAGGTCGACCGAGCCGCCGCCCGTGGTGGCCGGTGCCGCCTTCTGCGCTGCCATGCGGTCCTGTGCGACCAGGGCCTCGGCATTCGCCGGTGCCAGGCGCTTGACCATGGCCTTGCCGCTGTACGGCAGGAAACAGACCTTGCGCGGGTAGATGTCCATCACATCCTTGGAGACGATGGGAATGCGCTCGGTCGCGAGGAAGTCGATCACGAACTTGGTGTTGCGCTCACCGACGTTGATCGAGTTCATGCCGCTGATCACCGCGCCGCCGCCGAAGACCTTGGCCTCCATCGTCAGCCGCGAAGCGCCACGCTTCATCATCTCGTTGATCAGCAGTTCCATCGCGTAGCTGCCGTAGCGGCCGGAGTCGCCGGCGCCGTCGGGCAGCATGAAGTGGTTCATGCCGCCGACCTTGGCGTTGCGGTCCCACAGGCAGGCGGCAATGCACGAGCCCAGCGTGGTCATCACCAGCAGGTCTTCGTTGTCGACGAAGTACTCGCCGGGCAGGATCTTCACGGCTTCATTCTTGAAGTGCGCGTCATAGAAGAAGAACGAGGCTTCGCCCGGCTTGCGCGGCGCGGCCTTCAGCCGCTCCAGCCGGCCGGACTTGGCACCCATGCCGGCACTCAACAGGGGAGGCGGCGGCGGCATGCCGCGGGCACCAGCGAGGGAAGCAGAGGGCAGAGTGGCCATGGGCTGGGTTCCGTCAGTCGCAAAAATCAGAGGAGGCGAGGGTGCTGCTGCAAGCGCGGCAGGCGTCACACATGTTGGTAGATCGTCTTGCCGCGCAGCGTGAACAGGTCGCGCGCGTCGGTGAAGTTCTCGGAGTGGCCGACAAACAGCAGCCCGCCCGGCTTCATCACGCTGTGGATGCGCTCCAGCACCTTGCGCTGCGTGTCGTGGTCGAAATAAATCATCACGTTGCGGCAGAACACCATGTCGAACGGCTCGCCCATGGCCCAGCGCGGGGTCATCAGGTTGAAAGGCTTGAACTCGACCATCTGCGCCAGCTCAGGCTTGACGCGGATGAAGCCGCTGTTGGCCCCGGTGCCGCGCATGAAGTGGCGCTTCAGCCGCTCAGGCGACAGGCCGCGCGAGTCGGCTGCGTACACGCCCTGGCGGGCGGTGGCCAGCACCTTGGTGTCGATGTCGCTGGCGGTCAGGCGTGCGCCGCTGCGCTCGCCCAGCGACTCTGCCAGCGTCATCAGGATGGAATAGGGCTCTTCGCCGGTCGAGGCGGCACAGCACCAGATGCGCGGCGCCTTGCCGCCCATGCCGCGCAGGGCTTCGGCCAGCGCGTGGAAGTGATGTTCTTCGCGGAAGAAGGAGGTCAGGTTGGTGGTCAGGCAGTTGATGAACTGCTGCCATTCCTCGTCGCCCGACGGGCCGGTGGCGCTCTCCAGCCACTGCAGGTAGTCCTTGAAGCTGCGGTGGCCGGTCTCGCGCAGCCGGCGCGACAGCCGGCTGTAGACCATCGCCCGCTTGCCCTCGTGCAGGCTGATGCCGGCACGCTGGTAGATCAGCTTGCGCACCCGCTCGAAGTCGGCCGAGGCAAAGGTGAACTCCTGCTCCCCGAGGTCGGTCTCGCCACCGGCCGGGCTTCGCTGTGCTTCAAGGGATGCGTTCATGATGTCTCTGTGTGGCGGGTGCGGCCTGCGGTTCGCCCACGAATGGCGTACCGCTGCCCGGCACGGATGTCCGCAGGTGTGGCGATGGCTGGCAGTCTTGCAAATTGGCCCCAGCCCGAGGGTCGGAGTTAGCGGGCATTCGCATCTCTTTTTCGGCCTGTTGGTGCCGGTAGCGCACTGCTAGACTGATTCGAAATTCCCTTGTGTCAGCAGTAATTCACACTCCGTGAGCGCTTTGCCCGAATCCCTCCCCCCCGCGGACCCCGCTGCGCTGCAGCTGGACCGGGCGCTGCAGTTGCTGCAGCAGTCGGGTCGCGACGCCTTGCCCGGCGCGCCGGGCAGCGCCGCGTGGCTGCAGGCGGTGATCGACGGCCTGTGCGAGATCTCCAGTCGCGACGCCCTGACCGGGCTGTCCAACCGCCGTGCCTTCGAGGCCGCGTTGAACCGTGAAATCGACCGCGTGGCCCGCTCCGGCGAGCCGGCGCTGCTGCTGATGCTGGACATTGACCATTTCAAGCGCGTCAACGACCATCACGGCCACATCGTCGGCGATCAGGTGATCCGCGCGGTCGCCGAATGCCTGGCCGAATGCGTGCGGCCGATGGACTTGCCGGCCCGCATTGGCGGCGAGGAATTCGCCGTCATCCTGCCCAATTGCCCGCCCGCCTTTGGCCAGACCGTGGCCGAGCGGATACGCCAGCGCATCGAGCAGAAGGTCATCACCGCCGGGCTCTCGCTGCGCCTTGGCATCACCGTCAGCGTTGGTGGGGCCTATGCGCCGCAGTGGGTGCGTTCCACGCCTGCGCTGTGGACCGAACGCGCCGACCTGCAGCTCTACCGCGCCAAGTCCGAAGGCCGCAACCGAACCTGTCTGGAGCCCACGCCTGTGTCCAACGTCAGTGCCGAAGAGAAGGGCCTGCTGTTCGGGACCACCATGCCTGGGGATCTCGAATGAGTGCCGTGTCTTCCAACCCGTCTCCCATGAGTGAACTCCCTGCTGCCAGCGGCACCCGCCGCGCACGCATCACCGCCGTCACCAGCGGCAAGGGTGGCGTCGGCAAGACCTTTGTCTCGGCCAACCTCGCGGCTGCGCTGGTGCGCCGCGGAGAGAAGGTGTTGGTGCTGGACGCCGACCTCGGCCTGGCCAACCTCGACGTGGTGCTGAACCTCTTCCCCAAGATCACGCTGCACGACGTCTTCACCGGCAAGCACAAGCTCGAAGAGGCCGTGATGGCCGCGCCCGGCGGCTTCCACGTGCTGCTGGCAGGCTCCGGCATGGTCGAATACTCGCGGCTCACGCCCGAAGTGCGCGACCAGCTGGTCGATGTGATCCAGCAGATGCGCCCGCGCTTCGACCGCATCCTGCTGGACACCGGCGCCGGCATTTCCGACGTGGTGCTCTACACCGTTTCGCTGGCCGACGAGGTGCTGGTCGTGGCCACGCCCGAACCCACCTCGCTCACCGACGCCTACGCCACCATCAAGGTGCTGGCCACGACCCAGGGCCGGCGCGACCTGAAGCTGCTGGTCAACCAGGTCACCCAGACCGGCGAAGGCCGCACCATCCGCGGCCAACTGCAGCAGGTCGTGGACCGCTATGTGACGCCCAGCCTGGAGGCGCCACTGAAGCTGGAGTTCGTCGGCGAAATTCCGGTGGACGCTGCGGTCCGCGACGCCGTGCGGCGTCGACAATTGATGCTGGAGTGCTTTCCCGGCAGTGCCGCTTCGCAGGCCGTGCTGGCCGTGGCGACCCGCCTGACCAGCTGAAGGGGCTGCCTTTTCCCTTGCCAACGCGCTGCCCGGCAGCGCGTTGGTGTTTTGGCCCACCGTTTTTCAATCCAACCGTGACCGACGTCCCCACCGACACCGCCGCTGCAGAGGCAGCCGCCACCCCCTTCCTGCAGCTCGGCGGTGAACCCGGCGTGCGTGCGCTCGTGGACCGGTTCTACGATTTGATGGACCTCGAACCGTCTTTCGCCCGCTTGCGCGAAGTGCACGGCAGCACGCTGGACGATGCCCGCGACAAGCTGTTCTGGTTCCTCTGCGGCTGGCTGGGCGGACCCAGCCACTACATCGAACGCTTCGGCCACCCGCGCCTGCGCGCCCGGCACCTGCCGTTCTCCATCGGCCAGGTCGAGCGGGACCAGTGGCTGGCCTGCATGTTCCAGGCGATGGAAGACCGGGCGGTGCCGGCCGAATTGAAGGCCAGGCTGGAGCGATCGCTGTTCGAAACTGCCGACTGGATGCGCAACCGGCCCCACTGAACGCATGCGTCAGCTCAGGGCAGCAGGTCCGCGATCCTGTCCCAGGCCTCGGCCGGAATGCGGCCTTCCCAGCTGTCGACCACCAGGCCTTGCACGTCCACCAGTACCGACAACGGCCAGTGCTGGGGTTCACCGCGCAGGTTGTCGGCAAAGCCCGAACCGCCGCGCCACAGCACCGGGCCCTGGCGCGCTTGTGGTTGGGCCTGCATCAGCACTTGCCAGTAGCGCTGCGCTGGCTCGCGCTGGCGGTCCACCTGCACCATCACCAGCGTGAACGGCCGGTGCCGCCATCCGGCCACGTTGGCGCGCAGCTCGGGCAGCTTGTCCAGGCAGACCGCGCAGCCGGTGTGCCAGTAGTACACCAATGCCACCTGGCCGCGCAGGCTGGCGAGTGAAAATGCCGGGCCGGGCTCCAGGGGCTGGCCTTGCAACTGCAGTGTGCTGCCGGCCGGCGGCGCCGCCGGCGAGGCGGCGTGGGCCGTGGCGAAGCCAATGGCAAAGAGGAGCGTGCCGGCAAGACGGGCGGACGAGGTGGCGCGGCGGTGGTGCATGCAAGGCCTTGGCGGAAGCGACGAGGGAACGGTTCAGTCGTCCGGGCGCGCCGTGAACTTACAGGGTGAAGGCAGAAAGATGGCCGCTGGCAATCAACTCGCGTCGGGCGCAATGGCGGATGCGGGCCTTTGGCTCGGCCGGTGGCCGTCCCGGCTGCCCAGCAGCACGATCAACGCGCCTGCGCCGCCTTGCGGCCCGGCGGCCTGCGCAAACGCGATCACCTCGCTGCGCTGCGCCAGCCAGCGCTGCACCTTGGACTTCAGTACCGGCTCGCGGCCCGGTGAGCCGTGGCCCTTGCCGTGCACCACGCGCAGGCAGCGTCGGCTGTGCTGGTGGGCCAGTCGGACGAAATCGGACAGTGCATCACGCGCCTCGTCGCGCCGCATGCCGTGCAGGTCCAGTTCGCCCTGGATGGACCAGTGGCCCTTGCGCAGCTTGGCCAGCACGGCTTCGCTGACGTCGGGCCGGCGGTAGCTCAGCCCGTCGTCCGTCAGCAGCAGCGATTCGACGTCCACCTCGTCCGACAGCGCCTCACGCAGTGCCGCTTGCTCGTCCAGCTCGCGCTGGCGCGGCTCGGGCGGCGGCAGCTGCCGGCTGGATTGGGCGCGACCGCTGGGTTTCATCGGCCGCACCGGCCCCACGCTGCTGGTGAACAGGTTGCGCTCGCGCTCGCGACGGGCCCGCTCGACCGCCTGGCGCGCCCGCTCGGCGGCGGCCTGCGCTTCGGCCTCGCGCAAGGCGTCGCGCAGCCGCCCCAACTCCTTCAGGCCATTGACTTTCACGGCACATCCTCGCTGGCCAATCCGTTTGGCAGCCGCTTGCTTGCGCTTGGCGGCTGCTCACTGCTGCCAAGCCTACAACAGCCTCGCTACCCGACTGCCCGGGCGGGTCAGCGGCAGCGGGTCAGATCAACCCACGTTCCGCGAAGCTCACCACCTGGCCGGCACCCACCACCAGGTGGTCCAGCACCCGCACGTCCACCATCTGCAGCGCGGCCTTCAGCGATTGCGTGAGGTATTCGTCTGCCTTGGACGGCTCCGCCAGGCCGGATGGGTGGTTGTGCGCCAGGATCAGCGCGCCGGCATTCAGCGCCAGCGCCAGCTTGACGATTTCGCGCGGGTAGACGCTGGTCTGCGACAGCGTGCCCTGGAACAGCTCGCGCCATTCGATCAGCCGGTGCTGGCTGTCCAGGAACAGCACTCCGAACACCTCCTGTTCGCGGCGCGCGAGCTGCAGGGACACGAAGTCCTTCACACGGCCGGGGCTGTCGAACACCGGGCCGCGCTGCATGGGCTGCAGCAGCGCGCGGCGGGCCATTTCCATCACCGCGGCCAGCTCGGCACGCTTGGCCGGGCCCAGGCCCTTGACGCGGCGGAAGTCGTCCGGACTGGCCTGCAGCAGGCCGCCGAAGCCGTCGAATGTGGTCAGCAGTTCGCCGGCCATCACCAGCACGCCCTTGCCCTGGATGCCGGTGCGCAGCAGCAGCGCCAGCAGCTCGGCGTCGGCCAGCGCTGCCGGGCCTTGCGCCAGCAGCTTTTCGCGCGGCCGAAGTGCAGCCGGCACGTCTTTCATGTCCATGGACACCCTCCCTGGGTGATGCTTGTCGTGTGGTGTTCGGGGCGCCGCATCGTTCTGTGTCGGGGTCGCCCTTAAAATCGTTTCCAGATTACCAGTACAGGCAGCGCCTTGTGAACACCATCCAGCCGGGATCCTTCCTGACTTTGCACTACCGGCTCGCGGGCCCGGACGGCGCCGACGTCGTCACCACCTTCAACGACAAGCCGGCCACACTGACGCTGGGCGCAGGGCAACTGGCGCCTGCCATCGAGGCGCGCCTGCTCGGCCTGGAAGAGGGCGTGCGCACGAGCTTCGTGCTCGAACCGGGCGAGGCCTTCGGCCCGCGCAACCCGGAGATGCTGCAGCGCGTCAAGCGTGGCCTGCTGGCCGAGCATGGCGACCCGCAGGCCGAGTACCATCTGGGCGATGTGGTCGAGTTCCCCACGCCGGACGGCACCGGCCGCTTTGCCGGCGTGATCCGCGAGCTGGGTGGCGACTGGTTGCTGTTCGACTTCAACCACCCGCTGGCCGGCGCTGCCGTGACCTTCGAGGTGCAGGTGATTGGCGTGCTATGAATTCCGCTGTGACCGCTCCCATGACGCCGGTGACCGAGGCCCAGCCCGGTGACATCCTGCTGGCCGAGCCGCGCGGCTTCTGCGCCGGCGTGGACAGGGCGATCGAGATCGTCGAGCGCGCGCTGCTCAAATTCGGCGCGCCGATCTATGTGCGCCACGAGATTGTGCACAACACCTACGTGGTCAACGACCTGAAGCAGAAGGGCGCGATCTTCATCGAGGAGCTGTCCGACGTGCCGCCCGGCGCCACGCTGATCTTCTCGGCCCACGGCGTGTCCAAGGCCGTGCAGCAGGAGGCCGCTGCGCGCGGCTTCCAGATCTACGACGCGACCTGCCCGCTGGTCACCAAAGTCCACGTCGAAGTGGCCAAGCTGGCGCGCGAGGGTTTCCAGTTCATCATGATCGGCCACAAGGGCCATCCGGAAGTCGAAGGCACGATGGGCCAGCTGCTGGAGGGCATCTTCCTGGTGGAGGACGTGGCCGATGTGGCCACCGCACCGGTCACCAAGCCGGACCAGCTCGCAGTCGTCACGCAGACCACGCTCAGCGTGGACGACGCGGCCGAGATCCTGGCCGCCGTGAAGGCGCGGTTCCCGAACGTGCGCGAGCCCAAGCAGCAGGACATCTGCTACGCCACGCAGAACCGCCAGGACGCTGTCAAGGTGCTGGCGCCCAAGGTGGACGTGGTGATCGTCGTCGGCAGCCCTACC
This sequence comes from Ideonella sp. FW305-24, assembly GCF_058788035.1. Classification (NCBI taxonomy): domain Bacteria; kingdom Pseudomonadati; phylum Pseudomonadota; class Betaproteobacteria; order Burkholderiales; family Sphaerotilaceae; genus Ideonella; species Ideonella sp. FW305-24. The sequence continues at coordinate 217,330 of NZ_JBYTAI010000003.1, read as the reverse complement.
AGCTCCAACAGCAACCGCCTGCGCGAGCTGGCCGAGCGCCTGGGCACGCCGGCCCACATGGTCGACTCGGCCGACGATCTGCAAGCCAGCTGGCTGGTTGACCGCCCGCGCGTGGGGCTGACGGCCGGCGCTTCGGCGCCCGACGTGCTGGTGCAGCAGGTCATTGCGCGCCTGAAGGCGCTGGGTTCGGTCTCGGTGCGCCGCCTGGCTGGTGTGCAGGAAACCATCGAATTCCCGCTGCCCAAGGGCCTGGGCGACAAGTCCATGGCCGAGTTCGCGGCTTCGCGATCTTGAGCTGGCGCCGGCCTTCGCAGCTGCCATTTCCTGCCGCGTGGCCGCTGGCCGCGCGCGATCCTTCTTGTTCCGGGCCCACGGGCCCCACCGCATTCGTAGAAAGCATCCCATGCTAGACATCAGCCTGCTGCGGCGCGACCTGCCCGCCGTCCTGGCCCGCCTCGCCACCCGCAAGGACCCGCAGCCCTTCCTCGACGAAACCCGCTTTGTCTCCCTCGAAGCCGAGCGCAAGCAGCTGCAGATGCGCACCGAGGAAATGCAGGCCCGGCGCAACAGCCTGTCCAAGCAGATCGGCATGTTGAAGGGCAAGGCCGCCAAGGGCGAAGACACCGGCGCCCAGGTCACCGAGCTGATGAACGAAGTCAACGCCATTGGCGACGAGCAGAAGGCTGGCGCCGAGCGCCTGGAAGCGCTGCAAGGCGAGCTGGCGCTGATGCTGATGGGCGTGCCCAACCTGCCGCACGAATCGGTGCCTGTGGGCGTGGACGAAGGCGGCAACGTCGAAGTGCGCGCCTGGAGCCCGAACGGCGAAGGCCCTCGCAGCTTCGACTTCCCGGTGCGCGACCACGTGGACCTGGGCGCCCCGCTGGGCCTGGATTTCGAGACTGGCGCCAAGCTCAGCGGCTCGCGCTTCACCTTCATGAAGGGCCCCATCGCCCGGCTGCACCGCGCGCTTGCCCAGTTCATGCTGGACCAGCACACGCTGCACCATGGCTACACCGAGTGCTACACGCCGTACATCGTCAACCGCGAGATCCTGGAGGGCACCGGGCAACTGCCGAAGTTCAAGGAAGACATGTTCTGGGTCAGCCGCGGTGGCGACGAAAGCCAGGCCGAGCAGTACCTGATCTCGACCTCGGAAATCTCGCTGACCAACACCGTGCGCGAGCAGATCCTCGCCGCCGACCAGCTGCCGGTGAAGCTCACCGCGCACAGCCCGTGCTTCCGCTCCGAAGCCGGCTCGGCGGGCCGCGACACCCGCGGCCTGATCCGCCAGCACCAGTTCGACAAGGTCGAGATGGTGCAGGTCACCGCGCCCGACCAGAGCCAGGACGCGCTGGAGGCGATGACACGCCACGCCGAGGCCATCCTGCAGAAGCTGGGCTTGCCGTACCGCGTGATGCTGCTGTGCACCGGTGACATGGGCTTTGGCGCCACCAAGACCTATGACCTCGAAGTGTGGGTGCCGGCGCAGAACACCTACCGCGAGATCAGCTCCTGCTCGAACATGGGCGATTTCCAGGCCCGCCGCATGCAGGCCCGCTTCAAGAACGCCCAGGGCAAGACTGAGTTCGTGCACACGCTGAACGGCTCTGGCCTGGCGGTCGGCCGCGCGCTGGTCGCCGTGCTGGAAAACTACCAGCAGGCGGACGGCTCGGTGCTGGTGCCCGATGCATTGCAGCCCTACATGGGCGACCAGACGGTGCTGAAGCCCTGAGCGCTCTGAACGACGACCCGCTGCCCGCCGGCGACGCGAGCTGGGACGCGCTCCCGCCGCTGGCCCGCGAGGTGCTCACGGCGCTGGCGCTGGGCGCAGTGCCGCGCCCGCGCACCTGGATTTTCGAGCTGCTGGCCGAGCCCACGCTGCGAAGCGAGTCCGGCCGCAGGCCGACGCAGGATGCCATCCGGCTGACCTTGCAAGCGCTGGCCAAGGCCGGCTGGGTGGAACAGGACCTGCGGCGCACCGGCTTCTGGACGCCTGCGCCCAGGGCGCTGGCCCCCGCCTGGTCTGCCCTGCTGGACCTGTCGCTGGAGACCTTGCGCAGCACGCTGGCGATGGTCGACGGCTACCCCGCGATCAGCATTGGCCATTCGCGCTATGACGGGCGCCTGCCGTCGGTCGAAGCCGCCGTCGCCCGCCTGCGCCTGGAGGCACTGAGCGGCGGTGACCTGGCGAAGCTGCGCCAGCTCGAATCGCGCCTGCCCTGGGGCTGCGACGCTGTGGAGCAACTGCTGCCGGCCGTGCTGGAAGGCCTGATGGCGCCGCCCATGGTCGACTGGCTGCACGTCGAAGTGCGTGCGCTGGCGATGCTGGACCTGGTCATGGGCTGGACCCACAACTGGCGCCTGCCCACCGGCATGGACCTGCCGGCCACCGTCAGCGCGCTGCTGCAGGAATCTGCCCGCCAGCCCAGCGAGCCGGTGTCCACCAACCTGTTGCGCTGGTGCCTGGCCGAGGCCTTCTGCTGCACCGGTGAACTGTCTCAGCTGGACGAGTTGCTGGCGCCCGCGCTGCGCCCCGCACCTGAAGGCCAGGCCGATGCCACCCTGCCGGGCCGACTGGCCATGCGGGAATGCCTGCGTGGGGTCGAGCTGGCGCATGCCGGCCAATGGGTCGAAGCCGAAACCTGTTTCGAGACCAGCCTGGCGGCGCTGCGCAAGCTCAGCGGCAAGCGGAGCCGCTTTGTCTCGACCGTCATCGGCCCGTGGTACCCGATGGCGCTGTTGGCCCAGGGCGGCCCGGAGCAGCTGCGCAAGGCACTGAAGTTCTGCCTGGCCGAAGGCGGCAAGCGCGAGCCGGTACTGGACGGGCCGTATGGCTTCATCGCGCTGGCCATCCAGATGCGGCTGGGCGACGTGCCGCGCGAGCTGGGGCCTTTCCGCCCCTACACGCTGGGCGGCAGGGTGCAGACCTCGCCGCTGGACCTGTGGCGCTGGCTGATGCGCGCATGGCTCAAGGAAGGCGCGCAGCCCGAGCCGCTGTCCATCGACGAGATGGACGCTGCGCAGCGCCTGCAGGCCCAGCTCGATGGCGCAGGGCTGGCCTTCCTGTCCGGCCAACTGCGTGCTGCGCTGCAGGTGTTGTCCGGCGAACGCGTGCAGATGGTGTTCTTCATCCGCGGCGCCCGTGAGCGCTGGGAAGTGGCGCTGGACGCACTGCGCGCGGTGGTTGCGCCCGAGCCAGCCGCGGGTGCCACGTCCTCGGATGAAACCCAGCTGCTGTGGGTGCTGGAACTGGGCCGCCAGGGCCAGGTGCTGGACCTGCAGGCCATGGAGCAGAAGCGTGGCGTGCGCGGCTGGGGCAAGCCCAAGGACGTGCCGTTGACACGGCTGCAGCGTACCGCAGAGGCACTGCCGCCACACGACGCCCGCGTGGCCCGCACGCTGAAGCAGGAAGCCTACAGCCGTCAGGTGCGTTTCGACCTCGCTGCCGCTGCTGCCGCATTGGTTGGCCACCCCGGCCTGGTGTTCGACGATGCGCTGGAGACCAAGGTCGAGCTGACCGAAGCCGGCCCCGAGCTGGACGTGACCCGTGAAGGCGAGCGCCTGCGCGTCCGCCTGTGGCCCACGCTGCAGGTGGTGGGCGATGACGCCACGCCGCGCTGGTCCGGCAGCGCCGCCGAGCAGAAGGAGCTGGACCAGCTGCGCCTGATCACCGTGGTGCGAGACAGCCCGCAACGCGCGCGGCTGATCCGCCTCACGCCGGCGCAAAAACGCGTGGCCCAGTTGCTCGGCCCCGAAGGCCTGGACATTCCGCAGCAGGGCGTGGCCCAGCTGCAGGAAGTGCTGACCGGCCTGGGCACGCATTTCCGCATCCACAGCGACGAAGCGCAGAGCGCGCAGGCCGCACGTGAGCTGACCGCGGATTCACGGCTGCGCGCCGAGCTGTCTCCCGTGGGCGATGGCCTGCAACTCCGCCTGGTCGCCGCGCCCTTTGGCCCTGACCATGCCGACGATGGCCCGCGCCTGGTGCCGGGCGGTGGTCGTGCGCGCGTGGTGGCCGCGGTCAAGGGCGAAACCATTGGCGTGCAGCGCGACCTCGCCGCAGAGCGCGAGCACCTGGACACGGTGCTGGACGCCTGCCCGATGCTGCCGCCGCTGCCTGCCGGCGCGCCCTGCGAATGGCTGCTGGACGATGCCGAACAGGCACTGACCTTGGTCGAAAGGTTGCGTCCGCTGAATGCCTTGCAGGCGCTGGACTGGCCGCAGGGCAAGGCCTTGCGCGTGGACACTGCCGGTCTCGCCCAGCTCGCGCTGAGGGTGCACACGCGCCAGGAATGGCTGGCGCTGGACGGCGACCTGGCAGTCGACGAAGCGCTGGTGCTGAGCCTGCAGCAGTTGATGGGCCTGCACAGCGGCGCCAAGAGTCGCTTCGTGCCGCTGGGCGATGGCCGCTACCTGGCGCTCACACAGGAGCTGCGCGAGCGCCTGGCCGACCTGGCCGCAGTGGCGGAAGCCAAGGCCGGCAAGGACGACCTGACGTCGCTGCGCCTGCCCAAGGTGGCCGCACCCTGGCTGCAGGAACTGGCCGAAGGCAGCCAGCTGACGGTAGACGATGCGTTTGCCCGTCGCCTGGAGGAGCTGGACGAAGCCCGGCGTGTCGTGCCCGCCTTGCCGGCCACGCTGCAGGCCAGCCTGCGGCCGTACCAGGAAGAAGGCTTCGAGTGGGCCATGCGCCTGGCATCTGCCGGCCTTGGGGCATGCCTGGCAGACGACATGGGCCTGGGCAAGACGCTGCAGGCGCTGGCGGTGCTGCTGTCGCGTGCTGCCAAGGGCCCGGCGCTGGTCGTTGCGCCCACTTCGCTGGTTGGCAACTGGCGCGCCGAGGCGCGTCGCTTCGCGCCCTCGCTCAATGTGCAGGTCTTCGGCGAAGCCGGGGCAGACCGCGCGGCCCAGATTGCGACCGACACCCCTGGCAGCGTGCTGCTGGTCTCGTACGCGCTGCTGCAGCAGGACGCCGAGCGTTTCGCCGCCCGCGAATGGGCCACGCTGGTCATGGACGAAGCCCAGGCGATCAAGAACGCCGCAGCCAAGCGCAGCCAGGCCGTGTTTGCGCTGCAGGCCCGGTTCCGCATGGCGCTTTCAGGTACCCCAATCGAGAACAGGTTGGGCGAATTGTGGTCCGTCATGCGCGCCTGCAACCCCGGTCTGCTCGGCACGATGGCACGCTTCAACGAACGCTTTGCCGGCCCCATCGAGCGCCAGCGCGACAAGACTGCCCAACGCCAGTTGCGCCGCTTGATCGCGCCCTTCATCCTGCGCCGCACCAAGGCCCAGGTGCTGGACGATTTGCCGCCGCGCACCGAGCTGATCCTGAAAATACCGCTGGAAGCGGCTGAACAGGCTCACTATGAAGCCTTGCGGCGAGATGCCTTGGTCGCGGCGGAGCGCAGCCTCTCGGGCGACGCCATCGGCCAGGCCCAGTTCAACATCCTGGCCGGGCTGACGAAGCTGCGCCGGGCCGCCTGCGACCCGCGCCTGGCCAGTCCGCACCTGAGCTTGGTCGGTGCCAAGGTCAAGGCCTTTGGCGAGCTGGCCGCGGAGCTGGTCGCCAACGGCCACAAGGCCCTGGTCTTCAGCCAGTTCGTCGACTTCCTCACGCTCTTGAAAGCGCCGCTGGATGAAGCCGGCATCGCCTACCAGTACCTGGACGGCAGCACGCCAGCAGCCGAGCGCATGAAGCGCGTCGACGCCTTCCAGGCCGGGCAGGGCGAGCTCTTCCTCATCAGCCTGAAAGCCGGCGGCTTCGGCCTGAACCTGACGGTGGCCGACTACGTGGTGATCGCCGACCCCTGGTGGAACCCCGCCGCCGAAGACCAGGCCAGCGGCCGCGCCCACCGCATCGGCCAACAGCGCCCGGTGACGGTCTACCGCCTGGTGGCCGAGGGCACGCTGGAGGAGAAGATCCTCACGCTGCACCGCGACAAGCGCGAACTCGCGGACCTGCTGCTCGAAGGCCAGGAAACCACCGCACTGCCCAGCGCAAACGAACTCATCGCCCTGATGCGCGAAGACAAGGAAGAACCGGGAGCATGAAATACTTTCCGCGAGCTTCGCGGAAGGCTCAGAACCTGAGCTAGAATGTGAGGCTTCACCCGGTGACCACGGGTGCACCTATCAGGAGAGGTGGCAGAGTGGTCGATTGTACCTGACTCGAAATCAGGCGTACGGAAACGTACCGAGGGTTCGAATCCCTCCCTCTCCGCCAAGGATAGATTCGGTAAACGTCGCAGACGGCCGCAGAATCCACGTAAGAGCCCCGCTAGTCGGGGCTTTTTCGTTTGTGGAGCGCCGCCGTTGTTCGTTGACAGCCGCGTTTTGCTGGGGGCATATTTGGGGGAACGGAGGCGCTTCGTGCCCCCAAAACTTCGAAAAGTCCCCCAGATGGCCCTGACCGATGCTGCCTGCAGAAACGCGAAATGCCCCGACGGCAGAGCCCGCGAAAGGTACTCGGACAGTGGTGGCCTGTACCTCGAAGTGCAACCCACAAAGGCAGATGGGTCAATCTCGAAGCACTGGCGCTGGAAGTACCGCTTCGGCGGCAAAGAGAAGCGGCTGGCGCTGGGCAGCTACCCCGACGTGTCGCTCAGCACAGCGCGCCGCGAGCGCGACAAGGCGCGCGACGTCTTGAAGGGCGGCAGCGATCCAGTGCAGGCCAAGAAGGACGCCAAGCTGGCAGATGCCGTTCGCATGGGCAACACCTTCGAGTCGGTGGCCCGCACGTGGTTTGACCACTGGAAAGGGCCGCGCTCGCCCAGGCATGCGGACTACGTGATCCGACGCCTCGAAGCCGATGTGTTCCCGGTGCTGGGCGCGAAGCCGATCCTCGACATCACGGCGCCGCAGCTGCTGGCAATGGCCAAGAAGATCGAGGCGCGCGGTGCCCAGGACATTGCGCGCCGGTGCTGGCAGACCTGCGGCCAGGTCTTCGAATACGCGGTGGCCCATGGCGCCATCGAGCGCAACCCTTCGAAAGACGTGAAGCCCAGCGTGGCCCTGAAGCCGCGCGACAAGCAGCACTTCGCACGTGTGGAGGGCAGGGAGCTGCCCGAGCTGCTGCGGAAGATTGAGGCCTATCCCGGCTCGCCCTTCACGCGCTTCGCCCTTCAGCTGATGACGCTGACCTTCGTGCGCACTGGCGAGCTGATCGGCGCCCGATGGGAGGAGTTCGACCTGGACGCGGCCGAGTGGCGCATCCCCGCCGTGCGGATGAAGATGCGCACGCCGCACATCGTGCCGCTGTCGACCCAGGCTGTTGACATGCTTCGGTGCCTGAACGAGCTGCGCGGCCTCAGTGGCCTGCTGTTCCCCGGCGAGCGGGATCACGAGAAGTCCATGAGCAACGGCACGATCCTGGGCGCGCTGCGCCGCATGGGCTACGCGGGCAAGATGACCGGCCACGGCTTCCGCGGCGTGGCCTCCACCGCGCTGCACGAGATGGGCTTCGACCACGCACACATCGAGCTGCAGTTGGCGCACATGGAGCGCGACGAAGTCTCGGCAGCCTACAACTTCGCCACCTACCTGCCAGCGCGGCGCAAGATGATGCAGGCCTGGGCCGATCACCTCGACCAGCTGCGCCAGGGCGCGAAGGTCTTTCCCCTGAGAGTTGCCTGACGAGCCAGGCCTGGCCGAGCGTGCCGTGCGGGTGTTGCTGGGCGGTACTAGGTCCCATGCATTTCGGCCGCCTCAGCCTGCTCTAGGTCGGGGGCTTCGACGTGCCTTGCAAGAAAGCGGCTTTGCTGGCGTGTTGGGCATCCTCGGCGTCAAGATAGGTCTTGATCGTGCTCGCCGGAACTAGCGTTAACAATACCGTCCAAAGTTGCCATAGAGTAAGAGTCGTCAAAATCCCATAGGATACGCCTCTCATGAATACCATGGGCAAATTAGGCGGATGAGCCTTTAAAATTGGCGCTAATACGCCAATAATCAAAATTGCGGTCAGTATGCCGGTGGAGTTTACTACTGGGCCAAACAGTTGTCCCCATCCTGTTGGGCCTGTGGCTGACTTTGTGGAAGGCTGATTAAAAGACAGCTTTAATCGCTCTGGATATATTATGGCCATCCAAGCGCCCACCACTGCGAAAATAATGGAGGCTGTGGTTCGCAGCGCCTCGAACATCGGCCACTGCTCAGCAAAGGGCACGCTGCGGCCGAACCACGCCCCGCACCCTATGAGTGCGAAGCATGTTAGCCACAGGGTAGCCTTCACCAAAATCATGCCGGTCTCCTCATAAGAGGCGCAGCACTTCCGCCTCGTTTCGCCTTAGTTCAGCGAGCAAAGATGCTGCATTAACAACTTCCTCGCTATCGCGTTGGATATCCAGATGAAGCTCAGTCCTTGCCAAAGCGTGGCTCAACCATTGAGTCTGTGAGTCGCCTCGGAAACGAAAGCCGACGTCTTCCCACTCATCCACCTGGTCTTCATTTTGCCATGCAGCAATGATCTCGCGTACCTCATCGCCACCTAAAACGACGTCAATTGCGTAGTCAATGCGAACAGGCGCCGCTGGGGTGGGGCCGGCCGCAAGATGAACATGTTGCAGAGCCCGTTGCCACAATGCCCGGTCAGCAGCCCGATTTATGTGCAGTGCTGTCTTACGCACCACTTTCGTGATGCTTGCGGCTTCGGCTACGAATCTGGCGTGATCTGAGTCCCGGCTCTTGGGGTCAGAGTCAAATACCGCCCGTAGCCTCCTTGGTTCGTCGCCTCGGCGCTCTGTATATCCTAATAGTTGAATATCATCATTGGTGCTGTCGTAGGCGGCGTGGCGGCCGCAATATCTCAAGAACGAACCCATATATGCGCGAAGCTGTGCATGCCCGAAAATGGAATGCTGAAATCTTGCCGCAGTAATTAGTCGCCGTTGCGGGATGATGTAAAAGTATGTGGCGAAACCAGGAATTGAACCGGCTTCTATCTCGTTCATGACAACTCTTGGTCGCCCGACGTTAGAGTCTCCGTGAACAGATGCAACGGCACCCGATGTGGCGGGTACCTCATTCCAGAGGGTTATCAAGTAACGCCCGCGCTCTGCTCTTGCATCGAGCAAGAACGTACCGAGGCGATCTTGGCTTGCTCGGGGGTGGTCGATTCGGGTTTGCGCGAGTTGCTTACCTCTGGCCCAAAGAACCAGATCCTCCAATGTCGAATCGAGGTTCCCGAACTGAAGCTCGTCCCGGCCCCGAGGATAGTATCCACAGCGCTTTACCTGATATAAGGCGACCTTCCCGGTTTCCATACCACTCCCTCAAATCGTTCGACTTTAGGTTATGAGGGGCGCTGCTTGTCTCGCAGACGTCCTTCCGGCTGAGGATGGCTTCATCCTCTCCGGATGCAGATCGTGAAAAACTGCACAACCAAGGGCAGTTGCCCCCTGCCATCCTTGGCGCGCTGCAGGCCACGCCACTCCCACGGCGCGAGAGGCGCGGCATCCACCCACAGCCCCGCACGTGACGTCCGTGCATCCGCTTGCAGCTTGAACAACCGCGAGCCAGGCGACGCGTACTGCACATAGACCCAGGCCATGCCGGCGCGCACCTGCGCCGCGCTTGCATCTTCACCGCGGCACCTCACGGTGCCGATGGTGCGTCCGTAGCGGTCCAGCTTCTCGGGATGCACCTCCGCGCGTTGGTTGAAGCACAGGCTGGCCAGGGCCTGCTTCGACCGCTCCCCGAAAGCTTGGCGCTTCTCCGGCGCGTCGATCTCGGCAAGCCGAATCTTCAGCGTCTGAGCCGGCGTTTCGCCCTTGGCCTGGCAATGGGTGGTCAGGACGTCGCTGTCGGTCGAGCCGACTGCCAAGCAGAGCATGGCGCAGGGCATCCTCAAAATTGAGTACGTCACCTCTTGGCTAGACGAACGAAAGGGGTAGCCTCTCGCCGAACAGCAACCGAGTACAAGGAGATCGTGATGGGTGAGTGGAGCGACTACTTCGAGGACTTCCCGGAAGAGAACCCAGCGAACTATGTCGGCGACCGCTTCGATCCGCGTGCAGCCGCGCAGCTGCGTGCGCAAGAAGCAACGGTGGCCATGGAGCAGGCGTCGCTGAACCTTGAGATTGCACAGATCGTCGCGAGGCATCGCGCGGCCAAGGAACTGAACGAGGTGTCGGCGCCCAGTGCAGGCGCTGGCGGCCCTTTTCCTGGCAACTGAGCGCGGGTGCTGGGCCAAAGCACGTGGCCGCCTCGAAAGCCTTTCAATCGCGTTACTGCATTGCGTCGATGGACATCCTGATTTCCCTTATCGCGTCCCCAATGAGCGCTTGGTCAAAGCTTTCAATTACGAGGTGGGATGACCCGGTTTCCGCGGAAATCAAACAGCGAACCAAAGGTGGCGTTGGGGCTGTTGTACTGGCTGTGCTCTTCGCCGGCCTTGCTCTCATCATCGACCCGACGACACCGACTGAAGCATCGGTGGTAGGTGCCGCGCAGGCGGCGCGCCAGTTGGCGGAATGGGTCGCCACAGGCTTGTACGTCGCCGCCACGCTGGCGTTTGCTGTGGTCGGCTGGCAGGCGTTTCGCTGCTGGCGGCTGGAGAAGGGCGCCGAGCCCGGCAACTGGTAGATGGGCTCTTTCGGTCGCGGGGCCGCAATCCTCAAACTGGCGGACGCATCATGGCCGCTCCTCTGGTCTTTCGGCCGGCCGAGGGCAATATGGCCCGCATGTGCAAAGCACTGCAGTTCGCCGCCGGTCTCGTCGTAGCGCTGACCATTCGTCCAGTCCGCGCCCACCCCGGTGGACTCAACGCCGATGGCTGCCACACGAACCGGAAGACCGGCGAGTACCACTGCCACCGGGCGAAGTCATGCAGCACTGGCGCCCCCAAGCAGGCCGGCAAGCCTGCCGGCGCACTGCCGCCTGGCTGCCAGGTGGGCCCACGTGGCGGAACCTACACGATCACGAAGAGCGGGAAGAAGAACTACGGTGGGTGTTGAACGAATCGCGGCCGTGCTGCTGTGCCTGCCCAGCACAATGACAGTCGGCTCAGTGACCGCGAGAATAGACTTTTGAATTTGGGAGGCGATGTGCGCGTTCTGTTTCTTTCGCTGGTCGCGGCAATCGCGCTGACCGGTTGTGCGACGGCTCCGGTTGAATCGTTTAGCAGCAGGGCCATGCGCTTGTCCATCGACATGAGCAAGGATCAGGTGATCTCGGTCATGGGCACGCCGCGCAAGACGGCAGCCAAGAAGGCTGGCGAGAACCTGACTGAGCGCTACTTTTGGTGGTCTCCTGGCCGTGTCGGGTTCACCGCCGTCGACAACGAAATGCTGTCGCCAGACCGCGTGTTCGTTCGCTTCGTGAACGGCAAGGTCGTGGAGTGGGGTGACAAGTACGACTACACCGCGATGATGGACAACGTCACCGATGCCCAGCGGGAGATGCTCAAGGCCATGCGCCCGGCATCTGCAGCGAGCGCGCCGTAGAAGTACAGGGCTGGCAAAGCTCAGCTACCCGGGCTGACGTCAGTCCTGTCGCTCGGAGTCGCGCCCCCTGGCCACCAAAGCGGCTTGTGATCTCCGCCACCCTCGGCCTCGATCTCGCGCAGGAAAGCCTCAGTCGGATCCACCAGGCCCGCGCGCACCGTGTCGATCCAGGCGCGCAGGGCAGGGTGGTCGCCGCGCCCTTCGAGCTCGGCCAGCAGCCGCAGCGCGCTGGCGTGCTTCTCGCGGTTGGCCAGCAGGGCGTGCAGGCGGTCGAGTTGGGCTGCTCGGGCCGCCTTGCGGTCGGCGGCTGCCTTTCTAGCGGCCTCCAGAACCGTTTGCTCTGCCAGCCAATTTGCAAAGGTAACCCGCCTTTCTTCAGCCGCGGCCTCGCGGACCTCTCGGTCTGCGGCCAGCACTTGGAGCATCTGCGCCATCTCGCGGGCGATGGACGGCAACCGCTCGGAAAGTTGGTCTTGGCTGCCGCCCCAGTTCTTTTCCGGGCAGTGCCCTCGGCCTAGGATCTTGAGCCGGTAGCGGTCCTTGGCCAGGTATTCCGTGTCCACCCATGGGCGCGCCGGATCCCTGAGCTTCCTGGTCTCGAAGTCCTCGGAGAACGTCACCACGAGGCTGTCGTGCTGGAAGCGGATCAGAAGCGCATCGAACGTGCTTTCGGTGCGCGTGTCCGCGGTGCACCCATGCAAGGCGAGGCATCGAATAAGCGCATCGTGAAAGCGCAGGATCCAGTCGATGCTCTTGAGCGTCGCGACGATGCGCAGACACCCTGGCTGAGTTGGAAATAGTCGGCCGCGGTGGTTGCGGTGGCTGGGTATGAGGTCGAGGCGCGGGCCGCCGGTCTTCGGTGGACTGGCTTTTCGTTTTTCGTAGGCGGCTACCTTTGCCGCCACACCCGAGAAGAACCGCTCCGTCCTTCTCACGATCTCGTGACATCCAACGAGCGCCGGGCGGATCTCGGCCGGATAAAGAGGTACTTCTGTAGGCCCCTCAGAAGCGTGTCCGTCGAGCGGTGTCGCCGCGGTATTGGGGGCGGCACCCTCAGGCGCCGTCGGCAGGTCAACCAGCGAATCGTCGGAACGGCGTGGCAGCTTCGCCGGCTCCACCTGCTGCCCGGCAGCCAGACGCGCCCAGTACCCTCGGGGCGGCAGCGGGATGTCGTGCTTCTTGCAGATCTTCCGCAGCCCGTTGTCCGAGAGGTTGAACTCGGCGGCCAGGCGGACTATCGGCGTCTCCCAGACCCTGGCGTAGAGCTGGGAGCGTGTGACCGTCACAGCTCCCGTGTGACCGGCATCGGTCAAAGGCCGGTGTGGCTCGTTCGACTCGATCTCTTCGCCGCCGACGATCCTCCCGTCGTGAACCATGCCTCGACTCCCTTCCTGATGATGACGATGCGCCCGTCCGGTGCCCGGCGCCACTGCGCCCCCTCAAGCCACACGCCGTCCTGGATCTTTCGCTGGATGGCGCGCTCGGTGTAACCCCAGATCGCCGCAGCGACGTGGATCAGCACGTGGTCGCCGGGCACAACCTGGTAGGTGATCCGCTGTTCCTCGTTCATGGCGCTGTCCCTTCTGGCCAGGTGGCTGGGTCGTGCTGGAGCGAGCGCCCCACACCCACCGCCTCGCGTGAGGGCCGTCGAGGGTCGACAGTGCCCACTTTGTGAAATTCAAAACATGGGCTAGAGTTCGCTCAGCACCAAAGACGGACAGACAGACCCGTCATAACAACTCGCCGGCCCCATTTGAAGCGGAGCCGTGCCCAAAGCCCGCAGGCCAACGCCGCGGGCTTTTTCGTTTGGCAATCACGCACCTTGTTCCGGCTTCGAGAACAGTGCCCACAGGATGTCCAGCCTGCCGGACACCCGCTGAACTCGGGCCTCGATGATTTCCTCGCTGGCGCCGTCTTCGTAGGCCGCCACGAACTGCGAAGCGGCCAGGATCAGGTCGTGCACATCGGTGGCCGGCACGTCTGCGGCATTGAGGGTCCGCAACTCCTCGCCGTTCACGCCGATGGTCTTTTGGGTGATGGTGGTCATTGCATGGAACGCGATGGGCCGTCAGCTACACGATGCGACGTGTTTGAAGAAAACCAGTGTGCCGTTAGGATCTGCATCAATCTGAGGTTGACCGGTTATAGGTTCCTCTTTCGATGCATCAAGATGATCTGATCAGGACCGCAAAAAAGGTATCTGATACACCATCAGCGCGGCGTTTTTTTTCGGGGCATGAGCTGGGTGTAAGCCGGCGGCCCCTTCGGCTTGGCTTCTACTGGATCATTGCGCCTGATGATCTTCGCGATGGAGCTTCGGACCTCCTTGTCCGTACCGATGTTGCCCACCAAAATCACCTTCTTGGGCTTGACTGGCTTCACGCGCTTGTTGCTCGGACCAGCGACAAACTGTTCTTCCTGGTGAGATCCCCGTGCCTCATAAAGCGGCAGCTGAGTTGCTGCCTGCGGTGCAGACGCCATCGGCTCAGTCTCGAAGAGATTCAAGGGTAGTTCCGCGGGTGTGCTGGCGCTACTTTGGGCCCCCCGAGCTAATTTTTCTTCGAACAGGCGGACGGGCAGGTTGACCGCTTGAACTGCCGCCACGCGCGCCTTGCTCTCCTGGACTGCGCGGTTGGCCATAGCTTTCAGATTGGCCAGTTTGGAGAGGATGTTGTCCTTCATCTTGTCCAGTGCGCCTAGATCCGATTCGTCGGGCATGTAGTCATCGGCCTCCTTCTGAAGCTGGAGCGCAGAGTCGGTCCATTCGCGAATCAAGTCCAAGGTCGGACCCGGCTCCAGCTTCGGCTCAAGCGTTGCGCCGAACACTCGAACGGTATGCACCAGTTCAGTGACCATCAGGATCAGCGCCATCTTGTCCAGATTTGCTTGATCGACCTCCATTGCGAGCCTAAGCAGTTGCCTGCTTGTCGCGAGTTCCGGCGCTTCAATGGACTGCGCGAGCCGAATTGTGATCTCACCGTTGATCGAGCGCCCGCCCTCGCGCGCGGCGTCCTCGATCTTCTGCTTTAGATCCTCGGGGAGGCGGAGGGGGTACGACTGCGACTGGTGACGATCTGCCATGCCCTCTATTGTGTACATCAAAAAGAATCACATCAAAGATTCTTATTGACATCCACATGCCGTAGATTCTATTCTTCATCCACACTAAGGACATCGCGGAAAGGATCCAACGATGGAGATGAAGCAAAAGCCGGCTCTCAAGCGCCGCGCACCGTTCAGCCTGCATTTGCCCGAAGAGCTGCAAAAGCATCTGCAGGTGGCTGCTCGAAGTGGATACCGATCACTGACAGGCGAAATCGTCATGCGCTTAGAGCGGGACATCGCGGCACAGGCCGAACTGCGGCCAGCTCAATGACCGCAGCATCCGTCATCGGCAGTGCGCATCGCGAGCTGTTCTGCCTTCCGCCCATTCGTCACAGCGAGAGCACCGCCCTGGCCATTCAAGAGGTGCCGGTGCGGAAGGCAGTCACCGGGGATGTGGAGGTTGACGCAGTGCTGTGGCTGCGCGAAGTGATCGCCACCGGCCAGCAGGACCTGATCGAGAAGGCGATGTTGGCAGCGAAGCAGGTCAAGACGCCTCTGAAGGATCTAGCTGAGCGTTACAAGCTCATCGCTCCTGCGAGCCAACCCGGGGAACGTCTTCGCCGCCTTTCCTGCGTTCGACTTCGCCGACTTGGAAAGCCACGCAAAGCGCTCAGTAGACCGGCGGGCATGCCAGCAAGAAGCGCTTGGCCGCCTTGGCCCCGAGTGGTGGCAGCCACTCCCCGCGGAGAGCTTCTGCAAGAAGGCGCTGCGCGGCTTGAAGGTGCGGAAGGGTGATCTCTGGTTGGACAAAGCCGAGGTCGCTGCGCGCTTTCAGGCCCAGCCCAAGTTGCTCCCTTTGACGCTGACCGATTGCCTTCGCGAGCTGGCGTTTTGGGATGAGCTCTACAGGCTGCGCAATGCCTTCGACGGGTTCGGGGACCTTGACACCCAGTCCGATGCGCGGCGGGCCTTCACTCGCAGTTGCCTGGCCACCATCAAGCCGACCACCAATGCAGAGGCGGTGGCGGTGTTTCGCCACCTCGAAGAAAACGACGACTGCCGGGACTGGGAGTCGGATGCGCCCGTGCTGTTGAACCTGATCGATAGGAGCTGAAACATGAATGACCTGGAGATTTTCGACTTCGAAGAGAAGTTCCCGTTGCGAGTCGTCCGCGACGCAGCTGGCAACCCATGGTTCGTCGCCTCGGACGTTTGCGACGCCCTAGCCTTGGGAAACACGGCCATGGCGACTGCCCGCCTTGACGCGGATGAAAAGGGTGTCAGTTCAATTGACACCCTTGGCGGGACGCAGCAGGTCACCACGCTGAACGAGTCCGGTCTTTACAACCTGGTCCTTGGTAGCCGCAAGGCCGAAGCCAGGCGTTTCAAGAAGTGGGTCACGAGCAAGGTGCTGCCATCGATCCGAAAGACCGGCACCTATTCCCATTCCAACCGCGGCCCGGCGGTGCTGGCTGTGCAACTTGCGGAGGCCATCAGCGACGCGCTCCGCTTGGAGGGTTCCGCGCGCCTGGGCGTTGTGCAGAAGGCAGTTGCCCTCAATGCGCCCGAACATCTTCCGCTGTTGCCGGCCTACGGCGTGGACGCGCCAAACGCATCTCAGTTCAGCAGCGAAGCGACGGCTTCGATGTCCGAGTTGCTGAAGGAGCATGGCGCCCTCTTGAGTGCGGCCAAGGTCAACAGGGTGCTGGCCGACATGGGCCTGCTGGAGCAGCTGACGCGCGGGAGCAGCACGAAGGGAACGAAAACCTTCTGGTCCATCACCCAGCGCGGTCTGTCCTTCGGCAAGAACCTTGTGAGCCCGAGCAACCCGCGCGAGACGCAGCCTCACTGGTTCAGGTCTCGGTTCTCGGAACTGGTGGGGCTGATCCAGGGCCGCGAAGCGGCGTGAACAGGCACCTCATTTCAACCCGGCACCGCAGCGGCTCTTCTGCGGTAGGTCGACGTGCTCAAGCCTGGCAGGGCTTGAACACGTCTGAGCGTCAACTTTCGTCTTCGGAGACTTCCATGTCGCTTGACAGCAATCATAGCGCCGCCCTCGGCGCAGCCCATCCCCCGTTGGGGGGCATTCCGCCCGGCGCAGCTTCGCGCGCTCGGCATCACGACGATCTGGCATTGTCCTTCCAGACACTGGTCGACCTGGCCGGCGACGCCGCCGAGCGAATCGCCGCGTTGGCCGTCGTGGCACGGCTGAGCTTGGAGCG
The DNA here is from genome assembly GCF_058788035.1 of Ideonella sp. FW305-24. Taxonomy (NCBI): domain Bacteria; kingdom Pseudomonadati; phylum Pseudomonadota; class Betaproteobacteria; order Burkholderiales; family Sphaerotilaceae; genus Ideonella; species Ideonella sp. FW305-24. The sequence goes on along the minus strand of NZ_JBYTAI010000003.1, from coordinate 200,625 downwards.
CCCCGACGCCTCGCAACGGCTGGACTTGGTGACCAGCGTGCTCCGCGTGATCGAACAGGCCGCAGACACTTTCGCCGAACTCGTGCTGGAAGAGTCAGCCCATCTGGAGCGTCAGCGTCGCGCAGTTGTCCCAGCCGCCAGCCGGAAAGGCGGTGCGCTGTGAGCAAATCCACCCCAAGCGAACGCGGCTTCGACAGCGCCGCCGAGGACCTGTGGGACGCGCTGATGAGCAATGAGCCGCTCAAGAAGTCCACCGCTCCACCGCCCGCCGATGGCAACGAATTGTGGGACCAGATTAGGCGCGGCAAGCGCGGCCGCGAGTGCAGCGAGCGACAGGCCGCCGCCATTTGGGCCAGGGCCGCTGCCGTGTGCCACGACACGATGGCCCGGGTGCAGGGCCAGGCCAGGCGTCGTTCGCTGCTCGACATGGTGGAGCGGGATGTCGGCGCGCGCCGGGCAGTGCTGGCGGCCCAGGACTGCCAGTTCCAGGCCTTCATGGCCGGCATGCTGCCGCCGCGCAAGCACTCAGGCCGCCGCAAGGGTTCGACGGCGAACGGAGGTGCACTGTGAAGAGCGCCGCAACCAAGCCTACAAGCGGCAATCTGGGGGTGAACTCCGGGGCGTCGAAGGCGCAAGGCGTTGCGCTACTGAATGCGCACGACGATCTGTACGACCGAGCGCGCCAGTTGAGGGCCCTTGCCGAAACGCTGTATGGCGACAGCACCTTCGGCAACTACTCCCGAGAGATCCAGGAGGATGTCTTGTCGCTGGTGGCGTCGCTCGCGCGCGATGTCTATGACCGCGTCGAAGAGATCATGGGCTTGAAGGAAGCGGGGGATCCAGCATGAGCGCCGCCGTGCTCGAAAGCATCACGCGGGCTGTCGGGGATGTGCTCAACCTGACCATCTTGGCCAGCGAATTGGTGAACGAGGCCGAGTCCGGAGACACCGGCCGCATCCATCGACTGGGCGCGGTACTGCGCGCCCTGCAGGTCCAAGCCCAAGCCGCCCACCGCCAGGCCGATGCGCAGTGGATGGCCGCCTACGCGGCCGAGTCTCAAAACTCACCCCGGAAGGATTGACATGCAGATCAGAAAGACGATCCGCGCTGTCTTGGGCCGTGCGGTGGATGTGGCCGCTCGCGTGGTGGCCGACAAAGATCAGGCCATCGGCCTGTGGTGCGTGCTGTGCCTGGTTGCGCTGCCGGTGGTGCTGGCCTTGCCTGCGCGAGGAGGTGCGGCATGAGCACCGAGTCTCAGATGGAGGCGGAACTGCTGCGGGTGCTCGCTCAGGTGAGAGACCGATCACTGAAGGAAAAGGCCGAGTTCCAGGCGCACATGAGGGTGGTAATCGACCGGCACATCGCGGGCATGAAGCCCCCGGGCCTGACCCGGCCCGACCGCCCGCGATCGAATGTTGTGCGTCTCTTCGCGCAAGAGTCTGTGCCGGTGAGAAACCGTGCGCTGCGTGGGCCACTGCCGAAGGGTGTGACGTCCATCCACAAGAACAGGCTCGCCGATCTGGACGACCACGAGCAACGCGCGCAGAAGGCGACCAAGGACCATTTGCGCCAGTGTTTCGGAATGGTCGCTGCTGAAATCCGCCGCGAGATCGCCGACATCGATCAACGCGCCCGCGCGGCCCAGGCGCGCAACTCGTTGGCGGCTGCGAAGGATGCACGCCTTGCAAAGAAGGGAGCCACGCCGTGAGCGCAAGCGCAGAACCCGTGAGCCCGACCGAGCTGGCGGATGCACTGGGCAACCACCTCATCACCGCCCGTTCGTTCGTTGAACTCCTGCGGCTGATCGAGGACGACGGCGACAACGGGCTGCCTCCCCATGACCCGCGCAGCAGCACGCAACTGCAGTTCGCGGTGCGCCGCGCGCTGCTTGCCGAGCTCACGGGCATTGAAGCCATCGAGGCCCAGCTTCGCACCGCCCCGATGGAGGCCCCATGACTCGCCTCCAGTGCACGCCTTTTCCCGACCTGGTGGCCGGCGACTTGGCAGTGCTGATCGTGCCGCGCGGTGATGCGCAGTTCGTTGGCACGCGCGCCCAGCTTGAGCAAGAAGGGTTGGTGCCGCCGGCCGGCACCACCTGGCCAGCCCAGCCCGGCGAGGTACGGGCCTGGCAGGCGGATGGGTTCGCCTTCGAGCTGACGTACCTCATCCGAGGCCCGCTGGTGCTGCGCCGCGTGCGCATCGCCGACCTGCACTGCGCTGCAGCAAATGCCCGCCTTCACGCTCGGCGGACGGAGCTGGCCAAGGTCGCCTTTGGCGACAGCCACGCCGGCCGGTTGCAGCTCAAGCAGCACCGGGAAGCCCTCCAAGACGCCGACTTTCAGAGAGTGCTGCGGTGGTGCGTTGGCGAACGCGCCGGAGGCAGCTCATGGGCCTGAATGCTGAAAAAGTGTGCCTCCCTATCGTGCGTAACTCAGTGGCTCATACCGAACCAGAGCGAACAAAGGAACCCGCCATGTCACAGGCCCCACAACTCCCGGCGGTCGGATTCATCCGCGAGAAGCAGCTGCTGCCGTTCCTGCCATTCCGAAAGACGAAGCTGCGCCAGGAGATCGCGGCCGGCCGCTTCCCAAAGCCCAAGTCCTTCGGCGAACGCTGCGTTGCGTGGGACCTTGCGGCGGTGCACGCGTGGATCGCCCAGCACCAGGCGGCGTGACATTCATGGGTGACACATCTGCCGGCGCTGCGCCGGCCCTGCCTGATCCGCTGGTGCCCGCAGAGGTCGATCTCACGGACTTCGGCTTCATGCCGCTGGACGTGCGAAAGCTCCTGTCCTCCTCGCTGTGGATCAAGGCCAAGAAGGATCCGCGCGTCGCGCACGCCGCGGTGTCGCTGTGGTGCGAGTCCTGGCACCAGGTGCCGTGCGGCAGCCTGCCCGACGACGACGAGGTGCTGGCCGACCTGGCGCGCTGCGACGAGAAGGAGTGGCGGCGGGTGCGCGAGCGCGCACTGGCTCACTTCACGAAGTGCAGCGACGGCCGGCTGTACCACCAGACGGTGTGCGCGAAGGCGCTCGAATCGTGGGCGTCGAAGCAGGCTCATCGTGAACGTACGAAAGCTGCAACTGCCGCACGTCTCGCGAAGCAGAAGGCGAAGAAGGAAGCCACCGACGAGCAACGTGATGAGCAACGTGACGAAGAACGAGACGAGCAACGCGACGTTGAACGTCACGATGAACGTGAGCAACGACGCGACGTTCACCAAGGGACAGGGACAGTAAAGGGACAGGGATATTTACCCCCTACCCCCAAGGGGAGCGACGAGAGCTTCGCCAGCTTCTGGGCAGCCTACCCACGGAAGGAGGCCAGGAAGGACGCCCTCAAGGTCTTCTCGAAGCTCAAGCCCGATGAGGACCTGCTGAAGTCGATGCTGGCGACCTTGGCGAGGCAGGCAGAGTCCCCGCAATGGCGGAAGGATGGCGGCCAATTCGTCCCGCTCCCCGCCTCGTGGCTCAACGGCCGCCGGTGGGAAGACGAGTCCGGCAGCGATGACGCCGCGGGTGGCCAGTCGGACCCGATGCGAGGGGCGATCTGATGCTCGGCCACGCCCCACTCATCGCCATGCGGCTTCGCGGCCAGGTGCCCGAGCACGGCATTGAGGTCGAGACCGACACCGTCCGCAGCACCTGGCCGGCGCAGTGGCACCGCCTGCACGAGGAGTTTGCGGTGGCGCCCCCGAAGGCCTACGTCGCCATCGGGCCGGGGGAACTGCTGGCATCGCTGGACCTGCGCTTCGCTGTTGGGCTTGAGGTCAAGGTCGAGGGCATGACGGCCGGACGGGTGCGCGAGGTGTTCGAGGCCTTCCGTGCCGCCGGCGCGAAGCGCGCTGTCGGAGTGGTGTTCCTGCCTCGTGGCGGCGGCATGTGCGAGACGCTGGAAATTTTCGATTCGAAAGGAGAGGGCACGTGGCCCAAGTGATTCGAGACACGATGGACTTCGCGTCCTACCTGCGCGACACGGATGCAGTGCAGAAGGTGCGACCGGCCCGCGAGTGGATCGACGGCATGATCGCTGGCTTGGGGCACGCGCACATCGATCGCTCGCCCTGCCTGCCATGGCAGAAGACGCATGACAAGTTCCGCTTCCGGCCCGGCGAGGTCACGCTGTGGTGCGGTCAGAACGGCCACGGCAAGAGCTTGGTCACCGGCATGGCGATGCTGTCGCTGATGGCCCAGGGCCAGAAGGCTTGCATCGCCAGCTTCGAGATGAAGCCGGCCAAGACCCTGGAGCGGATGACGCGCCAGTTTTCCAGCCAGCGGCCACCCGGCCAGGCCGATCAGAACCCGGAGTTCCTCGCGCTCTTCCGCGAGGTCTACGAGCAGTTCCAGATCATGACCGACGGCCGCCTGTGGCTCTACGACCAGCAGGGCACCGTGAAGCCTGACGTCGTCGCCGGCATGGCCAAGTACTGCGCGACCGAGCTGGGCATTGGTCACATCGTGATCGACAGCTTGATGAAGTGCGTGGCCGGCGAAGACGACTACAACCGCCAGAAGGACTTCGTCGACATGCTCACCAGCATCGCGCGCGACCACCGCACGCACATCCACTTGGTGCACCACATCCGCAAGCCTGGCAGCGAGGGTGAGGTCCCAAGCAAGGCCGACGTGAAAGGCTCCGGTGCCATCACCGACCAGGTCGACAACGTCTTGATGGTCTGGCGGAACAAGGTCAAGGAGAAGAAGCAGGCCGAGGGCAAGCTGGTCCCACCCGACGAGGCCGACTGCCTGTTGATCTGCGACAAGCAGCGCAACGGCGAGTTTGAGGGGAAGTTCGCCCTGTGGTGGGAGGCCGACTCCCAGCAGTTCGTGGGATCGCCCGGCGCGCGTGCGCTGGACTTCGCGGCTTGGCCGCACCACGGATGACCTGGAGCAGTTCGCCAATGAAGACAACACACAGCCGCCATTCGGTTTTTGCGGGTTGCACCGTCCAACCACAGGCAGTGCCAGACCAGGTTGGGTCCGACTCGCACCCCCCAGTAGGTTCTTCCAGGACCGCGCCCAACACGGGTGATTCGACCCGCGCGAGTGCGCCAGTCGCTGGGCCGGGGAAAAGTCCGGTGAATGGTCCGATCTGCTCGGACTCGGGGGCTTGCTGATGGCCGTGCAGCTCATGACCGTGTCCGAATACGCCCGCCACCGCGGCTGCGACGAGAAGGCCGTGCGCAAAGCGATCGAGGCCGGGCGCATCTCGGTCATCGAGAAGGACGGCAAGCGCTGGATTGACCCGGCCGTGGCTGACATCCAGTGGGCACAGAACACCCGCGCGCGTGCTCGGACGGCCCCAGCAGCAGACCAGCCCTCGCCGCCAGTGAGCGCAGCGCAACCGAAAGGGGGGCAGGGGACACAGCCCGGGATGATGGCTGGCGTGCTGGGCGAGACGTACCTGAGCTATGACCAGGCCCGCACTGCCCGCGAAAACGAAGAGCTGCTGATGGCGCGCATCACTCGGCAAGAGAAGGAAGGCTCGCTGACCGACGCTGCTGCCGTCGGCCAGGCCGTGTGGACCGCCTTTCGCATGCTCCGCGACAGCATGATGCCGCTGGGCCGCACCGTGGCCGGCCGCCTGGTGCCGTTGACCGACCAGCGCGAGATCCAGCAGGTGATCGACGAAGGCATGCGCCAGGCGCTGAACCTGTTCCGCGACCGCGTGCTTGCCAAGCTCGCGGCCGAGCACGCTCACGCCGAAGGCGCCCAGGTGCCGGCTGACCTGCGGGGGGATGCCAGTGGCGGTGACTGACGCGCTGAGCCTGGTGCTGCGCGCTGCGGCAGAGGCTGTGGCACCTGACGCCGACCTGCAGCTGGACACCTGGTCGGAAGACAACGTGGTGATCCCGAAGGGGGCGGCGTTCCCCGGCCCTTACAGGATCGCGAAGACTCCCTATGCGCGCCGGCTGCTGCAGGCGCTGAGCCCATCACACAAGGCGCGGTACGTGGTCGCCAGGGTGGCCTCGCAGATGCTGAAGACCCAGGTCTTCATCTGCGCCGCGCTCGGCTGGATCCACAGCGCGCCGGCCAACATCCTGGCGCTGGAGCCGAACGCCACGGTGACCGAGCGCCTGAGCAACCGCGTGCAAGAGGCCATCGACGCCTGCGACGCCGTGAAGGGCAAGGTCGCCAAGCCCCGCTCGCGCAGCAGCCGCAACACGCTGGGCGACAAGCAATTCGACGGTGGCCACCTCTACATCCTCACCGCCGGTTCCGACGCCAACCTGGCCGAGGTACCGATTCGCTACCTGTTCTGCGACGAGATCAACCGCGAAGGCTGGGTGACGGGCGCCAAGGAAGGCTCGCGGGTCAAGCTGGCCCTGGCCCGGCAGACCAGCTACGGCAACAGCGCAAAGGCCTACCTGGTCAGCTCGCCCACCGCCCAGGGCTTGAGCGAAATCACCGACTGGTTCGAGAAGGGCACGCAAGAGCACTACCACGTGCCGTGCCCGCACTGCGGACACCTGCATGAACTGGTGGTCGAGAATTTCCGGCACGAAAGCGTAGGCGACGAGGTCACCCGCGCCTGGATGACCTGCCCGGACTGCGGCGCCGACATCGAGGAGCACCACAAGACCAGCATGCTGCCGAGCGTCGAAGACGGCGGCCAGGCGCGCTGGGTGGCCTACGCGCAGGGCGACGGCGAAACCGTGAGCGTCACGCTGTCTGCGTTCTATGCGCCGCTGGGCTCCATCAGCTGGATCAGCCTCGCCAAGGAGCTGATCGAGGCGCTGGAGAAAAAGGAACGCGGCGATCACCAGGCAATCATGGTGTTCTGGAACACCCGCCTCGGCCTGGACTATGACCGCAGCGAAGCCACCAGCACCACCACCGAGCTGATGAAGCGCGCCGCAGCCGAGGCCTACCCGCCGCGCATCCTGCCGGACCGCGCCCTGGTGCTGACCATGTACGCCGACACCCAGCCCAACCGACTGGAAGTGACCACCGAGGCCTGGGGGCCGGGCTTGGAGCACTGGACCATTGACCATCGCATCCTGTGGGGCTCCCCGACCGAACCGCCCGACCAGGAAGGCAGCGTCTGGCAGCGCCTGGACGAGATGCGCCGCACGCCCTACGCGCATGCCAGCGGCGTGCTCATCAAGGTCAGCGCCTACGGGATTGATTCCGGCGGCCACAACACGCAGGACGTCTACAACTACGGCAGCCAGCGCGAGCACCTGGGTTGCGTCGTCACCAAGGGGCACAGCGTCGCCGGCCGGGCCATCATCGCCGCGCGCCCGAGCGCGGTGGACATCGACTGGCAGGGCAACAAGCGGCCCGGCGGCGTGCGCCTGTGGATGCTGGGCGCCGACACCGCGAAGGACTGGTTCCTGAACCGATACAAGCTGGTGGGCGGCGCCGGCGCGGCCCACTGGTGCACGGGCCTGGAAGAAGACTTCTTCGAGCAGCTGCTGGCCGAGAAGCCCAGCACCGTGGTGCGCGGCGGTCGCGCTGTGCGCGTGTGGGCCAAGCCGCAAGGCGCCCGCAATGAGGTGCTGGACTGCGCCGTCGGCAATCTGGCGCTGGCCTATCACCTGGAGCTGCAGCGCTGGTCGGGTCAGGACTGGCAGCGCCTGCGCGACAGCCTGGTGCCGGCCAGCTTCACGCCCGATCTGTTCGCCGCTGCGGCCGCGCAGGCGCTGCCGGTGGTCCAGCCAGATCCCGCCCCGGCCCACACGCAGCCGCAGGACCTGCCGGCCGACAGCGCACCGCCAGCGCCGGCCGTTCCTCCCGTGCCTCCCGACATCCCCACCCACCTGCCACAGGCCCACGGTGGCCGCCGCATCCTGAACCGAGGACTCCAACGATGACCACTTCCACCCACACCGTGGTCGACGCCGGCCACCTGGCCGCCGCGGCGCCGCAGGGAACGCACCCGGAGCACGACGACGCCGAAGACATCGCGCCGGCCGAGCTGAGCGCGGACGATCACATCCACCAGCTCTGCGAGGCCTGGGCCTGGTGGTGCCAAACACGTCGCTACTACGGCAAGCCGTCGACCCCGCCAAGCCTGCTGGGCCGCCTCGCGTCGAAGAGCCGTCCGGTCACGCGGGAAGGTGGCCCGGACGCCGTGTGCAGTGCCGAGCTTCACGCCTTCCACCTGGCGGTGCTGGCCCAACCCGCGGCGCTGGACCGGCAGGTCTTCGAGTTGCACTACATCGTGCGCCCGAAGAACATCAAGGCTGCGGCGCCGCTTGTCGGCGTGTCGCGGAGGCACTGGTACACACTGGTGCGTGACTTCCGCCGGCGCGTCTATTCAGCCTCACGAGAGATCCTGGCCGACAATCAGGCGCAGCTGGCGGGCCTTCCCAGCGTCACATCTGCATTGCAGCCAGCTCCTGCCGCATCTGCTTGAGCCGATCCATGTCCACATCGTTCATGGCTTTGTACTTTGCCGCTACGGCCTGCATCTCGCCGCTCAGACTCTGCTCCCACGTCGCGCCCGCGAGGTTGTTCTTCGCGCTGGACTTGCGCGACCGGATGCTATCCATCTCTTCCTGCATCAGGCCGTTGCGCCGGTCGATGTCGGATTCGACGTTCGCAATTCGGCGCTGCATCTCCAGCGTCTTGCGTTCGCGTTCCATCTTTGCTGCCAGTCGCACGTCAGCGTTTGGCGAAGCACTGGGCGACGAGTTGGCCTCCGTCATGGCGCTGGCCTGCGCCGGCGCTCGGCCGCTGGCCGGGCGCACCGTCAGCAGCTCCTGCTTGGCGCCGGCACCTGCGCAAGGCATCTGCTGAAACGAAACAGCGCCGTCTGAACCGACGCATTTGAACTGCGCCGAAGCAGCGCACGAAACGACTGAAAGCGCAACAGCGATCCAACGCTTTGCCATGCTGATCCCCCTCAAAAGTGTGCTATCCACGTAGCACAAAACAGCGCTGGAAACCGTAGCACAGAAAGGCCAAAATTCGCAGCAATTCAGGTAGGTAGAGAAACTGTCTCTGGACGGTAATTTGCACACTTGGATGGGTTGATTGGACTGGACCGGAACTCTTCGACGAGAAGCCTTGCCCCGTAGCGTGAAAGCGCTCCGGGGCATTTTTTTGCCCGCACCGCAGCATGCTCACCACCCGCCGCCAAGGATCCATCGCCGATGCGATCGCCCAGGCCCGCGATGTGCCTGCGCGCGTCATTCCCTACGCTGCCGCGACCGCGCTAACCCGCAGCGTTCAGGCCGGGCAGCAGGCCGTGGTGCAGAAGATGCCCGCGGTGTTCGATCAGCCGGTGCGCTACACCCTCAATGCAACGCGCATCGTGCCCGCGACGAAGGACAACCTCACCGCGCGCGTCGCCGTGAAAGACCAGGTCAGCAACGGCACCACGCCGCAGAACTACCTGGCGCCTGAAGTGTTCGGCGGCAGCCGGAACCACAAGCGCATCGAGACCGCGCTGCGCTACATGGGTGAGCTGGGCAGCAATCAATGGCTGATGCCCGGCCAAGCCGCCGAGCTGGACGCTGCAGGCAATCTGACGGGAGCCGCGGCTCGCCGCCTCCTCACGACGCTGAAGAACCTGAAGGGCGCCTCGGTGAGGCGGCGCAATGGCGGCTTCCGTAAGGGCCGAGTGCTGAAAAACGACCTGTTTGTCGGCGTGCCACGTGGTGGCAATCGCAAGCGCGCGGGCATCTGGCGCCGCGAGGGTCACCGCCTGCGTCCGCTGTTCATCTTCGCCGACCAGGCGCCGCAATACCGCAAGCGCCTGGACTTCGACGGCATCGTGCAACCCGTGGTGCTGGCCCGTTTTCGCGCCGAATTCGCGACCGCGGCCCAGGCCCTCATTTCCCGAGGTGATCGCTGATGACCCGTGATGAACTGCAGGCCCGGCTGACCGGCTACCTGGATGCCGAAGCGCGCATTCTTCAGAGCCAGGACTACACCATCGGCGAAGGCGCCACGGCGCGCCGCAACAAGCGCGCTGACCTCGAACAGGTCCGGGCTGAGATCAAGACCATTCGCGCCGAACTCGCCACCATGGACGCCGCCACCAGCGGCGCCCGCCGCGTCATGTACTTCACCCCGGCGCGCTGAGCATGGGCCTCAACCTGCCAGTCCACACCCGGCGTCGCCTGGAAGCGCACGCCCAGCAGCAGGGTGTGCAGTTCGGTGCCTTCAGCGGCTACGGCGCGGACGGCGGCCCCATGTCGCCCATGAACGGTCGCTGGATGGCCACGCCGCGCAGCGCGGACGCCGACATCCTGCGCAGCCTGCCGCGACAGCGCGCCGAGAGCCGCGAGCTGCGCGCCACCAATCCCATCGCCACCGGCGCCATCGGCACCAACATCAACCGCGTGGTGGGCACCGGCCTGCAGCCGGTGTTTCAGCCGGTGGCGAAGGTTCTGGGCTGGAACGATGAGCAGGCTGCCGAATGGGCAGCCAATGCCGCCCAGGAATTCAGCCTCTGGGCCGACAGCCCCGAGTGCGACTGGGAAGGCACCGAAACCTTCTACGAACGCCAGGGCAGCGTGCTGGGCGGCCGGTTGACCAGCGGCGACTGCTTCACCGTGCTGCCAGACGGCAAGCCCAGCGCCACCCAGCCCTACAAACTGCGCCTGCAGCTGCTGGAGGCCGACCGCTGCGGCAACCCCGGCGGCCTGTCCGACACTGCCACCGTGGTGGCTGGGGTTCGGCGATTGGACGGCGGCGGCGCGCCTGAGTCGTACTACATCTATGACCGCCACCCCGGCGCCTACCTGCCGGGTGACCGCTTCGCAGGCCAGTGGATCGACCGCATCGGCAACCGCAGCGGCCGCCGGCGCATCCTGCACCACTACCGCCCGTTGCGCCCCGAGCAAACGCGCGGCGTGCCCTACCTGGCGCCCGTCATCCAGACCATCAAGGACCTGGGCCGGTTCACCGAAGCGGAGATCACCGCGGCGGTCATCAACGCGTTTTTCACGACCTTCATCGAGACCGAGGCCGGCACCGGCCCGGCGCCGGTGTTCGGCCTGGCGCCGGGGCAGGGCGGCGGCCCTGCGGGTGATGAGATCGCCCTCGGCCCGGCCGCCGTGGTCGGCTTGGCCAAAGGCGAGAAGGCCACCTTCGCAGACCCGAAGCGGCCCAACCCGAACGCCGAAGCCTTCATCCTGGGCATGCTGCGCCTGGTGGGCATGGGCCTGGGCATCCCGTTCGAGGTGCTCACCAAAGCCTTCAACAGCAGCTATTCGGCCAGCAAAGCCGCGCTGCTGGACGCCTGGATGCACTTCCGCACCGAGCGCACATGGGTGGTCAACAGCTTCTGCCAGCCTGTGCTCGAAACCTGGCTGGCCGAGGCCGTCGCCATCGGCCGCGTACCGGCGCCCGGCTTCTTCGCCGACCCGCTCATTCGCTGGGCCTACACCCGCGCCGCCTGGCATGGCGACAGTCAGGGCAGCATCAACCCGAAGGACGAGGTGGATGCCTACACCGCGGCGGTTGACGCGCGCTTCATGACTCGCGAGCAGGCCGAATGGGAACTGTTCGGCAGCGACTGGAACCGTACTCTTCCGATCAAGGTGCGCGAACAATCCGCCCTGCGTGCCGCCGACATGCTGCCGGTGCCCAAGGCCGGCGCGCCTGCTCCAACCGTAGCGCCAACCCCGGCGCCAAGGCCCACCACCTGATGACCGAAGTACCGCTGTGCCACCTGCCGTCAACCCAAAGCCGGACCCGACCGCCATGCCACAGAAAACCTCCCCCGGCTACACCGGCCCGGACCGCCGCACGATGATCGCGCCGCGCCGCGTTGCCTTTGACCCCACGGTCAACCTCGGGCACCTGCTGACCTTCGCCGGCTTCCTGGTGACGATCTTCCTGTCCTGGTCGAACCTGGACAAGCGGGTCACCCTCACCGAGGCCGAGCTGCTGGCCAACAAGCAGTTCGCCCGCGAGCTGGACGCCCGCTACCGCGACACGCTCAGCGAGGTGCGCAGCGACATGAAGGAAATGCGCCGCACGCTCGAAGACCTGGCGCGCAACACCGCCGTCGCACGCTCCCGATGAGCCAGCGCCGCCATCCTTCCCCCACCGAACCCCGCCACCGAGCGGGGTTCGTCGCATCTGGAGCCCCGCGATGACGCTGCTTGAACTGCTAACCGGCCCTTGGGCAGTCACGCCCGAGAAGCTGCTGGAGATGCAGGAGATCTACCGCACGCACCTGCGCGGCGAAAAGATCGACCTGGCCGCCTTCGAGGCGCGCATGGGCCGCCCGCTCACCAGCGATCAGCAGGACTACCAGTTGCGCGAAGGCGCAGTCGGCGTCTTCAGCATGGAAGGCGTGATCGCGCCGAAGGCGAACCTGTTCATGCAGATCTGCGGCGGCATCAGCGCCCAGGGCGCCATCAAGCAAATCGACAGCATGGCGGCAGATCCGCGCGTCCGCTCTGCGGTGCTGGCCATCGACAGCCCAGGCGGCTCCGTCACGCTCATCCCGGCCGTGGCCGAAGCTGTGCGCCGGCTCGCCCAGGCCAAGCCGACGGTGAGCGTGAGCCAGGGCACCATGGCCAGCGCGCTGTACTGGATCGGCTCGGCCGCCAATGCCGTGTACATCAGCGGCGCCACCGACATGGTCGGCTCCATCGGCGTGGTGGCGACTCACAACTACCAGCCACGCAACACCGGCGGCGTGACGACAGAGATCACCGCAGGCCGCTACAAGCGCATGGCCAGCGGCAATGCGCCGCTGTCCGAAGAAGGCCAGGCCTACATGCAGTCGCAGGTCGACCAGCTGTACAGCGCCTTCCTCGATGCCGTGGCGACACACCGCGGCGTGTCCGCCGACCAGGCGCACCAGCAGATGGCCGATGGCCGCATCTGGATCGGCCAGCAGGCCATTGACCGCGGCCTGGCCGACGGCGTGGCCACGGTCGACGACATGGTCGAGCAGCTCGCCACCAACCCCGAACGCTTCGCAGCGCGCCGCAAAGCGGTGTTCGCTGTAGCAGCCCTCCCACCGGCCGGTGCGCCAGTGGCGGGCGACCCTGCACCCGCGCCGGCGCCCGTCGCCAGCGCCCCGCAGGCTGACCCTGGCTCGCCGGTGCCGCAAGCCTTGACCCCACCTCAACCAAAGGAGTCTTTCATGACCCCCAAAGAAGTTGCCGCGGCCTTCGCGGCCGAGAACCCCGAGGCGGCGGCCATGCTGCGCGCCGAGGGCCGTGACAACGAAGTGACCCGCGTCGCCGGCGTCCGCAAGCAGGCCCTGCCGGGCCACGAAGCGCTGATCGAGAAGCTGGCCGCCGACGGCACCAGCACCGGCGCCGATGCGGCCATGCAGATCCTGGACGCCGAGCGCGCCGCGCGCGCCAAGGCCGTCGCGGCCCACACCGAAGACGCGCCGCGGGCTGCTCCTTCGTCGGCCGCGCCGCAGGACGACAAGCCTCAGCTGGACAAGAAGGAACAGGCGGCCAAGGCCAAGGCCTACGCCGCCCAGCACAACGTCGACTTCCTGACCGCCATGGAACGGCTGGGCTTCGGCGGCTGATCGCCGCTCGCAACCTCACAACCTGGAGAACACGCGATGAACTACGCGAACCTCACCCTCTCCGTGCTGGCGGCGGCTGCGCTGTCGCCCGCGCGCGGCGTCACCGTTGCCGGTGCTGTGCCGGCCGCCGGCGCCGCCATCGCCGGCTTCACCCGCACGTCGGCCGCCTCCGGTGACCTGGTGCCCGTCGATGCCGGCGGCACCGTCGAAGCCGAGGCCGGCGCCGCGATCGCCGTCGGCGCTGCGGTGGAAGTCGACAACCTGGGCCGGGTGATCACCAACAACACCGGCGTGAAGGTCGGTCGCATGGCGCCAGGCCAGGCAGCCGCCACGGCTGCCGGCCAGATCGTCGAGCTGATCTACATCCCGAACTGATCGCCAGCTCGGCCCCGCATCCCATTTTCTGGAGCCTTTCATGACTCAAATGACTACCTCGCAGGCCCGGGTGATCGACCCGATCCTGACCGAAGTTGCGCGCGGCTATCGCAGCAACGCCTCGCCGATTGCCAACATCCTGTTTCCCAACGTGGAAGTGGGTGCGCGAGGCGGCCGAATCATCGTGTACACGCCGGACGACTTCAAGCTGGTGAACACGGCGCGCGCCCCTGGCGCCAACACGAAGCGCATGCAGTTCAACTACGGCTCGGCATCCTTCTCGCTGGGGGACTACCGCCTCGAAGCGTCCGTGCCGGTTGAGATGATGGAAGAGGCGGAAGCCGTCCCCGGCCTCAACCTGCAGGCTCAGTCGGTCCGCAAGGTGCTCAATCTGCAGGCTTTGGAGCGCGAAAAACAGGCCGCTGACCTGGCGCTGAACGCAGCGAACTACGGCGCGGGCAACAAGATCACGCTGTCCGGCACCGACCAGTGGAGCGACCCGGCCAGCGATCCGCACGGCGACATCGAGGCTGGTAAAGAAGCCATCCGCTCGCAGACCGGCGTTCGTCCGAACGTGCTGGAGCTGGGGCCGAAAGTGCTGAGCGCTTTGCGCGTGCACCCGAAGGTGTTGGACAAGATCAGCACCGCGAAGGACCGCACGCCGGCCACGCTGGCCCAGCTGGCCGCCCAGTTCGAGGTGGACCTGGTGGTGGAAGGCGGCGCGATTTACCACGACGGCACGTCGTTCCAGGACGTGTGGGGCAAATACGCGCTGCTCGCCTACACGGTCACCGCCAGCGCTGCCGACCTTGGTGCGCCGACCTTCGGCTACACCTACCAGCTCAAGGGCCGGCCCAGCGTCGAGGAAGGCTACTTCGACCGCAACACCAACACCTGGTACTACCCGGTCACCGACGCTCGCCAGCCCGTGCTGCCGGGCTCCACGGCCGGCTTCCTGTTCATCGCCGCGGTGGCCTGACCATGAGCGGCCAAAGCAAGGCAGCCACCGGTGCCGGAAAGCTGGTGGACATGATCGCCGTCGAGCCGGTGAAGCATGGCGGCAAGCGCGTCGAACCTGGCGGCGATCTGATCGGCGTGTCGGCCTCAGTGGCCGAAGGCCTGTTGATCAGCGGCGCGGCGACGCTCGGCCCTGACAAGGCCAAAGCTGAAGCCGAAGCGAAGGCCAAGGCTGAAGCCGAAGCGAAGGCCAAGGCTGAAGCCGAAGCGAAGGCCAAGGCTGATGCCGAGGCCGACGCCAAGAAGGACGCCAAGCCGTGATCGGCGACGACGACCTGGCCGCCGGCGTCTTCTTCGACCTGGCCGACTTCGCTGTGCAGATGGTTCGGTCGCGCGCAGGCGTGGACGATCTTTCCTTCTCGGCCATCGTCGGCGAATCGGACGAAGAGGCGCTGGACGGCCGGGCCGTTGCCGCCCACCGCAGCGCGCTGTTCGCGGCCGGGCTGGACGTGCGCAAGGGCGACGCGGTGGCGGTGACCACCGGCCCCTGTGCTGGCTCCTACCGGGTGAACGACTGCCGCGCAGTCAATGACGGCCAGGAACTCAAGGCCTGGCTGAAGAAGGTCTCGCCATGAGCCAGTCCATTCCCTACCTGCTGTCGCAGGCCATCTTCCAGGCGCTCGGTGCAGCGCCGGAACTGGCCGGGGCGACGTTCGTGGACAACCCCACCGCCCCGGCCGAGCTGGCCGATGGCGAACGGGTTGTCTTCATCGAAGACAAGGGCGATGCGTTCATTGACCGCCCAGGGCAGAGCGAGGGCCGCACCTTCTCGCTGACCGTGGGCGTCATCAACCGCACAGAGCAGGCTCGCGCAGCAGCAGATCAGGACATGGAGGCGGTCAAGTTGACCCTTGCTTCCAGTGGCCTTGCGGCGGGGCGCGAACTGGTGGCTCAAAAGCGCCTCACTGGCTTCAACGCCCCGCGCGAGGGCCAGCGCGGCTATCGCATGGAGGGCCTGGACGTAGGCGGCGCGCTGATCTTCACCGTCTTCGAAATCGACTACCGGCTGCCCGCTGCGCGACGCGCAGGAACGGCAGCCCAGCAACCTTAGGAGAACTGAATGTCTCTTTCCACAGCACAAGGCTTCATCGGCGCGGGCGACGTGATGATCCAGCCCCTCATCGCCGGCGGCAAGCTGGTCGATGTGGGCAACGCCACCAAGCTCGCCATCAAGAGCAACTCGACCACCAAGGAACAGAAGAGCCGCAAGCGTGCCACCTGGGGCCAGATCCTGGAAACCGCGTCCCAGCTGGACTCGGCGGAGATTTCGATCACCATCGAAACGGTGAATCGGGACACGCTGCGGTATTGCTTCTTGGGCGAAGCCGCCACCTATTCGCAAACCGCCAGCACCGTGGCTGACGAAGTCGTCGTCATGTCGCTGGGCGGCTGGGTGCAGCTGGCGCACGAAGACCTCGGTCCGACCTTCACGCTGTCGAACTCTGCCGGGACAACAACGTACGACGAAGGCGAGGACTATGAAGTCAATCGCCGGCTTGGCATGGTCCGCGCTCTGGAAGGTGGGGCCATCGCCGATGCTGCATCCTGCAAGGCTGACTACAGCGCCTTGGCGTTCACGGGCGCCCGCATCCGCGGCAGCGTGCAGCCTCAGCTCCGCGCCTTCCTCATGATGGATGGCATCAACACCGTGGACGATTCCATTGGCATCCTGCGGGTCTGGGAGGTGGTGCTGACGCCGTCGTCGGAATTCGACTTCCTGAAGGATGACTGGAACACCATCGAGCTGACCGGCAAGCTGAAGACGCCGGCCGGTAAGACCGAGCCCTTCGTCTTCGACCAGCGCTGAGCAGCACAGGTGGCAAACGGGGACCGCTGGCGCCTGGCTGATGGCCGGGACGCCATCGAGGTGTCGCGCACCGCACGGCTGCTGCTGGTGGTCCCCATCCTCCCGAATTCCCCCTGGCCCGCGCCAACCGAACAGGTCTGGCGCGCGGCCTGCACCAAGCTCGGCAGCCGCTATCACGGCGGTGCCGTGCCACCCGAACCCGCGATGAGCACGCATGGCTGATCCCAAGATCCGGTTTGACATTGAGGCCGCCACCAGCGGTGACGCCGATGTCAACCGCCTGGCCACCAGCCTGGAGCGCCTGGACGGCGCCATTGATCCCTCGCTGGCGGAAAACGCCAAGGAACTGGCCGCCGAGCTGCGCGCCATCGGCCAGCAGCAGGAGGCCATCTCCACCTTCGTCGGGCTGAAAGAGCAGGCGCGCTCGGCCTCAGAAGCGTTGCAAGCTGCGCAACAGCAGGCCCAGGCCTACGCTCGCGAGATCAACACTGCAGGCGAGCCGACCAAGACCCAAACGGGCCGCCTGGAAAAGCTTCGCGACGCGGTGCGTGCCGCGAAGGATCAGGAACAGCTGGCCACGCAAGCCCTGCAGGATCAGCGCAAGGCGCTGAACGATGCAGGCATTGGCAGCGACGAGCTGGCCAGCAAAACCCGCGAGCTGAGCCGGCGGCAGGAAGAGGCAGTGCAGGGTGTCCGGCAGCTGCAGGCCGCGCAGGATGCAGCTGGCCAGGCTGCCCAGCGGCAGGCGGCGGAGCAGGTTGCGGCTCAAGCAGAGGTGGCTGCCGCGGCGCAGCGCGCAGCAGCGGCTGAAGCGGCGGCGGAACAGCGGCGCTCCGCCGTTTCAGCCGCGGTAGCCGCGAGCAACGAAAAGGCGGTAGCTTCCGCAAAGCGCGCTGCCGCTGCACGCGTGGAGGCCGCCAACCAAGCGATGGCGGCCGAACGCCGCCAGCAGCAGGCTGCCGAGGCGGCAGCGCTGGCAGATGAGCTGCGAGAACAGGAGCTGATTGCTCGCAGCAGGCAGATTGCAGCGCAGTACAGCAGGCTCGCCACGGCCGCCACCGAAGCAGGGCAAAAGCAGACCCAGGTGGCCGCCGGCGTTCGTACCGGCCTGGAAGGCATCGGCGACCAGCTGCGCACTGTCCAGCAAATCGCGAGCGCGGCGATAGGCGGGCAGTTGCTAGGCGGTTTGATCGGCCAGCTGTCCCAGACGGCAGACCAGTACAACAACCTGGCGGCCCGTATCAAGCTGACCACGGGTGAGGGCGCGGCCTTCGATCAGGCCTTCCAGGGAGTCTTTGATGTCGCCACCCGCACGAACAGCGCGGTGGAGGAAACGGGCACGCTTTTCGCCAAGTTGGCCGCAGCAGGCAAGGCCATAGGCGTTTCAAACCAGGAAGCTCTGGCTCTCACCGAGACCATCAACCAGGCAACCCAGCTCAGCGGCGCATCGGCCGAGTCCTCGCGGGCGGCCATTCAGCAGCTGATCCAGGGGCTGCAGAGCGGTGTACTTCGCGGCGACGAGTTCAACAGCGTCATGGAGCAGGCCCCGCGGTTGGCTCAGGCGCTCTCGGATGGACTCGGCGTGACGACAGGCGAACTGCGCAAGCTGGCGGAAGCCGGTTCGCTCACCTCGCAGGTGGTCATTCAATCTTTGCGCGGGCAGGCCAGCGCGGTGCAGGCCGAGTTCGAACAGTTGCCCGCGTCGGTGGGTCGTGCCCTGCAGAACTTGAGCACCCAATGGACGCAATACGTCGGAGAGGTCGACCAAGCAAACGGCGTGACCACGAAGGCGGCCGGACTGATCAACTTGATCGCCGGCAACCTCGACACCCTGGGGGCGATATTGCTCAATGCGGGGAAAGCCTGGGCTGCGTACAAGGCGTTGGACCTAGCGAGGTTCTTCCTTGACAAAGCTTCTGCTATCCAGCGAGCGTCCGCCGCACTTGCGGCCGACACCGAAGTCACGATCGCCAACACCGCAGCGAAGCGTGCCAACTCAGCCGCGTCAGCGACAGCCGCCGCCGGGCTTACTGGCATAGGTGCGTCAGCCAACGCTGCGGGCGGCTTCATCCGAGGCTTTGTCACCAAGGCTTCCCAGATCGCGGGGATTGGCACCGCGATTGGAGCCGTGGCGCTTGCTGCGGACCTGCTGGTGGACGGCATCCATGCTGGTCAGCGTGCGCTGGTCGATCTCTTCGAGACGATGGATGGCTCAAAGAAGCGCGCCGAGGAATCGGCCATTGCTCAGAAGGCGGATGCCGAGAGCGCCAGGCTGGCGGCCGCGGAGAAAGCCGCGCTGGCTCAGAAGACCCAGCAGGCCGCCGATGCTGCGCTGGGCCTCAACGCCGCCAGCAAGCTGCTGGTGGCCGAGTTCGATGCCGTCATCACCAAGGGTGACGGTGTGGCTGCGGCGATGGAGAAAGTCTCCAAGTCGCTGCAGCTGGACAACCTGCAGGGCATCAAAGACGCGATCACTGCGCTGGACGCGCTGGAGCAGAAGGGCAAGATCACCGGCGACCAGGTGCGCGACTCTCTGGCCGCCGCGCTCAACGGCAAAGACCTGCTGGTCTTCCAGACCACCGCTCAAGCCGCCTTCGACGGCACCGAGCAGGGCGCTCGCCGGCTGGCCGACGCGATCAACGCCGTCACCGTCGAATCGTTGCGCCGTGCCGGCACCAGCCTGGAAGAACTCACCTCGGGCTTCAGCACCGGCGCCAACAAGGCGCTGAACGACGTGGACACGCTGGCGGCCAGCCTGGAGCGCCTGGGCGCCAAGGGCGAGATCGTCAGCCGAACGCTGGGCGCCAGCCTGGACCAAGCGCTGCAGGCCGCGGGCACCAGCAAGGCGGTGCAGGCCGTCATCGATCGATACCAGGAACTTGGCCAGCAAGGTCTGATTACCGGCGACCAACTGGCCCAGGGCCTGGAGAAGGCCCGCAACAAGCTCGACGACCTGGTGCCAGGCGTGAACACGGTGAGCGAGGCGTTTCGCGCGCTCGGCCTGAAGGCGCCGGAAGAGCTGGACCGCATCGCCGACAGCGCCAAGAAGGCCTTTGACGTGATCCAGTACGACGGCACCGTCGCGCTGAGCCAGAAGCAGGAGGCCTTCAGGCGCTACGCCGAAGCGGCGATCGCCAGCAATGACCGGATCAAGATCGCAGAGGCTTCCATCGTGGCCGGCGTGTACGACATGGAGCTGGCCACCGACAGAGCCGGCAAGACCGTGGTGCGCGTGGCGGGGGAGGGTGCTGAAGGCTTCCGCGGTTGGGCCACTGCCGCGAACTCGGCCGCCGGCGCCGTCGATGCGGTCACCGCTGCCCTGGAAGCGCAAAACGCGGCGCAGGAGCGCCTGAACGCGGCCAAGGAAAAGGCCATTGAGCTGGAGAACAAGCGCCAGAACGTCGACGCCAACGGCTTCGCGCTGGACATGACCGGGAAGAACACGATCAACGCTGAAGGCCAGACGCTGACCAGCCTGATCGCCCAGCTCAAAGCCCTTGGCCTCGACGACAGCGCCGCCCAGTCCGTGGCCCGGCAGTTCGCGGACAGCAACGGCAATGTGCCGTCCAGCAACAACCCGGGCCAGGCGAAGTACGGCGGCAGCTCGCTCAGCGACGCGCTGGCCAAGGCCGCGCAGCAGGCGCTCTATGGCAAGGATGGCAGCGGTGCCAAGCAGACGCCTTCCAGCACCGGGGCAACGGCGACTGCCAGCGGCAGCACATCGCACACCGTGACGATCAAGCTGGGCAGCACCTCAACCACGATCAACACCGCCAGCGCGGCAGACGCGAACGCGCTCACCTCGTTTCTTGCGCAGCTTGAAGAGGAGGCGGCTCGCGCCGCATGACGATGGCCGCCATCACCCTCTCTGTCGGCAGCGTCGTCGTGACGTTCCCCGATGGCATCCAGCAGCTGGACCGCCTCGCGTGGCAGCCCGTCGACCAGGCGATCGAGCGGGGACTCACTGGCGCCCTGATCGTGCAGGCCGCGGCCATTCCCTCCGGCCAGCCGGTGACGCTCGGCAGCCGCGACCAGGAAAGCGGCTGGCTGACGCTGGCCGATGTGCTGCAGCTGCAGGCCTGGGCCGAGATCCCGCTGCTCGAAATGACGCTGACGCTCGACGACGAGCCCGGCCAAGTGATCTGGCGCCACCACGAAGCGCCGGCCTTCCAGGCCGA
Organism: Ideonella sp. FW305-24; assembly: GCF_058788035.1. Lineage (NCBI taxonomy): Bacteria > Pseudomonadati > Pseudomonadota > Betaproteobacteria > Burkholderiales > Sphaerotilaceae > Ideonella > Ideonella sp. FW305-24. The sequence goes on along the minus strand of NZ_JBYTAI010000003.1, from coordinate 179,788 downwards.
CGCGGTGGTGCCTTTCGATGACCCTACGGACACGGACCACTACACCGTGACCGCCAAGCTGATGAGGATCTGATGCCAATCCTTCAGGGCGATATCCGCCTGGTCAAAAGCCAGGTCATGGCCGACGTGCCAGAAGGCGGCGGCGCGCCGACCAGCCAGGTGATTGCGGACGGTGAGAGCAACGGGATTTTCTCGGACCTCTCGGAGGTCGATCGCGCGGGCGGGAATCTCTCGGCCCGCAAAGTATTCGTGCAGGTTGATACCAACAACACCGACGAGTATCTCGGCGCCAACGTCATCGTCGAAAAACCACCCACCGACCCGCTGGTCAACGTCACGCTGTGCTCGACGGCCGACACCTTCGACCGACGCGACGACGCGATCAACCGCATCGAGTCCTATCTGTCGATCGGCCCGGCCCTGTCGTTCTACTTGCTCGGCGACCACATCGCCGGGCAGATGACGGTGACCATGCTCGGCCAGGTCAACACGCCGCTTCCAGTGGTCGGCCAGTCCCTGGTGCTGCGCAAACTGCCTGGCCAGGCCGGTCAGCATGACCAGTACGTGCGCGCGACGGACGTGTCCAGCATCACCCGCACTTTCACCGACGCCAACGGAGACTTCAGCCGGTTGCAGGTCACTGTGCAGATCAGCGACCAGCTCGACGTCGATTACCCCGGCTTCGACCCGACCCGATACGACACCAGCTTGAGCTACAGCACGCGCACGCGGCTGTTTGACACCATCGTTGCCGACGCCGCGCGCTACTACGGCGCAGTGCGCCTGACGGTGCCGGCCGAAGTCGGCGAGTTCACCGTGCTGGCGGCCAGCATCTTCGCGGCGCTGGTGCCTTCGGCGCAGATCGAAACGCCGATCGCCGATGCGCGGCTGAACCAGCAGCTCAGCCTGCCGTTGGATGCCGGCGGCAACGTCACCCAGACGCTGACGCTGGCCTTCACGACCACGCAGAGCATGTTCCTGGGCGGCGCGATCACGCCGGGCAGCTTGGTGATCGTGCGCGGCGGCGTCACGCTGAAAGACAAGGGCGGCAACCTGGTCAACGATGCGACCACCGACCAGGTCGGCACGGTGGACTATGCAAACGGCGTCGTCGCGCTGCTGACCAATCTCTTCGGCACCGGTGGCGGCGCGCACGCCGTCACCTACACGCCAGCCACCACGCCCACCGTCGTCAATTCGTCCATCGGCATTCCGGTGACGATCGAAGGCCAGCGGCTGACCTACGTGGCCACGCTGGACCCGATCCCGGCCCGAGGCAGCGTCCAGGTCAGCTACATGGCCCAGGGCCGGTGGTACGTGCTCGAAGACGACGGCAGTGGCGCGCTGCGCGGTGGCGACAGCGCCTTCGGCGTGGGCACCTGCAACTTCAGCACCGGCACCGTCAGCCTGACCCTGGGCGCGCTGCCGGACGTCGGCAGCCAGGTGATCATCGTCTGGGTGTCGTCGGTCATCGCGCCCACGGTCGCCTCGGTGCCGACGACGGGAAGCCCGCTGGTCTCGCGGGCCTTCTTCGCCTACGCGCTGGGCCACTCGATCAAGCCCAACACGCTCTCGATCACCTGGAACGATGGCTCTGCCCGCACGGTCACTGACAACGGCACCGGCGGGCTGACCGGCTACGGCCTGGGCGAGGTCGACTATGCCGAGGGCATCGTACGGATCGCACCCAGCACGCTGCCGCCTTCGGGCACGGCCGTGACACTGGCGATCACCGAGGCCGCCGCGCTCACCGCGTCGATCGCATCCTTCACCGACGGAGGCGCGAGCTGGACCTTCAGCCTGGGCGGCGCCGTCAAGGCCAACAGCGTCAACCTGGCGATCACCGGCCAGCGGCCAGTGCGCGGTTATCCGGGCGTGGACACCTCGGCCAAGGTGGTGCTGGAGGTGTTCGACGACGGCGCCGGCAACCTCTACCTGGCCACGCCCAGCGGCAACCTGACCTGCGGCGCGGTGAACTACTCGACCGGGGCCTGCTCCCTGGTGAAGTCGCTGGCCACCTACCAGGAAGTGCAAGGCGTCTGGGAGCACCGCACGCCGCTGGGCGTGGGCGCCTCCTACATCGTCTACACCGGCACCGCGCTGCGCACCGTCACGCTGACCGTCCTGAACGGCCCGGGCGGCACGCCTGGCGACACGCCGCCGTGGGCCTGGTGGGTCGGCACGCTGGCGGTCGCCACGCAGTGGCGTGCTTCGGGCACCGATGGGGCCACCAGCTCGGCCATCTCGACCTTCAACACGCTGTACGTGCGCAACCCGCTGAGCCAGTACTTCATCGGCAGCGACCAGTACCGCAACGCCTATCCGAATGTGGTGCGCAATCCGTCGCCCACCACGGGCCTGGGCACCCAGGCCGGCACCATCTCGGCCGCCTATGCGCACCTGGTGGGCGACAGCTCGTTCCAAATGTCCACCGCCATCTACGGGGCTGGCGTGAACATGCAGGGCTACCACGCGCTGACGCTGTGGTCTTCGGGCTTCTCACCCTCGGTGTTGAACGCCGCCGGCACGGTCGCGCCCAGCATTGCAGACGGCACGGTGATGCTGCTGGACGGCGCGGTGTTTCGCGCGTCGATCGCACCGCTGCGGAGCGGTTCGTTCAGCGTCGCCGGACAATGGGAAGACGGCACCACCTTCACTGCCACGGCCGGCTCGGACGGCGTCATCAGCACCGGCGGCGCGCCGGCCGACACGGCAAGCTTCGGCGCCCGCGGCGTGATCGGCACCGTTGACTACCAGACCGGCGTCGTCGTCCTTCGGTTCGGCCAGCGCGCAGGCTCCACGCTGGGCGCCTCGACGGGCGTCACCGACGTGAGCTATCTCGGCGTGCCCAGCGTCTCGCTCGTGCGCAGCCAGGGCGTGCGGGCGGACAGCCTGCGTTACAACGCCTCGGCCTACACCTACCTGCCGCTCGACCCGAACATCATCGGCGTCAATCCGGTGCGCCTGCCATCGAATGGCCAGGTGCCCATCTTCCGGGCTGGCAGCTACGCGGTGGTGGGCCACACGGGCACCGTCGCAGCCCACACCTACGCCAACGGCGACAACGTCGACTTCGGCCGAGTCCGGCTCTCGCGCGTGTCGGTCTACGGCAGCGACGGCCTGGCGATCAACACCGGGTACACGGTCGACTTGGACGCCGGCACGCTGCACGTCGACGACATCACCGGCTGGGCCCAGCCGGTGACGATGCAGCACCGGATCGAAGACATGGCGCTGGTGCGAGACGCGCAGATCAACGGGTCCATCACGTTCACCAGGCCGCTCACCCATGATTTCCCGGACGGCTCTTACGTGAGCAGCGCCTTGGTCGCCGGCAACCTTTTCGCACGGGTGTCGACGCTGTTCGACCAGGTGAGCTGGACGAACGAGTGGAGAGATGAGCCGATCGGCAGCGCGGCCAATGCCACCTACAACGATATTGCCCACCCCATCGAGCTGACCAACGCAGGTGGCTTGAGCGAGCGGTGGTATGTCCAGTTCACCAACACCGGCGCCTTCAACGTCTACGGCGAGCACATCGGCCTGATCGCCACGGGCAACACGACCACCGACTGCGCGCCGATGAACGAGGCGGCGGGCTCGCCCTACTTCACGATCCGCGCCGCTGGCTGGGGCGCGGGTTGGTCACAAGGCAACGTGGTGCGCTTCAACACCGTGGGCGCCGAATTCCCGGTGTGGGTGATCCGCACCGTGCAGCAAGGCCCCGAGTCGGGCATCAGCGACTCTTTCACCCTGCTGGCCCGCGGCGACGTGGACCGGCCGTAAACCATGCCCAAGTACTTCCACTCCAACATGCCGGGCGCACCGGTGTATGCCGGGGTTGCCGGCGCCTTCATCGCGCTGGCCGACGCATGTCTGAAAGATGGGTTCGGCCTGGTCACGATGGACAGTCTCGTGATCGCAGGAGGAATCGGTACGCTGACCCGGAGTGCCGGCATCACGTTCGAGCGTGACGCGGTGGTCCTGTTGGCCGGCATTACCGGTGGTGCTGCGGCGCTGAACGGCGACCGCACGCTGCTCAGCGTGACAGCCACGACGGCGACATTCGACGCGACGGGCATTGCGAATCAGACCGCGACTGGAAGCATCACCGCAAAGATGTCGCCGCTGGGCTGGCTAAAGCCTTTCTCGGGCACCAACCTAGCCGTCTACAAGCCAAGCGACGTGACTGCGTTTGGCCAGGTGTTTCGCGTGGACGACACCGGTACGACGAACGCACGCGTCGTCGGCTATGAGTCGATGAGCGACATCAACACCGGTCTCGGCAAGTTTCCGACCGAGGCTCAAAGCAGCGGTGGAGGCTACTGGGAGAAGGCCGCGGCGGCGGGCGCGACTGCCCGCAACTGGATCCTCATCGGCGACGAGAAGTTTTTCTATTTCTGGTGTGGCTCGGGGCAGGGTGTCGCGGTTACCAGCCAAGGCACCTTGCGCGGCTTTGGCGACTTCGTGGCCAGGTCTTCCACCGACAACTACGCCACTCTGCTGTGCTGCGCCGCGAGCAACCTGTCCGCTTCCACTGGCAATGTGCCCGACCTCAGCAATTCGCTCTATGCGGCCAACGTCGGCAACTTCTTCCTTTCCCGGTCCTTCAGCACTTTTGGCGGTGCAGCCGTTGGCGGAATTTGCGCCGAGAGCCTGCGTGGTGCCGCGGGCACGATCATCAGTGGGCAATCGAGTCTGGTGAGCCCGTACCCAAACACGCCGGACAACATGCTGGACCTGGATCGCGTCTATGCCCGGGACTACGACTTCAGCATTCGCGGGCGGCTGCCGGGGCTCTACCACGTGCCCCAAAACGTTGGGTTCGCCTTCGCGACATGGGACAAGCTCGACGGTCAAGGAGATTTGGCAGGCCGACGGCTGCTGGCAGTGCGATGCGGGCCCCCCGGAGGCACACAGAACTCGATAAGCGCGGGACTGGTGTTCTTCGATCTGACCGGCCCTTGGAGGTAAACGGTGGTCAAATTTTTTACGAGTTTCATGGCGGACGCGCCGGTGCTTTCCGGGGTGGCAGGTGCATGGGTGGCCGTCAAGGACGCATGCCTGCTCAACGGGTTCAATTTGAAGAGCCTGGACAGTCTCACGATCACTGGTGGCGTCGCGACGGCCAGCCGTGGTGCCGGGATGATCTACGAGCCAGACAGCGTGGTGCTGATCGCCGGCATCACAGGAGGGGCCGCAGCGCTCAATGGCGACCGGCGCGTGCTCTCGGCAACTGCAACCACCTTCACCTTCGACGCGACTGGCATCGCAGACCAAGCAGCTGCAGGCACCATCACCGCGAAGTACTCGCCGGCCGGGTGGGCCAAGACTTTCAGCGGCACGAACCTTGCCGTGTACCGCAGCAGCGACACCACCAGCGGCTCGCTGCGCATGCACCTGCGGGTGGATGACACGGGCACGACGAACGCGCGCCTCGTCGGCTACGAGACGATGTCGGACGTGAACACCGGCACGGGTGCGTTCCCGACGAACGCGGCAGTGGCCGGCGGCACCTACGCATCCAAGTCGTCGGCGGCCAGCGCGGTCGCACGCAACTGGGCCATCGTGGTCGACGACCGCACGGTCTACTGGTGGACCTGCCCGAACTCCACGACAGCCGTCACTAGCCAGGGCGACGTGCGAGGGTTCGGCGACTTGCTCCCACGAAACAGCGCTGACGCCTACGCCGCTTTTCTCAATTGCGACACGGCCAACAGCACGGCTCTCGCGGGCCCTTCCCTGGACTTGGCGAATGCCTCGATGGCTTCGGCCACCATCGGCAACACCTTGACCCTGGCGCGCTCCTGGACGGGGATCGGATCATTCGTCACGGCGGGGATATACGCTGAGAGCCGCAAGGGCAACGGGACCAACGTGAAAAGTGGTAGCGGTGTGCTGCCTTTCCCGAACGGCCCAGACAATGGGCTGGAACTTGAACGCGCGTGTCTGCTTGAAAGTGATTTGACGACGCGGGGCACGCTGCCCGGCCTGTACCACATGCCGCAGAACGTGGGCTTCGTGCTGTCCACCCTGGACCGCGTGGCCGGCTCAGGCGCGCTGGCCGGTCGCAAGCTGCTTGTGTTGCGGGTCGGGCAGCTCTCGCTCACGGCACAGAACGCCACCGGCAATCACGGTGCCGTGGCCTTCGACATCACCGGACCCTGGAGGTAACCGATGGGCACCCCCTATCGATACTGGCGGGTCTCGACGATCAGCTTCCCGGCGACGAGCGCGACCATCGCCTTCGCCGGCATCGAGATGCGCACTGCCATCGACGGCAGCGGCTCAAACCTTGCGTTGACGGGCAGCGGCACCGCGTCGGCCAGTTCGACCTCGTCGGGCAGCGCTGCCAACATCTTCGACGGCAGCAACGCAACGACGTGGACATCTGCGGCACTGACCCCGACCGTGGGCCATTGGGTGCAATGGGACTTCGGGGCCGGCGTCACGCAGGACATCCAGCATTTCGGGCTCTACGCGTTCACGCAAGCCATCCCATTCACGTTGGCCCTCCAAGGCTCGAACAACCTGACCACCTGGGAGACGCGGGCCTATGTGACGAGCCTACCGGCCGGGTCCATGGTCTACGTGCGTGCGCAGACCTTCCCGCAGACGGCAGTCGTCAAACCCGCGCAGATCATCGTGCCAGGCCGTGCCCGCACGTTGCCCACCAGCACCAGGCTTTCCGGCGCCACGCTAAAGGTGCAGGACGTTTACAGCGGCGGCCAGGGCACGATCAGTGGTCACGTGAAGATTCGCCCCAGCAGCGGCCCTGACGTGCCGGTCTCGCGCCACGTGATCCTGATCGACGAGCGAGCCAACCGCATCGTGCGGGCGACCTGGTCGCGGGCCAGCGATGGCCATTTCGAGTTCACCTCGATCGACAGCACGCGCAAATACACGCCGATGGCCTATGACTACGCGCACGGCTACCGCGCCGTGCCCGCCGACAACGTGAGCACCGCATGACGTTTCGCTCGACAACCCGACACAAGGGCGTGCGCATCGCGGCGACGCTGGCCGACCTCGATTCGGGCAGCGGCAATGCGCGGCTGCGTGTCTATGGCGGCACCAGACGAGCGACCGCTGATGACGCCCCAGGCACCACGATGCTTGCCGAAATTACGCTGGCCAAGCCCTGCGGCGCGCTCAGCAGCAACGTTCTCGTCCTGGCCCCCAGCCCAGTTGCGCTCGGCGCCGCGAATGGCACGGCGACATGGGCCATCTTCGTCACCGGCAACGGCGACGAGGTTTGCGATGGGCTCGTGTCGCTGGCTGGCGGCGGTGGCGACGTGATGCTGACTGACCTGGCGATCTATGTGGGCGGCTCCGTGGCCGTGGTGAGCGGCACGCTGACATGAGCTACACGCCGCCGGCCGGCAACAGCGTCGAGCTGATCTTTGCCGACGCGCCGACCAGCGGGCCGCCCTATGAGCTGATCTTCGGCAGCTCCGTCATCGGCGAGGCCATCTCGGTCACCGTCGCGGGCGAGTTGGAAGACATCGGCGGCGCGGTGCTGGTGGCGCCGCCCATCCTGGCCACGATCTCCGGTGCGCTGGAGGACATAGGCGGCGAGGTGGCGGCCAGCTACAGCAACGACGTGCAGCGTCCGCTTGTCGCATCCGGCAGCAGCAGCTGGCAGACGGCGGCCGACGTGCGCGCGGCGGTCGACATGAGGATGCAAGAGGCCCAGCCGCTGCGGGTGGCCAAGGCGGCCGCCTGGAGCCCTGCGCAGCCCCTTCCTGGCCTCGCCATCACCGTTGCCATGCCCGCGCGCCTGCTGCGGTCTCGCACGGCCGCTCGCAGCGGCTGGCAGGCCGCCCAGCCGCTGCAGGGCCGGCCGGCGGCCAGCGCATGGCAGAACGCAGACCGAAGCCGCCGGCCGGTCGCCCGCAGCGGCTGGCAAGTCGGCCAGGCGCTGCAGAGCGACGCCGTGCGGTCTGTCTTTGAGAACGCGCTGCACGACCGCCGCCAGTCGATCAGCAGCCCATGGCAACCGGCCCACCCGATGCGCGTCGTGCTTCGCACCACGGGAGGCGATGGCCTGGCGCTGGAGTTCGCCACCCGGGCGGACTACGAGAACGCAATGCGTCCGCCGCCTGGCCGGTCGACCTGGGGGCCAGTTGTCCCGCCTTTCGACCCGTGCTACCTGCCGCCCGCTGGCGACGAGGTGGAGCTGGTTTTCAGCGGCGGTGCGGCGACCGACAACGAGCTGATTTTTGTCTGCGAGCGGCACGACACGCCGCCGCCGGCGACGGTGGTGATCCCCGTCAGAAGGGTTTACATGGTTCAAAACGAAGTCTCGCTGCGCCGCGTCGACGGCGACATTGCGATCGCCTGCCCGTCGCTGCAGCTGTCGATCGATAACGGCAGCTGGACCTGGGGCTTCTCGGCCTCGGTGCCCGGCAGTGAGCTGGCCAAGCTGGAGCCCGCCAGCTTCGGCGAGCCGGTCGAGCTGGAAGCGGTTGTCAACGGCACTGCATTTCGGGTGCTGGCCGAGGGCATCAGCCGGGACCGCACTTTCAACCGCAGCGCGCTGCGCGTCTCCGGCCGGGGCCGCTCGGCGGTGCTGGACACGCCCTATGCGCTGGAGCGCGCCTTCAGTGCCGACGTGGCCATGACGGCGCAGCAGCTGGCCAATGACGCCTTGTCGATCTCCGGCGTGCCCAGCGGCTGGCTGGTCGATTGGGACCCTGACGACTGGCTGGTGCCCGCCGGCGCCTGGAGCCACCAGGGCAGCCCGATCAGCGCCCTGAACCGCATTGCGGAGGCGGCGGGCGCCTACGTACAGTCCCACCCGTCGGAAGACCGGCTGCTGATCCTCCCGCACTACCCGGTGGGGCCTTGGGATTGGTCGACGGCCACGCCCGATTTCGAGTTGCCGGCGGCGGTGGTCCAGCGCGAGGGAATCGACTGGGCGGACCGTGCTGTCTACAACCGCGTTTTCGTGTGCGGCAGCACCGCCGGCGGTGTACGGGCAGACATCAAGCGCGCCGGCACCGCTGGCGACCTGGTCGCCGCCATGATCACCGACGCGCTGTGTACCGACATCGTCGCCGGCCGGCAGCGCGCCATGCCGGTCCTGGCCAACGTTGGCCGCCAGGCGACCGTCAGCCTGCGGCTTCCGGTGTTGCCAGAAACGGGCGTGATCGTCCCGGGCGCATTCGTGCGCTACGTCGACGGCAGCGTGACCCGGCAAGGCCTGGTGCGCAGCGCCGCGGTGGACGCGGGCCGGCCTCAGGTGTGGCAGACGATTGGAGTGCAGACCTATGGCTAGCAACCTGTTCGCCCGTTTCCGGGCGCTCATTCCAGCCCAGCCTCTACAGGTGGGCACGGTCATCGAGCTGACCGCCACCGGCGCCGTGGTGCAGCTGCCAGGCGGCGCAGTGATCACCGTTCGCGGCGCAGCCACGCTGGGCGGCGACGTGTTCGTGCAGGGCGGGGTGATCCAAGGCGATGCGCCCAGCCTGCCTGACGTGACCGCCGAGATCTAGCCATGTCGACCAGATCCGCACCCTGCCTGCGACGGCCGGGGTGGCAGAGCCTTGCCCGCCAGTCCGACAGGGAAGGTTAGGCCGTGCAGTTCATTCAAGACGCCCGCCGCCTCTGGCTGCGGCTGTGGTCGGTGCGCCTGGCCCTCGTCGCCGCGCTGCTGAGCGCCATCGAGGTGGTGCTGAGCCTGCTGACCCCTGATCACCCAACCCTGGGCTTCGCCATGGCGGCGGGCCTGTTGTCCCTTGCTGCAGCGCTGGCCCGCCTGGTGTCGCAGCCGAAACTTTGGAGGACTGAAGACGATGATCGCCCAACAACCCAGCAAGCCGCTGGCGAGCCGCGGCACTGCTGTCATTGCTGCCGTGGCTGCAGCGCTCGCGGCGCCGGCCGAAGGCCTGCGCCAGGTGGCTTACTACGATCCCCCCGGCATCCTGACCGTCTGCCGCGGTCACACCGGTGCCGACGTTGTCGCGGGCCGGCGCTACACGCTGCAAGAGTGCGACGCCTTCCTGACCGCTGACATGCGGCGCGCCGTCGAGATCGTTGAGGTCTGCGCGCCCGGTCTCCCCGAGCCGGTTGCCGCGGCCTTCTCCGACGCGGTGTTCAACATCGGCTCGGCCATCGCCTGCTCGCCGGCGGCCAGCACCGCCGCGCGCCACCTGAAGGCCGGCCGGCTGCGTGCGGCCTGCGACGAGCTGCCGAAGTGGGACAAGGCACGTCTGGCCGGCGTGCTGGTCAGCCTGCCAGGCCTGACGAAGCGGCGGGCTGCCGAACGCGACCTTTGCCTGACTGGATTGCCAGCGTGACGTTGTCGACCCGCATCCTGATCTGGCTGGCCAGCTTGACGTCGGCCGCTGGAGCGGGGTGGGGCGCTCATGCCCGGCACGTCGCGGCAGTGCAGGCCCGCGAGGCACTGCAGCTGTCCGAGGATGCCCGAGAAACCGAGCGCCTCGCGGCGCGCAACATGACGAGGATCACCAATGCGCTCACCCGTGATCGCCTGGCCGCTGAGCGCCATGCTGCTGATGCTGCTGGTCGCCTGCGCGAGCTCGCCGCCAGCACCGGCGCCAGTTCAGCAGCCGGATGCCCCGGCCGAAATGATGACGCCCGCCCCGCCGCAGGGGTACTTCATGACGACGATCGAAACGATCTTGTCGCGCTCGCACGCGAAGCCGACGCCGTAGCGGATCGATTCAGGGCCTGCCAAGCCGCTTTCGGTCTGCTAACGTCTACCGTCGAAACCTCATCGGAGCGCTGATGGAACCAGCAAACTGGAATGTGCACTTCACCGTGGGCGGCATTGCTCGGCAGACGGTGCTGTCGCTGGTCGAAGACATCGGTCCCGACTTTCAAGAGCACGTGGCACTAGCGCTCCGGAACCATCTCGGCCTGGACGCTGGCGGGGTGTTGAACCGGGACAGAGTTCCTGGGGACAGGCACCATGTGACTGTGGAACAGCTTCGGCACGTTGGGATCGAAATCATCTCGTACGCAAAGGTGAATACCGTCAGGCCCTAGGATCCGCCAAATCCGCGTTGCAGGCTTTCAGGCGGGAATCCCCCACTTCTTGGCCAGTGCGCTGGGCGCGCCCGGTGCTGAGGCCGCGATCGTCGGCCTTGCGACGCTGGTGCTTGGCATCCCAAGTTGGTATCGCGGGAAGATGCAGGCAGATCCTGCGTGCCGACGATCAACCGGGGATAGCCACGCCTCTGCGTTGAAGCCACTTCAGTTGAGCGGGCAGGAGGGCGAGCTTCAGGTTTGCCGCGAGCTCCTCGTCGTCTTCAACCTCAGTGAAGAGAAACAGCAGTTCGTCCTGAGCGGGGGTGCCCAGCGGGCGCAGCTTCAACGAGATCGGGCGAACCGCCGCTCCGGTCGAACCAACGTTGAATGGATGAAGCCGAGACATCGGTTCATCCGGTGTCAGAGCGCAAGAGCCGCCTTGTTCAAGGGTCTGCCACTGCATTGAAGTCAGCTCCACAACGGTGATGGGTGACATCGATCGGCTGTAGAGGATCGCTTGCATGGCGGACAACTCTACGCCGTCGCGAGCGCTTGGACTGATCACGAGGGCCATCCGATCCAGCGCCGAGCGAATGGGGGAACGGAAGGGGGAACTGGAGCGGCGGAGTGGGCCGGAAAGCCGCATAAATACTGGTGTTCCGAGCAAGATTCGGCAGACTCCCTCCGCCAATCAGTCAAAGCCCGCGCATGTCGCGGGCTTTGTTTTTTCGGCGCCCCTGCCACACCACCCGGCACACGGGTCCGCGCCGGGCGGCTCGGGAGTTTGAGGGCAGGAGAGTCTGGGGGCACCAAGTCGGTTCAATTAGGCGATGGGCCCAGTGCCAGAGCTGGATCGCCCGCAGTCGATGACGCAGCCACTTGCCCAGCTTGCGCAGGCCCGACGTAGGCTTTCCCCATGCCAGCAGGTTCGGCCGCAGCCGCTGGACCACTTGCGCATGCTTGACCTTGCCACAGGTGGAGGGTTTAGGATCATGTTTCGGTGAGTTGGACCCATTGCCCTGAATGGCAAAAAAGCCAATTTCCAGTCTTTTCAGCCTTTGTGAAAACCGTTCGCCTCTGCTTCCTGCTGCTGCTGGCCGTGCTGCTTCCCTTGCGGGGCGCGGTGGCGGCCGCCATGCTCTGCTCGGCAGGGGATGCCGGCTCGCACAACGAGCTCCGCATGGCCGAAGGTTCCGAGGCGAACGCGGGAGTGGCGCATCACGTGGTTCACGAGGCGGGTCCGTCTGACGCCCGGGCAGATGCCGAACATGCCCACGGCGAGCAACGCCATCATCATGCGGGCTCGGACAAGTGCAACATGTGTTCGGCATGCTGCTCGCTGACACCCCTGGTGAGTGCCGTGCCGGCGCTTGCTGAGCCGTTGGGCTTCACGGCTGTGCGGTTTGCTTCCTACACGGCGCCGTTGCCCAGCTTCTTCTCGGGCGGCCAGGAGCGCCCTCCCCGAACCACCTGACCCACCTTGGGCCTCTTCAGGAGGCCTGACGGGGCTCGCGCGTCCGCAAGGCGGTCGTGCCGAGCGTCTTGCGGCTCGCATTGCTGAGCCGCCGACTCAATTGGTTGCGATTCATGAACAACTTCTTCTGCAGGCTCGCGCCTGTGGTCGCGCTCGGCTTGCCGCTGCTCGCGCCTGCCCAGTCCAGGCCGCCCGATCCAGTGGACCCGAAAGCCTTGGCTCCGGCGCTGCGCTACCTGTCAGCCTTCGCTGACTACACGCGCTGGCAAGACATCAAGACCGGCGATTGGCGCGCGCTCAACGACGCGTTGCGGGACGACGGCGCAGCGGCCGGCCAGGAGGCCGCTGCGATGCCGCTGGTGGCACCACCGGCGGCTCGATCTCCCGCGCCCACGGTTTCTCTGCCAGCGGCGTCGGCCCATGGGGGTCATCACCCGCAAGGAGACACGCGATGATGCGGCTGACGATTGCTGCTGCAGCAGCACTGGCCCTGGCCGGCTGCGCTTCGTTTTCGCCTGATGGTGGCGCCGGCCAAGTCTCCGAGCTCACCAGGGAGCGCACCGGACAAGGCGTCGGCTTTCAGCGGACGGCGTCCGATGTCGATTCAGCCGCCGCGCGCGTTGGCGAACTGCTCCAACAGCCGCTGACAGCCGACGCGGCGGTCGAGATCGCGTTCCTGAACAATCGTGGCCTTCAAGCCAGCTTCTCCGAGCTGGGCATTGCAGAAGCGGAACGGGTGCGGGCAGGTCGTCTGGCCAATCCCCGGCTGAGCTTCGGGCGCCTTGCCGGCGGAGGTATCACCGAGGTTGACCGCTCGGTGGTGTTCGACCTCGCAGGCCTCTTGACGATGCCCATTGCCAACGATGTGGCACAACGGCAGTTAGAGCAGGCGCAGTACCAGGCTGCCTTCGAAGCGGTCGGCATCGCTGCAGAGGCCCGCAAGGCGTTCTTTGCTGCTGTGGCCGCGCAGGAACTCGCGAGGTACGCCGAGCAAGTCAAGCTTGCGGCCGACGCATCGAGCGAACTGGCGCGACGCATGCTGCAGGCGGGCAACTTGAGCAGGCTGCAACAGATGCGTGAGCAGTCCTTCTACGCAGATGCCACGGCCGACTTGGCGCGTGCGCGCCATCAAGTGGTCGCCGAAAGAGAGCGACTGATCCGCGCGCTGGGTCTCTCTGGCGAAAGTCTTGGCTTCACGCTGCCCGAAAGGCTGCCAGACCTGCCCAGTTCGGCGCTTGAACCCAAGGATGCCGAGCAAACCGCGGCCAGCAAGCGCCTGGACGTCCTGATGGCCAAGCGCGATGCAGAAGCCACGGCAAAGTCGCTTGGGCTGACCAAGACGACCCGCTTCATCAATGTGCTTGATGTCGGCTATGCCGACAAGCGCCAGACCGGCGAAGCCCGCCAGACTGGCTACGAGATCGAGCTGGAACTGCCCCTGTTCGACTTTGGATCGACTCGCACCGCGCGTGCGGAGGCGATGTACATGCAGGCGGTTCACCGCACTGCCGAAGTGGCAACCAATGCCCGCTCGGAAGTTCGCGAGTCGTACTCGGCCTATCGAACGGCCTACGACCTGGCCAGGCACTACCGCGATGAGCTGGTGCCGCTGCGCAAGCGCATCTCGGATGAAAACATGCTTCGCTACAACGGGATGCTGACGGGCGTCTTCGAACTGCTCGCCGATGCACGCGATCAAGTCAACAGCGTGACCGGCGCAGTCGAGTCGCTGCGCGACTTCTGGATCGCCGACACCGATCTGCAAAGTGCACTCACCGGCCGTTCGCCGAGCCTGGCCGGCTTCGGCGCGCCAAGCAAGTCGGCAGCGGGCGAGCCGCGCGCGCACTGAGGGAATCGATGATGACAAACCGCAGAACGTTTTTCCAGGCTGCAGGCGCAACCCTTGTGGGTGCCACGGCTGTCAGCCGAGTGGGCGCAGCGATGCTGCCTGAAGCCGTCAGTCAAGCCAGCCCGCTGACCCAGCCACCGCCAGCCCCGCCCAACGGCCGCCCGTTCAATCCCGTCCTCACGCTCAATGGCTGGTCCTTGCCGTGGCGCATGAAAAACGGCGTCAAGGAGTTCCACCTGGTGGCCGAGCCAGTGGTGCGAGAAATTGCCCCTGGCATGAAAGCCCACCTGTGGGGCTACAACGGCCAGTCGCCGGGCCCCACCATCGAGGTGGTGGAGGGAGACCGCGTGCGCGTCTTCGTGACGAACCGATTGCCCGAAGTCACCAGCATCCACTGGCATGGCCAGCGCCTGCCCAACGGCATGGATGGTGTGACCGGGCTGACACAGCCAGGCATTGCACCAGGCAAGACCTTCGTCTACGAATTCGTCGCCCGCCGTGCCGGCACCTTCATGTATCACCCGCATGCCGACGAGATGACCCAGATGGCGATGGGCATGATGGGCTTTTGGGTCACGCATCCGCGGGACATCGGCACGATGCGCGTCGATCGCGATTTCGTGTTCCTGCTGAACGCCTACGACATCGATCCCGGCAGCTTCACGCCGCGCGTCAACACGATGTTGGACTTCAACCTCTGGACGTTCAACAGCCGTGCGTTTCCGGGCATCGACCCACTGGTCGTGCGCCAAGGCGACAAGGTGCGCATCCGGGTCGGCAACCTCACGATGACCAACCACCCCGTCCACCTGCACGGTCACGAGTTCGAGGTGACCGGCACCGACGGCGGATGGGTGCGGCCGCAGGCCCGCTGGCCGGAGGTCACTGCCGACGTTGCGGTTGGGCAGATGCGGGCGATTGAGTTTGTGGCCAGTGAGCCTGGCGACTGGGCCTTCCACTGCCACAAGTCGCACCACACGATGAATGCGATGGGTCACGACGTGCCAACGATGATTGGCGTGGATCAGCGCGGCGTCGCCGAGAAGATCACCCAGTTGATGCCCGACTACATGGCGATGGGCGACAAGGGACAGTCCATGGGCGGCATGGAAATGCCGATTCCGGAGAACACGCTGCCCATGATGGGTGGCGAAGGTCCGTTCGGCGGCGTCGAGATGGGCGGCATGTTCACCGTGATGAAGGTTCGCGCCGAGCAGAAGCCTGGCGACTACAGCGACCCTGGCTGGTACCGGCATCCACCCGGCACGCTGGCCTATGAATGGCAGGGCGGGATGCCCGCGACCCAGCGCAATGAGAGCCCTGGAGGGCACCTCATGCAGCCGACAGGAAAGTCGGCTCCCATCGAGATGACCGTGCGCAAGCCGTCCGGTCATTCAGGCCATCAATGACTTCCCACTGCAACCTTGAAAGCAAGACCATGAAGCAACTGCTCAAGCTCACTGCCGCCGTCCTCATTGCCGGCTCGTTTGCAACCATCACCGCGCCCGGCTTTGCGCACGACGAGCCGATGGCGGGCGCCCACGCGGAGATGTCCCAGGGCGAGATCAGGAACATCGACAAGGACAACGGCAAGCTCACCATCAAGCATGGCGAGCTGAAGAACATCGGCATGCCAGGCATGACGATGGTGTTTCGCGTCAAGGATCCCGCCATGCTGACCCAGGTCAAGGTGGGCGACCAGATCCATTTCGTCGCCGAAAAGGTCGGCGGCGCCCTCACCGTGACCGCGCTGCAGGTCGCCAAGTAATTCCCTCTCGCGCCATCGCATTGAATTGAAAGTGAACCTCATGAAAAAACTCAACATGCTCGGTCTTGTCCTCGCCGTTGCGAGCGCGGTCTTGTCGCCGCAGTTGGCGCAGGCGCACGCTTCGCTGAAGAATTCGACACCAGCAGCTGGATCGACGGTTTCGGCGCCCAAGGACCTCTCTCTGACGTTCAACGAGAAGGTCGAAGAGTCCTTCAGCGCCGTGACCTTGAAGGACGCTGCGGGCAAGGATGTGGCCACCCCAAAGCCACACATCGACACGGCTGACGTCACGACATTGCACGTCGACTTGCCGACGCTGACGCCTGGGGGCTACAGCGTGCAGTGGGTCGCAGTCGGCGCGGACGGTCATCGGCGCACCGGGAACTTCAACTTCACCGTCAAGTAATGGACGCCACCACGCTGCTGCAGATCGGCTCGGCTGCAGCCGTCAACGCCAGCCTTTCCGCACTTTTGGGCTGCGTGCTCGCGCGCTGGTGGCTGCTGAGGGCCGGTGCGCGGCCGCAGGGCGGCCTGCTGGTGCATCTGCGCACGTGGGAGCGGTTCGCCGCAGGGCTCGGACTCGTCAGCCAAGGCTTGGCGATGTGGGCGGCGGCGGCCGTCATGATGGGACACACGCTTCCAGAGGCCGCCGCCATGCTGCCCACGATGCTCGTGAAGACCTCCTACGGCCGAGCGGGCGTGCTTGCATTCGTGCTGCTCGCCTGTGCGTCCTTCATGGTGTGGCGGTCCCGATTGACTGCAGGCCAGTGCGTTGCGGCCCTGGCATTGCTCGCCCTGTTCGCGCTGGCCCGTGCCTCAGTGAGCCACGGCGGTGAGGGCGGGCTGTTGAGCTTGGGACTGGCGATCGAGTGGCTGCACCTGATCCTGATTGCGCTGTGGGTTGGCGGTGTTGCGATTGCTGCCTGGTGCGTGCTGCCGGCGGCACAGGCAACCGCCCCGGCGAATGCGGTGTTCCACCGCTACCTGGAAAGTCTGTCGTTCGCCGCAACGATCGCATTGGGGGGCATTGTGGTGACGGGCCTGGTCAACGCTTGGCAACGCCTGGGTCTCCCAATCCACCTGGTCGACACCGGCTACGGCGTGACGCTGATCGTGAAGCTGGTGTGCGTCGGTGCGGCTGCCGGGCTGGGGGGCTACAACAAGCTCATCGGCTTTCCGGCCCTGATCCGGCACGACAGCGCCTCCGCAAAAGTCATCGCGATCCTGCGCCTGGAATCAGTCCTGCTGCTGGGGGCGCTGGTGGCAGCTGCGGTGTTGACGTCTCAACAGCCTCCGGCGGCCATGTAGACGCTTTCTCGTCGCGGGCATGTCCGGCACCAGTGGCGCACTTCAGGGTGGGCCCCCCGGTGGGTTGCTTCAGAGGTGGAACCAGGCCGCGACGCCGATCACCACGCCCAGGCCGCCTAGGCCGATGGTGGCGTATTCCAGCCAGCGCCGGCGGGTGAGCAGGGCGATGGCGGCCATCGCGATGGAGATCTGCAGCGCGGTGGTCGCCTGAGCCCAGCGGTGGTGCTGGTGCATCTGCGCTTCGGATTTTTCGTCGAATTCGCGGGATTCGGCTTCCAGCTTTTCGGCGGCGACCTTGATCTCTTCCTTTTCGTGCTGGTAGCGGGCGACCTGCTTTTCGTATTCGCCACGCTTGTCTTCGGCCACCAGCACCACGGCCAGCTCGGCAATGTTCTGCTTGCCGCTCTTGGCCTGGTAGAAGGCCCACTGGTTGGCAGCCTCGGTCTTGCGGATCGCGGCGTCGTTCTTGTACAGGCCAGCCGCGGCCTGGGTGGCGCCGCCCATGTAGGAAAAGATCGCGCCGACCGTGGCGAGGATGGCGGTGATGACGGCCAGCTGGCCGGCCATGCTGCCGGCGCCGCCGTGTTGCGCGGCATGTTCAAGTTCGTGGTCGTGGGGACCGTGCACGTGGAATCCGTCGCCGGACATGGGTCAGCTCCTCAGGGGGACGTGTTGATAGGTGACGAAATCGTAAGCCGGTTGACCGTCCGCGGGCTGGCCAGCGATTCGGGCGACTTCGTGGAATTCCGTGCGGTCGAAGCTCGGAAAGAAGGCGTCGCCGTCGGCGTCCTGCTGCACTTCGGTCAGCAGCAGCTGGTCGGCACGCGGCAAGGCGAGTTGATAGACCTGCGCGCCGCCGATCACGAAGGCCTGCGGTGCGGCCTGGACCAGCAGCAGGGCCTCGTGCAGGCTGGTGGCGCATTCCGCGCCTTCCAACTGCAGGCCAGGCTGGCGCGACAGCACGACGTTGCGCCGGCCCGGCAGCGGGCGGAAGCGCGGCGGCAGCGAGTCCCAGGTCTTGCGGCCCATGATCACCGGGCAGCCTTGGGTGGCACGGCGGAAATGGGCCAGGTCCTCGGGCAACTGCCAGAGCAACTGGTTGTCTCGGCCAATGCAGCCATTGCGGGCCACGACGGCGATCAGGGTGACGAGGGTTCGGCGGATCATCGGCGGGCATTGTCGCCCTTGCTGCGGGTGAGCACCCATTCGGCTGCGAGGTGATGCGCCTAGACTGCACTGCAACATGCACCACCCGGCCGACCCAGCCCCTGCTCCGGGGGACGCCGAGCACACGGAGGCCGTCGCAGCGGGTTCGTCCACAGGGCGGACCGGACAGGCGTGGCCGCCAGGGCGGTGGGCCGCCACGCCCTTGGCTGCGCCACTGCGCGCGGCCTGGCAGCTGGAGCAGTTGCACCTGGTGTGGCTGCACGCCGCCTCGGCGATGGTGCTGGCCAATGCCTTTGCGATGCTGGGCGCCTGGCAGCTGCGGGCCAGCGTACCGACGAACTTGCTGTGGCAATGGGTGCTGCTGAAGCTGGTGGTGGCCTTGCTGCGCTTGCTGCATGCGCGCCAGCTGATGCCGCTGCTGCAGCCCTTTCCGGACGTGCCGGGCCGGCCTGAGCACGGCGAAGAACCCGCGGCCGACGGGCGTCTGCCGCGTTGGCGCCACCTGACACTGGGCGGTTTGCTGGTCGATGGCGCGGTCTGGGGCCTGGCCGGCGCCTGGCTGATGCACGACGTGCCCGAGGTCGTCGCGCTCGTCGTGGCCAGCCTGGCCAGCGTGGCCTGCGTGGCCACCTTCGGGCTGCAGATCAGCCTGGCGGCCACGGCCTGCTACGTGCTGCCCATCCTGCTGCCCACCGCAGCTTCGCTGCTGTTGCGCGGCGACCGGCTCGGGGTGTTTGGCGGATTGGGCCTGCTGTTGCTGGTGGCCGCGCAGCTGGCCACTGCGGCCCGCATGCAGCGGCGCCTGCTGCAGGCGGTGACGCTGCGCCTGCAGGCGCGCGACCTGATGCGCGAGCGCAGTGATGCGCTGCAGCTTGCCTTGCAGCAAAGCGCCGTGAAGTCCAAGTTCCTCGGCGCCGTCAGCCACGAATTGCGCACGCCGCTGCACGGCATCATGGGCCTGGCACGGCTGATGCATCTGGACAGCGCGGACGCCTTGGCGCGCCGGCGCATCGAGCTGATCGAGTCCTCCGGCCGCCACCTGCTCGGCTTGATCAGCGACCTGCTGGACATGGCGGTGATGGAAGAGGGCCGCTTTGCGCTGCGCGAGGAAGTCTTCGACCTGTGCGCGCAGCTGAACCAGGTGATGGGGGTCTACGAAGTGCGGGCGCAGGAGAAAGGCCTGCGGCTGGATGTGGACTGCGGGCTGAGCGCGCCACTGTGGGTGCGCGGCGACCCGGTGCGCTTCCGCCAGGTGCTGCACAACCTGCTGGGCAATGCGGTGAAGTTCACCGCGCAAGGCCACGTGGCGCTGCGCGTGCGTCCAGCCGAGGACGACGGCGAGGGCGAACGCTGGTTGATTGAGGTCGAAGATTCCGGCCCTGGCATTGCAGAGGCCGATCAAGCCCGGGTATTCGAGGCCTTTGAGCAGGCCGATGCCGGCATGCGGCCACTGGAAGGCACAGGCCTGGGCCTGCGCATTGCACGCGCCATTGCGCAGCGCATGGGCGGTGGGCTGACGCTGGAAAGCCGGCTCGGCGAAGGCTGCTGCTTCCGTTTCGTGGCCCGCCTGCCGCGGGTGGCCGAAGCCGCCAGTGCGGCGCAGGTGCCTGCGGATTCGCTGGCCGGCCAGCGCCTGCAGGTGCTGCTGGCCGAAGACGACGACGTCAACGCGATGATTGCCGAGGCTTACCTGCAGCGCCTGGGCGTGGTCGTGGAACGTGTGCCGAACGGCCGCGAGGCGGTGCGCCGCGCGTTGCGCGACAACGGCCGGCCCGACCTGGTGCTGATGGACTGCCGCATGCCGGTGATGGACGGCTACGAAGCCACGCGCGAGATCCGCCGTCGCGAGGCCGCGCTGGGCCTGCCACGCCTGCCCATCGTGGCGCTCACCGCGACCGT
The DNA here is from genome assembly GCF_058788035.1 of Ideonella sp. FW305-24. Lineage (NCBI taxonomy): Bacteria > Pseudomonadati > Pseudomonadota > Betaproteobacteria > Burkholderiales > Sphaerotilaceae > Ideonella > Ideonella sp. FW305-24. Next base: position 159,328 of record NZ_JBYTAI010000003.1, on the reverse strand, counting down.
CACCGCGCTGAGCCGCGCGCAGTGCCTGGAAGCGGGCATGGACGACTTCCTCGCCAAGCCCTTCACGCTGGATGATCTGGCGCGGGTGCTGCAGCGGCCATTGCCTGTCGCCGAGCTGGGCAATTGAACCGGTCGAGCCGGATCAGACGGCTACCGGGGCTTTGATGGCCGCGTGGTGTTGGTAGTCGACGATTTCGAAGTCTTCGAGCGTGTAGTCGAAGATCGACGCGGGGCGGCGCTTGATCTGCAGCGTGGGATACGCAAACGGTTCGCGTGCCAGTTGGGTCTGGACCTGCTCGAAGTGGTTGTTGTAGAGGTGGCAGTCGCCGCCGGTCCAGATGAAGTCGCCCACGTCCAGGTCGCACTGCTGGGCCAGCATGTGGGTCAGCAGCGCGTAGCTGGCGATGTTGAATGGCACGCCGAGGAAGATGTCGGCGCTGCGCTGGTAGAGCTGGCAGCTGAGCTTGCCGCGGCCGCCGGGTTCGGTGGCCGGTGCCACGTAGAACTGGAACATCGCATGGCAGGGCATCAGCGCCATCTTGTCCAGCTCGGCCACGTTCCAGGCGCTGACCAGGATGCGGCGCGAATCGGGGTTGGTCTTGAGCTGCTGCACGACCTGGGCGATCTGGTCGATGTGGCCGCCGCCGGGCGTGGGCCAGCTGCGCCACTGCACGCCGTAGACCGGCCCGAGGTCGCCGTCGTCGCGGGCCCATTCGTCCCAGATGGTGCAGCCGCGTTCCTGCAGCCATTGCACATTGGAGTCGCCGCGCAGGAACCACAGCAGCTCGACGATGATGGCCTTGGTGAAGACCTTCTTGGTGGTGACCAGCGGGAAGCCTTCGGAGAGGTCGAAGCGCATCTGGTGGCCGAACACGCTGAGCGTGCCGGTGCCGGTGCGGTCGCCCTTGGCCACGCCGTGTTCGAACACGTGGCGCATCAGGTCCTCGTACTGGTGCCGAACCGGGGGGCGAACCGGGCGCGAGGTGGGCGAGGGCTGGCTGGTCATGTCTGCAGGCGAAAAAAAGCCGGGGCACAAGCGCCCCGGCCAGGATTGTAGAAGTCGAGGATCAGCCTTGGTTCAGCCCTGTTTCTCGGCCAGGAAGATCTCCACGCGACGATTGCGTGCACGGCCATCGTCGGTGCTGTTGTCGGCGATGGGCTGGTGCGAGCCACGGCCGTCGGTGCTGATGCGCCCGGCGGCAACGCCGCGGGTGACCAGGTAGTCCTTGACGCTGGCGGCGCGGTCGACCGAGAGCGGGTTGTTGATGGCATCACTGCCGGTCGAGTCGGTGTGGCCGACGATCTGCACCTGCATCACACTGCTGTCCAGGCCAGCCGCGAATTTGTCCAGCACCGGCCGCAGTTCCGGTCGAATCGCCGAGCGGCCGACATCGAAGCTGATGTCGCTGGGCACGTTGACCTGCAGCTGGTTGTCTGCCGTGCGGGTGACCTGCACACCCGTGCCGGCGGTGGCCTGCTCCATGGCGCGGCGCTTGTCTTCCATGCGCTTGGACCAGACGTTGCCGGCGACCGCGCCGAGCGCGCCACCGATCAGCGCGCCGGTGCCGGCCTTGCCGCCGGTGGCCGAGCTGATCACCGCACCGCCGATCGCGCCGATGGCAGCGCCGCCGGCGGTGCCTTTTTCGCGCTCGCCCATGTTGGCGCAGCCGGTCACGAAGACCGTGGCGCTGAGCAGCGTGAGGCCGGCCGCGTGCGCCAGGGGGCGGAAGTTGAAGCGTGGGGTGTTGATTTGAACCTGCATGGAAGACTCCTGTGTGTTCGAGTTGGGATGCGGGCGCCGCAGCCACGCGAGCGCCGTCGCAGCCATTAGGGACCGGAAACGGGGTAAAAGTTCAGCTGCCGCTGTATCGGCGAGTGTCAGCCCGTTCAGTTCAAGCGGCGCGGACCTGCGATTCGCCGCCAAACTGCAGCGCCGCCAGCCGTGCATACAGCCCGCCTCTGGCCATCAGCTCGGCATGCCGGCCCTGGTCGACGATGCGGCCCTGGTCCAGCACGACGATGCGGTCGACCTGCTGCACCGTGGCCAGCCGGTGGGCGATGACCAGCGTCGTGCGGTCGGCCATCGCGGCCTGCAGGGCGGCCTGCACCACCCGCTCGCTCTCGGCGTCCAGCGCGCTGGTGGCCTCGTCAAGCAGCAGCAGCGGCGGGTTCTTCAGGATCGCGCGGGCAATGCTGATGCGCTGGCGCTGGCCACCCGACAGGCGCACACCGCGTTCGCCGAGGAAGCTCTGGTAGCCGCCGGGCAGCGCGAGGATGAAGTCGTGCGCAAAGGCCGCCTTGGCCGCTGCCATGACTTCCTCGTCCGTTGCCTTGGGGCGGCCGTAGCGGATGTTTTCCATCGCATTGGCCGAGAAGATCACGCTGTCCTGCGGCACGATGCCGATGCGCTCGCGCAGGTCGTGCAGGCGCGTGCTGCGCACGTCCACTCCGTCCAGCGTGACGGTGCCGGCGTCCACGTCGTAAAAGCGCAGCAGCAGCTGGAACAGCGTGGACTTGCCGGCGCCGCTGGGGCCGACCAGCGCCACCGTCTCGCCCGGCTTGATCTGCAGGTTCAGGTCGGCCAGCGCGGCCTGGGCCGGCCGGGAAGGGTAATGGAAACGCACATGGTTCAGCGCCACCGCCGAGCCGCCACGCGTGGCCGGCAAGGCCTGCGGCTGCGCCGGCTCGGCCACGGTGGACCGGGTGGCCAGCAGCTCCATCAGCCGCTCGGTGGCGCCTGCCGCGCGCAGCAGGTCGCCATAGACCTCGGAGAGCACCGCGACCGAGCTGACCAGCACGATCACGTACAGCACCGTCTGTCCCAGGTGGCCGGCGGACACGTCGCCACGGATCACCGCCTGCGTGCCCTGGTACAGGCCGAACAGCAGCGCGCCGAAGGTGGCGCTGATGATGAAGGCGATCAGCACCGAGCGCACGCGGGTGCGGCGGCGGGCGGTCTCGAAGGCGGCTTCGGTCGCGCGGTCGAAGCGCGTGGCCTCGCCGGCTTCCTGGGTGTAGCTCTGCACCACGGGAATCGCGTTCAGCACCTCGTTGGCCAGCGCGCTGGCGTCGGCCACCCGGTCCTGGCTGGCACGCGAGAGGCGGCGCACGCGGCGGCCGAAATACAGCGCCGGGCCGATGATGAAGACAAGCATCGCCAGCACCGGCAGCATCACGCGGGGGTTGGTGAAGATCAGCATGCCCAGCGCGCCCAGGCCCATCACGCTGTTGCGCAAGCCCATGCTGAGGCTGGAGCCGACGACGGTCTGGACCAGCGTGGTGTCTGTCGTCAGCCGGCTGATGACCTCGCCGCTGGAAGTCGTCTCGAAAAAACCGGGACTTTGCAAGACGACGTGGCGATAGACAGCATTGCGCAAATCGGCGGTGACACGCTCGCCCAGCCAGCTGACCATGTAGAACCGCAGCGCCGAGAACAGGCCCAGCAGCACGCCCACGACGAACAGCGGCAGGAAGTGTTCGCGCAGTTGCATCACCCGCTCGCCCGGCTCGGCCGCCACCAGGCCATGGTCGATCAGCGACTTCAGCGCCACCGGCATCACCAGCGTGGCCGCCGCCGCGGCGACCAGCGAAACCAGCGCCAGCGCGATGCGCCAGCGGTACGGGCGCAGGAAGGGCAGCAGTCCGCTCAACGAACGGGGGCTGCGGGCGGTCGGGCGGTCTGGGATGGACTGGCTCATGACCGCCCCTCGGCCGACGGGTACGTCGGCCGATCCCCCGAGGGGATGCGGCCCCGCTTGGGAGCGGCCCGGCGCTTGGCCCGAGCGAATTGGATTGACTCTGTGCGTCTCATGCCGCCGAGTGTAGGCAGCGCTTCGTGACGCTGCGCCGCTGAGACAAAACCTTGCAAAACGCAAGCCTATTCAATCATCGCCTGAGCAATACTTGCTTGAGCAAATATAGTGCAGGCATGAAATCGACCCAGGACCCTTCCGTTGCAGCTGCCGCTGCCCCTGACCGGGCAGAAGGCGCTTCGCCGGCCATTGCCTTCTACGTGCCCGGCCAGTACAAGTCCGAGCACAGCGTGGGCTACCTGATGCGCCTGGTGCTGAATTCGGTGATGGCCCGGGTCGACAGCCGCTTGTCGGCCCTGGACATGACGCACGCCCAATGGCTGCCGCTCTACAAGCTGGTGGCCCACGAAGACCACACCATGGCCAGCCTGGCGCGCGAGCTGGGCACCGACCCCGGTGCGATGACGCGCTCGCTGGACCGGCTGGAAGCCAAGGGCTTGCTGCGCCGCGAGCGCTCGACCGAAGACCGCCGAGTGGTGCACCTGGTGCCCACCGAAGAAGGCCGGGCGGCGGCGGCCCTGGTGCCGCCGGTGCTGTGCGACGAAATGAACCGGCACCTGGCCGGTTTCTCCGAAGCTGAATTCCAACTGCTGCAGCAGTTCATGCGGCGAATGATCGCCAACGGCGAAGCGCTGAAACCCGGCTGCTGCGGGAACGTCGGCGCTGCCATCGTCGCCGGCGCTGTCCTGGCCGGTACCGATCCCTCCGCTGCGGATGGCAGCGGCTGACCTCTCAAGAACAAGGAGCCTGCACATGGCCCACTTCCGCCTGCTGCCGCGCCGCGGCAATGCCTCCAGAACCCATCTCCTGTCGTCCCTGTTGCCCATGTCCATCCACAGCCTCACGAACCTGGCCCGCGCCTTCGGTCCTGCCAGCCTGACCACCGCGGTGGCGCTGGTCTCGGCCGCAGTGCTGCTGACTGGCTGCGCCAGCCCTGGCCCCGATCACACGCCGCTGGCCCAGACCGAGCCCGCCGTGCTCGGCCTGGCCCAGCAAGCAACGCCCGAAACCGCCGCGCTGAACTGGTCGGTGCTGGGCGACGCCCGGTTGAGCAGCCTGATCGAGCAGTCGCTGCAGGCTCATCCCAGCCTTGCCGTGGCCCGCGCCCGCGTCGAGCGCGCCGCAGCGCTCGCCCAGTTGAACGAAGCCACCAACGGGCCGCAAGCCTCGCTGAACAGTGACGTGACCCGCCAGCGCTTCAGTGCCAACGGCATCTACCCGGCCCCGCTGGGCGGTGGCACCTGGAACATCGGCAATCTGCAGGCCGGTGCCAGCTGGTCGCCTGACTTCTTCGGCAAGCACGCGGCCGAGCTGGCCGCGGCGCTGGGCCAGGCCAAGGCAGCGCAGGCCGATGCGGCAGCGGCGGCCACCGGCCTGTCGGCCCAGGTGGCGCATGGCTATGTGGCGCTGGCCAAGCTGCTGGCGCAGCGCGAAGTGGCCGAGCGCACGCTGGCCCAGCGTGAGGAGCTGCAGAAGCTGACCCGCCAGCGCGTGGACGCCGGGCTGGACACCAAGGTCGAGCAGGTACAGGCCGAAGGCGCGCTGCCGGACACACGGGTGCAGATCGAAGCGCTGAACGAGCAGATCATGCTGGCCCGCCATCAACTGGCCGTGCTGGCCGGCCTGGCGCCACAGGCGCTGGACTCGCTCAGCCCGAAGCTGGACGCGATGGCGCTGGCCCAGCTGCCCACGGTGCTGGGCGCCGATCTGCTGGGCCGCCGGCCAGATGTGGTTGCGGCGCGGTTGCGCGTCGAAGCGGCAGGCCAGGACGTGAAGGTCGCACGCACCGACTTCTACCCGGACATCAACCTGAGCGCCTTCATCGGCTTCAATTCGCTGGGACTGGACCAGCTGTTCGAAGCCGGCAGCCGACAGTACGGCGTGCAGCCGGCGCTGCGCCTGCCCTTGTTCGACGGTGGCAGGCTGCGCGCGCAGCTGGGCGCCAGGCAGGCCGACCTGGACGCTTCGATCGCGCAGTACAACGGCACGCTGCTGGACGCCGTGCGCGAAGCGGCCGATGCCATCGGCTCGCTGGCTTCGCTGAACCGCCAGCAGGCCGAGCAGGGCGGTGCGCTCAGCAGCGCCGAGACGGCCTACGACCTGGCCCGCCAGCGCCATGGTGCCGGCCTGGGCAACTACCTGATCGTGCTGAACGCGGAAAGCCAGCTGCTGGTGCAGCGGCGCGCCGCCGTGGACCTGCAGGCCCGCCAGCTCGACAGCCGCGTGTCGCTGGTCAAGGCGCTGGGTGGTGGCTGGACTGAACAGCCCCAGGCCGTGGCGCAGGCCGCCACCGGCAAGCCGGGCGCGCCGTGATCCGGCGCCGTGTCGGCCACCTTCATCTCCCATTCCGATTGCAGATGCAAACCGGGTTCCACGAGGACCCGACTCAATTCGAAAGCTTGCCATGAGCGACAACAACAACGCTGAACCCAACAACGCCCGCCGCCGCGGCCTGACCGTGATCGCCGCCGTGGTCGTGCTGGCCGGTGCCGGCTGGGGCGTGTACCACTGGATGAACGGCCGCTACCTGCAGAACACCGACAACGCCTACGTGGCCGGCAACGTGGTGCAGATCACGCCGCAGGTCAGCGGCACGGTGGTCTCCATCATGGCCGACGAAACCGACTTCGTGCGCGCCGGCCAGCCGCTGGTCAAGCTCGACACGACCGATGCCCGCGTGGCGCTGGAGCAGGCCGAGGCCCAGCTGTCCAAGGCCATCCGCGACACCCGCGGCCTGTTCGCCGGCAACGGCACGCTGTCGGCCCAGATCGCGCTGCGCGAAGCCGACCTGGCCCGTGTGCAGAGCGACCTGGCCAAGGCGCAGGACGATGTGAACCGGCGCGCCGCGCTGGTCGCCTCGGGGGCGGTCGGCAAGGAGGAGTTCCAGCATGCCAACAACCAGCTGGTCAGCGCCAAGAGCGCGGTCGCCGCGGCCCAGTCGGCCGTGATCGCCGCGCGCGAGCAGCTGACGACCAACCAGGTGCAGACCGACGGCACCAGCGTCGAGCAGCATCCGGCCGTGCAAACGGCCGCCTCCAGGGTCCGGGAGGCCTACCTGACGCTGCGCCGCGCCGAGTTGCCGGCGCCGATGGACGGCACCGTGGCCAAGCGCGCGGTGCAGATCGGCCAGCGCGTGCAGGCCGGTGCGCCGCTGATGACGGTGGTCTCGCTGAACCAGCTGTGGGTGGACGCGAACTTCAAGGAAAGCCAGCTGCAAAGCCTGCGCATCGGCCAGCCGGCCGAGCTGGAAGCCGACGTGTACGGCAAGAAGGTCGTCTACCACGGCAAGGTCTCAGGCCTGGGGGCGGGCACCGGCGCAGCCTTCTCGCTGCTGCCGGCGCAAAACGCGACCGGCAACTGGATCAAGGTGGTGCAGCGGGTGCCGGTGCGCATTGCGCTGGACCCGGCCGAGCTGCGCGCCAATCCGCTGCGCGTGGGCCTGTCGATGGACGTCACGGTGAATGCCGAGGACCAGAGCGGCAAGGCGCTGGCCGACGTGCCGCGCGGCGAAGCGGTGGCCCAGACCGGTGTCTATGAGACGCTGGAAAAGGATGCTGACCAGCGCGTGCAGCAACTTCTCGCCAGCAGCCTGGGCCGCCACCAGGTGGCTGCAGCGGCCGCCGGCAACCTGGCTGCCAGCGCCACCACGGTGCACTGAGCACCGACTGAAAGGCTGTTGCCATGAGTGCTGATACTTCAGCGCAGCCCGGCGCTGCGGCGCCTTCGGCTGCGCCCGCCGGGCCACCGGCCGCTGCAGGCGCGCCCCCGGGCTACGCGCCGCTGCACGGCCTGCCCTTGCTGCTGGGCACGATCTCGCTGTCGCTGGCCACGTTCATGAACGTGCTGGATTCGTCGATCGCCAACGTGTCCATCCCGGCGATTGCCGGCGACGTGGGCGTGAGCCCGAACCAGGGCACCTGGGTCATCACCAGTTTCGGCGTGGCCAATGCGATTTCGGTGCCGCTCACCGGCTGGCTCACGCAGCGCTTCGGGGCGGTGAAGCTGTTCACGATGAGCGTGCTGCTGTTCGTGCTGACCAGCTGGCTGTGCGGCTTCGCGACCTCGCTGGAAATGCTGGTGGTCTGCCGCGTGGCCCAGGGCCTGGTGGCCGGGCCGATGATCCCGCTGTCGCAAACCCTGCTGCTGTCCAGCTATCCGCGGGCCAAGGCCGGCATGGCGCTGGCGCTGTGGGGCGTGACGACGCTGGTCGCGCCGGTGGTCGGCCCGTTGCTGGGCGGCTGGATCACCGACAACGTCTCCTGGCCGTGGATCTTCTACATCAACGTGCCAGTCGGCCTGCTGGCCGCAGGCATCACCTGGTGGATCTACCGCGACCGTGAAACCACGATCCGCAAGCTGCCGATCGACACCGTGGGTCTGACGCTGCTGGTGCTGTGGGTGGGCTCGCTGCAACTGATGCTGGACAAGGGCAAGGAACTGGACTGGTTCGCCTCGAACCAGATCGTGATCCTGGCGCTGATCGCGGGCATCTCGTTCGCGATCTTCCTGGTGTGGGAGCTGACCGAGGAACACCCGGTCGTCGACCTGCGGCTGTTCAAGGGGCGCAACTTCGCATTCGGCGCGCTGGCGCTGTCGGTCGCCTACGGCCTGTTCTTCGGCAACGTGGTGCTGATGCCGCTTTGGCTGCAGCAGTGGATGGGCTACACCGCCACCAGTGCCGGCCTGGCCCTGGCACCCGTGGGCGTGTTCGCGATCCTGCTGACGCCGCTGGTGGGCAAGAAGGTCGCGGAGTGGGACCCGCGGCGCATGGCGACCGGCGCTTTCATCGTCTTCGCGCTGGTGCTGTGGATGCGTTCGCAGTTCACGCCGCAGACCGACTTCGTGCAGATCCTGATCCCCACGTTGATCCAGGGCGCGGCGATGGCGTTTTTCTTCATCCCGCTGACGACGCTGACGCTGTCTGGCCTGCCGCCGGAGCGCATTCCGGCAGCCGCCGGCCTGAGCAACTTCGTGCGCATCACCGCTGGCGCGATGGGCACGTCCATCGCCACCACGCTGTGGGAGAGCCGCGCGGCACTGCACCATGCACACCTCACCGAGCCGATGACCGGCCAGCAGGACGCTTTGAGCGGCGCGTTGACCGGCCTGAACCAGGCCGGATTGACGACCGACCAGGCGCTGATCCAGATCAACCGCCTGATCGACGTGCAGGCCTTCACCCGTGCAGCCGACGACATCTTCATCGGCTCGGCGCTGCTGTTCGTGCTGCTGATCGGCCTGATCTGGCTGACCAAGCGGCCTGCGCCGCACGCGGGCGGCGCGCCGGCCGACGCTGGTGGCGCCCATTGACGGGGCACCCGGTGCCGCGAGTACGCAGCACCACCCGCCGAGCGGGTTGAGCCGCCATCTTGGGGCGGCCCGGCGGTGGCGGCTCCGTGTCGCCACCGTCGACTGCCCATTGACTAACGCGGCCGGCGAGGTTCATTCATCGCCGGCCGCTTCTCCTTTGGCGTCGCCCGCGGCAGGCAGGCGCCCACGCCTGGCCAGCGCCTCGCGCAGCAGGTACTCGACCTGCGCGTTGGCGCTGCGCAGTTCCTGCGCCGCGAGGCGTTCGATCTCGGCCCACAGCGCGGGGTCGATGCGCAGCGGGTAGCTCTTCTTGCCCGGACTGGCCATCAGCGGCCCGCCAAGGCGCCGCCATTCAAGCGCGGTGCCAGCAGGTTGACGAGGGTCGCCGGGTCGCTGCAGCCGATGCGCAGGCTGCGGCCGTTGCGCAGCGTCAGCCGCACAGCCTGCAAGCCTCGCAGGTTGTAGAGCATGCCGTCGCGTGTCGCGCGAATGCCCCAGCCTTCGGTCCAGCGGCTGCGGGCTGGCGCCACGCGCTGGATGTCGGCCAGCAGCACCTGGCCGCGGGGCCAGCCCAGCCAGCCGAAGGACCAGCGCAGGCGCTCGGCATTGAGCGAGACGCTGAAGCGGCCGAAGGCCAGCAGCAGGCCGGCCTGCACAGCGACGATCAGTGCGTAGACCGGCAGCGTGTCGCGCCAGCTTCCGCCGTCGCGCAGGTCGGCCTGGATGACCAGCGGCAGGCCCAGGCCCAGCGCCAGCAGCAGCCCCAGCAGCGGCAGGCTGGCGTACTGGCGTTCGAGGTAGATCTCGTCGAGCGGCGAGCTGGATGGCGAAGCGGTGTCTTGCATGCGGTGGTACATGGCAGGCCTTGCGCGTCAGTTGTACAGCGTGCCGGTGTTGATGATGGGCTGGGTGTCCTTGTCGGCGCACAGCACCACCAGCAGGTTGCTGACCATCGCCGCCTTGCGTTCGTCGTCCAGCACCACGATGTCGCGCTCGGACAGGCCGCGCAGCGCGGCTTCCACCATGCTGACCGCGCCCAGCACGATCTGCGTGCGTGCGCCGACGATGGCCTCGGCCTGCTGGCGGCGCAGCATCACCTGGGCGATTTCCGGTGCGTAGGCCAGGTGGGTCAGCTTGGCGTCCAGCGCCTCCACACCAGCTGCGCCAAAGCGCGCCTGGAGTTCCGTCTTCAAGGCATGGGCCACTTCGTCGATGCTGCCGCGCAGCGTCGTTTCCGCGGCTGCAGCCTGGGTGGCCGCGCTGTCGGTCGGATCGCTGGTGTGGTCATAGGCATATTGCGAGGCGAGGTGGCGCAGCGCGGTTTCGGCCTGAACCTTCACGTACAACTCGAAATCATCGACCTCGAACACCGCCTGCGCGGTGTCGCGTACCCGCCAGACCACGGCCGCGCCGATCTCCACCGGGTTGCCGCGCTTGTCGTTGACCTTCAGCGTTGGCGCATTGAAGTTGCGAGCGCGCAGCGAGACGCTGCGGCCGGCGAACAGCGGGTTGGCCCAGCGCAGGCCTTCGGCCCTGTCGGTGCCGCGGTACTGGCCGAACAGCGTCAGGATGCGCGCGGTGTTGGGCTGGAGCATGTACAGGCCGGCCAGCGTGATGACCCCGCTGAGCACCAGCAGCACACCCAGCAGGATGCTGGCGACCAGCGGCAGCACCTGCAGCATCAGCGACAGCACGCCGGCCAGGATCAGCGCCAGCGCGGCGGCGATCATCGCGTAGCCGTTGAGCGAATGGAACGGATTTTCCGTGCGGGCGGGGGTCTGCATGAGGTTTCCTCGGCGGCCAACGGCCAGAAATCAAAGTGATATCACTTTAATCTCAGATCGCCTGACCGGTCAAGCGCACGCACCCGCGCCTGTGAAGCCGGCTGCGGCGTGAGTGAAATTCCGGGTTGCTTTACCCATTTCCTCACGTTGTCAACACTGAAGGAAACGCACATCGCAGCCGAAATGTGTTGGAATAATTACTGACATTTTTTGTCCTTCTGGCATGGCCTCAACCGACCTCGACATGGATTGGGCACACCGGCTCTCACGCGCCGTCACCCGCATGGGCTTGCGCTCTGCCTGGCTGTTTCAGCTCGGCGTGGCCTTGTGTGTAGGCGCGTTTGTCGCGGCCGTGCTGATGTGGATGGACCACGCTTCGTGGCCTGCCGCGCTGGCCGGCGCCGCGATCGCGCTGGTGCCCGCGCTGCTGACCGGCGGCGTGGCGCTGAACCTGGCCAGCGCGCTGGCGCAATCCACCCAGCAGCGGCAAATGCTGTGCGTGGACGATGAACTGACCGGTGTCAGCAACCGCCGCCAGTTCCTGCGCCTGGCCGACCGCGAATGGGCCCGCTGCCGCCGCTACGGCGACGACGGCGCGCTGCTACTGATCGACACCGACCACCTGCGCCGCATCAACGACAACCTCGGCCAGCGCTGCGGCGACGCGATCCTGCTCGAAGTCACCCGCCGCGTCAGCGCCACGCTGCGCCAGTCTGACGTGCTGGCCCGCTTCGGTGGCGCCGAACTGGCCGTCTTTCTGCCTCACACCGACCCGCTGGGTGCGCTGGACGCAGCCGAGCGCATTCGCCAGCAGGTGGCCGCAACGCCTTTCCGCTGGGACAAGGCGCATGTGGTGGCCACCGTCAGCGTGGGCGTGGCCCATGTGCACGCTGGCCAACTGGCGCTCGACGGGCTGATCCAGGAAGCCGAGGCCGCGCTGCGCACCGCCAAGGACGCCGGCCGCAACTGCGTGCGCGCTGCGCCCATCCTGCCGCGCCAAAGCGACCCGTCGCGCTCGGTCACGCCATCCTGATCGCGCGTTGACGCCCCATGACAAAGCGGCCTGCGGGCCGCTTTGTCATCTCCGCTTTCCTACGCAGGGACCTGGTAGTGCCGCGGCCCCATCAGGTCGATGCCGCACTGCAGCTCGCGCACCCAGGCGATGAATTCGCCGATGGCCGGGCCGGTCAGCGGCGCTCCGTGCTGAGGCACCAGCATCTGGATGTCCAGCGGGCTGACCATGTCGGCCCAAAGCCTGAGGACCTTGTTCGAGACCATGTAGCGGCGGTGAAAGGCCTCCATGCGTGGCAACAGCGTGGCCAGCGACGAGACGGGCGTCCTGGCGATCTCGCCACTCACCATCGAGACGCCCAGGTCGCCCGAGAACAGGATCTTGCTGACCGGGTCATAGAACTGGAAATTGCCCTCGGCGTGCAGGAAGTGCGCCGGCAGCGCGATCAGGTCATGCCTGCCGATGCGGATGCGCATGCCAGGGTCCGGAATGCCGACGATGCGGCCTATCGTCTTGCCGGGCTTGCAGAAGTGCGGAATGAAGCGCTCCCACACCGTGGACACGTAGATCTTGGCGTTGGGCGTGGAAGTGGTCCAGCGGTCCAGCGATGCGACGATGTCCGGGTCGGCGTGGGAGGCCAGGATGGCCGAGAGCTTGTGCGGCGGGAAATGCCGCGTCATCGTCAGATACAGCTCGGAGTAGGCCAGGTTGCCCCCCGGATCGATGATGGCGCCCGTCCCGTCGTCGACGATTAGGAACTGGTTGGACTGAACCGCCTCTCCGCCGGATTCGTCGGCCAGGTCGGAAAACATCAGGCACTGGTGGCCCGGCGATTGGTGAAGGATGACGGGCATGCTGCCATGCTAGGGGGCCGCGCCAGCTCGTCGTTTGATACTCCGCAAGCGCGGGCGCTGCGGGCCGTTCAATCCGGCCTCGAGTCAGCGAGCCTGGATCGCCTGCAGCACTTGCCTGCGCACCTCGTCGGCGGGATCCCCTCCGTCGCAGGCCACCACCTGCCGGGTCATGCTGCGCAGCCATGTGAGTTGCCGTTTGGCCAACTGGCGCGTCGCGGCCACGCCGCGGGCCATCAGGTCATCGTGCAGGGCCTGGCCTGACAACCCGGCGTCCAGCGCTTCCCAGGCTTGGCGGTAGCCCACGCAGCGGATGGACGGCAAGCCTGGATGCAGCCCGCCGCGCGCGCGCAGTGCCTGCACTTCCGCCAGGAAGCCCTGCGCCAGCATCGCTTCGAAGCGCAGCGCAATGCGCTCGTGCAGCCAGGCGCGTGACAGCGGCTCCAGCGCAATCAACAAGTGCCGAGCCGGTGCGGCGGGCGTCTCGGCGCGCGAGTGGAAGCTTGAGAGCGGCTGGCCCGTGAGGCGCCAGACTTCCAGCGCACGCTGCACGCGTTGTGCGTCCGCTGGCGCCAGTCGCGCCGCGCTTACCGGGTCCACCTCCGCCAGCCTGGCATGCATGGCCGGCCAGCCCAGGCGGGCGGCTTCGGCGTCCAGTTCGGCGCGCAAGCTGGCATCGCCTTGCGGCAATTCATCCAGTCCGTCGACCAGCACCTTGAAGTACAACATCGTGCCGCCGACCAGCAGCGGCAACCGGCCGCGAGCGCGGATCTCGGCGATCAGCCGCTGCGCGTCGCGCGCGAACTGCGCGGCCGAGTAGGCCTGCTCGGGTTCGATGATGTCGATCAGGTGATGCGGCACCAGCGCCTGCTCGGCGGCGTTGGGCTTGGCGGTGCCGATGTCCATGCCGCGGTAGACCAGCGCCGAATCGACGCTGATGATCTCGACCGGCAGCGCCTGTGCCAGCGCCAGCGCGGCCGCCGTCTTGCCCGAGGCGGTCGGCCCGGCCAGGCCGATCCAGTCCAGCGCGTTCCGGTTCATGCGGCGGTGGTGCGCCTGGGTTCGCCATGCCAGCGCACCAGCGTGAACGCCACGCCGATGACCGCCAGCGAAGCCAGCGCCAGGCCGATGGCCAGCGGTGCCAACTGGCCGTTCATCGTGCGGCCCATGCCCAGGCCGATGGCAAACGCCACCAGTGCCAGGATGCAGCCGGACAAGGCCGAGGCGAGACCGGCGGCTTGCGGAAACGCGCCGACCGCGCCGGCCTGGCCACAAGGCTGGTGAATGCCATGGCCGAACACGTACAGCCAATGCGCCACCAGCACGCCGGCCAGCGGCGGCTGCGGCGGGCTGGCGCAGGCCAGCATCAGCAACCCGCCAGCCAGCGACATCACGCCGCCGATGCGCACCGCGCCCGCCAGCCCGCGCCACGGCACCAGTCGCCTGCAGGCCAGCGTGCCCAGCATGTACGAGCCGGAGGCCGAAGCCATCACCAGCCCGTAGGCCCAGGGCGCCAGTCCCAGTGTGCCAATGTAGACAAACGGCGAGCCGGCCAGCAGCACGATCAGCCCGCCGTAGGTGGCCGAGATCAGCGCGGTCCAGGCACGGAAACCGGGGTGCCGCAGCACTTCGGCAGTGGTGCGCGCCAGCGGTCCGGCGTTGAGCGCCTGCAGGTTGCGCCTGGGCAGGCTTTCCGGCAGCGTGCGCCAGACGAACAGCAGCGTCAACGCACCGCCCAGCGCCACCGCGGCCATCGCTGCGCGCCAGCCCAGGCTGGCTGCCAGCATGCCGCCCAGCACCGGGCCCAGCATCGCGATGACACCCAGCCCGAACAGCCCGCGCGACATGACCTGCGCACCCTCGAAGGGCTCGTAAAGGTCGCGCACCATCGCCCGGGCGCAAACAACCGAGGCCGCCATGCCCACGCCTTGTACCGCGCGCAGCAGGATCAGCGTCGCCATGTCCGGTGCCAGCGCCACGCCCACGCCAGCCAGCGCATGAAGGCACAGCCCACCGAGCAGCACCGGGCGGCGTCCAAAGCGGTCCGACAGCGGCCCCATCAGCAGCTGCGCCAGCCCGAAGCTGAGCAGCAGCGCGGACATCGTCAGCTGCGCGGCCGCCATGCCGGCGCCCAGCGCGTGGCGAAGCAAGGGCAATGCGGGCAGGTACAGGTCGGTCGTGAGGGGCTGCAGGCCCAGCAGCAGCGACAGCGCCAGCGCAAGCTGCGCTTCGGTCAGGCGCGGTGCCGGCACCGCGGCGGGCAACGCGGTGCTCGTGTCAGAAACGCTCATCTTCGCGCAGGTAGCGCCACTGGCCCGCAGGCAGCTTGCCCAGCACCACGCTGCCGATGCGCACGCGCTTGAGTGCCGTCACCTTCAGGCCCACAAGCTCGCACATGCGGCGGATCTGGCGTTTGCGGCCCTCGCGCAGCACAAAGCGCAGCTGGTCCTCATTGGCCCAGCTGACCTTGGCCGGCTTCAGCTCGACATCGTCCAGCCACAGGCCGTGGTTGAGCTTTTCCAGGTTTTCCGGTGGGAACGGGCCTTCGCCCATCGGTTCGACCCGCACCAGGTATTCCTTCTCGACCAGCGAGTGCTCGCCAATCAGGTGCTTGGCCACGCGGCCGTCCTGGGTCAGCACCAGGAGGCCGGTGGAGTCGATGTCCAGCCGGCCGGCGGGTGCCAGGCCGCGGGCGTGGCCAGCGTGGAAGGGCTTCTGGGTCGGGTCTTCTTCCCAGTGGTTGGCGGCGGTCACCAGCACGACGGCCGGCTCATAGCCGTCTTCGGCCTGGCCGCTGACGTAGCCGATGGGCTTGTTGATCAGCACCGTGATGCGCTTGGCCTGCTGGGTGTGCGCGGCCGGGTCGATCTCGATGCGGGCATTGGGCTTCACGCGCTGGCCG
The DNA here is from genome assembly GCF_058788035.1 of Ideonella sp. FW305-24. Taxonomy (NCBI): domain Bacteria; kingdom Pseudomonadati; phylum Pseudomonadota; class Betaproteobacteria; order Burkholderiales; family Sphaerotilaceae; genus Ideonella; species Ideonella sp. FW305-24. The sequence continues at coordinate 143,657 of NZ_JBYTAI010000003.1, read as the reverse complement.
AGCACGGCCATTTCGCCGTCCACCTTGACCCAGCCCGCGTCGATCCAGTCGTCCGCCTCGCGGCGGGAGGCGAGGCCGCGGTCGGACAGCACCTTGGACAGGCGCACGCCTTCGGCCGGGTCGCGCGGCGGCGTGGCGCCGGGGTAGACCTTGGCTTTGGACGGCGCTGCCTTGACGGCGCGCGGGCCTCGGGCTGCCGGGTCCTGGCGCGGGTAGGCCGGGCCGGCGTCGCGCGGCTGCGGGCGGGCCGGGCCGTCGGGCCGGGCGGAGCTGACGTTGCGGCGCTGGTCGTTGCGGGCCAAGCCGGGATCGGCCGCAGGTGGGCGTTCGCGCGGCCGGTCAAACGATGGCGCAGGGCGTGCGTCGCCGCGCGGTGCCTGGCGGTCGTCCCAGCGAGGCGCCGGGCGGTCGTCGTTGCGCGGACCCTGGCGCGGCTCGCTGCGTGCGTCCGGGCGACGGTCGCCTCGAGCTTCGGGACGCGCGTCGCGTCGCGGCTCGTTGCGGTAATCACCGCGTGGTTCGGGTCGACTGTCGCCCCGCGCGTCTTGCCGCGGCGCATAGGTCACCGTAGGCTTGGGCGCTGCGGGCTTGCCGTCTTCGGCAGGTGCGGGTGCCGGCGAATTGGCAGGCGCAGTGGGCGAACCGGTGGCCGTGCGGGCCAGCGGGCGTTTTGGGGTGCGTTGAATGTCGCGGTCTGAGCGCATGTTGGGATCCAGTTCAGGGAGAGGGCTCAGCGGCCGCGCAGAAACAGCGCGTCGAGTTCTTTCAGGGTCAGCTGGCGCCAGGTGGGCCGGCCGTGGTTGCATTGCTCGGAGCGTTCGGTGTGCTCCATCTGGCGCAGCAAGGCATTCATTTCTTCGAGGCTGAGGCGCCGGTTGGCGCGCACTGCGCCATGGCAGGCCATGGTCGCCAGCAGGTCGTCGCGGGCGCGCTCGATCAGGTGCGCAGCGTCGGCCTCGGCCAGTTCAGCGAGTTCGGCCAGCACCGAGCGGGCGAGCTCGACCGGGTCGGCATCCGGCAGCGCGGCAGGGCGGCTGCGCACGGCCAGAGAGGTGGGCCCCAGCGGGCTCAGGTCCAGGCCCAGCGCCATCAGGTCGGCCTGCCGGGCTTCGGCCACGGCGACCTCGGTGGCGGTGGCCGCGAAGGTGGCCGGGATCAGCAACGGCTGCGCGGCCAGGCCCGTGAGGCGGGCCTCGGCCTTCATGCGCTCGTAGACGATGCGTTCGTGCGCCGCGTGCATGTCGACGATGACCAGGCCGTGCGCGTTCTGCGCCAGCACGTAGACGCCCGACAGCTGGGCCAGCGCGCGGCCCAGCGGCCAGTCGCCGTCCAGTACCGCGGCGCGGTCCATCGGCGGGTCGCCCGCCGGGGCCGTGGGCAGGTTGATGGGTGTGGTCGACGGCGGTGCGAAGGTCGCCGGGCTGGCCCACGGCGCGGGCGCTTCGCGGGCATAGAGCTGGCCCAGGTCGGCCAGGCTCAGGCGTTGCTGGTGTGCGGTGGGTGGCAGGCCGGCGCCGGTGGCGTACGAGGCGGGCAGGCTGGGTTGGCGGTCGCCCCAGGAGGCGGAAGCGGGCTGCGCCGCTTCGGCACCCAGGGTCGCCGTGGGCAGTGGCTCCTGCGAGATGGCGGCGGGCACGTGCGCGCCGGCCGGGGCCGAGAGCGTCTTTTCCACCGCGCGCTTGACGACCGAATACACCTCGCCCGACTCGCGGAAGCGCACCTCGATCTTGGTCGGGTGCACGTTGACGTCCACGCGCGTCGGGTCGATGTCCAGGAACAGCACGTAGGCCGGCTGCTTCTGGCCGTGCAGCACGTCCTCATAGGCGCTGCGCAAGGCGTGCGTGATCAGTTTGTCGCGCACGTAGCGGCCGTTGACGTAGACGTACTGGTGGTCCGCGCGGTTGCGCGCGGCTTCGGGCAGGCCCACGCGGCCTTGCAGCCGCATCGGCCCGGCCAGCAACTCCACCGGCCGACTCTGCGCCAGGAAGTCTTCGCCCAGCACGTCGGCCATGCGCTGCTCGTGCAGCGCGCGGCGCCATTGTTCGACCAGCTTGCCGTCGTGCCAGATCGCAAAGCCCACGTCCGGCCGCGCCAGCGCATGGCGGCGCACCGCCTCGATGGCGTGCGACAGCTCGGTTGGGCCTGACTTGAGGAACTTGCGCCGCGCCGGCGTGCTGAAGAACAGCTCGCGCACTTCGATGCTGGTGCCTTGCGCGCGGGCGGCAGGCTGCAGCTCGCCGCTGCGGGCGTCCAACCTGCGGGCCTGCGAAGCATCTGCGGGGCGGCTGACGATGTGGGTTTCGGAGACCGAGGCGATGGCGGCCAGCGCCTCGCCGCGGAAGCCCATGGTCATCACGCCTTCGAGCTCGGCCAGCGAGCTGATCTTGCTGGTGGCGTGGCGCTTGAGCGCCAGCGGCAGCTCGTCATGCGGAATGCCGCAGCCGTCGTCCTCGACCACGATGGCCCGCACGCCACCGGCCACCAGGCGCACCGTGACCTGTTCGGCGCCAGCGTCCAACGCGTTGTCCACCAGCTCGCGCACCACCGAAGCCGGGCGCTCCACCACCTCGCCGGCAGCGATCTGGCTGACCAGTTCGTCGGGCAATTCGCGGATCGGGCGGCGCGGCGCGGCCTGCAAGGCGTTGTGCAGCGGCGGATGCACGTTGTCGTTCATCCCGGGATTGTAGAGAGCCCGTGTGATGTCCACCCTGATAATCCCTGCCCATGGACTTTCTCGCCCCCCTGATCGATCTCATATTGCACGTGGACAAGCACCTCGCGGTGTTCGTGACCAACTACGGCACCTGGGTCTACGTGCTGCTGTTTGCCATCATCTTCGTGGAGACCGGCGTGGTGGTGATGCCTTTCCTGCCGGGTGATTCGCTGCTGTTCGTGGTCGGTGCGATGTGCGGCACCGGGCTGATGAGCCTGCCGGTGTCGCTGGCGGTGCTGCTGGTGGCCGCGGTGCTGGGCGACCAGGTGAACTACACGATCGGCCGGGCGCTGGGGCCGAAAGTGTTCAAGTGGGAGCAATCCCGTTTCTTCAACAAGCAGGCCTTCGAGCAGGCCCATGCCTTTTACGAGCGCTATGGTGCGGTGACCATCATCGTCGCGCGCTTCATGCCGTTTGTGCGCACGTTTGCCCCCTTTGTGGCCGGCGTAGCGGCGATGAGCCGCACGCGCTTCACGCTGTTCAACCTGATTGGCGGCGCGCTCTGGGTGGTCGGCGTGATGATGGCTGGCGTGCTGTTCGGCAACATCCCCTGGGTGCAGCAGAACCTCGAAAAAATCATCTGGGCCATGATCCTGATTCCTGGCGTGGTGATCCTGGCCGGTGCCGTGAAGGCGCGCCGCCGCGCCCCGGCCTGAGCGGGGTGGCGAGATGCGCGGGCAGTTGCTGGCCGGCCCGGCGTGGGCGGCTGCAGAGCACCCTTTGCTCGCAGTGACCACCCTTTCGAGGAATCACCCCTTGGGCTGCTCCGCCTGCCAGTTGTCCGTCACCAGGCCGGGCACGCGGTCGAACTCGCGCAGGTTGCGGGTGACCAGCGTCAGGCCGCGCGCGCGGGCCTGGCCCGCGATGAGGATGTCGTACGCGCCGATGGGCGTTCCCTGCGCCGCGAGCAGCGCGCGGATGTCGCCGGCATGGCGCGCATCCTCCTGGTCAAGCGGCAGCACCTCAAAGCGCAGCGCATCCACCAAGGCCAGGTTGCGCTCGCGCCGCTGGCTCTTGAAGGCGCCGAAGTACAGCTCGTGCATCACGATGGCGCACACGCCTACGTCAGGTGGTGCTACGCCGTGCAGCCGCCGGGAAACGGGCCCGGCAGGATCGTTCAGCACCGCGATGACTGCATTGGTGTCGAGCAGGTAGCGCATCAGTCGAACAGCGTTGCAAGCCCGGGGCGATCCTCGGCGGGAGGCTGCTCGGTCACTGCCTGCTGGAAGTCCATGTCCAGCGGGCCAGCCAGGGCATCCAGCCAGGCCCAGTCTGTGGCGATGGGCTCAAGGATGACGCTGGCGCCGTGTCGGCGAATGCGAACCTCACTGCCCTCGATGCGGAATTCCTTGGGCAGACGAACCGCTTGCGAGCGGCCAGACCAGAATATCTTGGCGGTGTCCACGGAAAGGCTCCTGTCCTGCGGATCTGAAGACGCAGTATATCAAAAAGATATGCCATGCACCGCGCGGGTCAGCAAGTCTGGGGTGCTCTCAAGTCTGGCGATTGCGCGCCAGCGGCGGGTTCTTCGCGAAGTAGCGGTCGATGCCGGTGAACAGCGCCTCGACCAGCTTGCGCTGGTACTCGGGGTCGCGCAGCTTGTCTTCTTCGGTGGGGTTCGAGATGAACGCGGTCTCGACCAGGATGGACGGGATGTCCGGCGCCTTCAGAACCGCGAAACCGGCCTGTTCGACCTCGCCCTTGTGCAGCCGGCCCACGGTGCCGATGCGCGACAGCACTTCGTTGCCCACGCGCAGGCTGTCCTTGATCTGCGCGGTGGTGCTCATGTCCAACAGCGCGCGCAGCACCTGAGCGTCCTTGGTCGCGGCATTCACGCCGCCCACCACGTCTGCCGCGTTCTCGCGCTGCGCCATCCACCGCGCGGCCGTGCTGGACGCGCCATGCTGGCTCAGCGCGAAGACGCTGGCGCCGCGCGCGTCGGGGTTCATGAAGGCGTCGGCATGCACCGAGACGAACAGGTCGGCCTGTACCCGGCGGGCCTTGGCCACGCGTTCCTGCAGCGGCACGAAGAAGTCGTCGTCGCGCGTGAGCATCGCGCGCATGCCGGGCTTGGTGTTGAGCTTGTCGCGCAGCTGCAGCGCAATGCGCAGCACCACGTCCTTTTCCTTCAGGCCGCTGGGGCCGATGGCGCCTGGGTCTTCGCCGCCGTGGCCGGGGTCGATGGCGACGATGACCAGGCGGTTGATGCCGTCCCGCTGCGCGGCGCTGGACTTGCCGGGGATGGATGGCGGTGCGGCAGGCGGGGGAGGCGCCATGGCGACCTGGGTCGACGGCGGTGCAGTGGTGGAGGTGCCGGGCGCGGCGGCGCCGGAGCGCGCGGCCTCGGTGGCGGCGAGCGGGCGGTCTACCTTGCCGATGAACTCGCCCAGCGCGTCCTGCACCGAGCGGGCCGCTTCGCGTTCGGCCTGGGCCTTGTCGCGGATCAGCGTCAGCAGCGGGTCCGGCGCTTCGGTCGGGTAGAGGTCGAACACCAGTCGGTGCTGGTAGGCGGCGACCGGCATCAGCGTGAATTGCTGTGGCTTGACGGTCTGCTTCAGGTCCAGCACCAGGCGCACCACACGCGGCTGGTTCTGGCCCACGCGCACGCCGCCAATGAACGGGTCGTCCGACTTGACCTTGCCAACCAGCTCACGCAAGGCGGGGCTCATCTCCAGCCCGTCGATGTCTACCACCAGGCGCTGCGGGTCGTCGGTCAGGAAGTGGCGGGCCACCAGCGGCTGGTCCGATTCGATCGTCACGCGCGTGTATTCCTGTGCGGGCCAGACTCGCACCGAGACAATGCTGGCGCCCCAGGCGAGCTGGGCCGGGCCCAGCACCAAGGCCACGCGGCCCAGCGATTTCAAGGCGTCACGACGTTTCATGCCAGCAACTCCTGTCCTCGTGCGGTGAAGGCCTGCAGTTGCACCACGCGGCTTTCGTCGGCCTGCGGCGTAATCTGCAGCGCGAGGTCTGCTACGGGGCGATAGGGGCCAGCATTGCCGGCCCATTCGCACAGCTTCAAACCGGGGGCGGCAAATACCTCCCGAAAACCCGCGTCCTCCCATTCGCGCGGGTCGCTGAAACGGTAGAAATCAAAATGCGAAACTGCCAGCGCGCCATGTGGGCTGGCCAGCAGATAAGGTTCGACCACCGCATAGGTCGGGCTCTTGATGCGGCCGGTGGCCCCCAGCGCGCGCAGCAGATGGCGCACCAGCGTGGTCTTGCCGGCGCCCAGGGGGCCGTCCAGCTCGATGCAGGCGTTGGCGATGGCGGGGCGGGCCGCCCAATTGGCGGCAAATTCGGCGCAGGCAGTTTCGTCAGGCCAGCGCAGCGTGCGAGTTTCTAGAATCGGCAGATGGCTCAAAATGTGGAGGGCGGTGAAGGCGTCTCGCGGCAGCAGGCGTCTGACAAATCGCCGCCAGGAAACACGGACATCACGCAGCAGTTGCGGGACTGGGCCCGCACGCTCGGATTCTCCCAGATTGGGGTGGCCGATGTCGACCTGTCATCTGCCGAGCCGGGTTTGCTGGCCTGGCTGGATGCGGGCTTTCACGGCAGCATGGCTTACATGGCTGCGCACGGGCTCAAGCGGGCTCGCCCGGCCGAGCTGATACCCGGCACGGTGCGTGTCGTCACCGCGCGCATGGACTACCTGCCTGCCAACCGCGCAGGTGACTGGCAGCAGGTCGAGTGGCAAGGCCTGGCCGACCCGCAGCGGGCCATGGTGTCGCTCTATGCGCGGGGGAGGGACTATCACAAGGTCTTGCGCGCCCGGCTGCAGCAACTGGCTGACAAGCTGGCCGCCGAGGTCGGCCCACTGGGCCACCGTGTGTTCACCGATTCGGCGCCGGTGCTGGAGGTGGAACTGGCCAGCCGCAGCGGCATTGGCTGGCGCGGCAAACACACGCTGACGCTGTCGCGCGAAGCCGGCTCGATGTTCTTCCTCGGCGAGATCTATGTGGACCTGGCGCTGCCGCTGAGCGAGCCGGTCAACGCGCATTGCGGTGCCTGCGAAGCCTGTCTGCAGGTTTGCCCGACCAGGGCCATCGTCGCGCCTTACCGGCTGGACGCCAGGCGCTGCATCTCGTACCTGACGATAGAGCACGACGGTGCCATTCCCGAGGCCTTGCGGCCGTTGATCGGCAACCGCATCTATGGCTGCGACGACTGCCAGCTGGCCTGCCCGTGGAACAAATACGCGCGCCGGGCCAGCGTGCCGGACTTCGACACAAGGCCCGCGCTGGACGCGCCCGGTCTGCTGGACCTGTGGGCCTGGGACGAGCCGAGCTTCCTGCAGCGGACCGAAGGCAGCGCGATCCGCCGCATTGGCCACCAGCGCTGGCAGCGCAACCTGGCGGTGGCGATGGGCAATGCGCTGGCCTCAGGCGTGGCCGACGAGGCAGCGCTGGGTCAGGCGTTGTCAGCCTCGCTGCCCGTGGCCACGCCCTTGGTCGCTGAGCACATCCAGTGGGCGCTGGCGCAGGCCGCCGACAAGCCTTGAGGCTTCAGCGCGTGGCGTCCAGCCCGATCAGCGCCAGTGGCAGGCTCAGCATGCCCAGCAGCGTGGACAGGCTGACCAGCCCGGCCACAAAGCTGCCGCTGCCGCCCATGCGCGAGGCCAGCACATAGGCGCTGGAGGCGGTTGGCAAGGCCGCGAAGGCGACCACCACGACCTGCTGCCCGGCAGGCAGCTCGGCCACGCGCACCAGTACGATGGCGATGACGGGCAGGATCAGGTGGCGGATGCTCATCAGCGCGGCGGCGAGCCTGGGTGCGTCCCGCAAGGCGCCCAATTGCAGCCCGGCGCCCACCGCCATCAATCCCAGCGGCAGGGCGGCGCCGCCGATGCGGCTCAGCGTGATCTGCAGCAGCTCAGGCAGTTGCAGGCCCAACAGGTTGCCGACCAGCCCGGCGACCGTGCCAATGATCAGCGGGTTCTGCAGGAGTTCGCGCAGGAAGTTCTGGCCAGCATGTCGGGCCAGCGGCCAGACTGCCGCGATGTTGCAGACCGGCACGCACAGCGCGACCAGCAAGGCCGTCCAGGCAACAGACTGAACGCCGCCCAGCCGCTCTGCCAGCGCCAGCGCGACATAGGAGTTGAAGCGGAAGGCCGTCTGCGCGCCGGAAGCGTGCAGGCGCGCGTCCACGCCAGGCCAGCGGCCGAGGGCATATGAAAGCGCAATGCCGCAGCCGACGACTGCCAGGCCGCAGCCGGCCAGCGTCATCAGCGCACCGGCCTGCAGCGGCTGGCGCACGATGGCGACAAACAGCAGCACCGGGAACAGCAGGTAATACACCAGCTTCTCGACACCGTCCCACACCGAGCGGTTCAGTGCCGTGCGGCGGCACAGCACAAAGCCGAGCAGGATCAGCAGGAAGTCGGGCAGCAGCAACAGCACATGGGACATGGCTGCAGTGTGCCTGCGAGAGCAGGGATGGCCCTTACGCAATGGCCGCAGTCCAGGCAAACCAAGGCCTCGGCATACTTCTCGGCGTGCGCTGAATCGACGGTTGGCTGGGCTATCCTGCCGCCATTGCCCTGTTCACTCTGGAGACTGCATTGCGACACTCGAACCGCCTGCGCTGGACCCTGTCCGCAGCCTTGATGGCCGCTGCTTGCGCCACTTCCGCCTTTGCGCAGAGCAACTACCCGACCAAGCCAGTCAAGCTGGTCGTGCCTTTTGCGCCTGGTGGCACCACCGACATCATCGCCCGCGTGGTGTCCGAGAAGATGAACCTGGCACTGGGCCAGACCATGATCGTCGAGAACAAGGCCGGCGGCGGCGGCGTGGTGGGCGCGCTGGACACGGCGCGTGCGGCGCCGGATGGCTATTCGCTGGGTGTGGCGACGGTGTCGACCACAGCGGCCAATCCGGCCATCAACCCGAAGATCGCCTACAACCCGCTGACCGACTTCACGCCCATCATCAACATCGCGGCGACGCCGAATGTGATCGCGGTGCATCCGTCCTTCCCGGCACGGGACTACAAGACCTTCCTCGAAGTCCTGAAGAAAAATCCCGGCAAGTACAGCTTCTCCAGTTCCGGCACCGGCGGCATCGGCCACCTGCAGATGGAGTTGTACAAGAGCCTGACTGGCGTTTTTGTGACCCACATTCCGTACCGCGGCGCAGGCCCTGCGTTGAACGACACGGTGGCGGGTCAAGTGCCGATGATCTTCGACAACCTGCCGTCCGCGCTGCCCTTCATCAAGGAAGGTCGCCTGATCGCCATCGTTGTCGCTGCACCGCAGCGCCTGGCTGTTTTGCCCGACGTGCCGACGTTCAAGGAAGTGGGCCTGGAGCCGGTGAACCGCATGGCCTACTACGGCATCTACGGTCCCAAGGGCCTGCCCAAGGACGTGGTCGACAAGGTGGCTGCTGCAGTCAAGAAAACGGCCGAACTGCCTGAGGTCAAGAAGCGCATCGAGGAAACGGGCTCGCTGCTGGTGCTCAACACCCCTGAGCAGTTCGCCGCGCAGATCAAGGCCGAGTTCGACGTCTACAAGCAGGTCGTGGCCAAGCAGAAGCTGACGCTGGAGTGACGCTGCCGGAGAGGCCTGCCGGGCCTGTGCTGCATCTGCCGCCTTGCGCGGTGGATGCAGGCCTGATCGATCTGTTCAACGACGCTTTGTGGCTGGAGGATGGGCTGAGCGCCAACACTTTGGCCGCCTACCGCCGGGACTTGCAGGGGCTGGCCAGTTGGCTGGCCGAACAGGGCGGCGTGGACCTCACCCAGGTCACCCAGGTCCATCTGCAGGCCTACGCAACGGCCCGGCATGCCGGCAGCCGCAGCAGCAGCGCCAACCGCCGCTTGGCGGTTTTTCGGCGCTTCTATCGCTGGGCCTTGCGTGAGCACCACGTCAAGGTGGATCCGACCCTGCAGTTGCTGGCCGCCCGCCAGCCGATGCGCCTGCCCAAGACCTTGAGCGAGGCACAGGTCGAAGCGCTGCTGCGAGCGCCGGACGTGATGACGCCACTGGGCTTGCGCGACCGCTGCATGCTGGAGCTGATGTACGCCAGCGGTCTGCGGGTCAGCGAACTGGTCGGTCTGCCGTCCATCAACCTCAGCCTGAACGATGGTGTGCTGCGTGTCAGCGGCAAGGGACAGAAGGAGCGTCTGGTTCCCTTCGGCGAAGAGGCCGAGCGCTGGCTGCGGCTTTTTCTGGCAGATGGCCGCCCGCAGATTCTGCAAGGCCAGGCAAGCGACGCCTTGTTCGTCACGGCGCGCGGCGGGCCGATGACACGCCAGATGTTCTGGACGCTGGTGAAGCGGCATGCGGCGCAGGCCGACATCCGTGTGTCGTTGTCACCGCACACCTTGCGCCACGCCTTCGCGACCCATTTGCTGAACCACGGCGCAGACCTGCGGGTGGTGCAGATGCTGCTCGGCCACGCCGACATCTCGACCACGACCATCTACACCCATGTGGCGCGAGAGCGCTTGAAGTCTTTGCATGCGCAGCACCATCCGCGAGGGTGACGGCGGCGATGTTGCGGTGTCGCGCCGTTACGATCACCCATGAAAAAAGCCGACCCTGAGGTCGGCTTTTGCTGAAACCAGGCCCGAAGGCCTGAGGCATCAGAAGTTGTGACGAATGCCAGCACCGTAGCTGCTGAAGTTCTGGCCCGGGCCTTGTGAACCAGCATCAGCGAACGCTTGGTAAGCAGCGTTGTCGTCGTTGTTGAGCTTGCTGTAGAACGCGTACACCTTGGTGCGCTTGCTCAGGTTGTAGTTCCACTGAGCCGTCCATTGGTTGGCGCCGCTGTCAGGCACGCCGTCGATCTTGCCGGCCTGACCGTAGTTCAGGTGCAGTTCGTTGTTGCCCAGGGTGTACATGCCCGAGACACGCCAGATGTTGTGCTTGGAGTCACCGCTGACCTGGCCGTAGTAGCCGCCGAAGGTGAACGCGCCCAGTTCGTAGACCGCACGGCCCACGGTCTGCTTGTCGTCGCCATGCTGCTCGTAGCCCAGACCCAGGTGCAGAGGACCGCGGTCGTAGTTGACGGCGCCGGAGTAGATCTTGTCTTCGCTGCCCGCAGGCGCTTCGGCGACCTGGGCGTGGCCCACGAAGCCCGCGACCACCGGGGTGTAGTACGCAACAGCATTCTTCAGGTTGCCGTAAGCGATGGTGCCGCTGCCGGCGCCAACGACGCTGTAGAAAGCGTCCTCGGTCGGGCCCGTGTCATGGTTGTGCATGCCGATCCAGTCAGCAGTGGCGTAGTAAGCCTCGCTTGCGGACATGTTGCCCAGCTTGACCGTGCCGAAACGGGTGGCCAGGCCAACCCAGGACTCACGGCCCCAGAATGCGGAGCCGCTCTTGCCCGTCGAGGCGTCGAAGCCGCTCTCGATCAGGAACAGGCCCTTCATGCCGCCGCCCAGATCTTCTTCGCCCTTGAAGCCGATGCGGGAGTTGTAATCCTGGATCACATTGTTGCGGTCGCCATCGCCAATCTTCTGGCTTTCAGCAGCCACGTTCAGGCGACCGTAAATGGTCACCGAGCTTTGTGCGAACGCAGCGGGGGCCGCCAGGGTGGCCGCGATCGCGGTCAGAACGAGAGATTTCTTCATGAGAAGGACCCTTGGTCAATGTAAACAAAGGAGCCTCACGTCTGCGCGAGCAGAGCAGCGAAACTCTGAAGTGCTGAATGACAACACTGTGAAAAGCAGTTTATCGCTGGAACAAGTGCGTCCTGAAGGTTTACCCTGGCGCCGCCCTCAAACAGGGCTCAATCTGTTGTTGCGATGCAACTGGCGTAGGACTGCGCCGACATCACGCACGCCGCCACAATCTACCCATGGACCACACTTTCATCTCGGCCTTTGTCCTCCTCCTGCTGGTGCTGGACCCTTTTGGCAGCCTGCCGATCTTCATTTCGGTGTTGCGCAGCGTGTCCCCCGAGCGCCGCGCTGTCGTGGCGATTCGCGAAGTCTCAATCGCCTTTTCGGTATTGTTGGTCTTCATGTTCACGGGCGAAGGCTTCCTGCGCCTGATGCACCTGTCGGAGCGTTCGCTGGAGGTCGCAGGCGGGGTGATCCTGCTGATCATTGCCATCCGGATGATCTTCGCTTCAGGGGGGGAAATCTATGCCACGGAGGGCCAGCGTGAGCCGATGATCTTTCCGCTGGCGGTGCCGCTGCTGGCAGGCCCGTCAGCGATGGCCACCGTGCTGCTGCTGGCCTCGCGGCAGCCCGAGCGAATGTGGCACTGGGTGGGGGCGCTGACGCTGGCGATGCTGGTCAGCGGCGCGGTGATGCTGGCAGCCGACCGCATTCGCAAAATCCTCGGCACGCCGGTGGTTTCGGCGGTTGAAAAGCTGATGGGCCTGGTGTTGACGGCGGTGGCGGTGGAAATGATTCTGGCGGGGTTGAAGCGCTATTTCTTCGGGCTTTGACAGGGCAAAAGAAAAAGCGGCTTAACGCCGCCTTTATATTTTCAGAATACTTGCAATCATCGTCCGCGCAAGTGTGCGGGCGCTTCCAGCCGCTTGGCCAGTGTTGAGAGCAGCAGGGTCAGGATCAGGTACATCGCCGAGATTGCGAGGTATGGCTCCCAGTAGCGCGAATATGCGCCCGCCACCGTGCGGGCTGCCAGTGCCAGTTCGGCCAGGCCAATGGCCGAAACCAGGGAGGAATCCTTGATCAGGGTCACGCCCTCATTCACCAGCGCCGGCACCATGCGACGGAAGGCTTGCGGCAGAATCACGAAGCGCATGGCCTGCGAGTGCGACAGCCCCACGCTCCAGGCGGCCTGGGTCTGTCCCAGGTGAATGCTCTGGATGCCGGCCCGGAAGATCTCGGAGATGTAGGCGCCCGCATTGAGCGAGAGCGCGACGCAGCCCGAGAAGAACGCGCCGTGCTCCTGGCGGAAGGTCCTCGCCATGTCGCCCGACAGCAGCAAGCCGTTGTCCGGATGGATCAAGGCCGGCATCACCGCGAAGTGCACCAGCAGGATCTGCACGAACAGCGGCGTGCCGCGGAAGAAGGTGACGTAGGCGGTCGTGATGCCACGCACGATCACCAGCAGCCACCGCGCGGGCGGGGACTGCGGTGGAGGCGCACTGCGTGAACTGCTGATCAGGCCCAGCACCACGCCGAGCAGGAGGCCAACCACAATGGCCACCAAGGTCAGCTCGATGGTGGTCAACAGACCGCTCATGAAGAGCGGCCAGTAGCCCGACAGGATTTCCCAACGCAAGTCCACGCCGTGCGCTCCGCGTCAGTTCGAGGCGGCGGATGCAGCCGGTGCGGCAGCGGCGGGCGGCTCGGTGCCGAAGGTCTTCTTGTAGATCGCTGCGTAGGTGCCGTCAGCCTTCACGGCGGCCAGGCCCTTGTTGATCATGCCAAGCAGTTCGGTGTTGCCCTTCTTCACCGCAATGCCGTATTGCTCCGGCGCGAAAGCCTTGTCGGAGACGGTCTTGAACTTGGCGCCAGGGTTGTTGGCCACGTAGTGGATCACCACACCGTTGTCGGCCACCACGGCGTCCACGCCGCCGGCTTCCAGTTCCTTCAGCGCCAGCGGCGTCGACTCGAAACGCTTGATGGTCGTCGCGGTCTTGCCTTGCAGCTTGGTGACCACTTCGTCACCGGTGGTGCCGGTCTGCACGCCGACCTTGAGCTTCTTCAGGTCGTCGAACTTCGAGATCTTCGACGACTCCTTCACCGCGATCAGCTGGAACGCGTCGAAATACGGGTCCGAGAAATCCATGGTCTGCTTGCGCTCGTCGGTGATCGTGATCGACGAGATCAGCAAGTCGCGGTCACCCTGGCCCAGCGCGTTGAAGATGCCTTCCCAGGGGGTGTTGACGAACTTGACCTGGAAGCCGCCTTTTTCTGCCACTGCGTTCAGCAGGTCGACCGACAGGCCGACGATCTCGCCCTTCTCGTTCTGGAACTCGAACGGCGCATAAGCGGCGTCGGTGCCGACCGTGTAGACCTTGGCTGGCGCCGGGGCGGGCGCAGAAGCCGGGGCGGACGCCGTTTCGGCCGGCGCGGGCGGCGGCTCTTGCTTGCCGCAGGCAGCCAGCACCAAGCCAGCCACCAATGCGGTGGCGGCCTTCAGGAAACGACGGGTATCTTGTTGAGCCATGGATGTCCTCAAAACAGTGGGCAAAACTAAGGAAAAACTAGTTCCTTCAGTGTACGGCCGGGTTACGCAATATTTACGCCACGACGGCACGGGGTAATCACGCACCGAGGCGGTGCCTTGTTACCTGGGCACACATTGCCGCGGCCGGGCGGTATGCACAGCCAGCCGGCGGCCTTTGGTACGCGGATTGCCACAGTGCCGGCAACACGCGCTCGGCGCACGCCGCCTTCCCTGCAGGCAGTCGTCTTCGCCCGGCAATTGACTTCTTTCAGCTTCAAGGAGAACCGATGTCCCGATGCCACGCTACCCGACACCGACGTTCGACGACCGTTCTCGCCCTCTGCCTGCTCGGCCTGCCAGGCGTCGCGCTGGCCCAGGCCACCGTGAAGCCCGATGGCAAGATGCGCTACGCCCTGGGCGCGGGCGCCAGTTATTCGTCTGGCAATACCAGTGCGGCCAGCGTCAATCTGAATGGCGAGGCCGTGCAGGCCACCGACGAAAGCAAGCTGACCTTGGGCGGCAAGGCCTTGTGGTCGCGCTCGGAAGGCCAGACCACGGCGGAGAACGTGTCCCTGGGTGGTGCCTATAACCAGGATTTCACGCCGGCCTGGTTTGGCTTTGGCAGCGCCGATTTCCTGCGCGATGAATTTGCCAACATCCAGGCGCGCGGCTCGGTGCACGGCGGTGTCGGCCGACATTTGATCAAGCGCGACGACCTGACCTGGGATGCGACGCTGGGCATCGGCTATTCGCAAGACCGCTATTTCGATCCTGTTGTCGTCAACGACGAACTGCGCGTCCGTTACGGTCGCGCCGAGCTGGTGCTGGGCGAAGAGTCCAGCCATAAGTTCACTGAAACCACGAGCTTCCGCCAGAAGCTTTCGTACTACCCTGCGCTGGATTCCGGCGGCGGCTCGCGCGCGACGCTGGACGCCGGCCTGGCCGTTGCGATGACCGCCAGGCTCAGCCTCACCGCCGGGCTGAACTACCGCTATGACAGCGATCCCGGCGTCGGCCTGAAAAAGGGCGACACGCTGTTCGTCACCGGCATTTCCGTCAAGCTGGACTGAGGCGCTGGCCGGTGTCGAGGCGCCAAGCTGGTTAGCATGCCGCATGGAGAACCTTCGTCGGCAGGCCTTGGCGCTGCTGCTCACCCCGTCGCATGACGCCAAGGCCGAAGGCACGCGTGCGCTTGATCCGTGGGCTGCGCTGGACACCGACGAGGTGTTCGTCGAACCGGCCGGCATTCCCGGCCGCCCGCCCAAGCCCGAGCTGATGCCACACACCGCACTGAAGCATCGTTCTGTCGGCACGCTGGAGGGCAGGGCGGGCCTGCTGCATGCCTTGGCCCACATCGAGTTCAATGCGATCAACCTGGCGCTGGACATCGTCTGGCGCTTTGCCGGCATGCCGGCGGACTTCTACCGGCAGTGGCTGCTGGTGGCGCGCGAGGAGGCGCTGCATTTCCAGCTGCTGCGCGACCATCTGCTGGCGCTGGGTTTCCGCTACGGCGACTTCCCGGCGCACAACGCCTTGTGGGAAATGGCCGAGAAGACCAAGGGCGACCTGCTGGCCCGCGTCGCGCTGGTGCCTCGCACGCTGGAGGCGCGGGGGCTGGACGCTTCGCCGGCGGTCAAGGCCAAGCTGATCGGCGCAGGCGACCTGAAGGCTGGCGCCATCATCGACATCATCCTGCGCGACGAGATCGGCCATGTCGCCACCGGCAACCACTGGTACCGTTGGCTGTGCGATCAGCGCGGCCTGGCACCCGTGGCCACCTATTCGCAGCTCGCGGCGCAATATGGCGCGCCGCGCATGAAAGGCCCGTTCAACCTCGACGCCCGGCGCGCAGCCGGTTTCACCGAAGAAGAGCTGGAGAGCTACCGCAGCTGACGGCCAGCAACCCAACCGGTGCAAGACCTTGGCTGCGCCTGCTGGTACCAAGCTTCGTAAAATCGGCAGTCTTCCAGGCGCAGCGTGGCAGACCGCACACGCGGTCACCGTTTGCGTGGCTGCGGACCCATCCCATGAGCGAACTCCATAAATTCCTGTTTGAAGGCCTGCCCGTGCGCGGCATGCTGGTGCGACTGACCGACAGCTGGCAAGAGGTGCTGCGCCGCCGTGAGGCTGCGGGCGACTACGCGCCGCCGGTGCGTGAACTGCTGGGCGAAATGGCGGCTGCCGCCACGCTGATGCAGGCCAACATCAAGTTCAATGGCTCGCTGATCCTGCAGGTCATGGGCGACGGTCCGGTCAAGCTCGCAGTGGCCGAGGCCAAGGCCGACCTGAGCTTTCGCACCACGGCCAAGGTCGTCGGCGAGGTGCCGGACGGCGCTCGTGTCGAGGCCATGCTGAACCTGCACGGCCAGGGCCGCTGCGCGATCACGCTGGACCCCGCCGATCGGTTGCCCGGTCAGCAGCCCTACCAGGGCATCGTGCCGCTGCACGACGACCAGCGCCGGCCGCTGCAAAACCTCTCGGAGGTGCTGGAGCACTACATGCTGCAGTCCGAGCAGCTGGACACCCGCCTGATCCTGGCCGCCAACGGCGAAGTCGCTGCCGGCCTGCTGATCCAGCGGCTGCCGACCAAGGGCGAGGGCAACCTGGCCGGCGAGCGGCCGGGCGCCACGCCCTGGGGCTCGGGCGACGAGGACCAGATCGGCCAGTCGGAAGCCTTCAACCGCATTGCCCACCTGGCCGCGACGCTGACGCGCGAGGAACTGCTGACGCTGGAAGCGGACACGATCCTGCGCCGGCTGTTCTGGGAAGAGTCAGTGCGCCGCTTCGAGCCGCTCACGCCCAGCTTCGGCTGCAGTTGCTCGCGCGAACGGGTGCGCAACATGCTCACCGGCCTGGGCCGCGAAGAATCCGAAAGCATCCTGGAAGAGCGCGGCGACATCGAGATCGCCTGCGACTTCTGCGGCCAGCAATACCATTTCGACGCAGTCGACGTGGGCGAGATGTTCACGCCCGGCCGCGACCAGCCGCCAGCGTCAGCTTCGCTGCAGTGAGCCGGCCGTGCGGATGCGCTGCTGGAAAGCGGCGTGCTCGCAGTCCGGTTGATCGCAGCTGTCGCAGGCCCACAGCCAGGCGGGTTGCGCGGCGTCGCGGTCCTGCAGCCGCGTCAGCAGCCCGGCCCGCGGCGCGCGGCGCAGGCGCAGCACCGGCACCATCGCATCCAGGGCTGCCTCCACCCGGCGCGGGCCGCTGCCGCTGACCACGGCAAACGCCAGCCCGGCGCCCACCAGCAGCTCGCGCAGCCGGTTGTCCACTGGCGCGCGTACCTGCGGGCCGTCGCGCTGCAGGCCGTCCGGCTCCCAGGGCAGGTCCAACGCGGTCAGCAGCGTCAGCGCGCAGCGGCGTTGCCAGGCCAGTGCCATCGCATCCAGCGTGTCGCTGCCGAAGACCTGGCGGTGGTAGACGGCGGTCATCAGCGGCGTGGTGTCGGCCAGTACCACCGCGTGCGTGGCGGCGGCCTGTTCGATGCGACGGGCTTGTTCGAGGGCGATGGCCTCCTGCTCCTGCTCACGTGGCGTGCGGCCCTGCGCGTCGCACCACTCGCGCAGGTATTCCGGCACCCAGGTGCAGGGCCAGCCGGTCAGCTCGGCCACGCGGGGTGCAAGCGCGGCGGCCAGCGTGCTCTTGCCGGTGCTCTCGGCGCCGACCAGCGCAATGACCCGCCCCGTTTGCTGCTGCTCAGGCACTGACCCGGCCCTCCAGCCTGCGCCAGGCTTGCCAGCCCGCGGCCGCCATCACGGTGAACACCGCGTACAGCAGCACCGTCAGCCAGAGCGACTTGACTGCGAACAAGCCCATGCTGACCAGGTTCACCGCAATCCACACCGGCCAGTTCTCGATCAGCTTGCGGCCCAGCAGCGACTGGCCGGTGATGCTGGCGATGGTGGGCAGCGCGTCCCAGAATGGCACGTCGCTGTCAGTGAAGCGGTGCAGCAACAAGCCGAGCAATGGCCAGCCCAGCAGTGTGGCCAGCAAGGCCAGTGCGCGTTGCCGGCCGGTCAGGCGATGCACGCGCAGCGCACCGCCGTCCTCGCCACGCCCGCGCAGCCATTGCCACCACCCCCAGCCAGCGACCAGCACAAAGAAGACCTGCAGGCTGGCTTCACCATACAGCTTGTACTCGGCAAACAGCCCTGCGTAGAGCAATGAGCTGGCGATGGCCAGCGGCCAGCCCAGCGGGTTCACGCGCATGTTGCAGGCCACCATCCAGATGGCCAGCACGCAGGCGAGCAGTTCGAGCCAGGTGAAAGGACTGCCCCACAGCGTGAAGGCGGGCGCGAGCAGGGTGGCCCACAGGGCAACGGCTGCCTGCAAGGCAGCGGACATCCAGTTCGGCATCGGCGTCAGGGTTGCGAGGGGGCGGCCGTGGCCGGCGCGAGCGGCGCGAGTGGCTTGGGCGCCGCATTTCCGGTGCTGCCGGCGCTGCTGGAAATCACCACCAGCAACTCATCCGGCTTGACCATGCCCAGTTCCAGCCTGGCCTTTTCCTCGACCATTTCCAGCCCGTTCTTCAGGTCGGCGACCTCGGCGGAGAGGCGCTCGTTCTGGGCGCGCGCCTTGTCGTTGGCGGCCAGCTGCGTGGCCAGTTCGCTGCGCAGGCTCATCACATGTGGCACGCCACCGCGGCCGAACCAGAGTTCGGCCTGCACCAGCGCCAGCAAGGCGGCGAGGACAAAGGGCAGCACGCGCATGTCGCGATTGTGCCGCAAGCCCCTGTTGGCACCCCAAAACGAAAACGCCGGGCGAGGGCCCGGCGATGGTGAGCGGCGCCGGGCGCAAAGGCCCGGCCTGCGGTCAGCGCAGGTTGTAGAACGCGGCGCGGCCCGGGTACACGGCCACGTCGCCCAGGTCTTCCTCGATGCGCAGCAGCTGGTTGTACTTGGACATGCGATCGCTGCGGCTCAGCGAGCCGGTCTTGATCTGGCCGGCGTTCAGGCCCACGGCGATGTCGGAGATCGTGTTGTCTTCGGTCTCGCCCGAGCGGTGGCTGATCACTGCGGTGTAGCCCGCGCGCTTGGCCATCTCGATGGCGGCGAAGGTCTCGGTCAGCGTGCCGATCTGGTTGATCTTGATCAGGATCGAGTTGGCAATGCCCTTCTCGATGCCTTCCTTCAGGATCTTGGTGTTGGTGACGAACAGGTCGTCGCCCACGATCTGGACCTTCTTGCCCAGGCGCTCGGTCAGGTGCTTCCAGCCGTCCCAGTCGCCTTCGGCCATGCCGTCTTCGATCGAGATGATGGGGTACTTGTCGACCCAGGTGGCCATCATGTCGGTCCACTCGGCTGCCGTCAGCGTCAGGCCTTCGCCTTCGAGGTGGTACTTGCCGTCCTTGTAGAACTCGCTGGCGGCGCAGTCCAGGCCGATGGCGATCTGCGTGCCGGCCTCGAAGCCGGCCTTGTCGATGGCTTCCAGGATCAGCTGGATCGCGGCTTCGTGGCTGGGCAGGCTGGGCGCAAAGCCGCCTTCGTCGCCGACCGTGGTGCTCATGCCCTTGGCATCGATGATCTTCTTCAGCGCGTGGAAGACCTCGGCACCGTAGCGCAGCGCTTCGCGGAAGCTGGGCGCGCCGACCGGGATGATCATGAACTCCTGCAGGTCCAGGCTGTTGTTGGCGTGCGCGCCACCGTTGATGACGTTCATCATTGGCACCGGCAACTGCACGCCGCCCATGCCGCCGAAGTAGCGGTACAGCGGCAGGCCGGACTCTTCGGCTGCGGCACGTGCCACGGCCATCGAGACGGCCAGCATCGCGTTGGCGCCCAGGCGGCTCTTGTTGTCGGTGCCGTCGAGGTCGATCAGCGTCTTGTCCAGAAAGGCCTGCTCGGAGGCATCCAGGCCCAGCACGGCTTCGCTGATGTCGTTGTTGATGTTCTGGACGGCTTTCAGCACACCCTTGCCCAGGTAGCGGCTCTTGTCGCCGTCGCGCAGCTCGATGGCCTCACGCGAGCCGGTCGAAGCGCCAGAAGGCACGGCCGCGCGGCCCATCACGCCCGATTCCAGCAGCACGTCGCACTCGACCGTGGGGTTGCCACGGCTGTCGAGGATTTCGCGGCCGACGATGTCAACGATTGCACTCATTGCTCTCTCCGTAATGAAAATTCTTCTGCGGCGCGCAGGGTGCCAGAAACGGGTTACCCGCGTACATCAGCTTGTTGCGCCGCGGGCGAGACTTCAGCAGCTGAAGTCGTTCTCCAGCAACGGCTGGGCCTTGATCACCTTGTCCAGAGCGACCAGTTGCGCCAGCAGCGTCTTCATGTGCTTGAGCGGCACGGCGTTGGGGCCGTCGCTGAAGGCCTCGGCAGGGTTCGGGTGCGTCTCCATGAACAGGCCCGCGACGCCCACGCCCACGCCGGCCCGCGCCAGCACCGGCACCATCTCGCGCGCACCACCGCTGGAGCCGCCGAGACCGCCAGGTTTCTGCACCGAGTGGGTCACGTCGAACACTACAGGCGCGCCGGAATTGCGCATCTCGGCCAGGCTGGTCATGTCGGCCACCAGGTTGTTGTAGCCGAAGCTAACGCCGCGTTCGCAGGCCAGGAAGCGATCTTCGGAAAGGCCCACCTCGCGCGCGGCGGCGCGGGCCTTGTCGATGACGTTCTTCATGTCCCAGGGCGCGAGGAACTGGCCCTTCTTGATGTTGACCGGCTTGCCCGATTGCGCGACCGCGCGGATGAAATCCGTCTGGCGGCACAGGAAGGCCGGGGTCTGCAGCACGTCCACGACGCTGGCGACCTCTGCCACCTGCGTCGCGTCGTGCACGTCGGTCAGCACCGGCAGGCCGGTCTGGCGGCGCACCTCGTCGAGGATCTTCAGGCCCGCCTCCATGCCGACGCCGCGCTTGGTGGTGCCGGACGAGCGGTTGGCCTTGTCGAACGAGCCCTTGTAGATCAGCGGAATGCCGAGCGCCGTGCAGGCTTCCTTCAGCTGGCCGGCCACTTCCAGCGTCAACTCCAGCCCTTCGATCGAGCAGGTCCCGGCGATCAGGAAAAACGGCTTGTCGAGGCCGACCTCGAATCCGGCGAGTTTCATGCGGTGCCCTTTTCGGCAGTGGCGGCGGACGCTGCGGCAGCTTGCTGCTGGTGGCTGATCGCCGCCTTGATGTAGTCCTTGAACAGCGGATGGCCGTCCCACGGCGTGGACTTGAATTCCGGGTGGAACTGCACGCCGACGAACCAAGGGTGCACCGTGCGCGGCAGTTCGACCATCTCGGTCAGCTTTTCGCGCTGGGTGATGGCCGAGATCACCAGGCCGGCCTGCTGCAGGCGGTCCAGGTAATGCTCGTTCGCTTCGTAGCGGTGGCGGTGGCGCTCGGTGACGACAGGGCCGTAGATGTCATGGGCCAGCGTGCCGGGCTTGACGTCCGAACTCTGCGCGCCCAGGCGCATCGTGCCGCCCAGGTCGGAGTTGGCATCGCGCTTCTGGATCGAGCCGTCGGCGTCCTGCCATTCGTCGATCAGCGCGATCACCGGGTGCGGCGTGTCAGGCTCAAACTCGGTCGAGTTGGCACCGGTCAGGCCGACCATGTGGCGGGCGTATTCGATGGTGGCCACCTGCATGCCCAGGCAGATGCCCAGGTACGGCAGCTTGTGCTCGCGGGCGAAGCGGGCGGCGGCGATCTTGCCTTCCACGCCGCGCTTGCCGAAGCCGCCAGGCACCAGCACGGCATCGAAGCCGCTGAGCTGCACGGCGGCGTTGGCGTCGTTCAGCTCTTCCGAGTCCACGTATTCGATCTTCACGCGCACATGGTTGTGCAGGCCGGCGTGGCGCAGCGCTTCGTTGAGCGACTTGTACGAGTCCGACAGCTCGGTGTACTTGCCGCACATCGCGATCGTGACTTCGCCCTTCGGATGCGCCACCTCGTGCACCAGGTTGTCCCAGGTGCGCAGGTCGGCCGGGCGGGTCAGCAGCTGCAGCTTCATGCAGATCAGCTCGTCCAGGCCCTGCTCGTGCAGCATGCGGGGCACCTTGTAGATGGTGTCCACGTCCCACATCGAGATCACGCCGTGCGAGGCCACGTTGGTGAACAGCGAGATCTTCTCGCGCTCCTCGGCCGGCACCTCGCGGTCGGCGCGGCACAGCAGCGCATCTGGCTGGATGCCGATCTCGCGCAGCTTCTGCACCGTGTGCTGGGTCGGCTTGGTCTTCAGCTCGCCGGCGGCCTTGATGTAAGGCACGTAGGTGAGGTGCACGAATGCGGTGTTGGTCGGGCCCATCTTCAGGCTGAGCTGACGCACCGCTTCGAGGAAGGGCAGCGACTCGATGTCACCCACCGTGCCGCCGATTTCCACGATGGCCACGTCGACCGCCTCGGGCGTGCCGAAGCCCGCGCCGCGCTTGACGTACTCCTGGATCTCGTTGGTGACGTGCGGGATGACCTGCACGGTCTTGCCGAGGTAATCGCCGCGACGTTCCTTCTCCAGCACCGTCTTGTAGATCTGGCCGCTGGTGAAGTTGTTGCTGCGCTTCATGCGCGTGGTGATGAAGCGCTCGTAGTGGCCGAGGTCCAGGTCGGTCTCCGCGCCATCGTCGGTGACGAACACCTCGCCGTGCTGGAACGGCGACATCGTGCCCGGATCCACATTCAGGTATGGATCCAGTTTGATGAGGGTGACTTTGAGACCGCGCGATTCAAGAATCGCTGCGAGAGAGGCCGATGCGATGCCCTTGCCCAGGGAAGACACCACACCGCCGGTGACGAAGACGAACTTGGTCATTTCTTGCAGCGCACGCGGTCTCGCCCGCGGGCCCGAAGACAGGCCGCATCACGGGGATGCACGAACGCTGTGGTGGTAAAAAGGCATTATACCGGGGCCTACCCGGCCGGGCGGTGCCGCGTGTTCAGGACATGCCGCGCAGCAGCTTCATCACTTCGTCGGCCGTGTCGTCCGGCCGCTCCATCGGGTACAGGTGCGTGCCTTCGAACCAGACGAAACGCTGCTTGGCCAGTGCCCGCGCGCCTTCGGTGCCACCCTGGCGCATTTCGGCCGACTGGGTGCCGGCAATGAAGCCCACGGGACACTGCAGCGGATGCTTGTGCAGCACCAGTCCCAGGTGATGCGGCAGCGTGTTGTAGATGCGGGTCTCGATCTCGCGCTTGAAGCCCAGCACGATGCGGGCCTCTTCGCGCACCGCCTCGGCCGCATCGGCCTCGACAAAGCCGGTGGCCACGTAGTCGGCCAGCACCCGCGGGTCCCAGCGGGCAAAAACCGGCTTGCCGGCGAAATGTGCATGCACTGCCTCGCGGCTGGGCCACTCATGGCGCCGCTTGACCGAGACCTTGCCGGGCGAAATGCTGGGCAGCAGGCCGCCCAGCTTGACCATTTGCAGGCTGTGGGCACGCCAGCCGGTGATCACCGGCGAGTCCAGCATCAGCAGGCCGCGCGCAAGTTCGGGCCGGCGGCTGGCCGCCATCAGGCTCAGCAAGCCGCCCAGCGAATGGCCAACCAGGAAGACCCTGCCTTCGGTTTCGCGTTCGACAAACGCCAGCAATTCGTCGCGCAGTGCGCGCCAGTTGCTGGCCACCGGATATTTCGGGTCGTGGCCCAGTCGCTCGGGCGCCTTGACCTCGAAACCCGCTGCGCGCCAGCGCTCGAACAGTACGCGGTACGTGCCGGCGCCAAACCCGTTGGCATGGGCGAAAACAATGGTGTCGGCCATCAGACGATCTTCTCGTCCGGCCCCTGGATCTTGCGCATCGGCTCGTAGCGATGGCTGGGCGTCAGCAGTGGATGCACCGCGTCGCCGCCGCCCCAGTGCGGATCGTCAATGCCCTCGAACACCTCGCGCAGCCGTTGGCCCCAGGTGTTGTGGATCATGCGGAAATACGGGTTGTGGTCGTCGATCACCGCGATGCGGTTGCTCTGCAGGCTGTCCTTCTCGTAGACCATCAGGTCCAGCGGCAGGCCGACCGAGAGGTTGGACTTCAGCGTCGAATCCATTGACACCAGTGCGCACTTGGCCGCTTCGTCCAGCGGCGTGCCCGGCGTCAGCACCCGGTCCAGGATGGGTTTGCCGTACTTGCTCTCGCCGATCTGGAAGAAGCAGGTCTCGCGCGTGGCCTCGATGAAGTTGCCGGCCGAATAGACCAGGAACAGCCGCATCGCCTCGTTGCCGATCTGGCCGCCGAAGATCATGCTGCAGTTGAAGTCGATGCCCGCGGCCTTCAGCGAAGGGCCGTCCTGGTCATAGACCCGGCGCACCGCGCTGCCCAGCACGCGCGTGGCCTCGAACATGCTCTTGGCGTTCCAGATCGTGATCGGCTCTTCGTCGCCGTTGGCCAGCTTCTCGACCTGCAGGATTTCCCGCACCGACTGCGAGATGCTCAGGTTGCCGGCCGACATCAGCACCATGAAGCGCTCGCCGGGCTGCTCGTACACGATCATCTTGCGGAAGGTGCTGATCGCGTCCAGGCCCGCGTTGGTGCGGGAATCCGAGAGGAACACGAGGCCGGCGTTGAGCCGGATGCCGACGCAGTAAGTCATGGAATTGCCCGCGGACCGGGAAATCGCTGAAACCGCGATTGTCCACGCTGGCCGGGACTTTGCCCGGCCGAGCATGCGCCTGGCGCGGGATCAGTCGGTCCAGGCCAACAGCTCGCACCCCAGGATCTGCTGCTGACCGTCCCGGTCCTTGACGTAGAAGCGGTTCGCATCGCCGCTGGCGGGCAGTGCGACCACGTTGCGGGCCTCCACCGGCACCCACCAAAGGTCACAGCTGCCCATGCAGCCCACGCCGTTGCAGAAGTGGCCGGTGTCCACGTCGAACGCCAGCGTGCGGCCGTCAGGTGACCATTTCGGGAAGTAGCTCATCGTGGTCTGCGTCACCCGGCCCAGGTTGCTGCCGTCCATCCCGGCCACCCAGATGTCCGCCTCGCCGCCAGTGGTGTTCGGGTTCTCCAGCCGCAGCGCCATCTGCGTGCCCTGCCGATTGACCCACACGCCGCCCACCTGGCGGCCGGGGGGCAAGCTCAACTGCCCGGCAGGCGTGTCGCCGCCATCCACCTGGCCGATGTGCATCGCTCCGCTGACGCTGACGGCCAGGTAGCGCCCATCCGGCAACCAGCTGATGTAGTCGTTTGCCGGGAATTGCTTGACCGTCGTCATGGTGCTCAGGTCCACGAAGATCCAGTCTTCCGGGGAAATGACGTCGTCGGCAATCGACAGCAGCAGCATGGACTTGTTGACCGGAGAAGGTGCGCCAACACGCAGGTAGCGGTTGGACGTGGCCGAGTAGAGGACGTTGCCGCTGGCCGTGTCCACCACCTTCAGCGTGGTGTATTCGTCGTAGCTGTTCCAGTCGGTCGTGGCGTACTGGCTGCCGTCCGGCCAGGGCCAGGCATCCAGTTCGGCGGTGACCTGCGAGGGCAGTGCGCCATCGGGCGAAGCGATCTGCGTGCCGTCGCGGAAGTCCAGCGCGTAGTCCTCGTGCCACAGCCGGCCGGAGACGGAAGGGGCCGGTGCCGGGGCAGGCGTGGGTGCCGGTGCGGGAGCTGGCGAAGGCGAGGGGGATGGGGCAGGCGAGGGCGAAGGGCTGGGCGCGGGTGCCGGGCCGCTGGTCGGCTCCGAGGTGTCGCTGCCGCCGCCGCCGCAGGCGGCGAGGCTGCAGGCAAGGGCCATCAGCGCGGCCATGCGTTGCAGGCGGCGGGCTGTGGAGAAAATGGCGGATCGGTTGTGCATGGCGTTGTCGTCCCTGAATCAGTCACGCCACCCCGGGTGAGGCGGCGGTGCCAAGGCTAGGCAGCGCACTGTTCAAATAACATGCTTGAAACTGAACCGTGAGCCCACCGCGTTGCGCCTTTCACCCTCCGACGAAGTGCCCGGCTGGACGCCGGCCGCCGACCTGTTGGTCACCGAGCCGGCCGCCATCGAGATCCTCTGGCTGCCGGACAAGCGCCAGCACCTGAAGCCCTTCCTGGGCCGCAGCGCGGACCTGGCCGGCGCCGCGGCCGAGCTGGGCATTGCCAAGCCGGCGATGAGCTACTGGATCAAGCGCCTGAGCGAAGCCGGCCTGATCCGCCCCGAGCGCGTGGAGAAGCGGGCGCGCCACCGCGTCACTTTCTACCGATGCGTGGCGGACCGTGTGCGCGTCAGCCTCGAACATGCGCCGATGGAAAGCTACGAGGCCGTCTTCGCGGACTTCTCGCAGCGCTGGCACGGCCAGGCCTTGTCGGCCATGTCGCGCTCGCTGGTGCGCCAGGCGCCCAGCCTGGAGCTGTGCCTGGCGCACACGCCTTCGGCGGGGTTGTTCACCACCATCCTGCCGCGCGAGGGCCACGCCCAGCCGCCGGACGACTTCCTCTATTACTGGTGCCGCCTCTGGCTCACCGAAGCGGAAACCGAAGCGCTGGCCCGCGAACTCAACGCTGTCTACGACCGCTACGGTGCGTTGAGCGACAAGGCCAACAAGCCGGTGTCCTCATTGATGCACCTCATCCACGTGCGCGAGCCGCGTTGAGCGATTCCTGCCGGGTGAAGGCCGGGCGTTTCAGCCCTGGCCCTGCGCCTGCAACTGCTTCAGGCGGTACAGCGCGTCCAGCGCTTCCTTGGGCGACATCGCGTCCGGGTTGATCGCCGCCATTGCCTGCTCCACGGCAGAGGCTTCGCGCACCGGCGAGGCAGCCGGCGCGGCGAACAGGTCCACTTGCGGGTCACCGGCGCGCGAGTTGGTTTCCAGCGCTTCCAGCGTGTGCCGCGCCTGGCGGACCAGCGCGGGCGGCATGCCGGCCAGCCGGGCGACCTGCACGCCGTAGCTGCGGCTGGCCGGGCCGGGCTCGATCGCGTGAAGGAAGACGATGTCGTCCCCGCTTTCGACCGCGCTGACGTGCAGGTTCAGCGCCCGCTCGTGCTTGCGCGGGAACTCGGTCAGCTCGAAGTAATGGGTGGCAAACAGCGTGAAGGACTTGTTGCGGTCGTGCAGCTGCGTGGCGATGGCCGAGGCCAGCGCCAGGCCATCGAAGGTGGACGTGCCGCGGCCGATCTCGTCCATCAGCACCAGCGAATGCTCGGTCGCGCCGTGCACGATGGCGGCGGCCTCAGTCATTTCCATCATGAAGGTGGACTGGGCGTTGGCCAGGTCGTCCGCGGCGCCAATGCGGGTGTGGATCGCGTCGATCGGCCCCAGCCGGCAGCGCCTTGCCGGCACGTAGCTGCCCATGGCCGCCAGCAGCACGATCAGCGCCACCTGGCGCATGTAGGTGCTCTTGCCGCCCATGTTCGGGCCGGTGATGATCTGCAGCTTGGTGCGCGTGTCCAGCCGGCAGTCGTTGGCGATGAAGTCGCCCGCGCCGGTCTCGGCCAGCCGCGCCTGCACGACGGGATGCCGGCCGGCCTCGATGTCCAGGCAGGGATGCGAGACGAACTCCGGCCGGCACCAGTCCAGCGTGGTCGCGCGTTCGGCCAGCGCCGCCAGCGCGTCCAGGCTGGCGAGGGCCCGGCCCAGCGCGGCCAGCGGCTGCAGCCAGTGCTGAAGCTGGTCCAGCAACTGCTCGAACAGCCACTTCTCGCGCGCCAGCGCGCGGTCCTGCGCCGAGAGCGCCTTGTCCTCGAAGGTCTTCAGTTCGGGCGTGATGAAACGCTCGGCATTCTTCAGAGTCTGCCGGCGCTGGTAGTCCAGCGGCACCCGGTCCAGCCCGGAGCTGGTGACCTCGATGTAGAAGCCATGCACCCGGTTGAACTGCACCCGCAGGTTGGTGATGCCGGTGCGGGCGCGCTCGCGCGTCTCCAGTTCCAGCAGGAAGGCATCGCAGTTCTGGCCAATGGCGCGCAACTCGTCGAGCTCCGCGTCGAAGCCGGTGGCGATCACGCCGCCGTCGCGCAGCAGGACCGCCGGCTCTTCGGCCACGGCGCGCGCCAGCAGCTGGCCCACGGCAGGGTCGGGTGACAGGTCGGCATACAGCGCGTCCAGCAGCGCGGTGCCGCGTGGCGCCAGCTCGCGCAGCGCCGGCTGCTGCGCCAGCGTCTGCCGCAGGCCGGAAAGCTCGCGCGGCCGCACCTGGCGCAGCGCCACGCGCGAGGTGATGCGCTCCACATCACTGATGCCGCGCAGTGCGTCGCGCAGCCGGTCAATGCCATCTGCCAGCATCTGCTCGATCGCCGCATGCCGGCCGCTGGCCAGCGCGCGGTCGCGCAGCGGGTGCGTCATCCACTGCCGCAGCGCGCGGCTGCCCATGCCGGTGCGGCAGGTGTCGATCAGCGACAGCAGCGTGGGTGCAGCCTCGCCGCGCAGCGTCTCGGTCAGCTCCAGGTTGCGGTGGGTGGCCGGCGGCAGCTCCAGCAGTTCGCTGCAGCGCTCCACCGTGAGCGTCTGTACATGGGCCAGTGCGCGGCCCTGGGTGTGTTCGGCGTAGCTCAGCAGCGCGGCTGCGGCCGCGTGGGCCGTGCCCAGCGCCTGTGCGTTGAAGCCAGCCAGGCTGCCCACGTTCAACTGCTCGCAGAGCTTGCGCAGGCCCAAGGCGCTGTCGAACTGCCAGGAGGGGCGCGCGGTGCGTGCCGCGCGGCAGGCCTGCAGGGCGGGGTGTGCGTCGTTCTCGCGGTCCAGCAGCAGCTCGGCCGGTGCCAGCCGTGCCAGCCAGCCCGGCAGTTCGCGCTCCACGCACTCGGTCACACCCAGCTGCCCGCTGGCCAGCCCCAGCCAGGCCAGGCCCCAGGTCTGGCGTTGGCGGGTGATGGCCAGCAGCAGCGTGTCGGCCCGGTCGTTCAGCAGTTCGCTGTCGGTCACCGTGCCCGGGGTCACCACGCGCACCACCTTGCGCTCCACCGGTCCCTTGGCCGTGGCCACGTCGCCCACCTGCTCGGCCACCGCTACCGATTCGCCCAGCTTCAGCAGCCGCGCCAGGTAGCCTTCCACCGAATGCACCGGCACGCCGGCCATGATGACCGGCTGGCCTGCGCTCTGGCCGCGTGTCGTCAGCGTGATGTCCAGCAGCCTGTGGGCCTTGCGCGCATCGTCGTAGAACAGCTCGTAGAAGTCCCCCATCCGGTAGAACAGCAGCGTGTCCGGGTGGTCGGCCTTGAGCCTGAAATATTGCGCCATCATCGGCGTGTGGCCTTCCAGCGAAGCTGGCGCAGGCCGCGGGCTGGCTGCGGTCTCGGTCTCGTCAATCATGGGGTGGGCGGGGATCAGGCGCGCGGAAGGCGCAGCGGCCGGGCCGCGAAGAAGCGGCTGGCGATCATCGCACAGAGGTTTTGGCTGCAGCCCCAGCGGTGCCCGTAGAACGACGCAGCGCGGCGCACAAAAGGAAGAGCCGCCTCTCGGGCGGCTCTTCCTCTCACCCCAGCGCCTGGTGGCGCTGAAGGCATGAGCTTAGTTGCGGTCGGCTTGCGGCGCGGGCATGGTTGTCGGCGTGTTGTCGATGGGCGCAGGCGCGCTGTTGTCGACAGGCGGACTGGTCTCGGGTGCCGGCGCGGCCGGGGCGGGTGCAGGCGCGGTATAGGCAACGGTGGCGGGCGGAGTGACCGTCACCACAGGCTGAGGGGCTTCGACCGTGGTGGTCGTGGTGCCGCTGCTCTGCGAGCCGGTGAAATCGCCAGGCGGCGGGACCATGGGCGTGGCCACCTGGGTGGCGTGCGGTTCCACGGCGGTCGGCGTGTCCGGCTGGACCGGCAGGTTCGGCTCGGATTGGGCGTAGGCCATCGACAGGGCACCAGCGACTGCAGCAGCGGTCACAACGGAGAGAAGCGTCTTGTTCGTCTTCATGGGGAACTCCTTGAGAGTCCGCGCAGGGCCTGCGCGGTGGGAGGAAAAGGGGCAACCGGTCGGAACCGGATGAACCAGAAGGTACGCCCCACCCACCAGCCTCGGTGTCAGGCGTTGCCAACAGGGTTTGTAGGTTTGGCGGACTGCTGACGTCGGTGATGGGCTCGCTACAGGCGTGTTGCGCCGCCGCCGTTGCCAATTGACAATCCAGCAAGCAATTGATTGCCAAAAGCAATCAATTTTCGTATCCTTCGGCCATGACTTCGCCTGACCGAATCGAAGCCGTGCGCGGCTTCAACCGCTTCTATACCCGTCGCATCGGCGCGCTCAACGAAGGCTTGCTGGACTCGGACTTCAACCTCACCGAGTCCCGCGTGCTGTGGGAGCTGGCGCACCTGCAGGAAGGCGCCGGCATCACCGGCACGGCGCTGGGCCGCCTGCTGGATCTGGATGTGGGCTACTTGAGCCGATTGCTGCGCTCTCTGAAGGAGCGCGGGCTGGTGGAGGCAAACCGCAGCGAGGCGGACGGGCGGCAGTCCTTGCTGCAGCTCACCGCCGCCGGCCGCCTGGCGCTGGCGCCGCTGGAGCAGCGCTCACAGGCTCAGGTGGGTGAACTGCTGGACCGGCTCAGCGATGCACAACAGGGCGAGTTGCTGCAGGCCTTCCAGCGCGTGCGAGACATGCTGGAGGAGCCAGGCAGCAAGCCGGCGAGAAACAGCTTTGTCCTGCGACCGCATCGACCCGGCGACATGGGCTGGGTGGTCTCGCGGCATGGTGCGCTCTATGCCCGCGAGTACCAATGGGACATTGGCTTCGAGGCCATGGTCGCGCGCATCGCGGCGGATTTCATCGAGCGCTTCGATGCGCGCCGCGAGGCCTGCTGGATCGCCGAGCGCGATGGCGTGAACATCGGCAGCGTTTGCCTGGTACAGGCGCGGGACGAAGCCACCGGGCAGCCGATCGAGGGCGTGGCCCAGTTGCGGCTGCTGCTGGTCGAGCCTTCCGCCCGCGGGCTGGGCCTGGGTGAGCGGTTGGTCGCCGAGTGCAGCCAGTTCGCGCGTGACGTCGGCTACCGCTCCATCCGGCTCTGGACCAACAGCAATCTCACCGTTGCCAAGCGCATCTACAGCAAGGCTGGCTATCGGTTCGTCGCCAGCGAGGCGCACCACAGCTTTGGCCATGACCTGGTGGGCGAGACCTGGACCTTGGATTTCTGAGCGCAAGTGTCTTGCCGCTTGCCCGAGGCAGCCCGCATGGGCGTGAACATGCCCGCCTTGGACGCTGGGGCATCCGTGAAACCCCGCAACCTGGATGCCCCCATAGGCATAGAATTTTCTGGCGACCCGCTCCCAGGCTGAACCCAGGTGCGTTCCAGGGCTTCGAGCGGTTGCACTTCGTGCTTTTTTGCGAGGAGCTTCACGTGCAAGTCTCACGTCGCCAGTTCATGAGAGTGACTGGCTCCACCCTGGCAGGCTCAAGCCTGGCCTTGCTGGGGTTCTCCCCGGCGACGGCGCTGGCGGAGGTGCGCCAATACAAGCTCGCCGCGACCACGGTCACGCGCCAGACCTGCACCTACTGCTCGGTCGGTTGCGGCATCCTGATGCATTCGCTGGGCGACGGCGCGAAGAACGCCAAGCGTTCGGTGATCCACGTCGAGGGCGACCCGGACCATCCGGTCAACCGCGGTACGCTTTGCCCCAAGGGCGCCAGCCTGCTGGACATCATCAACAGCCCGAACCGGCTGTTACACCCGGAAGTACGCGAGGCCGGCAGCGACGAGTGGAAGCGCATCAGCTGGGACGAGGCGAACGAGCGCATCGCCAAGCTGATGAAGGCCGACCGCGACGCGAACTTCGTGCAGAAGACGGAAGACGGGCTGACCGTCAACCGCTGGCTCACCACCGGCATGCTGGCGGCTTCGGCCTCCAGCAACGAAGCCGGCTACATCACCCACAAGATTGCCCGCTCCTGGGGCCTGCTCGCATTCGACAACCAAGCCCGTGTCTGACACGGCCCGACGGTGGCAGGTCTTGCCCCGACGTTTGGCCGCGGCGCGATGACGAATCACTGGGTGGACATCAAGAACGCTGATGTCATCCTGGTGATGGGCGGCAATGCAGCCGAAGCGCACCCCTGTGGATTCAAGTGGGTCACCGAAGCGAAGGCGCACAACAAGGCGCACTTCATGGTGGTGGACCCGCGATTCAACCGCTCCGCCTCGGTGGCGGACTTCTACGCGCCCATCCGTTCGGGCTCCGACATTGCCTTCCTCGGCGGCGTCATCAACTACCTGCTGACCAACGACAAGATCCACCACGAGTACGTCAAGGCGTACACCGACTTCAGCTTCATCGTGCGCGAGGACTTCAGCTTCGCCGATGGCCTCTATTCCGGCTACAACGAGGAGAAGCGCACTTACGACAAGGCCAGCTGGGACTACGAGCTGGGTGCTGACGGCTTCGTGAAGACCGACGCCACGCTGCAGCACCCGCGCTGCGTCTTCCAGCTGATGAAGGCGCACTACAGCCGCTACACGCCCGAGAAGGTGGAAAGCATCTGCGGCACGCCCAAGGCGAAGTTCCTGCACGTGTGCGAGAAGCTCGCCTCCACGGCGGTGCCGGGCCGCGCGGCGACCATCATGTACGCGCTGGGCTGGACACAGCATTCCATCGGCGCGCAGATCCTGCGCACCGGCGCGATGGTGCAGCTGCTGCTGGGCAACATCGGCGTGGCGGGTGGTGGCATGAACGCGCTGCGTGGCCACTCCAACATCCAGGGCCTGACCGACCTGGGCCTGCTGTCCAACAGCCTGCCGGGCTACATGACGCTGCCGCTGCAGTCCGAGCAGGACTACCAGAAGTACATCGACAGCCGCACGCAGAAGCCGCTGCGCGCCGGCCAGATGAGCTACTGGCAGAACTATCCGAAGTTCCACGTCAGCCTGATGAAGGCCTGGTACGGCCCGGCCGCCACGGCCGAGAACAACTGGGCCTACGACTACCTGCCCAAGCTCGACAAGCAGTACGACATGCTGCAGATCTTCGAGCTGATGAACCAGGGCAAGGTCAACGGCTACATCGCCCAGGGCTTCAACCCGCTGGCCGCGCTGTCGAACAAGGACCGTGTGCGCGACGGCCTGGCCAAGCTGAAGTTCCTGGTCATCATGGACCCGCTGGCCACCGAAACCTCCGAGTTCTGGAAGAACTACGGCGAGCACAACGACGTGGACCCGGCCAAGATCCAGACGACGGTCTTCCGCCTGCCCACCACCTGCTTTGCCGAGGAAGAAGGCTCGGTGGTCAGCAGCTCGCGGGTGCTGCAGTGGCACTGGAAGGCGGCCGAGCCGCCCGGCGAGGCGCGCACCGACCTGCGCATCATGGCCGGCCTGTTCCTGCGCATCAAGGAGCTGTATGCCAAGGAAGGCGGCACCTTCCCGGATCCGATGCAGAAGCTCTGGTGGCCGTATGCCAACGCCGAGGAGCCGACACCCGAGGAAGTGGCCAAGGAGTACAACGGCCGGGCGCTGGCCGACCAGGTCGACCCCAAGGACGCCACCAAGGTCACGCGCAAGGCGGGTGAGCAACTGGCTGGCTTTGGCGAGCTGAAGGACGACGGTTCGACGATGAGCGGCTGCTGGATCTTCACCGGCTGCTGGACGACTGCCGGCAACCAGATGGCCCGGCGCGACAACAGCGACCCGACCGGCATTGGCAACACGCTGAACTGGGCCTGGGCCTGGCCGGCGAACCGCCGCATCCTCTACAACCGCGCCTCCTGCGACGAGGCAGGCAAGCCCTTCAACCCCAAGCGCAAGCTGGTGAGCTGGAGCGGCAGCGCCTGGACCGGGGCGGATGTGCCGGACATGGGCGCCACGCTGGCACCCGAGACGGGCGCCGGACCGTTCATCATGAACCCAGAAGGTGTGGCCCGCTTCTTTGCGAAGAAGGGCATGGCCGAAGGCCCGTTCCCCGAGCACTACGAACCCTTCGACACGCCGCTGGGCTACAACCCCATGCACCCGAAGCACCCGAAGGTCACCAGCTCGCCGGCGGCCCGGGTCTTCAAGTCGGTGTGGGAGACCTTTGGCAAGGCCGCGGACTTCCCGCACGTCGGCACCACCTACCGCCTCACAGAGCACTTCCACTACTGGACCAAGCACGCGCTGCTGAATGCCATCACCCAGCCCGAGCAGATCGTCGAGATCGGCGAGGCGCTGGCGCAAAGCATCGGCGTGGTGGCTGGCGACCGCATCAAGGTCTCGTCCAAGCGCGGCTACATCAAGGCGGTGGCGGTTGTCACCAAGCGCATCAAGCCGATGCAGATCGAGGGCAAGACGGTGCACCACGTGGGCATTCCGATCCACTGGGGCTTCAAGGGCGTGACCAAGCCCGGCTTCCTGGCCAACACGCTGACGCCTTTCGTGGGTGACGGCAACACCAACACGCCCGAGTTCAAGACCTTCCTCGTGAAGGTCGAGAAGATCGCCGCTTGAGGAGCGCCCATGTCACTGCAATCTCTCGACATCAAAGCTCGCTCGGCCACCACCACCCCTTCGCCCAGTGCGCGCGCCCCCGCCTCTGGCGAGGTTGCCAAGCTGATCGACGTCTCCAAGTGCATCGGCTGCAAGGCCTGCCAGACCGCCTGCATGGAGTGGAACGACCTCCGCCAGGAGCCGGGCACCTCGCTGGGTGTCTACGACAACCCGATCAATCTGACCGAAAACGCGTGGACGGTGATGAAGTTCACCGAGTACGAGAACGAGCAGAGCGGCAACCTGGAGTGGCTGATCCGCAAGGACGGCTGCATGCACTGTGCCGACCCGGGCTGCCTGAAGGCCTGTCCGTCGCCCGGCGCCATCATCCAGTACAGCAACGGCATCGTCGATTTCCACGAGGAAAACTGCATTGGCTGCGGCTACTGCGTGACTGGCTGCCCGTTCGATGTGCCGCGCATCTCCAAGAAGGACAACAAGGCCTACAAGTGCACGCTGTGCTCTGACCGCGTGGCCGTGGGCATGGAGCCCGCCTGCGTGAAGACCTGCCCGACCGGGGCCATCATGTTCGGCACCAAGCAGGCCATGAAAGACCAGGCGGCCGAGCGGGTGGAAGACCTGAAGGAGCGTGGCTTCGAGCATGCTGGTCTCTACGATCCGGCTGGCGTGGGCGGCACCCACGTGATGTACGTGCTGCACCACGCGGACCAGCCTTCGCTCTACGCCGGCCTGCCGAACGAGCCGAAGATCAGTCCGATGGTGTCGCTGTGGAAAGGCCTGGCCAAGCCGCTGGCGCTGGTCGCACTGGGCACCGCGGCGCTGGGCAGCCTCTTCCACTACATCACCAAAGGCCCGAACGAGGTCTCCAAGGAACTGGAAGACGACATGGAACGGGAGGACCAGGAAGCGCTGGCCCTGAACCGCCAGCTCGACCATGACCCCAACCCGGAAGGCCGGCCATGAGACGCAACCCCCGCGACCTGCAGCGCTACACCGCCTCGGAGCGTGCCAACCACTGGATCGTCGGCATCTGCTTCATCCTGCTGGCGCTCTCCGGCCTGGCCTTTTTCCACCCGGCGTTTTTCCCGCTGACCCAGCTTTTCGGGGGCGGCCCATGGGCGCGCATCCTGCATCCGTACATCGGGCTGGTGATGATGCTGTTCTTCCTGATCATGGCGCTGCGCTTCTGGCGGCTCAACGTGATCGAGCAGCGTGATGTCGAATGGCTGAAGAACGTGCAGAAGATGGTCGAGGGCGACGACCACGACATGCCCGAGCAGGGCAAGTACAACGGCGGCCAGAAAGTGCTGTTCTGGGGCCTGGTGGTGGGCATGGTCATCCTGCTGCCCACCGGTGTGCTGATGTGGCGTGCCTGGTTCAATCTGCCAGTGGATCTGGTGCGTGCCGCGTCGCTGCTGCACGCGGTTGCCGCCGTGTGGATGATGGGGCTGATCGTGCTGCACATCTACGCAGCCATCTGGACCCGTGGCACCATCCGGGCCATGCTCTACGGCACGGTCACCCGCGCTTGGGCCAGGCAGCACCACCGCGGCTGGTACCGCAAGATGACCGGCGACAATCGCTGAGCCAGGGCGCACCCTGCCAGCCGCCGAGCCAGCGCGCCGGCGGCTTTTTCATTTCTGAAGGACCTGCACGTGCAACGCATCCTGCAACCCGGCGAGATCGAGGCGCTGGACCGCATCGACTTTCCCCGCATCCGCCTGCCGCAGCCGGCCACGCTGTTCGCCGAGCGCGCTGCCCGCTGGCGCCAGCTCGCGGCGGACGGCCACCCGATCGCCGACTACCTGCGCTTTGTCGCGCTGCTGGCCGACGCCCAGGCCCTCGCCGCGCGCGAAGTTGAAACCGCGCCGGTCGACCCCGCACTGCTCGCCCGTGCCGTCACCCACGCGATGCCCGTACTCCCCGCCGCCGATCACCTGGATCCGGCCTGGCTGACCGCGCTGGACGAAATGCTCAGCGTGCTGGCAAACGCGCCGCCCAGCGCCGGCTTGCCGCCTGCATTGGCCTTGCTTGCACAAGAGCTGCAGGACACCGCGCCTGACATGCTGGAAGCCTTTGCATTGCAGGTGCTGCACGGCATGCAGGAAGGCACACCGCCCGACACCTTGCTCGCCCGCACCGCCCAGCCGCTGCTGGTGGCCGCCTTGCAGGTGGCCTATGCCGACCGTGCGAGCCGGCTCGATGCGCGCGCGCTGCCCATGGTCGAGCCGGCCACCGTTTGCCCGCACTGCGGCCTGCCGCCGGTTGCCAGCGTGCTGCGCATTGGCGGCGAGGCTGGCGGCCACCGCTACCTGCACTGCGGCCTGTGCGCCACCGAGTGGCACCTGGTGCGCGTGAAGTGCAGCAACTGCGAGTCGACCAAAGGCATCCGCTACCAAAGCGTGGAGGACGCGGGCGAGGTGGTCGTGGCCGAGACCTGCGAGCACTGCTACAGCTACCGCAAGCTGGTCAACCAGGAAAAAGATCCGTACGCCGAGCCGCTGGCCGACGACCTGGCCAGCCTCACGCTGGACCTGCTGATGGGCGAGACCGACTACGCTCGCGCCAGCGCCAACCCCTTGCTGGCGCTGGCGGCGGAAGCGGACGAATGAGCGGCGAGGCGTCGGCAACAGCTCAGGGTGCGATCTCGGCCGCGCGGCTGCCCGCGGTCGATCGCGTGCTGGCCGCGCCCGAGCTGGCTGCGCTGAAGGCCGAGCACGGTCTGACGCTGCTGACCGACACCGTGCGCGCCGCGCTGGACGCACTGCGCAGCCAGGCCCTGGCCGGCACGCTGGCGCCCGAGGCCGCGGCCATGCCCACGCTGGCGCAGGATGTGGCGACCCGCCTCGCTGCCCGCGCCGCGCCGCGCCTGCGCAGCGTCTTCAACCTCACCGGCACCGTGCTGCACACCAACCTCGGCCGCGCGCTGCTGCCCGACGTTGCAGTGCAGGCCGTGATGCGAGCGCTGACCACGCCGGCCAACCTCGAATTCGACCTCGCCACTGGTGGCCGCGGCGACCGCGACGACCTGGTCAACGACCTGCTCTGCGAACTGACTGGCGCCGAAGCCGCCACGGTGGTCAACAACAACGCCGCCGCGGTGCTGCTCACGCTCAGCGCGCTGGCGGCCAAGAAGGAAGTCATCGTCTCGCGCGGCGAGCTGGTCGAGATTGGCGGCGCCTTCCGCATCCCGGACATCATGGCCCGCGCTGGCGCGAAGCTGCGCGAGGTCGGCACGACCAACCGCACCCATGCCAAGGACTACGACGAAGCCGTCGGCCCGCGCACTGCGTTGCTGATGAAGGTGCATTGCAGCAACTATGCAGTCACCGGCTTCACCAAGAGCGTGGGCGAGGCCGAGGTCGCCGCCATTGCACATGCCAGGTCGCTGCCACTGGTGGTGGACCTGGGCAGCGGCACCTTGGTGGACCTGTCTCGCCACGGCCTGCCGCGCGAGGCCACGGTGCGCGAGACGATTGCCGCCGGTGCCGACCTGGTCACCTTCAGCGGCGACAAGCTGCTGGGTGGCCCGCAGGCCGGCTTGATCGTCGGCCGCAAGGACCTGATCGCGAAGATCAAGAAGCATCCGCTCAAGCGCGCGCTGCGCGTGGGCAAGCTCACGCTGGCGGCGCTGGAGCCGGTGCTGCGGCTCTACCAGTCGCCCGAGCGCCTGGCCGAGCGACTGACCACGCTGCGCCTGTTCACCCGCCCGCAGGCGCAGATCCGTGCGCGTGCCGAGGCCTTGCTGCCGGCGCTGCAGGCCGCACTCGGCGAGGCGTTTGTCGCCAGCGTGCAGCCGATGTTCAGCCAGATCGGCAGCGGCGCCTTGCCGGTGGACACGCTGCCCAGCAGCGGCTTTGTGCTGCGGCCTGCACAGGCTGCCCGTGCCGGTCGGCAACTGGCCCGGCTGGAAGCCGCACTGCGCAAGCTGCCACGGCCCATCATCGGCCGCACATCGGACCAGGCCCTGTGGCTGGACCTGCGCTGCCTGGAAGCGCAGGACGAAGCCGAGTTCAGCGCGCAGTTGCCGCAGCTGGCGGAGGCGCTGGCCGCATGATCGTCGGCACCGCCGGGCACATCGACCACGGCAAGACCACGCTGGTGCGCGCGCTCACCGGCGTGGACACCGACCGGCTGCCCGAGGAGAAGCAGCGCGGCATCTCGATCGAGCTGGGCTATGCCTACACGCCCACTGCCAACGGCGAAGTGCTGGGCTTCATCGACGTGCCCGGCCACGAGAAGTTCGTGCACACCATGGCCGCTGGCGCGGTGGGCGTGGACCATGCGCTGCTGGTGGTGGCGGCCGACGACGGCGTGATGCCGCAGACCCGCGAACACCTGGCCATCCTCGGCCTGCTGGGCGTGCGCCAGGGCAGCGTGGCGCTGACCAAGGTCGACCGCGTGGATGCTGCGCGCCTGGCCGCAGCCAAGGGCGAAATCCAGGCCTTGCTGGCCGGCACGCTGCTGGCCGACGCGGCAGTGTTCGAGACCGCCGCGAATCAGCCCGGCGACCCTGGCGTGGCCGCGCTGCGCCAGCACCTCGAAGCCGCCGCGGCGGCCTGGCAAGGGCAGGGCAGCGCCGGTCTTTTTCGCATCGCCGTGGACCGCGTCTTCACACTGGCCGGCCAGGGCACGGTGGTCACCGGCACGGTGTTCAGCGGCCAGGTGCGCGTGGGCGACATGCTGCAGCATTCGGCCACTGGCCAGGCGGTGCGCGTGCGCAGCCTGCATGCGCAGAACCGCGCGGCCGAAGTGGGCCAGGCGGGACAGCGATGCGCGCTGAACCTGGCCGGCATCGCCAAGGAAGCCATCTCGCGCGGCGACTGGATCGCCGATGCGCGTGTGCTGCAGGCCGCGCAACGGCTGGACCTGCGCGTGCGGCTGCTGCCCGATGCGCCAGCGCTGGGCCAGTGGGCCACCGTGCACGTGCACCTGGGCACCGCGCATCACGTGGCCCACCTGGTGCCGCTGCAGGGCGATGCCTTGCAGCCCGGCGCGGAAGCCTTGGCTCAGCTGGTGGTCGACGCACCAGTGTTTGCGCTGCCCGGCGACCACTTCATCCTGCGCAACGCCCAGGCCAGCCGTACGCTGGGCGGCGGCCAGGTGCTGGACCCGTTTGCACCCGAGCGCCGCCGCCGCAGCGCCGAGCGCCTGGCCTGGCTTGCAGCGCTTGAGCAGTTGGTTGCGTCGGGCGAACCTGCGCCGCTGATCCGCCAGGCGCTGCAGGGCTTGAGTCGCCGCTTGCTGACCCTGTTGATGGGCCGCGAACCGGATCCGCTCGTTGCGGTCGACATTCGCCATTTACCTGCCGGCGAGGGCGATGGTTGGCTGATTGCCGAGCCGCGCTGGCAAGCCTTGCGCGAGCAGGTGCTGCAGGCGCTGGCGCGCCACCATGAACGCGCGCCGGACGAGCCCGGGCCCAACGCCGCACGCCTGCGCCGCATGGCGCTGCCGGGGCTGCTGCAGACTGCGCATGACGTGTTGTGGCACGGCCTGCACCAGGCGCTGTTGGCCGAAAGTGCGATCGAACGCAGCGGCGCCAGCCTGCACCTGCCTGGTCAGGGCGTGAGCATCACGCCCGCAGAGCGCGCGACGGCCGAGCGCCTGCTGCCGCTGCTGCTGGCCGGTGGCTTCGACCCGCCGTGGGTGCGCGACCTGGCCAAGGCGCAAGGCCTGGGCGAAGATGCCGCGCGGGCGCTGCTCCGCAAGCTGGCGCGGGCCGGCGAACTCGGCCAGGTGGTGCGCGACCTGTTCTATCCGCAGGCAACGCTGGCTCGCCTGCAGGCCTTGCTGGCCACCCTGTCGCAACAGGCTTCGCGCGGCGAAGTCCAGGCGCACGCCTTTCGCGACGCCACTGGCCTGGGCCGCAAGCGCGCGATCCAGATCCTCGAGTATTTCGACCGAACTGGCGTGACGCGCCGCGTGCGTGACGCCCACGTGCTGCGCGCCGAGGCTGAAGCCCCGCTCCTACAATCCCCGGCGCACCCCGGCTGAGCGCCGGGTCGCAACACGGAAGGCACACTCACCCGGTGGTGGGCCCGGGCTTCAAACCCGGTAGGGGGCGTCAGCCGCTCCCTGGTCGGTTCGACTCCGGCTGCTTTCCGCCCTGCAGTTCCGCCAGATACAGCCCCAGCAGCCGGGCGCGCTGCGGCTTGAAGCTGATGCCTGCGTCCTCCAGTTCGCGAATGCCGTCCGTGCGGAACATGCGGAAGGCCTGCCGAAGGCAGCACCAGGCGAGCACCAACTGCACGCGCTCGGCGTGCACGATGGCCAGCGGGTAGATCGTGCGTTCGGTGGGCGCGCCCTGCTTGTCGGCGTAGGCGATCGTCAATGCCGTCTCGGTCCAGCAGGCCTGGCGCAGCGGCTCGATGTGTGGCGTGACGGTGAAGCGCGGGTTCGGCCGGTACACCTTGGAGACGGCGTGGAAGAGGTCGCGCTCGCGCGCCGTGGGCAGGGTGGCGGCCACCTTGGCGAGCACGGCCGTGGCGGCCTTGGCCAACGAGGGGTCACCCATCTGCTGCACTTCGGCCA
Source organism: Ideonella sp. FW305-24 (assembly GCF_058788035.1). Lineage (NCBI taxonomy): Bacteria > Pseudomonadati > Pseudomonadota > Betaproteobacteria > Burkholderiales > Sphaerotilaceae > Ideonella > Ideonella sp. FW305-24. The sequence goes on along the minus strand of NZ_JBYTAI010000003.1, from coordinate 103,121 downwards.
GGCCCAGCGCCAGGGCCTCGATCTCCATGCGGTCGAAGGTTTGCGGCGGCAGCAGGTTGTCTTCGACCAGCCGGTAGCCGTAGCCGCGCTCGCCTTCGATCTGTGCGCCAGCGTCACGCAGGCTCTCGATGTCGCGGTAAAGGGAGCGCAGCGAAACGCCCGTGGCCTGCGCCAGGCGGGCGGCGGTGAGGGGCGCGTGCATCTCGCGCATGGCCTGGAGCAGGCGCAGCAGGCGGTCGGAACGGGGCATTGGATAACTGCCGGAAACTGACAGGAGCGATCGCCATAGTAAGGCCTGTTTTCACTGCAACAGGCCCGCGACAGGGCTCCGAACGATGACGATCCAGACCATCACCCATCTCAACTTCCGCGGCGACGCCGCCGCTGCGCTCGCGTTCTACCAGGCGGTGTTCGGTGGCGAGCTGAGCGCAGTCACCTACCAGCAGGCCGGGCAGGTGGGGGATGCCGCCGACGCGCAGCTGCTGATGTGGGGGCAGGTCGCTTCAGGTGACGGCTTCCGGGTCATGGCCTACGACGTGCCTTCGGGCCGCGCCTGGGCACCTGGGGAGAGCCCATTCTTCGTGGTGTTGAGCTTCAGTTCTCACGAGGTGTTGAGGGCCCGGTGGGAAGGCCTGTGCCAGGGTGGCCAAGTGCTGCAGCCGCTGGGCGCGTCAGGCTGGTCGCCGCTCTACGGCATGGTGAAGGACCGCTTCGGCGTCACCTGGGTGCTGGACGGTGGGCGGGCTGTGGCAACTGCGCCGGCTGCGGCCAACGCCTGAGATCTGCGGCGCGGCGCTGGCGGGCTCAGCGCTGCGCCAGCAGCTCCGTCACCACCTGCTGCACCTCAGGCGCATCCCAGTTCAACTCGCCGACGTGCCAGGCCTGGGCGCGGCCCTGGCGGTCGATCAGCACGCTGGCGGGCAGTGCGGGGATGCCCCAGGCCTTGAGCTGGGCCTGGCTGCGGTCCAGCAGCGGCAGGCCGTCGAAGATGACGCGCTCGTCGAGGAACTCGCGTACGCGCTGCGGCATTTCGCCGCAGTTCACGCCAATGACCTTCAGGCCCTGCGCGCCGAACTTCAGCAGCAGCCTGTTCAGTGCCGGCATCTCGCGCTCGCAGGGTTCGCAGTAGGTTGCCCAGAAGTTCAGCAGCACGACCTGGCCGCTGAACTCGGTCAGCGATACCGCGCGGCCGTCTTCCAGTGCCTTGGCCTGCAGCGCCGGCGTGGCACGCCGGCCCCAGGGCATCAGCTTGCCGAGCACGATGGCAGCCCGGGCTGAGGCCGCGAGCATCGTCGCCGTGACTGCGGCGAGCCAGGTTCTTCTGCGCACCTTGCAGGCTCCGTTCAGGCCGTGACCTTTTCCGAGCGGATCTGGTACTTGAACGTGGCCGGGTCCAGGCTGTCGAGCCGGCCTTCTGTGGTTTCGCCCTGCGGGTACATCAGAAAGCCGGCGGGCGGCAGCTGGCTGCCGGCCAGCGGCACGTCGTGGCCGTGGTTGTAGGCGATCCAGTTCATCTCCCAGGCGCCGAACAACATGGCGCGCGCGGCGCGCACCTTGGGGTCCGTCAGTGCCAGGCCGCCTGCCTGTTCTTCCAGCATGACCTTGCGCACGTCCGCCGGGTCGACCGGGATCCAGCCGTGGCCTTCGGCGTAGAAGTCGGCGCGGCAGTGCTGGGCCTTGGTGATGTCGCCGCTCTTGCCCAGGCTCTTGTAGCCGTGCACCGAGTCGTCCACGCGCACGCCGTAGGCGTCCCGCGCCGGAATGCCTGTAGCCCGCGCCAGCGCGACCCACAGGCCGTTCAGGTCGGCACACTTGCCCGAGAGGTTGCCGGACTCCAGCATGAAGGCCACGTTGCCGGTGCCGCAGCCGCGCACGCTGCCTTCGCGCCGGGTGTGCTCGATGACCCAGTCGTAGATGGCCTGGGCCTTGGCAATGGTGTCGGCCGGGTTGCCGGCGTCCTTCTGGATCTGGTCGGCGGTCTGCTTGACCTTGCCGTCCAGAGGTGCGAGCGAAGTGGGCTGCAGATAGGGCTGCAACTCGGCTGCGTTCAGCGGCTTCATGCTGGGCTTGGCGCCCAGGTCCACGGCGCGGTCGCGGGTGGCGATGCGCTGGACCAGCACCACGCGCTGCGGCGCGGCCGGATCGGTGAATGCCACGCGCAGCAGGCGGGTGTCCTGGCCCTTGGTTGCCATGACCTCGGCCAGCTTGGCGCCAGGCGCGTCGAAGCGGGTGGCCAGCGTGCGCTGGTAGCCGGGCAGCTCGTCCATGGCCAGCGGCAGCCAGACGCGGCCGTTGGCCGTGCGCTCGGTCAGCTCGATGGTGGTCGTCACGTCGTGCACCTGCCAGCCCTGGGCCAGCAGATCGGCGACGCTGGGTGCGGCCGCAGCAGTGGCGGGCAGGGCCCAGGCACCGGGGCTGCCGAAGACGGGCAGAGCGGCGGCGACACAGGCGGCGTCACGCAGGAACAGGCGGCGTTGCATGGCGTCTTTCGCAGGAAGGGAAGTGGCGCTCAGAAAGGGGCGTCGTCGCCGGCCGGGGCTGCAGGCGCTTCTTCCACCGGCTTCTTGCGCAGGCGGATTGGCTTGCGCACGACGGGCGCTGCGTCGGCAGCGGGGGCCGGTGCAGGTGCGACGGCGGGTTCGTCGTCGTTGATCACACGGGTGAACGGCGACAGCAACTGCACCAGCTGGCCGTAGATCTTCGGCGAGCCGGCGACGATTTCGCGCTGGTTCATGAAGTCGGACTCGCCGGTGAAGTTGCCCACCAGGCCACCGGCCTCGGTGATGATCAGCGAGCCTGCGGCAATGTCCCACGGGCTCAGGCCGGTTTCGAAGAAGCCGTCCAGGTAGCCGGCGGCCACGTAGCAGAGGTCCAGCGCGGCGGCACCCGGGCGGCGCAGGCCTGCGCACTCGGGCATCACCGTCTCGAACATCTTCATGTAGCGCTGGAAGTTGTCGCCCTTGCGGAAGGGGAAACCTGTGCCGATCAGCGAGTCCGACAGGCGGGTGCGCTTGGAGACGCGCAGGCGCTTGTCGTTCAGGTAGGCGCCGCGGCCACGCGAGGCCATGAAGAGGTCGTTGCGCGTCGGGTCATAGACGACGGCCTGCTCGACCTTGCCGCGGAAGGACAGCGCGATGGACACGCAGTAGACCGGGAAGCCGTGGATGAAGTTGGTGGTGCCGTCCAGCGGGTCGATGATCCAGACGAAATCGCTGTGCTTGGAGCCGTGCTCGCGGCCCGATTCTTCGGCCAGGATGCCGTGGCCGGGATACGCGGTGAGCAGGGTTTCGATGATCGCCGCTTCGGCGTTCTGGTCGACCTCGGTGACGAAGTCGTTGGGGCTCTTGGTGTTGACCTTGAGGATGTCCAGGTCCAGCGACGCCCGGTTGATGATCGCCCCCGCGGTGCGGGCCGCCTTGATGGCGATGTTCAACATGGGGTGCAGGGACTGGGACATGGTTCAACCTTGGAAGATTGGAAGAGGGCTTGGAACAGGCGGCACGGACCGTGGTAACACCTGCCGCAGCGGCGGAGGTGGGACGGGGGCGTGCCGGCGCAGAAGAACTGCAGCGGGGCGATCTGGCGGCGGACAAAGAGCGTCGCTTGGGCGCGGTTGCGAGGGCGGCGACTGCTTTTTGCAAAGCGGCGCGGCGCGCGACAATGGCCGGTGCGAAACCGCGAATTCTAGCGCCCTGCGCCGTGCCTGCAATGCCTGACCCCTCGAAGCCCTCTGTTGACCAAGCGGGCGAAAGTCGCGATCCGACGCGTTTTGTCCTGATGCACACCAGCCATCCTGGCAACGTGGGCGCGGCCGCGCGGGCCATGAAGGTGATGGGGTTCCACGACCTGGTGCTGGTGGCGCCGCGCTTCGAGGACGTGTTGGCGCGCGAGGAAACCATCGCGATGGCGAGTGGCGCGACTGACATCCTGGCCGGCGCCCGCATCGTGCCGGACCTGACCGCCGCGCTGGACGGCGTGACATACGCCTGCGCCACGGCCATGACCCCCCGCGACTTCGGCCCGCCGACCTTCTCGCCGCGCGAGCGCTTCGCCTCGCTGGCCGGCGAAGGCCATCGCGTGGCCTTTGTGTTTGGCGGCGAGCGCTTCGGCATGGCCAATGAGGATGTGTACCGCTGCCATGCCTGCCTGTCGATTCCCACGGACCCCGCCTACGGCTCGCTGAACCTGGCCCAGGCGCTGCAGGTGCTGGCCTACGACTGGCGCCAGGCGCTGGGTGGCTTTGGCGTGGCACCGCGCACCGCGCCTGTGGACTGGGCCGATGGCGTGGCGGTGCAAGGCCTGCTGGCCCACTGGCAGGACGCGCTGGTGCAGATCGGTTTCCTGGACCCGCAGGTGCCGCGCAAGCTGCTGCCGCGGCTGAACCAACTGGCCAACCGTGCCTTGCTGAGCCATGAAGAGGTGCACATCCTGCGCGGCGTGGCGCGGGCGGTGCAAAAGGTGGCCGTGAAGGCAGCCCCGAAGAGGGTCGCCGAGGACTGAACGGGCGGCTGGCGAAAATCCCGTGTCCAGCCGGGTTCAATCGCCCCGGCTACACTGAATTTGCAATCACGTTTTCTGTTCTTGCCCGCGGCACCTGCCCGCCGCGTGTCCCGCCTCCCCAGCATTCCCCTGGAGCCGCCATGTTCGCCCGACTCCGCGAAGACATTGCCTGCATTCTTGAGCGCGACCCTGCCGCGCGCAGCGCTTGGGAGGTGCTGACCTGTTACCCCGGCCTGCACGCGCTGATCTGGCACCGCGCCGCGCATGGCTGCTGGCAAGCAGGCTTCAAGTGGGCCGGGCGCTTCCTGTCGCAGCTAGGTCGCATGGCCACCGGCATCGAGATCCATCCGGGCGCCACCATTGGCCGGCGGGTCTTCATCGACCACGGCATGGGCGTGGTGATTGGCGAGATGGCCGAGATCGGCGACGACTGCACCATCTACCAGGGCGTCACGCTGGGCGGCACCTCGCTGGTCAAGGGCGCCAAGCGCCACCCGACGCTGGAGGCTGGCGTCATCGTCGGTGCCCATGCCTCGGTGCTGGGCGGCTTCACGGTGGGTGCCGGTGCGCGCATCGGCTCCGGCGCGGTGCTGACCAAGCCGGTGCCGGCTGGCGCGACGGCCGTCGGCAACCCGGCCCGCATCATCCAGCGCGAGGTGGACGCTGCCCGCGAAACGGCTGCGGCGCGCATGGGCTTCTCGGCCTATGGCGTGACGAATGGCGATGACCCGGTGGCCCAGGCCATGAAGGGCCTGATCGACAACGCCTCGACCCAGGAGCACCAGATCGCGCTGCTGTGGCAGGCGATCGAGAAGCTGTCGCAGCGTTCGCGCGAGTTGCCTGGCGACGACTGCGTGCCGCAGGACGCGCAGACCACCGAGCGCTTTGACGCCGAGCGGCTGAACCGCCTGGTGAAGTGACGCCGGTCAGCGCGCCGAGCTGTCGGCCCTGATCAGCGCGCTGCGCCTTCGGCGCGTGGGTCGGTGATCTCGATCTCGCCGGCCTCGCTCCAGTTGCCCAGCTCGGGCTTGCCTGCCACGTCCTTCAGCGCCGCCACGCGCCAGTGATGCGTGCCGGGCTGGGCCACGATCACGCGCAGGCTGGTCGCGTCGGCGTCGCCCTGATGCTCCATCTGCGTGAAGCCGGCGTCGCGCGCCACTTCCACGCGGTAGTGGTCGACGTCCGCCACCGGTTGCCAGCGAAGCTTGACCACGCCTGGCGGCTGCGGTACGGTGAAGGGCACCAGGCCCGGCGCGGTGGTCAGCACCTTCAGCTCGAAGCGCAGCTTGGCATCAAAGCCTTCGATGCCCAGCGAATCGACTTGGCGGGCGCGCAAGTGCCAGATGCCGCTCTCCAGCCCGTCCAGCGGCAGCGTGCTGCCCGGGGCGAGGTAAAGGTCGCGCACGATGTGGTCGTAGGCCGGATCGGCTGCCAGCTGCACTCGCAGCGCCTGGGTGCCGGCCGGCACTTGCAGCACCAGCAGCGGCTTGGTCACGCGGGTGGGCAGCGCGGTGAAATCCGGTGCCGGCAGCAGCGGCACCACGGCTGGCGGCCTGGCCGGGCGCAGCGCGGCACCGAAGCCGCTGTCCACCGCAGCGCCTTCACCGCGCTGGCCGGATTCATTGGCTGCGTCGGCCTGCACCTTGCCCTCCAGGACCTCGGTGCGGGCGGCGAGCGCCGGGTCGTAGTGCACCCGGTATTCCGTGCCGCGTACGCCAATGACTGCGGTGGGCGTTTCGACTTCCAGCGGCTTGGCGCGCAGCACCTTGCTGGCCAGCATTTCCACCGTGCCCTTCACCAGCCGCATGCTGGTGGCGAACAGGCCTTCTCCCTCGGGCGTGGCCTTGGTGCCGGCCTTGACCATGTAGCGCCGGTGTTCGGCCAGCTGGGCCTGGCTGGCGGGCGCCAGCTTCATGCGCGAGCCGTCGCCCAGCTGGACCACGGCCGAACTGCCCTCGGCGGTGCTGAGCACGGCGCCTGCCGGCAGGGCGTCACCGGCCTTCACCGGCTGACCGGCCGCGCGCACGTCGCCGTCCGCGCTCACGATGCGGGCGGGCGGATCGGTGCGGCGCAGCAGGCGCAGCGGCACGGCCAGCCGCTGGTTCGGGTAGATGCGGTTCGGGTCCGGCAGCTGGTTCAGCTTCGCGACCTCGGTCCAGGCCTCGCGCGAGATCAGCACGGTGCGCGTCAGGCCGATCAAGGTGTCGCTGGGCGCCACGGTGTAGACGGTGCTGGGCTCGTCGGCGGCCTGCGCTGCACCTGCTGCTGCGATCAGGGCGAACAACCAGGTTCGGGGCGCGGCGGGCAGCAGGGCACGTGGCTTCATGCAGGTGGTGGTTCAGGATGTAGCAGGTGCCGGGCCGGGCTGTGGCCGTTGGGCGGACTTGGGCCGGAATGCCTTGCACAGCGCCGGGTCGCATTCAAGGTACGGGCCGCCGATCAGGTCGATGCAATACGGCACCGCGGCAAAGATGCCAGGCACCGGCGGCTGCGCATCGGGCAGGCCTTGCAAGGTCTCGGCGATGGACTTCGGCTGGCCGGGCAGGTTGAACACCAGCGCCTTGCCGCGGATCACGCCGACCTGGCGCGACAGGATGGCGGTTGGCACGAAGCGCAGGCTGATGGCCCGCATCTGCTCGCCAAAGCCCGGCAAGACCTTGTCAGCCACGGCCAGCGTGGCTTCGGGTGTCACGTCGCGTGGCGCAGGGCCGGTGCCACCAGTGGTCAGCACCAGGTCGCAGCCCACGTCGTCCACCAGCTCGCGCAGGCAGGCGCTGATGCCTTCCTGCTCGTCCGGAATCAGCCGGGTTTCCCATGCGATGGGGTTGCGCAGCGCGCGGCTGAGCCAGTCCTGCAGCGCGGGCAGGCCCTTGTCCTCGTAGACGCCGGCCGAGGCGCGGTCGCTGATCGACACCAGGCCGATGTGCACCGGCTCGAAACTGGTGTCATTCATCGTCGGCGTCTTCATCGGGCGCAGCTTCTTCCACCTGGGCTGCGGCCAAGCCGTTCTTGATCAGCTGGAACAGCTCGCGGTAGGGGCGGCCGTGGCGCTGGTCCGGCGTGGTGTTCAGCAAGTCCTTGCGGGCCGAGCGCAACAGGTTGCGCAGCTGCTGGGCATCGGTTTGCGGGTGGGCGTTCATCCAGCGGGTCACGGCGTCGTCGCCGGCCAGCAGTTCCTCGCGCCAGCGTTCGGCATGGTGCAGCGCCAGCGTCTCCTTGGCGCTGCCCAGCTTGGAGGCGGCGATCGCTTCGCGGATCGGCTCCGGGTCGACCTGGCGCATCAGCTTGCCGACGTACTGCAGCTGGCGGCGGCGGCCTTCGAACGAGCGCGTCTTGCGGTAGGTGTCCAGCGCATCGGTCAGCGACTCGGGCAACTCCAGCGCCTCCAGGCGTGCGCCCGACAATTCGCTGAGTTGCAGGCCCAGCTGTTGCAGCACATGGCTCTGCCGCTTCATCTCCGATTTGCTGGGCCGATCATCTTCCTCCTCGGCCTGCGCTTCGTCCGGCAGTTCGGAATCGAGGTCGGGATCGGGGTTCGGAGCCAGGGAAGGGGGCGAGGGAGGCGCGCGACGCATGAAGGAGAGGGCCTGGGAAAAGGCCGTTGTCGAGGCGGGGCGCCTCGGGGCTGCAGATCGCTATGATTGTCCCGCAATTCAGCGCACGCGCCCCTCTTGCCGCAAGCCGCGGCTGCAATGGGGCGCCGTGGCATTTCCCCATAACAAGCACGAGCCGCCTCCGATGACCTCCTCTTCGTCGCCCACCACGTCCCAGGGCTTTGCCTATTCCCGCGAGCAGTTCCAGCAGATCGTCGACGATGTGCTGGGCATGGCCAAGGCGCTGGGCGCCAGCGACGCAGGCGCCGAGGTGTCCGAAGGCAGCGGCCTGAGCGTCTCGGTGCGCATGGGCGAGGTCGAGAACGTCGAGCGCAACCGCGACAAGTCGGTCGGCGTGTCGGTCTACCTGGGCCAGCGCCGCGGCAATGCCAGCACCTCGGACTTCTCGCACACCGCGCTGCAGCAGACGGTGCAGGCTGCCTACGATATTGCCCGCTTCACCGCCGAAGATCCTGCGGCCGGCCTGCCGGATGCCGAAGACCTGGCGACGGCCGAAGAGGTGGCCCGCGAACTGGACCTGTTCCACCCCTGGGCGCTGGATGCCGACACTGCTGCCGCACTGGCGCGCCGCACGGAGGACGCGGCCCTGAAGCTGGACAAGCGCATCACCAACTCCGAAGGCGGCGCGGTCTCGGCCCAGCAGTCGCACTTCTGGGCCGGCAACAGCCGCGGCTTCCGTGGTGGGTATGCCAGCTCGCGGCATTCGCTGTCGGTCTCGCCGATTGCCGGCAAGGGCGCCCACATGCAGCGCGACTACTGGTACAGCTCGATGCGCAACGCGCTGGACCTGGCCGCGCCGGAGGCCGTGGGCCGCTACGCCGCGGAGCGTGCGCTGTCGCGCCTGAAGTCGCGCAAGATCGCCACCTGCGAGGTGCCGGTGCTGTTCGAGTCCACCGTGGCCGCCGGGCTGCTCGGCGCATTTGTGCAGGGCACCAGCGGCGGCGCGCTGTACCGCAAGGCCAGCTTCCTGCAGGACAGCCTGGGCAAGGCCGTCTGGGCCGACCACATCGACGTGCTGGAAGACCCGTTCGAGCGCGGTGCCAAGGGCAGTGCGCCGTTCGATGATGAGGGTGTGCGCACCAGGGCGCGCCAGGTGGTGCAGGGCGGCGTGGTGCAGGGCTATTTCCTGTCCAGCTATTCGGCTCGCAAGCTGGACATGAAGACCACCGGCCATGCCGGTGGCTCGCAGAACCTGCGTCTCACCAGCCGGCTGACCCAGCCCGGCGACCACCTCGAAGAGATGCTGCGCAAGCTGCACCGCGGCCTGTTCGTCACAGAGCTGATGGGCCAGGGCGTGAACTACGTGACCGGCGACTACTCGCGCGGCGCGGCCGGCTACTGGGTCGAGAACGGCCAGATCGCCTTCCCGGTGCACGAGATCACCATTGCCGGCCAGCTGCAGCACATGCTGCGCAGCATCGTCGCGGTCGGCACCGACACCTACAACCTCGGCGCGAAAACGGTAGGTTCTGTCCTGCTCGACAAGATGAAGATCGCCGGCAGCTGAGAGATGGTGCACCCGGCTTCGCGAGTGCGCAAAGCTGGGGTGTTGCCGTCCGTCACACAGGGGCTTCCACCGGGGAAGCCTGCAGGGGACGACTCCTAGAATTCCTGGCACTCAAGCAGCAATTCTCAGGAGACAACTCGATGATCGAACGACGTTCGTTTGTGCGTGGCGCGGGCCTGGCTGGCGTGCTGGCGGCCGGCAGCGCGCCGGCCATCGTGCACGCGCAGGCCACCCTGCGCTGGCGCGTGGCTTCCAGCTTCCCGAAGTCGCTGGACACGATTTTTGGCGCCGGCGAAGTCTTCGCCAAGAAGGTCGGCGAGATGACCGGCGGCAAGTTCCAGATCACCGTGCACGCTGCGGGTGAACTGATGCCGCCGCTGGGTGTCGTGGACGGCGTGCAGAACGGCACCGTCGAGGCCTGCCACACGGTGCCTTATTACTTCTTCGGCAAGGACCCGACCTTTGCCATCGGCGCGGCCATTCCGTTTGGCCTCAACAGCCGGCAGATGAGCGCGTGGATGTTCGAGGGCAACGGCCTGAAGCTGATGCGCGAGTTCTACGACGGCTACAACATCGTCAACTTCCCCTGCGGCAACACCGGCGCGCAGATGGGCGGCTGGTTCCGCAAGGAGATCAAGTCGCTGGACGACATGAAGGGCCTGAAGTTCCGCATTGGCGGCTTCGCCGGCAAGATCGTCGAACGCCTGGGCGCGGTGCCGCAGAACCTGCCGGGCAGCGAGATCTACCAGGCACTGGAAAAAGGCACGATCGACGCGGCCGAATGGGTCGGCCCCTACGACGACCAGAAGCTGGGCTTCTACAAGGTTGCGCCTTACTACCTCTACCCCGGCTGGTGGGAAGGCGGCCCGCAGGTCGACCTGTTCATCAACAAGAAGGCCTATGAGAGCCTGTCGGCCGAGTACAAGGCCATCGTCGAAGCGGCCAGTGCCTACGCGCATGTGGACATGCAGGCCAAGTACGACGCCCGCAACCCGCCGGCACTCAAGCAGCTGGTGGCGTCGAACACCAAGCTAATCGCCTTCCCCAAGGCCATCATGGACGCTGCCTTCAAGACCTCGATGGAGGTCTATGCCGAGTTGAACAGCAGCAACCCGGCCTGGAAGAAGATCTACAGCGACTACGACGCCTTCCGTCGCGACCAGAACCTGTGGTTCCGCTTCACCGAAGCACGCTTCGACAGCTTCATGCAGGCCCAGAAACTCTGAGCACCAGCGTCTCGGCGATGAAAAAAGGGCGACCTTCGGGTTGCCCTTTTTGCGTCTGGGTTGGCTCGCTCAGGGCTTCGCGGCCGGCGTCTTGAAGACGTCCATCGGGTCGGGTTCGGACGCCGCTTCCGACGCGCCTTCGGGCACCGGGAAATCGGGCATCGAGGCCGCTTCATCGGCCGGCGCGGCGCCCATGTTCTGCAGCGTCTCGGTGGCCTTGTTCAGGTCCAGCACCTGCGGCTTGTCCAGGAAGATCGTGACCGACTGCGGCACGAAGATCACGATGGCCACCAGGATCAGCTGCATCAGCACCCAGGGCACGGCACCGAGGTAGATGTCCTTGGACTCGACCTTGCGCGGGATGGCGCCGTTCTTGAACAGCGAGTCGGCAATGCCGCGCAGGTAGAACAGCGCAAAGCCGAAGGGCGGGTGCATGAAGCTGGTCTGCATGTTCACGCACAGCATCACGCCGAACCAGACCAGGTCGATGCCCATCTTCTCGGCCACCGGCCCGAGCAGCGGCAGGATGATGAAGGCGATCTCGAAGAAGTCGAGGAAAAACGCCAGGAAGAAGATGAAGATGTTGACGACGATCAGGAAGCCGATCTGGCCGCCCGGCAGGCCCGAGAGCATGTGCTCGATCCAGCGCCCGCCGTCCACGCCCTGGAAGACCAGCGAGAAGACGCGTGAGCCGATCAGGATGTAGACCACCATCGCGGTGATGCGTGCGGTGCTGTACATCGCGTCGCGCACCAGCGGCCAGGTCAGCCGCCCGTACATGCCGGCCAGGATGAAGGCGCCGACCGCGCCCATCGCGCCGGCCTCGGTGGGTGTGGCGACGGCCGTGTCCAGCCCCGGCAGGCCGCCCATGCTGCCCAGCACGGCGAAGATCAGGATGGCCGACGGGATGATGCCGCGCAGGCACTTGGCCCACAGCGCCCAGCCCAGCAGCGTGCGGCTTGCCTTGGGCACGCCGGGCACGTGCTCGGGCTTCACGCGGCTCAGCACGAAGGTGTAGAGCGCGAAGATCAGCACCTGCAGGATGGACGGGCCCCAGGCGCCCTTGTACATGTCGCCCACCGAGCGGCCGAGCTGGTCGGCCAGCACCACCAGCACGAGAGACGGCGGCACGATCTGCGTGATGGTGCCCGAGGCCGCCAGCACGCCGGTGGCGTAGCGCATGTTGTAGCCGTAGCGCATCATCACTGGCAGCGAGATCATCGCCATCGCAATCACTTGGCCGGCCACGGTGCCGGTGATGGCGCCGAGGATGAAGCCGACGATGATCACCGAATAGCCCAGGCCGCCGCGGATCGGGCCGAAGAGCTGGCCCATCGAATCGAGCATGTCCTCGGCCAGGCCGCACTTCTCCAGCAGCGTGCCCATCATCGTGAAAAACGGGATGGCCAGCAGCAGGTCGTTGGACAGGATGCCGAAGACGTTCTGCGGCAGCGCGGCCATGAACTCGGCCGGGAACCAGCCCATGAAGACCGCGAAGATGCCGCAGCCCAGGCCCAGCGCTGCCAGCGAAAACGCGACCGGGAAGCCCAGCAGCATCACGAGGATCAGGCCGGCGAACATCACCGGCGCGAAGTTCTCCATCGCGATCATTGCAGTGGCCTGTCGTAGTGGATGTCCATCTGGTAGATGTTCATCAGCCAGCCCACGCGCTTGAGGATTTCACCCAGGCCTTGCAGCAGCATCAGGCCAAAGCCCAGCGGCAGCATCAGCATGGCCGGCCAGCGCACCAGGCCGCCGGCATTGCTGGAGACCTCGCCGGAGAGGAACCAGCGCCAGAACAGCGGCGTGGCAAACCACAGCATCGCCAGCATCACCGGCAGCAGGAAGAAGACCAGGCCGAACAGGTCCACCCAGACCTTGCCGCGGCCGCTGAGCCGCGCATAGAAGATGTCGACCCGCACGTGTTCGTTGTGCTGCAGCACGTTGGCCGCGCCCAGCATCACGCAGGCGGCGAACAGGTACCACTGGATCTCCAGCCAGCCGTTGGAACTGTAGCCGAAGGCATAGCGCACGACGGCATTGCCGGCGCTGATGAAGCACGAGAGGATGACGGCCCAGCCTGCGAGGCGGCCAAAGCGGGTGTTCAGCCAGTCAATGCCGTGGGCAAAGGCGAGCAGGGCTTTCAAGCAGGCCTCCAGCGCGGAGGCAGTTGCGAGCAGGCAAACGACATGGCCGCTTTCGGTGAGCAAATGGAAAGGCGCACGAGAAAACGTGCGCCATCTGCTTCACTGTATCGGCTGATGCGGGGCTTCCACGCCGGGCACGGGCGTGCTCAGGGAAAGCCACTATGCGGCCAGCGCACAGTGCGCTGGCCCTGCGCGACTCAGGCTGCGCCGCTGGACTGGAACAGCTTGGTCGAGCGTGCGCCGGAGCGGCAGAAGGCCAGCAGCGGGCGCGGCAGTTCGGCCATCAGCACGCCAAACGCGGCAATCTCTTCGGGCGACTGGTAGACGCCGCTGACCGGCAGGTGGCGGTAGCTCAGGCCGGCGGCCTGGGCAGCTGCTTCGACCTGGGCGCTGGTCGGCTGCTCGGGGCCGCCTTCGCCGTCGGGGCGGTTGTTGACGACGCTGCGAAAGCCCAGCCGGGCCAGTTCGGCCATCGCCGCAGGTTCGAGTTGCGGGGCGACGTAGACGTCGGCGGTCAGCGCGCGGATCGGCAGTTGGGTGTTCATGTCGTTGTTCTCCGAATGTTCAAGGATTCAGGGCTTTCTTGACCGCGGCCGAGACCAGGCCCATGTCGGCCTTGCCTGCGAGCTGGGTCTTCACCGCGCCCATGACCTTGCCCATGTCGCCTGGGCCCTTGGCGCCCAGCGAGGCGACCAGTGCGGCCACTTCGGCGTCAATCTGCTCGGCCGACAGGCGCTCGGGCAGGTAGCCCGACAGCACCTTCAGCTCCGCCGCTTCCTTGTCGGCCAGGTCCTGGCGGCCGCCTTGTTCAAACGCTGTGATCGAGTCCTTGCGCTGCTTGATCATCTTGTCGATCAGGCCGATCACCATCGCGTCGTCCAGCGTCACACGCTCGTCGACTTCCTTCTGCTTGCAGGCCGCCAGCAGCAGGCGGATGGTGGCCAGGCGCTCGCTGTCCTTGGCGCGCATCGCCGTCTTCATGTCTTCGGTGATCTGATCCTTGAGGCTCATGGCTCGTCCTTGTGGCGTTCTTGTTGGGTGCCTCGTGATGCGAGGCAGCCCAACATTGTCCTCCGGTTCAAACCGATTCCAGCGCCAAGAGCTCTTCCACCGTCTGGCGGCGGCGGATCAGCCGTGCCTCGCCGCCGTCGACCAGCACTTCGGCGATCAGCGGCCGGCTGTTGTAGTTGGAGGACATCGACGCGCCATAGGCGCCTGTGTCGTGCAGCACCAGCAGGTCGCCCACGCGCGCCTGCGGCAGCTCGCGCCGCAGCACCACGCCGCCTTCGCCCTGCGTGAACACGTCGCCTGACTCGCACAGCGGCCCGGCGACCACGCTGGCTTGCAGCGGCCGCGTAGAGAGGTCTTCTGCCGCATCGGCCGGGATCAGGCTCATCTCGTGGTGGCTGCCGTACATGGCCGGGCGCATCAGGTCGGAGAAGCCGGCGTCCACCAGCACGAAATGGTTGCCGCCCATGCGCTTGGTGGCACGCACCTCGGCCAGCAGCACGCCGGATTCGGCCACCAGGTAGCGGCCCGGTTCCAGCTCCAGCTTGACGGGCCGGCCCAGGTGGCTGGCGATCTCGCGGCGGGCGGCGTCCCAGAGGCTGAAGTAGTGCGCGGTGTCGATGCGCGGCTCGCCATCCCGGTAGGGAATGGACAGCCCGCCGCCGGCCGAGATGGCTTCGAGCTTCATGCCGGTCTGCTTGACCAGCGCAACCATGGCCGCGCAAACCTGCTGCAGGTGGGAGTAGTCCACGCCCGAGCCGATGTGCATGTGCAGGCCGACCAGGTGCAGCTTGTGCAGGCCGATGCGGGCCAGCGCAGCGGGCAGGTCGCTGTGCCAGATGCCATGCTTGCTGTGCTCGCCGCCGGTGTTGGTCTTGTTGCTGTGGCCGTGGCCGAAGCCGGGGTTGATGCGCAGCCAGACCGCGTGGCCGGGCGAGCGCGCGCCGAGCTGGTCCAGCATGTCGATGGAGCCGGCGTTGACGGGGATCTTGTGGCGGATCACGGTGTCCAGCGTCGCCGCGTCGAACAGGTCAGCCGTGAAGACGATGCCCGACGCGCCTTGGGCATTCGGCTCGGCGCTGTAGCCCGCGGCCAGTGCGCGCTCGATCTCGCCACGCGAGACTGCGTCCACCACCACGCCTTGCGCTCGCATCAGCCGCAGCAAATGGGTGTTGGAGTTGGCCTTCTGCGCGAAGCGCACGGTGTCGAAGGCCTGCAGGTCGGAAATGCGCTCTCGGATGGTGGCAGCGTCGTAGACCCACAGCGGCGTGCCGTGTTCACGGGCCAGCGCGCGCAGCTGGGCGGCGGAAAAGGGTGAGCGGGACGGGTTCATCGCGGCATCATGCCGTTGGCAACCCATATTGCAAAATGCTCAGATGTCGGCCATTCATTCATTCTGGATATGAAACTCACGCACCGCCAAGTCGAGGTGTTCCGCGCGGTGATGACCACCGGCCATGTCACGCGCGCGGCCGAGCTGCTGCACAGCTCGCAGCCCACGGTCAGCCGCGAGCTGGCGCGGCTGGAGCAGGTGCTGGGGCTGGCGCTGTTCGAGCGCGTGAAAGGGCGGCTGCGGCCGACAGTGCGGGCGTTGGCGCTGCTGGAAGAGGTGGAGCAGTCCTATGTGGGGCTGGAGCGCATCGCGGCCACGGCTGTCGCGCTGCGCGACTTTGCCCACGGCCGGCTGCAACTGGCCTGCCTGCCGGCGCTGGCGCATGCGCTGCTGCCCGCTGCGCTGCGGCGCTTTGCGGCGCTGCAGCCGCAGGCCAGCGTGTCCATCCAGACGCAGGAGTCGCCGCAGCTGGAGGCGGCCCTGAGCGAGCAGCGCCATGACCTGGGACTCAGCGAGCGCCGCGAGGCGCCGATGGGCTGCACGCTGGAAACGCTGCTGGTGGCCGACGAGGTCTGCGTGCTGCCGCCGGGCCATGCGCTGATGCAGAAGGCGGTGCTGGCGCCGGCGGATTTCGCGGGCGAGCCCTTTGTCAGCCTGGCGCCTGCCGACCCCTACCGGCAGCAGGCCGACGCGGTGTTCGCCGCAGCCGGCGTGCAGCGCAAGCTGCTGCTCGATTCACCCAGCGCGGTCTCGGTCTGCGCACTGGTTCGCGAGGGGCTGGGGCTGGGCATCGTCAACCCGCTGACGGCGTTGGCGCTGGCCGGCACCGGGCTGGTGATCCGGCCGTTTTCGGTGGCCATCCCGTTCCACGTTGCGGTGGTGCTGCCGCAGTGGCGCACCGAGCATCCGCTGCGTGCGGCCTTGCTGGTCGCGCTGCGCGACGCGGCGCAGGACCTGCAGGCAAGGCTGGCAAACCCGAAATGAAACACCCATGAAAAAAGCCCGCTGCAGCGTCCCGCGCGGGCTTTTTTCAGAGAGATCCGTGGCCGGAAATCAGTACAGCTTCTTCGGCAGCTGCATGCTGCGAACACGCTTGTAGTGGCGCTTCACGGCGGCTGCCTTCTTGCGCTTGCGCTCGGCCGTCGGCTTTTCATAGAACTCGCGAGCGCGCAGTTCGGTCAGCAGACCCAGCTTTTCAATGGTGCGCTTGAAGCGGCGAAGGGCCACGTCGAACGGCTCGTTTTCCTTGACACGGATGGTGGTCATTTAACGAAATATCCTCGGATGAATGCGCTCGGTGTCCAGTGCTGACATGCACCTGAAGTGCTTCCGGAAGTCGCAGGTGACATGCCAAAAAGGCAGATCCACACCAGATCGACACGCTTGAGTGCTAGCAAAGACGACGATTCTAGCCCGAAAACCGCCTCTTGCCAAATCGGGCTTGACAAACTTCTTTGGCAGTCGCACGCGAGACCAGTAGACCTGAGCCTCAGGCCGCGGCTCTGTCCTGCGCGGCCTCCGCTAGCGCCTCGGCACAGGCAAACGCACTGGCCCAGGCCCACTGGAAGTTGTAGCCGCCTAGCCAGCCGGTCACGTCCACCACTTCGCCAATGAAATAAAGCCCGGGCTGGCGCTTGCTTGCCATGGTCTGCGAGCTGAGGTCGTTGGTGTCCACACCACCGGCCATCACCTCGGCCTTGTGCCAGCCTTCGGTCCCGGCCGGCATCAGCTGCCAGTCCTGCAGGCTGGTGGCGAGCTGGCGCAGCTGCGCGTCCGGCACCTGCGGCATGGCCTGGCTGCCGTCCAGGCCCTGGATGGCCAACCAGGTGTCGGCCAGGCGCTGCGTCAACAGGCTGCCAAGCTCGTTGCCCAGTTGTCGGCGGGACTGCTGCTTGGCTTTCAGCAGCACTGCCAGCAGGTCCACGCCGGGCAGCAGGTTCAGTCGCAGCGGCTGGCCGGGGCGCCAGAAGCTCGAGATCTGCAGCACTGCCGGGCCACTGAGGCCACGGTGGGTGAACAGCAGGTCTTCATGGAAGCTGATTTCACCGCCGCCACGCGCCTTCTTGCCGACGGCAGGCGCTGCGCAGCGGATCTCGACTGGCAGCGCAATGCCGGCCAGCGGCACAAACGGTGCCCAGTCGGCTGTGGCAAAGGTCAGCGGTACCAGCGCGTGGCGCGGCGTCACCAGCCGGTGACCGAATCGCTCTGCCAGGCGCAGGCCGAAGTCGCTGGCGCCGATCTTGGGGACAGGCAGCCCGCCGGTGGCGATCACCAGTTGCGGCGCGTGCACCGGGCCGCGGTCGGTCTGCAGTTGCCAGCCGCCATCGTCGGCACGGTCCACCTGCTGCACCGCGCACGGCTGCCAGCGCGTCACGCCACCCGCCTCGCATTCGCGCAGCAGCATCTGGATGATCTGGTCGGCCGAGTCGTCGCAGAACAGCTGGCCCTTGTGCTTCTCGTGGAAGGCGATGCGGTGCTTCTGCACCAGTGCGATGAAATCGGCCGAACTGTAGCGGGCCAGTGCAGAGCGCGCGAAGTGCGGGTTGTCGGACAGGAAGTTGGCCGGACCTGCATCGCGGTTGGTGAAGTTGCAGCGGCCACCACCGGAGATGCGGATCTTCTCGGCCAGCTTGGCCGCATGGTCGATCAGCAGCACCTTCAGGCCACGCTGGCCGGCCTGCGCGGCGCAGAACAGCCCGGCCGCACCAGCGCCGATCACCACGGCATCAAAACGATTCATTGCGCCAGCGCCTTCCACAACATGTAGGCGGCCAGGCCGTACAGCAGCACCGCGAAGATGCGCTTGAGCTTCCCTACGTCCATCGAATGCGCGGCCTTCGCGCCCAGCGGCGCCATCAGCATGCTGATGACGGCCACGGTGCCGAGCGCTGGCAAATACAGGTAGCCAAAGCTGCCCGGTAGCGCCGATGGCAGCGACCAGCCGCTCACCACATAGCCCAGCGTGTTGGCCAGCGCGATCGGGAAACCCAAAGCGGCGCTGGTCGCGACTGCGTTGTGGATCGGCACGTTGCACCAGGTCATGAAAGGCACGCTGATGAAGGCACCACCTGCGCCGACCAGGCCCGAGGCAAGTCCCACCGTGGTGCCGGCCGCCGCCTGGCCTTGCCAGCCCGGCATCTGCCGCTGTGGCTTGGGCTTGCGGCCGCGCAGCATCTGCGTGGCCGAGAAGCTGACGAAGAGGCAGAACATGACCGCCAGCCACTGGCCCTTGACCACCGCGAACAGGCCGGCGCCCGCCAGCAGCCCGCCGACCAGGATGCCGGGCGCCATCGCCCGCACGATGGGCCAGCGCACGGCGCCGTGCCGGTGGTGCGCGCGTACGCTGGACAGCGAGGTGAACAGGATGGTGGCCATCGAGGTGGCGATGGCCATCTTCACCGCCAGGTCGGCCGGCACGCCGCGGTGGCTGATGATCAGCGTCAGAAAGGGCACCAGCAGCATGCCGCCGCCCACGCCCAGTAGCCCGGCGAGAAAGCCGGTGAAGCTGCCGAGCAGCAGCAGCTCGGCCACCAGCGTCAGCGAGAAATCCATCAGCGGTCCAGCAGCGCCATCACGGCCTGCCACTCTTCGGGCGAGACCGGCGTGATCGACAGCCGGCTGCCGGGCTGCAGCAGGCGCATCGTCGCCAGCGCAGGTGCCTCGCGCATGTCCTTCAGCGGCAGCAGCCGGGTCTTCTTGCGGAACTTCACGTCCACGTTGAGCCAGCGCGGTGCCTCCGGCTTGGACTTGGGGTCGAAGTACGGGCTCTTGGCGTCGAACTGGGTCGCATCCGGGTAGGCGCTGCTGGCGACTTCGGCAATGCCGGCCACACCGGGCTCGGCGCAGGAAGAGTGGTAGTACAGCACCTGGTCACCCACGCGCATGCCGTCGCGCATGAAGTTGCGCGCCTGGTAGTTGCGCACGCCGGTCCACGGCACGGTCTGGCCGGGCAGGGTGGCGAGGTCGTCGATCGAGCATTCGTCGGGCTCGATCTTCATCAACCAGTATTGGGGGGCGGCGTTCATGTCTGCTGCAGCGAGGCACGAAAAAATGCCGGCGCTGCAACAGGCCGGCATTGAAGGATAAGGTGTCCGCCGCAAACCATGGGCCGCATTCCTGAACCCAGGGGATTCAGGTGGGCGAGGTCAGCAAGACTTCGGGTTCATCTGACGCGAGACGATCACACCAGTCGAGCAATGTTCCAAGCCCGGGCTCGCGAGAGCATCGGTTCAAGGAAATATAAAACCCACGCAGATGCAGCGGACGGTTTGATTCTAGGCCGTGCGGCGCCGGGAAGCGTAGGAAAAGAAGCCAAAACCGTGGTCAACAAAAGGCCGTCTTGTAAAGCTGCCGCAGGGCCTGGGGCAGCCGTGCTACGCCGCTGCGTCGGCGGCGGCGCTCAGAGCAACTGACCGTCGTGGCCCAAGGTGCTGTCAAGCCGGTCGATCAGCTGCGTCACCAGCAACTCGGCTTCTTGCTCGGCTGCGGTTTGTGCAGGGCTCGCGACAGCCGAGATGGCAGGTGCGGCAACCGGCGCGGATGCAGGCCGCTCGGCCAGGCGGTAGGCCAGATTCAGCGCCGCCAGCACCGCCATGCGCTCGCGTGCCTTGACCTTGCCGGCGTCGCGGATGGCGCTCATTTCCTGGTCCACCGTCTGAACCGCCGACAGCAGCAACGTCTCGCCGCCTTCGGGGCAGGCCAGCAGGTAGCTCTGGCCCAGGATCGTGACTTCCATCTGCTTCATTCGGCGGCTCCCGCCTTGCCTGCGCTGGGCGTGTCCGCCGGCAGACGGTCCAGCAGGATCTCGACCCGGGCGCGTGCCGCAGCCAGGCGCGAGCGCAGGTTGTCCCGCTCGGCGAGCACCGACTGCAGTTGCTGGGTCAGCAAGGCATTGGTGCGCGCAAGTTCCTCGTGGCGGAGCACAAGGCGGTCGATGCGTTCGGCAAGTTCCGGCAGACGGGACATGGGCCTCGGCTAGCGCTGAGCTGGGAGAAGTTCATTGTATGCAGGCCGCGCCGTGGCTGACCGCCTGCATGCGCCCGTTTTCAGGGACTGGCCGGGCTGGCCGCCGGGGTGGCTGCGGGCGCCGGTGCGGGTGGCCGCATCTGCCGCAGCGTGCGCGCCAGTTCGATGACGGCCAGCGCGTAATAGCTGGACCAGTTGTAGCGTGTGATGACGTAGAAGTTGCGCGTGCCGGCCACGTAGCTGGGCGCGCTGTCGCCGTTCTGCAGTTCGACCAGCGCGAGCGGGCCGTCGTAGGCCTGGCCAGCTGCGTCCAGCTGCGCGCCGAGCTCGGTCATCTGCTTGGCGCTGAAGCTGGGCAGGATGTCGGGGGCCAGCAAGGTGGCGCGGTCGCTCACCGCGGCTGGCGGGGTCACGCCGAAGTGCGTCGGCAGGCCGCGTTGCCAGCCGAATTCGGCCAGGTAGTGCGCCACGCTGCCCACCACGTCGGCGCCATGCGTGTCCAGGTCGATGCGGCCATCGCCATCGAAGTCCACCGCGTATTTCAGGATGCTGCTCGGCATGAACTGCGGCAGACCGATGGCGCCGGCATACGAGCCGCGCACGCTTTGCGGGTCGCGCTTTTCCTGGTTGCACCAGCGCAGGAAGCCGGCCAGTTCGTCGCGGTAGAAAGGCGTGCGGTCGGAGCGGCCGCTGGGGAAGTCGAAAGACAGCGTCGCCAGCGCGTCGATCACCTTGTAGCCACCGGTGTGCCGGCCGTAGAAGGTCTCGATGCCGACGATGGCGACGATCACCGAAGCCGGCACGCCCCAGCGCGCTTCGGCCTGGTCCAGCCAGCGCTCGTGGTCCTGCCACCAGCGCTGGCCTTCGCGCAGGCGCTGCGGCTCGACGAAACGCGCCCGGTAGGCCTGCCAGTTTTTCGCGACACCGGCGGCAGGCGGCATCACCAGCTTGGCGACGCTGGGCTGGTAGCGGGCCTGCGCCAGCTGCGCCAGCACCCAGTCCGCGTCCAGCCCCTGCTGCTCCGCCAGACTGCGGCCCAGGCGCAGCACGTCCTCGCGCTGGCCGTAAGTCACGACATCGGGTGCGTCGTCGCTCTGCACCGCGCCACGTTTGCCGGGCGCGGACTTGGTCGGCTTCTTGTGCGGCGCGGCTTTGTGGCTTGCGGCGGTTTTCGGTTTGGCCGACGAGGCGGCCGGCGCGGGGGCGTTTTGCGCCGTGGCCGAACCGGTGGCAAGCAGCAGCGCGGACAAGGCCAGCGCGGTCACGGGGCACTTGGCATCCAGCATCAAGGGGCGGGTGTCCTGCAGAGGGAGATGGGTCATGGCAAGCGCGCTGTCTTGCGCGCGTTGATCGGGCTGGCCGCCAGTGTGCGGCGGAAGTCGCGCCACCAGGCGGCGAACGTGAGCGGTGTTGGACTGGCAGCCGGCGCGTAGCGCATCGCCTGCAGTGCGGACAGTGAAGCGGCCAACGACCGCGCCGGCTCGCCATGCCGCGCCAGCAGCGCCTGCGCCAGCGCGCCGGGCGACGCATGCGCGGGCGCCGGCACGTCCAGCCGCGCCAGCGCCTTGGCCACACGCGCCTGCAGCTTCTGCCACGGCGTGCGCCGCCGGCCGTCCCACCAGGCCCAGGCGGCACCGGCCAGTCCCAGGCCTGCCAAGCCCAGCACCAGCACGCGGACGAGCTGGCCGGTGTCGCGCGCGTCCAGCCCCAGCTTGTCCATCAGCTGGAACTGCTGCTGCTTGCCGTAGCCCAGCACCCACCGGTTCCAGCGGTTGTCCATGGACTCGAAGAACTGGCGCAGTTGCAGCCGCAGGTCCGGGCTGACCGCTTCCAGCGTGTTGGCGACCAAGCCTTGCGGCACTTCCAGCGCGCGGCTGCGCTGGATGCGGTCGGGTGCGACGGCCGCGGTCGGGTCGGCCCTCAGCCAGCCACGGCCTTGCTGCCAGTATTCGGCCCAGGCGTGGGCATGGCTCTGGCGCACGATCCAGTAGCCGTCCGCCTCGGTTTCGTCGGTGCCCTGGTAGCCGGTGACGATGCGGGCGGGCACCCCCATCGCCCGCATGATCACCGTGAAGGCGCTGGCGTAGTGCTCGCAAAAGCCCAGCTTGCGGTCCAGCCAGAACTCGTCCACCGGGTCCCCGTCGTAGGTTCCGGGCTCCAGCGTGTAGGTGTACTGGCCGGTGCGGATGTGGCGCAGCACCGCGTTGGCCAGCGTGGTGGCGTCGGCGTTCTGCAGTTCGGGCTGGGCGTGCAGCGCCAGGGCCCAGGCGACGGTGCGCGGGTGCCGGCCGGCCGGCAGCGAAGTCAGGTCGCGCTGCTGGTAGACCGCCAACTCCGGGCTGCGTTCCAACTGCAGCGTGGCACGCGCTTGCAGCAGCACACGTTCCGCCAATGGTGCGCGCAGCCGCCACTGCAGGCTGTCGCCGGCCGGTGGCAGCAGGTCGTCCCGCGGGGGCGTGGCCTTGGGCGCGGCCTGGGTGTAGTCCAGCAGCGGGAGCCACATCAGGCGCAGCGGCTCGATGGTCAGTTCGTAGTCGACAAAGCCTGTACCTTTGGCAACCGGCTTGGCCGCGGCCGCCCGGCGGCCGAACTCGCGCAGCGGCGGCTCGGCGCGCCAGGTCTGGCCGTCATAGTCGCTCAGCACCGGGCCGCGGAAATACATGGCTTGCGGCGGCGGCTTGGGGCCGTTGAAACGCACCCGCATCGCGATGCTGTCGTCCTGTGCCAGTTCGGCCACGTCACCCATCTTCAGCTGGTCCGACAGCCCCGTGTGCGCGCCGCGGCCCGGCATGGCCCACAGCGGCGGCAGGCGCGGGAAGACCAGGAACAACGCGATCATCACCGGCGTGCCAAAGGCCGCGGCGCGCAGCGCCAGCAGCCCGGCCTCGCGCAGTGGCGGCCGGCCAGTCGGCATGTGGGCCAGCGTCAGCGCGCTGAGCCAGCCCCACACGGCCGCGCCCATGGCCAGTGAGGTCAGGAGCGACTGCGAATACAGGAACTGTGTCAGCACCAGGAAAAAGCCGAGGAAGAAGACCACCAGCGCGTCGCGCCGGGCGCGCAGTTCCAAGGTCTTCAGCGCCATCAGCACGACCAGCAAGGTCACGCCTGCGTCCTTGCCAATGAGGGTGTGCTCGTTGATCCAGGTCAGCCCTGCCGCCACAAACACCACGCCCAGCAAGGTCCAGCGGCCCGGCAGCGGCGCCTCGCGCACCGCCAGCCAGGCGCGCCAGGCCAGCACCGCAATGCACAACACGTCAATGCCGATGGACAGCCGCAGCAAATGCGGCGCGACCGTCCAGGCAATGACCGCCAGCATGAACAGCGTGTCCCGCGTGTCGCGAGGCAAGCGGTTCACGCGGCCCGCCAGGCTGGGCAGCGGAATGTTCATGTTCAGGTTCATGCCGACCACTCCGCGAGCATGCGCAGCGCTGCGTCGCGCTGCGTCGGCCCATGGTCGCAGGGTAGCTCGTGGCCGGGCAGACGCAGCCCGTAGTCCAGCCCGCGTTGCTCGGCTGCCAGCACCCAGGCGGCTAGGCGAGACAGCCGGGTTTCCGGGTCGCCCAGCGGGGTTTGCCGCCAGTCCAGCCAGAGCTGCTGGCGCGCGCCCTGGCGCGATTCGCGGCTGACCATCTCGCCGCTGCGCGCCACCTTCTTCCACACCACCTGGCGCAGGCTGTCGCCGCGCTGCCAGGGGCGAACGCCTTCGAACTCGGCGCCGCTGGTGGCCATGGTGCGCGGGCCCACGGCCGGCACCGGCTCGACCGGTGGCAGCTCGGCGGCCGGCGTCTCGGGCGCCGGGTAGACCCACACCTGCCCATTGGGCCGCCAGATGCTCCAGGCCCTGAACAGGCCGAACGGAAAACGGCTCTCGATGCGCAGCGGCGGCACCGTCACGCGGCCGCGCTTGGCCGCGATGCAGCTCACCGTCACGCTGGCCTGGCCCTGCGCCGGCGCTTCTGCCCAGGCCAGCGGCTGCGAGCCCCAATCGGCCTCGGTGCCCAGGCCTAGCCCATGGCGGGTGCGGCCGGGGTTGGTCAGCACGATCTCCATCACCAGTGGCTGGCCGGCGAAGGTGGCGGCGGGTGGCCGCATGTGCAGCGTCAGCCCGCGCAGCGTGCCATGCGTCATGTGCATGGACGCCAGCGCGCTGCCGGCCAGCAGGAAGGTCAGCGCGTAGCCCAGGTTCAGCTGGTAGTTGATGGTGGCGACCAGCAGCACGACCAAGGTCGCGCAGAAGGCCAGGCCGGCGCGGGTGGGCACTATGTAGATGTTGCGCTGGCCCAGCGTCCACTGGTCGGTTGCCGGCAGGCGACTCAGCCACCAGTGGCGCAGCCGGGCGCGCGGCCCGCCACGCGCGGATTCGATCGCCGGCAGGGTGGAAGCGGTGCTCACACCAGGCTCAGGGAAGCGGCACGGCTTCGATCATCGCGCGCACCTGCTCGCGCCGGCCGCGGCCGGCGCCCGCCACCGGTTGCAGGCGGTGCGCGATGGCCTGCGGCAGCAAGGCCTGCAGGTCATCCGGCACGACATGGTCGCGCCCCGCGAGCAGCGCGCGAGCGCGCGCCAACCGCAACACCGCAATGCCCGCGCGCGGCGACAGCCCGGCAACAAACCACTGGCCCGAGCGGGTCGCGGCGATCAGCGCCTGCAGGTAGTCCAGCAGCGATTCCGAGACGAAGATCTGCTTGACCGCATTCATCGCCTCGATCAACTCATCGGAGGTCATCACCGGCTGCAGTTGCGCGACCGCTTCGCGCCGGTCGCTGCCCGACAGCAGCAGGCGTTCGGCCTGGCGGTCCGGGTAGCCCAGTGTGATGCACATCAGGAAGCGGTCCAGCTGGCTCTCGGGCAGAGGGTAGGTGCCCAGCTGCTCGCTGGGGTTTTGCGTCGCAATGACAAAAAACGGCTTGGGCAGCGGCCGGGTCTCGCCTTCGACCGAGACCTGGTGCTCTTCCATCGCTTCGAGCAGCGCGCTCTGGGTCTTCGGGCCGGCGCGGTTGATCTCGTCAGCCAGCAGCACCTGCGTGAAGACCGGACCGGGGTGGAAGACAAAGCCTTCCTTCTGGCGCTCGAAGATGGACACGCCGATCAGGTCGCTGGGCATCAGGTCGGCCGTGAACTGCACCCGCGAGAACTGCAGGCCCAGCGTGACCGCCAGCGTGTGCGCCAGCGTGGTCTTGCCAACGCCTGGCAGGTCTTCGATCAGCAGGTGGCCACCTGCCAGCAGGCAGGCCAGGCTGTCGTCGATCTGGATCGGCTTGCCGACGATGATCGTGCTAATCTGGCTCTTGAGACGAGACAACCGGGACTGCAGTTCAACGCTGTTCATCGGCTCACGATAACGCAGATTCTGCAGCCGCAACGGGCTCGCCGAACCCGTTTCCAAGAGACAACGCACCGGCTCGCCGGACCTTCATGACCACCGGCTACTTCACCCATCCTGACTGCCGCGCCCATGACATGGGCCGTGGCCATCCCGAGTGCCCGCAGCGGCTGGACGCGATCGAGGACCAGTTGCTGGCCTCCGGGCTGGACGTGGCGCTGACCCGCTTCGACGTGCCGCTGGCCGACCGCGCGGACCTGCAGCACGCCCATGCCGAGGGCTATCTCTGTGAACTGGGCGAGCGCATGCAGCAGGTGGCCGAGACGGGTCAGCCTTGTGCGGTGGATCCTGACACAGTGATCGGCACGCGCACCGGGCAGGCCGCCTTGCGCGCCGCCGGTGCCGCGGTGGCCGCGACAGACGCCGTGATCGACGGCCGCGCCGAAACCGCGTTCTGCGCGGTGCGCCCGCCCGGCCATCACGCCACGCGCGACCAGGCAATGGGCTTCTGCTTCTACAACAACGTGGCCATCGCCGCCCGCCATGCGCTGGACGTGCGCGGCTTGAAGCGCGTGGCCATCGTCGACTTCGACGTGCACCACGGCAACGGCACCGAGGACATCATTGCCGGCGACGAGCGCATCCTGATGGTCAGCATCTTCCAGGACCAGCTCTACCCGTTTTCCGGCGGCGTGCCGCTGGGACCGAACATGGTCAACCTCCCGGTGCCGGCCTATACCCGCGGCATGGAAGTGCGCGAGTTGATCGAGGCCAACTGGATGCCTCGGCTGGAAGCCTTCAAGCCGCAGATGATCTTCATCTCGGCCGGCTTCGACGCACACAGGGAAGACGAGCTGGGCCAACTCGGCCTGGTCGAGTCCGACTACGAATGGATCACCCAGCGCATGGTGGACGTGGCCAGGCAGCACAGCCATGGGCGCATCGTGTCCTGCCTGGAAGGCGGCTATGCCTTGAGCGCGCTGGGCCGCAGCGTGGTCGCACACTTGCGCGCTTTGGCCGGGGTCTGACCCAGTCGCGGCGTCATGCCGCGTTCACTCGGGCAGCGTTGCGCCACGCGACAATGTTGGGATGAACACTGCCGGCCTGACCACGCTGACCCTCACCGAATTCCTGAACGCGTTGCGCCATCCCAGCGCGTTGATCGAAATCGCGGTTGCGCTGGGTTGCCTGTTGCTGGCGTGGGCGGTGGTGCGGGCCTTGCGCGGCAAGCCCGCAGCCGACGGCGCAACGGTCACGGCGACACAGCCCTCGATCTGGTTCGGCCGGCGCATCGTGGACGGCGTGCTGTTCCCTGCGCTGGCCCTGGCGCTGGCTTTTGCCGCGCGCCGCATCATGCTGGGCTTCGGCCTGCCACTGGCGGTGTTCAAGATCGTCGTGCCGGTGCTGATGTCGTTTGCGCTGATCCGCCTGTCGGTGCGCGTGCTCAGTGTCGCGTTTCCCGCCTCACGGCTGGTGCGCGCGGCCGAACGCACGATTTCCTGGGTCGCCTGGCTGGCCGTGGTGGGCTGGATCACCGGCGTGCTGCCGCAACTGCTGGAAGAGCTGGACCAGATCCGCTGGAAGCTGGGCGGCAGCGAAGTCTCGGTGCGCAACCTGCTGGACGGGCTGCTGTCCGGTGGCTTCGTGCTGGTGCTCACGCTGTGGGTTTCGGCCGCGATCGAGGCCAAGCTCTTGGCCGGCGCCATCGGCGAGCAGTTGTCGCTGCGCAAGGCCGCTGCCAACATCGTTCGCTCGCTGCTGATCTTCGTCGGACTGCTGGTCGCGCTGTCGGCTGTAGGCATCGACCTGACTGCCTTGTCGGTGCTGGGCGGCGGCCTCGGCGTGGGGCTGGGTTTCGGCCTGCAGAAGCTCGCGGCCAACTACGTCTCCGGCTTCGTGATCCTCGCCGAGCGTTCGCTGCGCATCGGTGACATGGTCAAGGTCGACAACTTCGAAGGCCGCATCACCGACATCGCCACGCGCTACACGGTGATCCGCGCGCTGAACGGCCGCGAGGCCATCGTGCCCAACGAATTGCTCATCACCCAGCGCGTCGAAAACGCCTCGCTGGCCGACTCGCGGGTGGCCATGTCCACGCTGGTCCAGGTCGCCTACGGCACCAACCTGGACACGCTGATGCCGCAACTCGAAGCCGTGACGCGAGAAGTCCCCCGCGTGCTGTCAGACCCCGGCCCCGCCGTGCAACTCTCCAACTTCGCCGCCGACGGCCTGGAGCTGACGGTCGTCTTCTGGATCGCCGACCCCGAAAACGGCGCCGGCGGCGTGCGTTCCGCGGTCAACCTGCAGCTCTGGCGCACGCTGGAAAAGCTCGGCGTGGAGATTCCCTATCCACAGCGGGTGGTGCATCAGCTTCCGTTGCCGGACGCCGCGTCTGCCTCATCGCTTCAACCAAGTCAGCAGTTCCGGCAGCAGCAGTGAGCTGTTGAGCTCGTCGTCCGACTGCCCGACGAAGCGGCGGAGGTTGGTGACGGCGAGGAAGCCGGTGTTGTCGAACTCGTCGCCGATGGCTTCGAGGAAGCCGAACTGGCCGGGTTGGTTGGAGATGCCGAGGAAGAGGAAGTAGACCTCGTCGCCGCGCTGCTGGGAGTCGCGCAGCACCTGGCGGGTGCGCGCGTGGTCGTTGTTCTCGCCATCGGTGACCATCACCACCAGCGAGCGCTTCTTCTCTTTCACCTCGGCCTTGCGGCCGAACAGCTTGCCCAGCAGGCCAGGCTCGGCACCTTTGAGCCAACCGAAGCCGCGCAGCGCCTGCTCCAGTGCGTAGCTGTAGTCGGTGCCGCCGCACCAGCCGGGTACCTTGGCGACGATCTCGCGGCCGATGTAGCCCTGGTAGTTGTCGGCCTTTACCGCACCGACCTCGAACACCGAGGCGGCGGTGTGGCTGAAGGTGATGACGTCGAGCTTCTTGTCCGGGTCGAAGGTCAGGCCCCAAGGGACCAGCCGGGTCAGCAGGTCGTTGGTGATGCCTTCGCGGTGCTCGTCCTCGAAGGAGCCGCTGACGTCCAGCAGGAAGGCCATGTCGACGACAGGTGGCTTGGTGACGCCGGCCTTTTGCAGGCACAGCTGCAGCGATGCCTGGGACTTTTGCAGGTTCAGGGTCAGGGCCATGGTGAGCTCGGTTCTTTCGGAGGATCAATCGGCACTGCGGGGGTGGCGCTCAGCTTCTGAGGCCGTGGATCACGGCTTGAAGGCGCTCTTGCAGCAGGAAACGTTCGGTGTCGTGCGCGGGTTCGGCGGGCAGCGCGGCCATGCTGGCAAGCCATGCCGGCAGGCTGACACGCACGGTGTCGTGCAGCCGGCTGGCGAGTTGCGCCAATTGGTGATCGGCCTGCTCGGCTTGCAGGCGGTGCTGTTGCAGCGTGGCCTGGGTGCGGGCCAATGAGACGAGGCGGTCCTGCAGCGACAGTGCCAGGGTTTCGCGCTGTGCCGCGGGGAGCAGGGCAGGCAATGCTTCGGTGGCCAGGCCCAGCGCCTGCAGCTCGGTGAGCAGTTCGGCGGCGGCCTGCTGGTTCGTGGCCAGCTGCGCGCGCAGCTGGGCCAGTGGGCCGTCCGCGGCTTCCAGCGCTGCGCGCAGCGTGTCGATCTCCGGCCGCAGCGCGGCGAGCCGTGCGCGTGGCGCCTTGCGCCGGCTCCAGGGCAGCGCGGAAGTGGAGGGCGCGAGCGTCTCGGCCAGGTCTTCGAGCAGCGCCAGCAGGCGTTCGATGTGGCGGGGCGCCGCGCGAAGCGGCTCGTGGTCCATCAGCTGCAGAAGCTCGTCAACCAGGCCGGCGTGTCGCGCCTGGGTCTCGCGGCCGAAGCGCTCGGCAGCGGGCCGGTCGAACACCGCTGGCACGACGCCAGCCAGCAGCTGCCGGGCGCGTGCCAGCAGGGCGGGTGGGGCGTCCGGAAACTGCTGGGTCAGCGTTGCGTCGTCGACCGCCAACGGCTTGCGCGGCACGCCGGGCAGGCGACTGGGCGTGGCATCGGTCTTGGTGGTGACGACGCTGAGTGGCGGGCTGGCGGACGGTGCTGCTGGCGATGATGGGGCAGCCGGCAGGCGCGTGGGCATGGCGCTGGGCAAGGGCGCTGCGGCGGCGGGCGAAGGAGCGGCCGGCAACGCGCTCGCCGGCGCGGCAGGCACAGGCGAGCCGATGCGCGTCGGCACCGGCGGAGCGCCGCTGTCGGCGGGCGGCGGTGCTGCACCGCCGATCACCGTCGGGCGGGTGGCCATGCAGCCTGGGGGAGCGGGCCGTGCTTCAGGAGAAGTGGCCCAGCACGCTGTTGAAGTCGCCGTTGAAGCCGACACCGACCGCGACGAAGTTGGCCTTGCCGCCGGCCTCGATCATGATCGAGCCCATCTGCACGCCGATGAAGTCGCCGAACTGGTTGGACAGGCTGGCGCGCATCAGTTCTGCGCCGCTGGCGTTGACGATGGCGATCTCGGCGTTCTGCACCTGGCCGAAGCGCTTGGCTGCTGCCTGGGTGTGGATCATCGCGACCAGCGGAATCTCCAGCACGCCGCTGCTGACCGAAGGCAGCTTGGACGGGTCCACGCGTATCCATTCGTCCACGCCATCCAGCGCGCCATCCAGTGCGTCCGGGCTGTGGCGCAGCGCGCCGCCGTGCACCTGGAACGAACCGTCGGACTGCTTGTCGAGCACGCCAACTTCCTGGCCGCCGATCTTGCGGCGCACGTTGTAGGTCGACAGGATGTCTTCCAGGCTTTGCGCCTTGGCGCCATCGCCGGCATTGACGCAGACGATGGCGTGCAGGTCGAGGTCGGTCTCGCCGTCCCACGAGAGCTTGGCGGTGAAGGCTTCGCCCTTGCTGAGGTTGAGCTGCAGCTTGGGCGCTTGCTCGCCGGGCTTGGCCAGGTTCAGAACGAGTTTGGACATGAAGCGGGTTCCTTGCGGAAGGGAGCGAAAAACGAAAAGGGGGCGAGCGCGCTCAGCGTTGCGCAGGCAGGTCAGGGCGGATCACCGCGCCAAGCTGCGCCATGTCCTGGCGCGCCTGCGCGAAGATCTGCCGGGCCTGCTCGAAGCTCTGCGTGTTCTTGGCCCGTGCCTGCTCGACGATGCCGACCAGCTGCCGCGTGTCGGCCACGATGGCCTGCAGTTGACGCGCCTGGGCCAGGCGGTTGTCGCCCGGCGCGGTGGCGGCCTTGCCGACGACTTCGGTCATCAGCTTGGAGCGTACGGCCAGCAGGTTGGCGTCCAGCGCGGCGCCCTGTTCCGCCAGGCGCTGCACGCCCTGCGTGACCAGCGCGCCGTGGATGGTCAGCAGCGTCATCTTGATGCTGGCAAAGCGCGAGGATGCGGTGGTCGTGGTTTCCTGCAGCGTGGAGATGCCGGCGTTCTGCAGTTGGCGGATCACCATCTGGTCGGATGGCAGGCGCGACAGTGTGCTCTCGATGGCCAGCGCGCGGCTTTCCAGCGCCTGCAGCTTGTCCTGCAGCGTGGCCACGGTGCCGCTGTCGGCGCCATTGCTGATGGCTTCGCCCAGCTCGGCGCGGGCCTTGTTGACAAAGCCCATCAGGAAGGCCGCCACCTGGGCGAACTCGACGAAGCGCTCGCGGTAGGCGTTTTTCAGCTGTTCGAGGTTGCGCACCTCGCCGTCCAGCCGCTGCTGCTCCTGCTGCAGCTCCACTTCCATGGTCTTGATCAGGTCCGAGAGCTTCTTGCTCTTACCGGACGCGGCCAGCCGCACCTCTTCGTAAGCCCGGCTCATGGCCTTGCTCAAAGATTTCTTGTTGAACATGCCCATGAAGCGCTCCATGGCGCTGGGCTGGGCGTTCAGGATTTTGTCGGCCAGCGCGTCCAGCTTCTCGCTTTCGACGGCTTCGCTCAGGCCGGCCACCAGCTTGAAGATGCGCGGTTGTTCGGCTTTCTCGATGCGGTCCAGGAACTGGCCCAGCGTGCGGTGCAGCGACTGCTCGGCTTCGCCGCCCAGCTTGGCGATGTCCAGCATCGGCGTCTGCGCCAGGCTGACGCTGGCGATCTGCGCGCCGATGGCGTTGCGCTGCTCGTCGTTCAAGGCAACGGGGAAGTCGGCCGGAATGCCGACCAGCGCAAAGTTGCTGCTGCCGGGCAGCGGCGAAAGCGGTGACAACGAGGTGGTCGCCAGCGTCGTGGGCAGCGAACTCGGGGTGTTGCTCAAGGCGTTCTTTCCCTGGGGAATGACAGGGCGCCTAGCCTATCCCAACACGGGCCCCCACGGCCACCCCTTGAGACAAAACGCAATCCAGCGCCGCCAGCTGCGGTTCTGGCGGGCTGAATTGCATTTCTACTTGCTCAAGCCTCCACCACTGGGATCTTGCCGATCTTGGCTTGCCAGGTCTTCGGGCCCTCGATGTGGGCGCTGGTGCCCGTCGAATCGACGGCCACGGTCACTGGCATGTCCACCACGTCGAACTCGTAGATGGCTTCCATGCCCAGGTCGGCGAAGCCGACGACCTTGGCGGCCTTGATGGCCTTGGACACCAGGTAGGCGCTGCCGCCCACGGCCATCAGGTAGGCGCTCTTGTGCTTCTTGATGGCTTCGATGGCGACCGGGCCGCGCTCGGACTTGCCGATCATCGAGATCAGGCCGGTCTGGGCCAGCATCATCTCGGTGAACGAGTCCATGCGGGTGGCGGTGGTCGGGCCGGCCGGGCCGACCACTTCGTCGCGCACAGGGTCCACCGGGCCGACGTAGTAGATGACGCGGTTGGCGAAGTCCACCGGCAGGGCTTCACCCTTGGCCAGCATGTCCTTGATGCGCTTGTGCGCGGCGTCGCGGCCGGTCAGCATCTTGCCGTTGAGCAGCAGCGTCTGGCCGATCTTCCAGCTCGCGACTTCTGCCGGCGTCAGCGTGTTCAGGTCCACGCGCTTGCTCTTGTTGTAGTCCGGCGCCCAGGTCACGTCGGGCCACAGGTCCAGGCTGGGCGGGTCCAGGTGCACGGCGCCGGAGCCATCCAGTACAAAGTGCGCGTGGCGGGTGGCAGCGCAGTTCGGGATCATCGCGATCGGCTTGCTGGCGGCGTGCGTCGGGAAGGTCTTGATCTTCACGTCCAGCACGGTCGTCAGGCCGCCCAGGCCTTGCGCGCCAATGCCCAACGCGTTGACCTTCTCGTACAGCTCGATGCGCAGCTCTTCGAGCTTGTTCTGCGGGCCGCGGTCCAGCAGTTCGTACATGTCGATGTCTTCCATCAACACTTCCTTGGCCAGCATCACGGCCTTCTCGGCCGTGCCGCCCACGCCAATGCCCAGCATGCCCGGCGGGCACCAGCCGGCGCCCATGGTCGGGACGGTCTTCAGCACCCAGTCGACGATGCTGTCGCTGGGGTTGAGCATGTACATCTTGGACTTGTTCTCGCTGCCGCCGCCCTTGGCGGCGACGATCACGTCGACCTTGTCGCCAGGCACCAGCTCCATGTGCACCACGGCAGGCGTGTTGTCCTTGGTGTTCTTGCGCTCGAAGATCGGGTCGGCCAGCACCGAGGCACGCAGCACGTTGTCCGGGTTCAGGTAGCCCTGGCGCACGCCCTGGTTCACCGCGTCGGTGACCGAGCCCTTGCCAAAGCCTTCCCACTTCACGTCCATGCCGATCTTCAGGAATACGTTGACGATGCCGGTGTCCTGGCAGATCGGGCGCTTGCCCTCGGCGCACATGCGCGAGTTGGTCAGGATCTGGGCGATCGCGTCCTTGGCGGCCGCGCTTTCTTCGCGCTCATAGGCGCGGGCGAGGTGGGCGATGTAGTCGGCCGGGTGGTAGTAGCTGATGTACTGCAGCGCGCTGGCGACGGACTCGATCAGATCGGCCTGGCGGATGGTGGTCATGCTTGGCTTTCTTGCGGGCGGAGGTCTGCCGTGAGGCGGCAGAATGCATCCGGGATTTTACTGAAGGGAGCCCACCAATGACCCCAGCACTGCGTCGTTTCTTCGCCCACGAATCCGCAGGTGGCATCGTGTTGGCGGTCGCCGCGGTGTTGGCCTTGGTCGTCAGCAACTCCCCTCTGGGCGCCAGTTACGCCGCTTTGCTGAAGCTGCCGGGCGAGGTCCGCATTGCCGGCGACTGGCTGGTGCTGGCCAAGCCGCTGGTCGTCTGGGTCAATGACCTGTGGATGGCGGTGTTCTTCTTCCTGGTCGGGCTGGAGATCAAGCGCGAGTTCGTCGAAGGCGAACTGGCCTCGCGCAGCCAGGCCATCCTGCCGGCGGCCGCGGCGCTGGGCGGCATGGCAGTGCCGGCGCTCATCTACTCGGCCATCAACCATGCCGACCCGGTCGCACTGCGTGGCTGGGCCATTCCTTCGGCGACGGACATCGCCTTTGCCATCGGCATCGTCACGCTGCTGGGCTCGCGGGTGCCGGCCTCGCTGAAGGTGTTCCTGACGGCGGTCGCGATCATCGACGACCTGGGCGCGATTGGCGTGATCGCGGTTTTCTACACCAGCCAGCTGTCAATGGGCATGCTGCTGGGCGCCGGGGCCTGCCTGGTCGGGCTGTGGGGACTGAACCGGGCCAGGGTGACGAATGTGGGCGTCTATGTCGTGCTGGGACTGGTGCTGTGGGTCTTCGTGCTGAAGTCCGGCGTGCACGCCACGCTCGCGGGTGTGGCCACCGCGCTGGCGGTCCCCGTGCGGCGGCCGGACGGCGGCTCGCCGCTGGAAGACGCCGAACATGCGCTGCATCCCTGGGTGGCCTTCCTGGTGCTGCCGGTGTTCGCGTTCACGAATGCCGGCGTGAGCCTGCTGGACGCTTCGGCTTCGGTGCTGCTGGCGCCCGTCACGCTTGGCATTGCCGCCGGGCTGGTGCTGGGCAAGGCGGTGGGCGTGTTCGGCACCGTCTGGCTGCTGGTGCGCGCCGGCTGGGCCGCTCTGCCGGCAGGGGCCGCCTGGCGCCAGGTGCTGGGCGTGTCGCTGCTGTGCGGCATCGGCTTCACGATGAGCCTGTTCATCGGCGGGCTGGCCTTCGAGGGCAACCCGCTGCTGGAAACCGAGCTGAAGCTGGGCGTGCTGGGCGGCTCCATCATTGCCGCGGCCCTCGGGGCTTGGGTGCTGAGTACCCCCAGGACCGGCCTGCGCCCGGCCCGCCCCCCGAGGGGGTCATGAAAACTTGGGGCGGCCCGGCGTTTTCATGCACGCCCCGACGCTGAAGGGGGCGGCTCAATGCGGGTCGGGGTTCTTGCTGGCGTACAGGATGCGGTCAGACGCCGCTATGGCAATGGCCGACAGCAGGAAGGCCAGGTGGATCACGGTCTGCGCGATCAGGGTCTTCTCGCTGTAGTTTTCGGCACTGATGAAGGTCTTCAGCAGGTGGATGGACGAAATGCCGATGATGGCGGTGCCGAGCTTGACTTTCAGTACGGAAGCATTGACATGGCTCAACCATTCGGGCTGGTCTGGATGGCCTTCGAGGTTCATGCGTGAGACAAAGGTCTCGTAGCCCCCGACGATCACCATGATCAGCAGGTTCGAAATCATCACCACGTCGATCAGTCCCAGCACCACGAGCATGATGATGGTCTCGTTCAGCCCGCTGGGCGGCGCGTCTGCATGGCCGTAGCCCACACTTTTGACCAGGATCTCCAGCGCATGCGAGTCCCCCAGCGCTGCCTGGATCAGGTGCACCAGCTCGACCCAGAAATGGAACACGTATACCGCCTGTGCCAGGATCAGCCCGAGGTACAGCGGCAATTGCAGCCAGCGGCTGGCAAAGATCACGGCTGGCAGCACGCCCAGGCGCGGGCGGGGCGGAGGATTGGGTGTTGGCGTCATGAGGTGCGAGGGCGTCAGGGATGGGGGCAGGCCCGGAGGGCTGGCCGATGCCGGGAATTCTATGGGTGTGATCCAGTAAGCCCTTCGTCAGACGAGCGGACCACAGTGCAGGCCAAACGGGCAAAGCCCATCGGCAGGCAGGCCCGTGCAGGCAATCAAGACCGAGGAGACAGACGACATGAGTGAAGACCTCAAGATTTACGCGCCGCCCGCCGAACTGGTGGCCCAGGCCCATGTGTCCGGCATGGCCGCCTACGACGCCTTGTGCGCCGAAGCCGAAGCGGACCACGAAGCCTTCTGGGCCCGCCAGGCGCGCGAGCTGCTCAGCTGGAAGAAGCCCTTCACCAAGGTGCTGAACGAGGCCGACGCGCCGTTCTTCAAGTGGTTCGAGGACGGGCTGCTCAACGCCTCCTACAACTGCCTGGACCGCAACATCGAGCGCGGCCTGGGCGACAAGACTGCGCTGATCTTCGAGGCCGACGGCGGCGAGGTCACCCACACCAGCTACGCGCAGCTGCTGGCCAAGACCTGCCGGATGGCCAATGCGCTGAAGGCCATCGGCATCGGCAAGGGCGACCGGGTCATCATCTACATCTCGATGTCGGTCGACGGCGTGGCCGCGATGCAGGCCTGCGCCCGCATTGGCGCGACCCACTCGGTGGTGTTCGGCGGCTTCTCGGCCCACTCCTTGCGCGACCGCATCGAAGACACCGGCGCCAAGGCCGTCATCACGGCCGACTGCCAGGTGCGCGGCGGCAAACAGCTGCCGCTGAAGGCCATCGTTGACGAGGCGCTGACGCTGGGCGGCTGCGACTCGGTGAGCAAGGTTCTGGTGGTCAACCGCGCGGGCGCCCAGGTCAGCATGACCGAAGGCCGCGACCTGTGGCTGGCCGAGCTGATGAAGGACCAGCCCGAGACCTGCGAGCCGGAATGGGTTGAGGCCGAGCACCCCTTGTTCCTGCTCTATACCTCCGGCTCCACCGGCAAGCCCAAGGGCGTGCAGCACAGCACCGGCGGCTACCTGCTGCACGCGGCACTCACCACCAAGTGGACCTTCGACCTGAAGGCCGACGACATCTTCTGGTGCACCGCCGACATCGGCTGGGTCACCGGCCACACCTACATCACCTATGGTCCGTTGGCACTGGGCGGCACCGAGATCGTCTTCGAAGGCGTGCCCACCTACCCGGACGCCGGCCGCTTCTGGAAGATGATCCAGGACCACAAGGTCACGATCTTCTACACCGCGCCCACGGCCATCCGCTCGCTGATCAAGGCGGCAGAGGCCAAGGACGAGGTGCATCCGAAGAGCTACGACCTGAGCAGCCTGCGCATCCTCGGCTCGGTTGGCGAGCCCATCAACCCTGCGGCCTGGGAGTGGTACTACCAGCACGTGGGCGGCAGCCGCTGCCCCATCGTCGACACCTTCTGGCAGACCGAAACCGGTGGCCACATGATCACGCCGCTGCCGGGCGCCACGCCGATGGTGCCTGGCTCCTGCACGCTGCCGTTCCCCGGCATCGCCGCGGCCATCGTCGACGAAACCGGCAAGGACGTGCCCAACGGGCAAGGCGGCATCCTGGTCGTCAAGAAGCCCTGGCCGAGCATGATCCGGACCATCTGGGGCGACCCGGAGCGCTACAAGAAGAGCTACTACCCGGCCGATTTCCAGGGCAAGTACTACCTGGCGGGCGACGGCGCGATCCGCGACGCCAAGACCGGCTACTTCACCATCACCGGCCGCATCGACGACGTGCTGAACGTCTCCGGCCACCGCATGGGCACGATGGAGATCGAGTCGGCGCTGGTCAGCTGCACCGAGCTGGTGGCCGAAGCGGCCGTGGTGGGCCGGCCGGACGACACGACGGGCGAAGCCATCTGCGCCTTCGTGGTGCTCAAGCGCCCGCGCCCCACCGGCGAAGAAGCCAAGGCGATTGCCAAGCAGTTGCGCGACCACGTGGGCAAGGAAATCGGCCCCATCGCCAAGCCCAAGGACATCCGCTTCGGCGACAACCTGCCCAAGACCCGCTCGGGCAAGATCATGCGGCGGCTGCTGCGGCAGGTGGCCAAGGGCGAGGCCATCACGCAGGACATCTCGACGCTGGAGAACCCTGCCATCCTCGACCAGCTCTCCCAGGTCAACTAAGGCGCTAAGGAACGGTGAAAGGGCGGCGCAGTGCCGCCCTTTTTGCTGTCCGGGCGTTCCTGTTACGTCTTGAAATCCCTTGGGGCCGGAACTTCGCCGTGCCGCCTGCACCTGACTGCTTTGTCACGCAGGAGTGATCACATGAGAAAGTCCTTGCGAACGGCCGCGACCGTGGCTGGCCTCAGCATGGCGGCGCTGGGCGCCGCCCGTGCCCAGTCGCTGACAACCCCGCTGCGGTCGCCCAACTCCGCCAGGTCCGAAATCGACGCCCGCTGGCGCGAAAGCCTGGACGCCTTTGCCGCGGCGGACCGCACCGCGGCGCCCCAGCCTGGCGGCGTGCTGTTCGTCGGCAGCTCGTCGATCCGGCTGTGGGGCAATCTCGAGACCCAGTTCGACCAGCAGCCCAGCGTCATCAAGCGCGGCTTCGGCGGCTCGCGCCTGTCGGACGTGGCCCGCTACCTGGACCGGCTGGTGCTGCCCTACCAGCCGCGGCTGGTGGTGGTCTATGCCGGCGACAACGACCTGGCCGAAGGCGCGACGCCGCAGGACGTGCTGAAAAGCTTCCAGACGCTTGTCGAAGGCGTGAAGGCAGCGTTGCCGGACACCCGCATCGCCTACCTGTCGATCAAGCCCAGCCCCTTGCGCGCCTCGTTGATGCCGTCCATCCACGACACCAATGCCTTGATCGCAGCCTACGCCGACAAGACCGCCAACCTGGATTTCATCGACATCTATTCGAAGATGCTGGACAGCCAGGGCCAGCCGCGCCCGGAGCTGTTCCTGGAAGACCGGCTGCACATGAACGAGCAGGGTTATGCGCTGTGGCGCAAGGAGATCGCGTCCCACCTGCTGCCGCGCCAGGCGCCGCAAGCGGTGCAGACCGCCGCTCGCTGAGCCCGCTTCACGCGGCCGGGGCATGCGGCCCGCGGCGCATCTGCCGCCGGGCCGCCAGCTTCTTGCGCGCTTCGGCCGCCCGGGCATCAATGCGCAGGCTGCCCCAGGCCACGCCGTACAACACGCCCAGCGTGGCGGACAGGATCACAACGTCGATCCACACCGGCCGTTCCGGCGTGGACGAGCCGAAGATGGTCAGCGCCACCAGGGCCAGCAGCAGGTGCATGCAGAAGACCGGCAGCGAGGCCTTGCCCAGGGTTTCAAGCGCTGTCACACGCGGCAGCCGGGTCTTCAGCCAGGGCCCGAAGTGCATCACCAGCACCAGCAGCGCGCAGAAGTTGATCAAGCGCATGGGGCCCAGTTGCCACTTGTCGAACAGCAGGTTGAAGGCGCTGGGTTCGCTGAACGGCACCTGGCCGACCGCATGGCGCCAGATCAGCATCACCGTCGCAACGGCGAGTGTTGTGTTGACCATCCAGCGCGGAAAGTCCCAACCCGGCGTCGGGCCGTCGTCGGCGCCGCTGGCGCCCATCCACAGGCCCAGCACCCACAGGAACTGCCAGGCGAAGAGCTTGAACGAGCCCAGTTCGGCAAACGGCATCCACTGCAGGCTGCTGGCCTCGGCCATGCGGTCGTAGAGCAGGTGCGGCAGGTCGAACTGCGCCGCCAGCCACAGCAGCAGGCTCAAACCCAGCACGCCGCCCCAGCCGCGGTGCAAGCCGTGCAGCAGCACCAGAGGGCTGACCAGCATCAGCAGGATGTACATGGGCAGGATGTCCAGCAGCGGCGGGTTGTAGACCAGCAGCATGCCGCTGACAAAGGCCTGCAGCGGGTGCGCCAGGTAGAAGGACAGCAGGTTGGTCACGGCTTCCTGCCGCGCCATCAGGCCCACGATGGCGATCAGCGTGAACAGGAACAACAGCAGGCCGGCCTGGCACAGGTAGATCTTCAGCGCCCGCCGCAGGAAAGCGCCGGGAATCACGGCGTCGCCTTTCTGACGCGCCTTGCGTGTGTAAACCATGCCGGCCATGTAGCCGGACAGCATCACGAAACCTTCGGCCGCCGACACGAAGCCGAACGGCTGGCCGGTCGGGTCCGAGAAGCGCGTGGGCAGGTGCGTGAGCGTCATCAGCACCAGCATCAGCCCGCGCAAGGCGTCGATTTCCCAGCGGCGTGTCACGAAGAACCCGCTGCGAGAGCTTGAACAGCGGCAACATGGACCGGGCGCATCGGCAACGGGCTCCTGAGGTGGCAGCAGGCGAAGCGCGAAAGGCGACGCCGATGCCGCCACAGGGGCACGCGGCATGCCGCCTGGCGCCCCCTTTTCAGAACCGCGTCAGCACCCGGTATTTCAGCGTCACCGAGCCCTCGGCCGGCAGCTTGATGCGCCACTGCGCCGTGCCGGCCGCCACCTTCTCGTATGGCTGGGAGCTCTCCAGCATCTTCCAGTCGCCTGGCACCGGCTCGCGCACCGTGACCGTCACCGGTTCGGGCTTGGCGTTCTTCAGCACGATCTCGTAGGCGCTTTCGGCCACATAGCTGGCCTGGTTGGTCGGCTCGCGGCGCTTGAAGTCGGTCTGCTTCTTGTCGGCCGTCACGTCGAAGGCCTCGCCCAGGTGCAGCCGCAGCGTCTCGTTTTTCGGCGTGTGGTCAATGCGGTCTTCGCCGACGAATTGCGCAAGGCCGGCGCTGTCGCGCTTGTAGACCCGCACCACGCCCTTGGGCAGCGGCTGGCCGAGGTGCTCGGCCTCGCGGTTGGTGAAGGCCACGAAGACCTGTGCCTTGAGCTTGCGGCCCAGTTCGCCCACGCTGTCGTGGTAGTAGTGGTCGCTGCCGCTGAACAGCAGCTCCTTGGTCGCCGGCACGCCGCTGGCGTTCATAAGCGCGACCTGCTTGGTTTGGTTCTCAGCCAGCGTGGTGGCGCGGCCCAGCGTGTAGAGGTGGTATTCGAACAAGGCCTCCTGCGCCACCTTTGGTGCGGCAGGGGCGGCAGCCTCGGCCATCACGACCCGGCCGCGCGCCATGCGCATGTCCATCTGCTCCTTCACCCGGTTCACGTCACCGGCAACCAGTTGCACGGCGGCGTTCGGATAGGCCGTGCCGCTCTGGTTGGTCAGCGTGATCCAGCCGTTCAGGTCCAGCGTGCGGTCATCGGCGCTCAGCTCGGCCACGTAGTCGGCGTGCCAGGACAGCCCGCCGGTCAGGTAGGACAGCTCGGTGGCCTGTGGGCCGGCCAGCTGGTTGTCCAGTTCTGTGACCAGCGTGGGCCGGTCGCGCAGCGTGGCCGGCACGCCGTCGAACACCAGCCGGCCCGGCATGCCGGTCTCGATGCGGTCGCCGATCTTCAGCACCACGCCCTGGTTCGCGCTCAGCACCTCGGCGGTCTCCACGGTCTCGGCGCCGGTCTGCGGATGCGTCCTGATGACCCGCACCGTCTTGCCAACCGACTTCTCCAGCAGCTTGGCCGGCGTGAGCAGGTCGAAGTCGAAGTTCTGCTCCAGCACGCTCAAGGCACCGGGCTGCGACAGGCTGCGCAGCTGCGCCGTCTCGGGCCGCATGCGGGCGCTGACATCGCGCAGCGCCAGCCGGCTCACGCCGCGCGGCAGCGCGAGCTGGCGGCTGTCCTTCACCAGCGCCAGGTCGTCGTTGTAGATGGTCAGCGCAATCGCCTGCTGGTCGGCCAGCGTGCTGCGTTGTTCCGTGCCGGCGAGGGCGGGAGCGGGGGCTTGCGCCTGTGCAGCGAAGGCGATGGCGCTGATGGCGGCGAGTGCAAGCTGGTTGAGCCGGGTCATGGTGGCATCCTGAGGTCTTGATACCAGCTTCTACGGCGCAGCGCGAGGAACGGGGTGAACCGCCCAGGAGAAAGTTGCGGGCAGCAAAAAGGCCGCGGGTGCGGCCTTGGGCGGGTGAGTGTGCGGCGGCTGCCGCGGCGTCACTTCTGCGACATCACCCAGGTCGCGAGTTGCTTGGCTTCGTCTGGCGTGACGGCGTTGGCTGGCATTGGCACGGGGCCCCACACGCCGGAGCCACCCTTCTGGATCTTCTCGGCTAGCTTGGCCACCGCGTCCTTCTGGCCGGCATATTTGGCCGCCACGTCCTTGTAGGCCGGGCCGACGATCTTTTTATCGACGGCATGGCAGGCCAGACAGTTCTTCTTGGCGGCCAACTCGGCTTGTGCAAAGGCTGGCGAGGCGGCCACCAGGGCCAGTAGTGTGATCATCGCTTTCATCGGCATCTTTCCGTGAGTGAGGAAATGAGGGCTGTGTGAATTACATTCGTGCCCAGAACATTGTAGGGACGGCTGCGACGCAGGGTTTGCGTTCGAGCGGCGCGGCAACCGGGAAATCGCACATGGCGTTCATCATCATCGGGGTGGTGCTGCTGGCACTTTGGCTGCTGGATTGGGGCTTCGTGGGTCACCTGGACTGGTGGTGGATTGCCTTGCCTTTTGTGCTGGCGCTGGCCTGGTGGGCCTATGCCGATGCCAGTGGCCTGACGCGCAAGCGCGAAATGGAAAAAGACGAGGAGCGCAAGGCCGAGCGGCGGCGGCGCAACATTGCCAACATGGGCCTGGACCATTTGCGTGGCGGCAATCGCAACCGCAAGCGCTGAACCGTCTTCCCAAAACAACGAGCTGCCGCACGGGCTCTCCGGGCGGCAGTTTTTCGCTGGGTGGGCGGGCACCTGCCTAGTCGAAGCGGTCCAGCACTGCGCCGGCGCTGGCACTGGATGCGTTGAAGGCGAACTTGGCCAGCACGCCGCGCGTGTAGCGTGGCCTGGGCTTCACCCACGCGGCCTTGCGGCGGGTGATTTCACTGTCAGCCACATTCAGCTGCAGCTTCAGCTGGTGCGCGTCTATCGTGATCGAGTCGCCTTCCTGCACCAGCGCAATCGTGCCGCCATCAAAGGCTTCCGGCGCCACATGGCCCACCACCATGCCCCAGGTGCCGCCGGAGAAGCGACCGTCGGTGATCAGGCCAACCGATTCACCCAGGCCCTGGCCGATCAGCGCGCCGGTGGGCGCCAGCATCTCCGGCATGCCCGGGCCGCCCTTGGGGCCCAGGTAGCGCAGCACCATCACGTCGCCGGCCTGGATCTGCTTGGCCATGATGGCGGCCAGGGCGGACTGCTCATCGTCGAACACCCGCGCCGGGCCGGTGATGACCGGGTTCTTCAGCCCTGTGATCTTGGCCACGCAGCCTTCCGGGCTCAGGTTGCCCTTGAGGATCGCCAGGTGGCCTTCTTCATACATCGGGTTGGCGATCGGGCGGATCACCTGCTGGTCGGCGCGCGGCTGGTCCGGCAGGTCGGCCAGGTTCTCGGCCACGGTCTTGCCGGTGATGGTCATGCAGTCGCCGTGCAGCAGGCCCGCGGCCAGCAGCGTCTTCATGACCTGCGGTATGCCGCCGGCGCGGTGCAGGTCAATCGCCAGGAACTGGCCGCTGGGCTTCAGGTCGCACAGCACCGGCACCTTGCGGCGCATGCGCTCGAAGTCGTCGATGGTCCATTCGACCTCGGCCGCATGCGCGATGGCCAGGAAGTGCAGCACCGCATTCGTCGAGCCGCCGGTGGCCATGATGACGGCCACGGCGTTTTCGATGGATTTGCGCGTGACGATGTCGCGCGGCTTCAGGTCCTGCTTGACCGCCTCCACCAACACCGCCGCGCAGCGCTTCACGCTGGCGACGATCTCGTCCTCCACATTGGCCATGGTCGACGAATACGGCAGGCTCATGCCCAGCGCTTCGAAGGACGAGCTCATG
Source organism: Ideonella sp. FW305-24 (assembly GCF_058788035.1). Lineage (NCBI taxonomy): Bacteria > Pseudomonadati > Pseudomonadota > Betaproteobacteria > Burkholderiales > Sphaerotilaceae > Ideonella > Ideonella sp. FW305-24. Next base: position 59,941 of record NZ_JBYTAI010000003.1, on the reverse strand, counting down.
GTGTTGGCGGTGTACATGCCGCCGCAGGAGCCGGTGCCGGGAATGGCGCGGCGCTCGATCTCGCAGAAGTCCTCCTCGCTCATGTTGCCGGCGGAGAACTGGCCAACCGCCTCGAAGACCGAGACGATGTTCAGGTCCTGGCCCTTGTAGCGGCCCGGCAGGATGGTGCCGCCGTAGACGTAGATGGCCGGCACGTTGGCGCGCAGCATGCCCATCATGCCGCCCGGCATGTTCTTGTCGCAGCCGCCAATGACGATCACGCCGTCCATCCACTGGCCGCCGACGCAGGTCTCCACGCAGTCGGCAATCACCTCGCGCGAGACCAGGCTGTATTTCATGCCTTCGGTGCCCATGGCCATGCCGTCGGAGATGGTCGGCGTGCCGAAGATCTGAGGGTTGGCGCCGGCTTCCTTCAGGCCGATGACGGCCGCGTCCGCCAGCTTCTGCAGGCCCGAGTTGCAGGGCGTGATGGTGGAGTGCCCGTTGGCCACGCCGATCATCGGCTTGCCGAAGTCGGTCTCCTGATAGCCCATGCCGTAGTACATGGAGCGGTTGGGCGCCCGCGCAACGCCCTCGGTGATGTGCTTGGAGCGGCGGTTCAGGTCGGAGGCCATGGCGGAAGGGCGTTGGTCCAGAAGCCTCAGTGTAGCCCTGGCAAGGCAGGGTGACAGCGGGCCGCCTTATCATCCCGCCCCATGCCTTTGATGCACCCTCAGTTCAACCCCATCGCGCTGGACCTCACGCGATTTGGCGTGCCCGTCCAGATCCACTGGTACGGCATCACCTACCTGGTCGCCTTCGCGCTGTTCCTGTACCTGGGCGCGCGGCGCGTGAAAAAACCCTGGTTCGCCAACGCCGGCTGGACGCGGCGGGACGTGGAGGACTTGCTGTTCTTCGGCGTGGTCGGCGTGGTGCTGGGCGGCCGCATAGGCTACACGCTGTTCTACAAGCCGATGTACTACCTGCAGCACCCGCTGGAGGTGTTCGCGGTCTGGAAGGGCGGCATGTCCTTCCATGGCGGGCTGCTGGGCGTGATCGCCGCGATGTTCGTCTTCGCTTTGCTGCGCCGCCGTTCGTTCTGGGACGTGACCGACCTGATCGCGCCCTGCGTGCCGACCGGCCTTGCCAGCGGCCGCGTCGGCAACTTCATCAACGGGGAGCTTTGGGGCCGCGAGGCCGATCCGTCGCTGCCCTGGGCGATGATCTTCCCGCAGTCCGGCAGCCTCACTCCCCGGCATCCGTCGCAGGTCTACCAGTTCCTGCTGGAAGGCATGTTGCTGTTCGGGCTGCTGTGGTGGTTCGGCAGCAGGCCGCGCCGCCGAGCCGAGGTGTCTGCCGCCTTCCTGGTCGGCTACGGCCTGTTCCGCTTCATTGCCGAATACTTCCGCGAGCCGGACAGCTTCCTCGGCCTGTTGGCGCTGAACATGAGCATGGGCCAGTGGCTGTGCCTGCCGATGATCATTGGCGGCGCACTGCTGTTTGCCTGGAGCCGCAAGCAGCCGCTGCCAGCGGCGGCGAACGCCTGATGCGCTGGCCGGCCGCACTGGCGTTGGCCACGCTGCTGGCCACGCAAGGCGCGCGCGCCGAAGGCCTGCGCGACCCGCAACTCCAGGCCCTGGCCGACGCGCACAAGCTGGTCGAGCTGGAGCAGGCCGCCACAACGCGCCTGGCGGCGCACCCGGATGACGGCCCGGCCTGGCTGGCCTACCTGGAGAGCGTGGTCGGCCGCAATGTGCCCGACGCCGCCGCGCGCCGCGATGCCGCTCTGGCGAAGTTCGAGGCCTGCGTGCAGAAGACGCCGCAGGTCGCAGCCTGCCACTACGGCGTGGGCGCGGTCACGGCCATCAACATCCTGGCCCAGGGCATCATGAAGGCCGCGTTTGGCGTCGGCAAGGTGCGCGACGAATTCGCCAAGGCGCTGGAACTGGACCCGGCCTTCGCGCCGGCCCGCGCCGGGCTGGTGCAGTACTACCTGATGGTGCCCGGCTTTGTTGGCGGCAGCGTCGCCAAGGCCAGCGAGATCGCGCAGGCCGAGAGCGCAAGGGCCGTCGAATACGGCAAGCTGTTGACCGCCATGGTGCAGCTGTACCGGACCAAGCTGGCCGATGCCGAGCGCCTGCTCGCCTCGGTGCAGCCCGGCAATGACCTGGAGCTGGCGGTTGAGCTGCGAGGGCAGTGGAATGCGCTGGGGCTGGCCCTGCTGCAGGACAGGCAGGCGGCCAAGGCGCGCGAGCTGTTCGAGCGCATGGTGCACGAACGGCCCGCGCAACCTGGCCCGCACTACAGCCTGGCGCGGGCCCTGTCCGAGTTGCAGCAGTGGGATGCGGCGCTGGCTGAGCTGAAGCTGGCCGAGTCACTGCCTGGCCATGAGAATTTCCCGATCGACTACCGCGTTGGCGTGGCACTGCAGGGCAAGGGCGACACCACGCAGGCCAAGGCAGCGTACAAGCGCTACCTGGGCTCGGTGAACCCGAACCCGCAGAACGTTGAAGACATCAAGAAGCGGCTGGCCGAACTCGGCTGAGCTGCGCGAACCAAAGAGCGAGAGAACCCGCATGCGCCAGATCTTCCTGGACACAGAAACCACCGGCCTGTCGCCCGAGACCGGTGACCGCATCGTCGAAGTCGGCTGTGTCGAAATGGTCGGCCGCCGCCTCACCGGCGAGCACCGCCACTTCTACCTGAACCCCGAGCGCAAGGGCAGCGAAGACGCGATCCGCATCCACGGCCTGACCGACGAATTCCTGGCCGACAAGCCAGTCTTTGCCGCCGTGGCCGATGACCTGATGGACTTCGTCGGCGGCGCCGAAATCATCATCCACAACGCCAGCTTCGACGTCGGCTTCCTGGACGAAGAACTGCGCCGCATCGGCCGCCCACGTTTTGCCGAGCATGTCGGCCGCATCACCGACTCGCTGTTCATGGCACGCGAGATGTTCCCCGGCAAGAGCAACTCGCTGGACGCCCTGTGCAAACGCCTGGAGGTCGACAACTCCAACCGCACGCTGCACGGCGCGCTGCTGGACGCGGGCCTGCTGGCCGAGGTCTACATCCGCCTCACGCGTGGCCAGAACACGCTGATGATCGACTCCGCCGACAGCGGCAGCGGTCCCGGCCTGGCCGTGGCGCAGATCGACCTTTCAGGCTTCATGCTGCCGGTGCTGGACGCCGACGAGGCCGAACTGCTGCTCCACGAGACGGTACTGAAGGAACTCGACAAATCCGCCGGGGGGCTTGCGATCTGGCGAAAAGTCATGGCATAATGCGAGGCTTCCCGGGAACAAAAGATCCTTCAAAAAATCAAGCAAATCGCTGCTGATTTTGACCAAGGTGCCCTCAGTTTTCGGGCGGTTAGCTCAGCGGTAGAGCACTGCCTTCACACGGCAGGGGTCGCAGGTTCGAACCCTGCACCGCCCACCAGGATTTACCCAGTAAATCAACGACTTACGCCACCTTCGGGTGGCGTTTTTCGTCGTGGTGGGGGAAAAGTGGGGAAAGTCGATGGCGAGCCTTGGCCCACGCCAAGATTGCTTAAGCAGAAAAGATGCATCCGTAGGCAAGCTTGGCGCGCAGGGAACGGCCCATGTCGTTAAGCGGGATGGCGGCTACGCCCAAGCCTTGTTGCGCGGACCTCGCACGGTGCTACCGAGTTGCGATGACCACTGATTTCGGCTTTGGCGAGCAGGGCCGCTTTGCGCGACGCCCCTGTCCGCTCAGGCCCACCGCGGTTGGGCCCTTGCGGTGTGCCACCGATCGTTCGCGTAGCTACTGAGTCGGCGTTTGACCGCCATGTGCGATCAGGCACTTGGCCGACCAGACTGGGGCCCTGGCGCTCTTACCGAACTTGAAGGACTTGTACGCGCATGGATTGCCGTTTGCAAGTTCAATGCAGCATGGCTGCAATTTTCAGCGGCAGCGCTTGAGCAGTTGATTCCTGGACTGAAGAGGCCGTCTGTGAGCTCGTTTCACATGCACGGCCCCCCCTGGCCGAGATCTGGCATATCACCATATCGTGCGCCTGCCGGCTCGCCCGTTCAGGGCTGCGGCACAAGTAAGCCCAGCGTCTGAAATTGCCCCAGAGTCAGGCCGCCTGACTTCAGGCTGCTTCCGTCATCGAAGGTCAGCCCATTGGCAAGGCTCACTTCCCAGGTGCCGGGCGGGGAGTCGTCTTCCACCGTGAGCAAGCGCAGCGTATGGGCTCCCGGTCTCAAGCTGGATACACGGAACTGTCCACTGCCACCCTTGCTGGTGCGTCCAAGCACCACACCGTCCACGGCCACCTCGAAGATGTCGTCGGCCACATTGCCGTTGTCGCGCACGAGGATGCTGCCGTCGCCCTGGAACGGAAAGAAGTCGTTCCAAACGGGCATCGTGAAGATGTCGAAGTCATAGTTCACCAGCTCGAAATCACCCGCCAGATCTGAAAACATCTTCTTCAAGAAGTCCAGTCCGCCACCCACGCCCAGCGAGCCTTTCAACTTCCCGTCTATCGAAGCCCGAACGCCTTCCTCGCCAGGCGCACCGTTCTTCTCGAAGGTGCCATTGGCCGCGCCCGCGGCCGAAAGGCCAAAGTAAGGCCCGCCCACGCCATAGAGCTTGAAGGTCAGCTTCAGTGCACCGGCACCAATGACACGTCCAGCGAGCCCTCCTCCGAGTTGAACTTGCCTTTAGCCAGCGGCTGGTACCGCTGCGCGTGCCGATAGAGGTGATGTCGCTGGCCCAAGCCTCATTTGGGCGCGCGGGCTTGAAGCGACGGGCCACAACGTTGGCGGCGACCTACTGCCTCAATGCGAACCTCGTGCGCAATTGGCAGCGCCTGGCTAAGAGCGATGGCCGGCTCGCTCGGACTATGCGTATGGTTTCCGGCCGCCTCCTGGATGCTAGCCGCACGTCTGGCCCTACGACGCGACCGGCACGCTCCCCTTGAATCGCGCTCAGTTCGGGAGTGGGTGGTGTGAGTGACTTGTGGCATGCCTGTTGGATGCTTCGCAGTATTCAAAGCTCGCGCTATGACATCGCAACGGGGTTGGAGTTGTATGGCACCGAATCCACAGGCTAGTCGTTCTGCTGAGCGCTGAAGAGGTCGAGCGACTCGACGTGGGGCAGTCGGATGACATTGGGAACGCTTACAAAAGGCGGGCGGATCGAGCTGCGCTTTTTGGCTTCTCCACGGTGTCTGCCTAAGGTAAAATTTTATGCACAAAAATGGCTTTTGACGATATAGTTTGCGGTGGACGTTTTTGATCTGCGCTAGTTGATTCGGAGATAAACATGAAGCTTTTGTCCTATCGCGTGGGAAGTCGGGAAGCCTGGGGCGCTGTCGTCGGCGATGGGGTGGTGGACTTGTCGAACTGGCGAACCGATGTGCAGACGTTGCAGGACTACATCGCCTGTGGCGGGTACCGCGACGCGGCTGAGCATGTTGAGGGCTGTCCCATCGATGCCCAGCTGAGTGAGATCGTCTTTCTGCCGGTCATCCCGAAACCGGAAAAGATTGTTTGCGCGGTTCGCAACTACATGGACCACCATCAGGAAGTGCTGGCCGCAGGAATGCAACGCGAGTTGTCGGAATATCCTCCAATCTTCCTTCGAGTGTGGCGCTCGCAGGCGGGGCACGAGCAGCCGATCGTGCTTCCCAATGCGTCTCCGTCGCTGGACTGGGAGGGTGAGCTGGCCGTGATCATCGGCCGAGAGGGCCGCGACATACCCGTTGCCGAAGCGTTTGACTACGTAGCCGGCTATGCCTGTTACAACGACGCGAGCGTGCGCGAGTGGCAATTTCACGCGAAGCAGATCGCCTCGGGCAAGAATTTCGAATCGACCGGCGCGTTTGGGCCATGGATGGTGACCGCTGACGAGATCAAGCCGGGCCAACAACTAAAGCTCGAGACGCGTCTGAACGGAGAAGTGGTTCAATCCAGTCACACCGGGCACATGATCTTTTCGGTCGAGCGGCTGATCAACTATGCATCAACAATATTTACGCTGGTGCCTGGCGATGTGATCATCACCGGCACGCCTGCCGGCGTCGGCTGGAGCAAAAAGCCGCCGCAGTTCATGAAGGTCGGTGATGTGGTTGAGGTGGAAATCGAGGCAGTGGGGCTGTTGCGCAACCCGATCGTCGCTCACGCCTAAGGGGCGATGACCCCGTTCCTGGCGCACGGCTCTCTGCCGACAGTGCCTGCGATGAATCGCTGTTTCCGCAGCCATCGTCGCACACCGCCTGGTGCGCCGCAGTACCACGTGGCACGGGTGTGGGCGGTGGACCAGACCGTACCTCTGATCCGCCTCTGGCTGCAGGCGCACGGAGCGCGCATCGCAGTGGTGCGGTCTGATCACCACGTGTCGGCACTCTGCGCCGCTGAAGAGCTACCGGGACTACTTGAGCGCTTGAGGCGGCGCGGCCGGTGATCAATGCGGGCCGCTATTGCCGGCCGCCAGCGTGCGAAGCGCGGTCGTTACGTTGCGCTCGGTGCTGCGAATGTGCTGCTCCAGCAGTGCCAGCGCTTGAACCTCGTCGCGTGCCAAAACTGCGTTGAACAGTCGCTGGTGCTCGTTGTTCTTCGCACGGTGAGCGGTGCGGAGTCGCGCCGAGAAACGGCGGAACCGCTCAGCCTGGTCGAACAGGCCGTCGACCATCTCCGTGAGCAGCGGCGAGGTGCAGCCGCTGTATATGGCTAAGTGGAAGGCGCGGTGGCGCGACGTCCATTCGTCGTCGAGAACCACCGGGCCGGTGCCCAGGCGTTTCTCGACAAGCGACAGTGCGTGTAAAGCGGCAACTAGACCGGCTTCCCAGCGGTCGTCGCCGTGGCGCATCGCGTCGCGCAATGCTTCGCATTCCACCAGCAGACGCACCCGGGTCAGGTCGGTGATGCCCTCAATCGACAGTGGGGCCACACGGAAGCCGCGATGTTCCAAGGTACGGACGAACCCCTGTTGCACCAAACGATTGAGCGCCTCTCTCAGTGGACTGCTCGAGAACCCGTACCGACGCTGCAGTTCCTCAACCCGCAACCGTTGGCCGGGCTCGAACTCGCAGCGGATTAACGAACGCCGCAAGGCCTCGTAGGCCTGTTCGACCAACGGGGCTTCCGGCGGCGCGGACGCGATGGGGGCATCGTTTCTCATTCGCGAGATTTTGCCAGAGACCTTGCTTGCGAACAATCGCTCTTTGTGCACATTATTCCGGAACCGCACAAAAAGCATGCAGCTGGGCTGCTGGGCGAGGCGACAGCTGCACCGCGGCATGCTGCATCGTTCGTTAGTACAAGCCCTAAGGTGTCGCCCATAGAAATGTGTGAACATCTTTTCTGTGCACAAAAGTGCAGAACATGGAAATTAAGGGCGCTCCGGATCGCGCGGGCTGCTTCACGACAAGTGGATCGCGACGTTCTTTGATGCGCTCTTGCATTATTTTGATCGCTGCTCAAACGAAGGATCCTCGCATGACAATGCAAGCAAACCACGACACTGATGGTCGCGCCTATGGCCATATTGCGGGAAAGCCAGACGAAGACTTGGTTCGCTGCGGGCCCGGAACGAAAGGTGGCGAACTGCTTCGCCGGTATTGGCAGCCAATCGCCATGGCCGAAGATGCGACGTCTCGCCCGAAGCTGATCAAGGCGCTCGGCGAGGAGCTGGTGCTGTTCCGGAGCGCGGAGGGGGAAGTGGGTCTCCTTTATCCTCGTTGCGCGCACCGCGGCACGTCGCTGCTTTATGGGAAGGTCGAAGAAAAGGGGATCCGGTGCTGCTATCACGGATGGCTCTTCAGCCCGTGCGGAACGTGCCTGGAAACGCCTTGCGAGCCGAGCAGTGACACGAAGAACCGGGTCCGTCAGCCCTGGTATCCCGTGGTGGAGAAGTTCGGCATGGTGTTCGCCTACATGGGCCCCCCGGCGGAGCAGCCCGAGTTTCCGACGATTTCCCTTGAACTGGACATGCAGGAGGGGGAGTACCTTGTTGCGAAGGAAAACACTTCGGGACCCAACGGGCCACACCCGAAGATCGCGGCCAGCAACGACTACAACTGGTTCCAGTTGTTTGACAACTTCGCAGACCCGTTCCATGTCGCGATTACACATTACGCGATCAACGGTATGCAGTTCACCGAGAGCTTCGGCATCATGCCGGAAGTGGAAACCAAGTACACCGACGACGGCGTGGTGAACCGCTCTCTACGTCGTCTGCCAGATGGGCGTCTCCATCAGCGGATCGCCCAAGTGATCATGCCGAACCTGCATTGCACCCCTGGCGTGACCGACGAGGATATGTCTTATTCGAGCATCGGTTGGCTCGTGCCGGCGGACGACACCAGCTATCGCCACTACGTGCTCTATCGCATGGGACCGAACAACGATGCCATCGCGAACCTTGAATTGTTGGGTTTCTTGAAGGACAACTGGGGCCCCAAGCATGGCAGGCCGTTCCGCGAATGGTCGCTTGAAGATCATCAGAACTGGCAGACTGACTACGCTTCTCAAAAGGGGCAGGGCGACATCACGCTGCATTCGGAAGAGCATCTCACTGTGCCTGATACCGCAATTGGCATGGCGCGCCGGATGTTCAAGAAGCAGGGGCTCGCGGTGGCGAGCGGCAAGAGCCCCGTCGGTGCAGGTGCCGGCGTCAAGCGACTCATCGAAGTCAAGTCTGGTAACGCGTTTCTGGATCCTCAAACGCACAAGATGATTGAAGGAATCACGCCTGAGTGGGGCAGCATAGGCTGAGTTGGTTTTCGGTGATTTGATTTCATAGCCGACTCACAGGAGGGCAGATGCTCTGCCCTTCGGTGTATCGGCATTGAAGAGCGGAGTTTCATGACGTTTACATTATCCGTTGCTGCCATCAGAGCGGAAGCCCTCGACATTATTTCGGTGGAGCTGCGCTCTCACGACGGCAAGGACTTGTCGCCGTTCGAACCCGGTGCTCATTTAGAGATCGACGTTCTGCAGTCCGGAGGGGGTAGACACCTCGTTCGCCATTACTCGATCTGCAATGACAGTGCGGAGGCGGACCGCTACGTCATTGCGGTGGCGCGGGCGGCCGCAAGTCGTGGCGGCTCTGCGGCTTTGCACGACCTCGTGAAGGTTGGCACATCGGTCAACGTCCGGGCTCTGCGTAACAACTTCCCGCTCACCCGCGAGGCGGCCTCTTACCGCTTCATCGCCGGTGGCATCGGCATCACGCCGATCCTGTCAATGATTCGATGGTGCATAGCAGCCGGAAAAGCGTGGTCGCTGCTGTATTGCGTTCGATCGAAGGTGCGCGCCGCATTCTTCGAGGAACTGAATGGCATGGGCGAGTCGGTGCGATTCCATTTCGACGACGAGTCCGGCCTGCCCAATCTGCAGGCGGAGCTCTCAGACCCGAAGCCGGGGGAGCACGTTTACTGCTGCGGACCTTCCCCGTTGATGAAGGCGGTCGAGAGCCTCTGCTTGAACCGTGACCCGGACACTGTTCACTTCGAATGGTTCAGCGCCGACGCGTCGAACGTCCACCAAGCCGAGCCGGCGGAGTTTGAGGTGGTCTTGAAGAGGAGCGGCTTGCGCCTTTCGATTCCCGAGGACCGGTCGGTGTTGGACGTTCTAGATGCGAATGGCGTGGTTGTGGCCAATTCATGCCGCGAGGGCATCTGCGGAGCGTGCGAGACCGCCGTCTGCGGAGGCGTCGTCGATCATCGCGACCATGTCTTGACGAAGGCGGAGCGTGCAGCCGGTCAGAGCATGATGGTGTGCGTCTCCCGAGCGATGTCGCCGGTGCTAGAGCTCGATTTGTAAATCGGCCATCATTGCATTGCTGATGCTTCTCTGCCAATCTGACTCGGTGACTGTGGGCCGCCTACGGGCCACAGATACAGCAGGCGTGGCACGAACAACTCATGCCCGACCAGGCACCGCCTGAGTTCGATCCCGACGACCCGTTCTAGCCCATCGCATCGGCCATGCCCAAAGGCATCGGCCACACACCCAGACCCACCCCATCAGGACCTGTGCGCAGGTTCTGATTCCGTTGTGCGCCCAGCATGGGCGCACTCTTGCGGGTGCAAGTCCCGCCGTAAGTTGATCACGACGAACGAAGTGAAGCGCAACTGCACGAGGGTGGCTTGCTGGGCGCACTGCCGACGCTACTTCCACGACGCTCTGCAGGCGCTGCCCAAGAGCCAGCGCGGACCGGATCAACTGGCCCCACGGTTCAACACTGCGCCCATGGCCGTTCTGGTGTGCCCGCCGGAATTGGGCGTCTCCTCGGCCAGCACGCATGCCGTGGGGGCAATGTCTGAATGACTGCACCAGGCGCAAGATCGCCTGGCCCTGTAGGAGCCGAACAATCCGCTGCCGGGTTTGCAAGCCGCGGACGCCAGCGAACCTTGCGGCCGCCGGCTGAGATCAGGGATTGATCACGTAGTTGCTGAACCCGCCGTTTCGGTTCGTGATTCCGGCGATAGCTTCGTTGACGCGGTCGAGTGGGAACTTGACCTGTTCGAAGATCGATAGGTCGAGCAGGCCACGAGCCGCCATGTCGGCCATGTCCTCACCTTCCGTGGCGGTAAACCAAAGCGATCCGCTCAAAGACTGCTGGCAATCCATCATCGTGTGGATGTCGATTGGGAGCGCTCCCGCGATCGCGCCGATGTCAACCGCTTTGCCGCCTCGCTTGAGCGCACGCATCCCTTGCAGAACTACCTCGTGCGGAGCGCCCGGGGATCGCGGGCAACGGCGGCTGTGGTCGTTCGGGGAACCAGGTTGGCCAGTTGGCGAGGATGTTCGCGAGGTTGGGCACGATGCCGCAAGACCGTACCCGGACCAGCACGTCATTCGGTCCGGGATCCGGGCGCGGTACCTCTTCGATTCGCCTACGGCGTGCAGGCGTGCGGCCTTCATGGTGCTCACTCTCTTCTCCGGCTACATCTAACGGAAAAATAATGCACAAAAAAATATTTGTGCAGATTTAAACAGCGATGAAAGCCTTGCGCATCCGGGTTTCCACTGGGAATGAGGACCTGGGAAAATCTATGCACTCGACATATCTTTGTGCACAATCTAGCCTTCGAAGGTGTTAGGTCCACATGAATAGCGCAGATGTCATTGTCGTTGGGTTAGGTCCTACAGGTGCCGTGCTGGCGGCTTTGCTGGCTCAGCGGGGTATGACCGTCGCGGCTTTCGATCGGATGCCTGACCTGTTTCCTCTGCCGCGCGCCATCGGTTTCGACCACGAAGTGATGCGTGTGATGCAGGAGCTCGGCATTGCAAGCCGCGTGCTGACGCATGCGGCGCCCTATAGGCCCAGCCAATATCGTGGCGTTGAAGGTCAGTTGATAAAGCAGCTCGACATGGAGCCGCCGCCGCATCGGCTCGGCTGGGCGCCCAATTACGTCTTTGATCAACCCGCCTTCGAGCGCGAGATCCGTGGACGTCTGAGCGAGCTGGCCGGCGTGCGTGTGTTCCTCTCTTGCCAGGTGCTGTCGCATACGCAGAGCCGGGAGGGTGTCGAGGTTGAGGTGCAGAACGCCGACGGGGAAATCGAACAATGGACGGCTCGTTATCTGGTCGCATGCGACGGTGGCTCCAGTCCCATCCGCAAGGCCTTGGGCATCAAGCTGGAAGACCTTGCCTTCGATGAGCATTGGTTAGTTGTCGATGCCGATGTTCATGACCACAAAATCGCAGATCTGCCGACAACGCAAGTCCAGTACTGCGAGCCCGAGAGGCCATGCACCTTCGTGGTTGGGCCTGGTAATCACCGCCGTTGGGAGGTGATGTTGCTCGAGGGCGACAGCCTCTCGAGCGACTTTCCGCCCGATCAGCTATGGCCGTTACTGTCGCGCTGGATCAAGCCGGGAGACGCGGAATTGCGGCGCGCAGCAGCCTATCGCTTCCACGGTCTGGTGGCCGAACAGTGGCGCAAGGGCCGCGTGCTATTGGCGGGCGATGCTGCGCACATGACGCCTCCATTCATGGCGCAGGGCATGGTTCAGGGGATGCGGGATGCTCACGGACTGGCTTGGCGTCTCCAAAGAGTGCTGTCCGGAGCCTCGACTGATCGTCTTCTCGACGACTATGGGGTAGAACGGCGTCCGCACGTGACGGCGACCACCCGCGCGGCTATCCAGCTTGGGCGTGTGATCTGTGAGCGCGATCCCGTCAAGGCACGTTCCCGCGATGCGCGGATGCTGGCCGAGCAGGGCGGGGTGGTGAAAACGACCTTTCGCCAGTCGATGATTCCGCCGCTGCGAGACGGACTGATCGCCACGGGGACGCCGGGCGCCGGCGAACCGCTTCCCCAGCCGACCGTCATCACGCCGGGTGGAGTGTCGAAGCTGCTGGACGACATCACCGGTGCGTGCTTCCGCATCGTCGTGACCGAACGGCTCACCGACGACGAAGCCGGCGCGGTGGCCGTGATGGCGGCAGCGCTCAAGGGCTGCGCGGTCTTCGTCGGTCCGGACGCGAAACGCCATGCCGGCCTGGGCTTTTCGGTTGAAGAGGAGACTCCGCTCTTGCAAGCCTGGCTGCACGGTCTCGGTGCCGACGTCGCCATCGTCCGCCCGGACCATTACGTGTACGGCACAGCTGCTGGGGTTGAAGCCGGACTCGCGCTGGTTGACCAATTGCGCGAACGAATTAAGAACAAGAACTGCGGCGATCCTGGAAGCGTTACCACGCCGTGCGAACCAGAGCGAGAGCACCCGCCTTTGACTCTGCAGATCCAACCCGCGACTACGAGTACTCCGTGAATCCTGCCTCCCTCTCCGACACGCCCGGCCAAATTCAGCGGCTGGAAGACTTCGATCCTCGGTCCGGCTCGCTCATCGAGCGTGCGCTCTTCAATCACCGGCGGATCGTGCTGATCCTTTGCCTCATCTTCACCGTGGTGTTCGGGTTCCAGGCCACCAAGCTGCAACTGAACGCCAGTTTCGAGAAGACGATCCCGACCTCGCATCCGTACATCGTCAACTTCCTGTCGCACAAAGAAGACTTGACGGGACTTGAGAATGTTGTGCGGGTCGCCGTAGTCAATAAGCGCGGAACGGTCTTTGACAAGGACTATCTCTCGAAGCTTGCAAAGATCAACGACGAGGTGTTTCTGCTCCCGGGGGTCGACCGGTCGTTCATGAAGTCGATGGTTACCTCGAACGTCCGATGGTCGGCAGTGACAGAAGACGGGGTGGACGGCGGCGCCGTGATTCCGGAAGACTATGACGGCTCGGAGCGCACACTTCAGCAGGTGCGGCTGAACGTGGAACGCTCCGGCGAGATTGGCCAGCTGGTGGCGGCCGACTTCCGTTCCTCCATCATCTTCGTGCCGTTGCTCGACAAGGATCCGCAGACCGCAAAAAAGCTCGATTACCGGAAGTTCTCCGAGGGTCTCGAAGAGATCCGGGCGAAGTACCAGGACGAGGCGACCGACCTGCACATCACCGGATTCGCCAAGGTCGTGGGCGACCTGATTGCGGGTTTGCGCGAAGTGCTTCGGTACTTCGCCGTAGCCATCGGCATCGCGACGGGAATGATCTATTGGTTCAATCGCGACGTGCGTAGCACGTTGCTGGTAATGGCCAGCTCGCTGGTTGCGGTTGTTTGGCAGTTGGGGGCGTTGCCAACGTTGGGATACGAGCTCAACCCCTACTCGGTGCTGGTGCCGTTTCTCGTTTTCGCCATAGGCATGAGCCATGGGGCACAGAAGATGAACGGGATCATGCAGGACATCGGGAGAGGCGTGCACAAGCTTGTTGCGGCACGATTCACCTTCCGACGTCTGTTCATGGCGGGCCTGACCGCGCTGCTCGCCGACGCTGTCGGATTCGCCGTGTTGCTGGTCATCGACATTCCGGTGATCAAGGAGCTTGCGGTGGCGGCGAGCATCGGCGTGGCGATGCTCATTTTCACCAACTTGATCCTCCTTCCCATTCTGCTGAGCTACACCGGGGTCAGCCTCTCGGCTGCTCACCGCAGCCTGCGCACCGAACATGCGGATCGAGACAGCGGCGGCGCAGCGAAGCACCGTCTGTGGCGCTGGCTCGATGCGTTCACCCAGCGACGCGCCGCAGCCGCGGCGATAGTCGCAGCGGTCGTCCTGGCGGTGGGGGGGGTCGCGGTCTCTACCCAGCTCAAGATCGGTGATCTTGACGCGGGGGCGCCCGAGCTGCGTCCCGATTCCCGCTACAACAAGGACAACGCGTACATCTCGGCCAACTACGCCGCCAGTTCCGACATCCTGGTCGTGATGGTTCCCACTGAACCGGACCGATGCGGAGCATATGGCACCTTGGCCAAGGTCGACCGCCTGGCGTGGCAGATCGAGCAACTGACCGGCGTCGAATCCACCAACTCCATGGCCATGCTGTCGAAGTTTTCCATGGTCGGGTTCAATGAAGGCGCGTTCAAGTGGTATGAGTTGATCCCCAATGAGGGAGCAATCGGGGCCGTGCAGACGCGTGCACCTCGCGAGTTGCTGAACCAGGGGTGCTCGCTGCTGTCGCTCTACGTTTACCTCAAGGACCACAAGGCGGAGACGCTCAGCCGTGTCGTCGCCGAGGTGGAGGCGTATGCCAAAGCGAACGACACACCGGAGGCCAAGTTCGTGCTCGCTGCTGGCGGCGCAGGGATCGAGGCCGCTACGAACATCGTTGTGAAGCAAGCGTGGACGCAAATGCTGCTGTTGGTCTATGCGGCCGTCACGATCCTCTGCTTTCTGACGTTCCGGTCCTGGCGCGCCGTCTTGGTGGCCGTCCTACCGTTGATGCTGACCTCGGTCTTGGCAGAGGCATTGATGGTGAAGTTGAACATGGGCGTCAAGGTCGCGACGCTCCCGGTCATCGCCCTGGGCGTGGGTATCGGTGTCGACTACGCGCTCTACATCCTCAGTGTGACGCTGCAGCAGCTGCGCCAGGGCAGCAGCCTGTCGACGGCCTACTACAAGGCATTGCTGTTTACCGGCAAGGTCGTTCTGCTGACGGGTTTCACGCTGGCGGTGGGCGTCCTGACGTGGTCCTTCTCGGACATCAAGTTCCAGGCCGATATGGGCATCCTCCTGGCCTTCATGTTCCTCTGGAACATGCTCGGAGCGCTCATTCTCATTCCTGCGCTTTCGCATTTCTTGCTTCGAAAGTCGACGACTGCTGCCAACCGGGAGCCGCAGGCGTCCCTCATGAAGGCCGTTGGTTGAGCGACCCTGCGTCGATCTATTGACACCGCTAGCGTGCGGCGAGAACGGTCGCCAACCCAACTTTCTGGAGAAAACGATATGACTGGGAAACAAGAGATTCTGGCGCTCGATCAACGCCGTCGACGCGCAATGATCGAGGCCGACGTGTCCTCCCTTGAGGGGCTCTTCAATGACGAGCTGTTATGGATTCACGGCAATGGGCGCATCGACTCCAAGCTTGGCATTCTGAACACCATCGGTTCTGGCAAGACCAAGTACCGATCCATCGAATGCAGCGATGAGTCCGTCCGCTTGTTTGGAAGCGTCGCAGCGGTGAGCGGTGTCGCCGATATGCAGGTAGAGATCGCAGGCGAGAAACGGACCCTCAACAACCGGTTCACCATCCTATGGGCCCAACAATCAGACGGGCTGTGGCAGGTGGTCAACTGGCAGTCAACGAGCTTGCCCAAGGCTTGATACCACTGGGTGACAGCGCCCTCCGTGGCGTATCGGGTTCCTACCGACTGCTCTTTATGCATAAAGATAGATAATATGCATGAGACAGGTAGTCGCTGGAGATCGGCGGCGTGACGTGACTGCCGTGAGGCAGTGTTTTGGGAACGCCGCTGATCCAGGACTCCCTCAGTACCAAGCAAATGGAGACAAGATGAAGAATGGCGAGTACATCCGCAGAGTCGGAGCCGCGCGGGTGGCGGTCTTCCCGAAGGCAATCGTGATCGCATGCGCGGCGGCGGCCTCTGGCGTTCACGCTTTCTCGTTTGATACCGATAGTCCGGATGTCAAGCTGCGGTGGGATAACACCTTCAAGTACAGCGCTGCGACCCGTCTGAAGGAGCGCTCCAACGTCATCATGGAAGACGCGGGCGGCGACGACGGCGACCGCAACTTCGCAAGGGGACTGATTTCCAATCGGCTCGACATCTTTTCCGAGCTGGATGCTTCGTACAAGAACGTTGGCGTTCGGCTGAGCGGCGCAGCGTGGTACGACACCGTCTACAACAGCAAGAACGACAACAACAGTCCTGCTACGAGCAACAACGTCAGCGTTCCATATAACGAATTTACGCGGGAGACTCGTAACCGCATGGGCCGCAAAGGGGAGCTACTCGATGCGTTCGGTTTCGTCAACGGATCCGTCGCTGACATGAAAGGGACCTTGCGACTGGGACGACACTCCCTCGTTTTCGGAGAAAGCCTGTTCTTCGGTCAGAACGGAATCGCCAATGCACAGGGCCCGCTTGATCTTGTCAAGCTTGTGAGTGTACCGAGCAGTCAGTTCAAGGAGGTATTGAGGCCGGTCAATCAGGTGTCGGGACAACTGCAGATTTCCCCCGTCCTGTCGATCGGCGCCTATTACCAGTTTGAGTGGAAGGAATCCATTCTGCCGCCAGCCGGCAGTTACCTCAGCACGCTCGATTTCGTCGGCGAAGGGGGGGAGCGGTTGGGGCCGTGGCCGCGCGGCGCGGATATCAAGCCGCGCAACAGTGGTCAGGGCGGTATTCAACTGCGCTACCGCGCCAGCTCCATCGACACCGAATTCGGTCTTTACGCTGTGCGCTATCACGATAAGACGCCGCAGATCTACCTCACCACTGACTTCACGACGCCGCAAATCCCGGGGTTGGGCACGCCCCACAACTTCGTAAACGTCTATCCGGAAGGGATCCAGACCTACGGCGCGAGCGCAAGCACGGTGCTCGGTGAACTGAACCTCGCGGGCGAGGTCTCGGTGCGGAACAACGCGCCGCTCGTCGGCGACGCGGCGCTGGTTCAGTACAACGCAGGGGCCGACAACGTCCATAACCCAGCTTACCCCGTCGGCAAGACGGCGCATGCCCAGGTGTCTGGCATTTATTCCATGGGCCCCGGGACCCTGTGGCAAGGAGCCTTCCTCCTGGCCGAGGTGGCGTGGAACCGCACGCTCAGCATCACGCGCAATCCCGGTGCGCTGGACCCGAACACAACGCGGGACGCCTTGGCGTTGCGAATATTGTTCACGCCGTCCTATTACCAAGTCCTGCCAGGGCTCGATTTGAGTCTGCCGATCGGCCTAGGCTACAACCCCAAGGGCCGATCTTCTGCGGTCTTCGGTTTCAATGGCGGCGTCGAGCACGGCGGCGATATCTCCATCGGCCTGACGGGCGAGTATGAAAGCGTCTGGACGTTCGGGATCAACTACGTGAAGTACTTGGGCAAAGAGTCTACCTATCTCTCTCCTCCCAACTCGAACTCCGCAGTGCTGTCTTACGGACAGAGCCTGAAGGATCGCGACTTTCTGTCGCTGAACATCAAGCGCACCTTCTGATTGACAACGAGGTTTGTATGAAGAATTCCCTTTCATTGATTGCGCGAACGGCGCTGGCAACTGCGGTTGTGGTTGGCTCTGGGTCTGTCTGGGCTGCGGTCTCAGCCGACGAGGCTGCCAAGTTGAAGTCAACGCTAACGCCAATGGGCGCGGAAAAGTCGGGCAACAAAGATGGCTCCATCCCTGCCTGGGACGGCGGCTTCAGCAAGGTACCTGCCGGCTACAAGCAGGGGCAGCCGCGTCCGGATTTTTTTGCGTCGGAAAAGCCGTTGTACTCGGTGACTTCCAAGAACATTGATCAGTACGCGGATAAGCTTAGCGAGGTCACGAAGGCGATGCTGAAGAAGCATCCGGACTATCGCCTGGATGTATATCCGACGCACCGCACCGCCTCTGCGCCGCAGTTGGTCTACGACAATATTTTCAAGAATGCCACGCGCGCGAAGACGTTTCAGGAGGGCGACAGCATTGAAGGCGCTTTTGGCGGTATTCCGTTTCCCATTCCTAAAGATGGCTCCGAGGCCATGTGGAATAGCCGAATGGCATGGGCCGGTGAAGATGCGCAGGGACAGTACACGACCTGGGTTGTTACCGGCCAAGGCAAGCGCATCATGGCGACGAAGTACGATGAATGGTTTGCCAATCCGTATTACTACAAGGATGGCGCAGCGAGTAACTTCGACGGACAGTACTACAAAACGAAGGTGCTGACCCTGGAGCCGGCTTCGAAGGCAGGCGAGGCATTGCTCGCCTGGCAGGCTTTCGAAAGCGAAAAGGGCTCTGCGTGGCAGTACCTGGTGGGCCAGCGGCGCGTGCGGCGGTCTCCGTCGGTCGGTTATGACACGCCGAACTTCATCACCTCTGGCATCGGCCTGTTCGACGAGGCATTCGGTGCTGCGGGAGCGCTGAGTCGACACAACTTAAAGTTGGTCGGTAAACAGGAGATGCTGGTTCCCTACAACAACAATAAGGCAGCGGCTGCGTCGCCTGAAGAACTCGTTCAGCCAAACTTTCTGAACCCCAGCCTCGTGCGGTGGGAACTGCACCGCGTGTGGGTGGTGGAAGCGACTCTGCGCGAGGGCAAACGGCACGTCGTGCCCAAGCGAACATACTATCTCGACGAGGACACCTGGTGCGTTCTGCTGACGGATGGTTGGGATGCCAAGGGCTCGCTGTGGCGCGGGTACTTTTCGCTGACCCTGCTAGCGCCCGACATCCCCGCGCTGCTTGGCAATCTGGTCAATTGGGGCGGCTACAACGTCCAGACGGGCGAGTATTACCTCAGCGTTTCCACGCTCGGGTCGCCTCGGCAGTACGAGGTCACCAGCCGTCGTCCGCCTGAATTTTTCTCCCCGGATTCCCTCACAGAAGGTGCGCGATGACCGATTTGCATCAGCCCCTCTGGGGGGCGGGCGTTATTGCGACCCTTGTGCGATGCCCGGTGGCTGGATTGCTTTTTTCGGTGTTTCTGGTGTTGTCATGCGTCGTCGGTTTCTGAAGTTGCTCACGGCTGGTGCGTGGGCGGGGATGTCGCTGGCGCGGGCCGCGTCCTTGCCCCGCTTCGATGTCCTGCAACAACCGGCACTCGCAACCCGCAAGGCGGCGAGCGCGGCCCTTCTCGCAGTGACACGGTCCGGAAACCGCCTAGTGGCCGTAGGCGAACGGGGCATCGTGCTGCTGTCGGACGACGAGGGCGTGAGTTGGCGCCAAGCCCGTGTTCCGGTTAGTGTCTCGCTGACGGCCGTCCAGTTCGTGGACAACCACACGGGCTGGGCCGTCGGGCATCTCGGGGTGGTCCTGCGGACCGGTGACAACGGAGAAACCTGGGCTGTTCAGTTCGACGGAATCCGGGCCGCAGCACTTGCGGCCAAAGCCGCAACCGACGCAGGCCAGGCCGCTGTCGCAAGCCGGTTGCTGGAGGACGGCCCGGACAAGCCGTTCTTGGACCTGTATTTCCAGGACAAGAACGTGGGGTGGGTGATTGGCGCCTACAACCTCGCATTCCTCACCAACGATGGTGGGAGTTCCTGGGAGTGCGTGATGCCGCGCTTGCCCAACCCGAAAGGACTGCATCTCTACGCGGTGCGTGAGGTCGGTCGTTCGATCTACATCACGGGCGAGCAAGGTCTGCTGCTTCGATCGGATGACCATGGGCAGCACTTTGAAGCGCTGCAGGCGCCCTCTAAAGGCTCGTACTTCGGTCTAGTCTCCGGCCAGAAAGGCGAACTGGTGCTGTATGGCCTGAGGGGTCGTGTCTTCGTATCCCGGGATGCGGCCGGTACCTGGAGCGAAGTGCCCACAGGAAGCGCTGCATCGATCAGCGCAGGCCTCGCGCTTGACAACGGGTCGCTGCTCCTCGCTTCTCAGGCGGGCGAGCTGTTGATGAGCCAGGATGATGGCAAGAGCTTCCGTGCGGTTTCAAATCCGACGGGATTGCCCATTACCGCGATGGCGCTAGGGCGTAATGGTGCATTGGTGGCGACCAGCTTGCGCGGCGTGCAGCGCCTCAGCCTTCGTTCGGCCTTGACTTGATCCAAGTGCCACCTTCACTGACTTTGAACCAATTGAGAGACATAGATGAATGAAAAGCTGATGAGAGCAGCGCGGCTGCACGAGCTGGACGGCCGGTTTCAAATTGATCGCATTCCAGTGCCCGAACCGCGTCCCACCGACGTGCTGGTCAAAGTGGCGGCGGCGGGCTTGGTGCACAACTTGCGCAACGTGCTGACGATATACCCTAAGGTGGCGCCGTTTCTGCCGCTGCCCAAGCTCCCGGCGATCTTCGGGTTGGACACCACCGGGGTGGTTGCAAGCGTCGGCTCGTTGGTGAAGACCGACGTTAAGGTGGGCGACCGCGTCTACGTCAATCCAGGCCTTTCATGCGGTTCGTGCGAAGCATGTCGCAGGGCCGACCCGACCAACTGTCGGAATTACACCTTCATGGGGTATTTCGGCTTCGGCCCCGAGTCGCAGAACCAGTACGACGCCTATCCGTACGGAGGTTTCTCTGAATACGTTACCTGTCCGGTCGGCAACGTCGTCAAGCTTCCCAACAACCTGTCCTTCGAACAGGCGTCTCGTTTTGGCTATCTCGGCACGGCCTACGCTGGCCTTCGCAAGGCGAACTTCAAGCCTGGCCAGCGCCTGCTTGTTAACGGCGGGACCGGGACGCTCGGTGTCGGCGCGGTGCTGCTCGGGCTCGCCATGGGCGCGTCGAAGGTCTTTGCCACGGGCCGGGATTCCCATCGGCTCGACAAGCTGCGCCAGCTGGACCCTCACCGGATCGTCCCAGTGTCGAGCAGGGACGGTACCGTTGCCGCACAGGTAATGGAGGCCACTGGCGGGAACGGTGTCGATGCGATGCTGGAGGCTCTGGCCCCGGGGGCTCCAGCCTCCAGCGTGATGGATGCCTTCCACTCGCTTCGTCATGGCGGCGTCGCGGTGAACGTCGGTGGCGTGTCCGAAGCGCTCGCGGTGGATGCCGGCTACTTGATGATCACGCAGCGATCGCTGGTCGGTTCGCTGTGGTTCACCACGAGCGAAGGCCAGGACATGGCGCAGATGGTTGAAGCCGGCACGCTGGATCT
Source organism: Ideonella sp. FW305-24 (assembly GCF_058788035.1). Classification (NCBI taxonomy): domain Bacteria; kingdom Pseudomonadati; phylum Pseudomonadota; class Betaproteobacteria; order Burkholderiales; family Sphaerotilaceae; genus Ideonella; species Ideonella sp. FW305-24. The sequence goes on along the minus strand of NZ_JBYTAI010000003.1, from coordinate 38,887 downwards.
CAGCGTCTTTGAACACAAGGTCTATTCCTTGGAAGAGGTGAACACCGCCCTGGTCGAAGTCGATGGGCGCGACGGGGGGTTCACGAACTTCGTCGTCCGTCCGTGACGCGGTGTGGCGGGGAGTGAGAAGGCTCCCTTGGGCCCGGCTGGCGACCCGGGCCCAGCGATCTTGCAGGACTTTGGGAGGCTTTCGCTTCGCGTCCAGCCTGACGAGCTGATGCGCAACTGCGGCGACATGGTCGCCGCGTGTGACCTGCCCCCTTCAGCCGAACCAGTGATTCGTCAGGGGTCCTGGGGTTGAAGGTCAATGGATCTGGGGGGCGCGTGGCGAGCAGCATCGCCGACTTCTTGGCGCAGTTGCTCGGCATACCGGGCTGGCGGCACGCGGCCAATGCTGCTGTGAGGCCGCACCTCGTTGTAGTCCCGGCGCCAGGCCGCGATCTCGCTGCGTGCTTGCCGCAAGTTCTGGAACCAGTGCTCGTTGAGACACTCGTCTCGGAACTTGCCGTTGAAGCTCTCGATGTAGCCGTTCTGCATGGGCCGGCCCGGATCGATGAGGATGTGCCGGATGTGATGCTCCTGCGTCCAGGCGATGAAGGCCCGGCTCGTGAACTCCGGCCCGTTGTCGGTTCTGACCATCGCAGGGTAGCCCCGAAGGCGCGCCGCCTGATCCAGCAGCCGGGTCACGTACAAACCGCTGATGCCGTAGTCCACGGCGATCTCCACGCATTCGTGGCTGAAGTCATCGGCCACCGTCAGGCACTTGATGCGCCGTCCACCGGCCAGGCTGTCGCTGACGAAGTCCATGCTCCACACCTCGTTGATGCGCTGGGCGATGTTCAGCGGCGTGCGCTCCATCGCCGGGCATTTGGCTTTCTTGCGCCTGCGCACGGCCAGGTTGGCCGCGCTGTAGAGCCGGTACACCCGCTTGTGGTTGACGCCCGGAAAGTCCAGGCGCAACAGGTCATGCACGCGCCGGTAGCCAAAGCGCCGACGCACGTGCGCGATCTCGACGATCTTGTCCTTCAGCGCCTGCGTCTGCGCGCTGAGCACTGGCGGGTGTCGGAAGCTGTCTCGGCTTAGCCCCACAAGCCAGCACGCGCGACGCTCGGACAACTGATGCTCATGCATCAGCCGCGTGGCCATCTCGCGCCTGGCCTGTGGGGCTACCTTTTTACCCCGAGCACGCTCTTGAGCGCATGCAGGTCCAGATGGGCCTCGGCCAGCAGGTGCTTGAGCTTGGCGTTCTCCGCCTCCAACTCGCGCAGCCGCCGCGCCTCGGATACATCCATGCCGCCGAACTTGGCGCGCCACTTGTAGAACGTGGCGTCCGAGAAGCCGCCCTTGCGGCAGATCTCGGCCACCGCCATGCCGGCCTCGGCCTGCTTGAGGAACCCGATGATCTGTTCCTCTGTGAACTTGATCTTCCTCTTGTCCGCGATTCTCCTGAATGGCGGACCCCTTGCTACTTCAGATTGGTACGGCCTGTGGGGAGCAGGTCACTCGGGTAAACCACTGCCCTTCGCCCTCCATGCTCGCTGGACACGCGCCGGCGTCGGCGGTAGCATTGTGCATGGTCGAATGTTTTATGCGCAAACTTCGATTGACAACGAACATTCGAGGAAGTCGATATGAAACTGCTCTCTTACAAGCGCGATGGCCGTGAAACTTGGGGCGCCGTGGTCGGTGACGGCGTCGTGGAACTCGCCGGCCCGACCGGCTGTGCCACGCTCGCCGAGTTCATCGGCAGCCCCGGCTACATCGATCGGGACGCGCTCGTCGCGGGCAAGGCCGCCGAGGTGGCTCTCTCGGAGATCGAGTTCCTGCCGGTGATCCCGCGGCCGGAGAAGATCGTCTGCGCCGTGCGCAACTACATGGATCACCACCAGGAGGCGCTGGCCGCCGGCCTGCAGCGCGAGCTGTCGGACTTCCCACCGGTCTTCCTGCGCGTGTGGCGTTCGCAGACCGCTCACGGCGCGCCCATCGTGCGTCCGCGCGTGTCCGAGACGCTGGATTGGGAAGGCGAGCTCGCCGTCATCATCGGCGAAGGCGGCCGCAACATCGCGGAGGCGGACGCCTACAAGCACGTGGCCGGCTACGCCTGCTACAACGACGCCAGCGTGCGCGAATGGCAGTTCCACGCGAAGCAGATCGCTTCGGGCAAGAACTTCGAATCGACGGGCGGATTCGGCCCCTGGATGGTCACCGCCGACGAGATCGAGCCCGGCCGCAAGCTCAAGCTTGAGACGCGCCTGAACGGCGAGGTCATGCAGTCGGGCGACACCAGCCTGATGATCTTCTCGATTCCGAAGCTGATCGCCTACGCGTCCACCATCTTCACGCTCGCGACCGGCGACGTGATCGTCACGGGCACGCCGGCCGGCGTCGGCTTCGGCCGCAAGCCGCCGATGTACATGAAGGGCGGCGACGTCGTCGAAGTCGAGATTGAAGCCGTCGGCACGCTCCGCAACCCGATCGTCGATCAAGCCTGAACCCCGATTCGAGAGAAAATCCATGTCGCTCGTAGATATTCGAAAGACGCACCTCGCGGTCGAGGAGATATTCCATGAACGCGGCCCGCGCGCGGCCCAGCCGCTGGTCGTGGCAACCGCGCTCGCAATCATCCGCAACCCTTACGCGGGACGGCACGAGGCCGACCTGATGGGCTTCATGGCCGAACTGCGCGCACTCGGCACGCAGTTGTCGACGCGGCTGGTCGAGGCCCTGGGCGGCGCGGACCGCGTGCAGGCCTACGGCAAGGGCGCGATCGTCGGCGAGGACGGCGAACTCGAACACGGCGCCCTCTGGCACGAGGCCGGCGGCTGGGCCATGCGTGAGGTGCTGGGCCAGCCCAAGGCGATCGTGCCGGCGGCCAAGACCATCGGCCACATGGGTGCGCGCCTGATGATCCCGCTGGGACATACCCGGGCGGCGTATGTCCGAAGCCATTTCGGTACCGCGGAGATGACGGTGTGGGACGGGCCGCGCCGCGATGAGATCGCGTTCGGCCTCGCGATGGCCACGGGCGGTCGCATCCACGCCCGCATCGGCGGCCTGGCGGCGGCGGACGTCAAGGGGCTCGACGGCCTGCGTTGACCTCGCTCGATCGAGCATCCATAAATCAATCAGACGGAGACAAGCCATGCAGATTCGACGTGTCATCACGGGCAACGGGCCCGACGGAAAGTCCCGCGTGCTGGCCGACGGCGCGGCTCCGCGCACGACCGACTTCAAGAGCGTTCCGGGATTTTCGCCAACGCTGCTGTGGTCGACGAACGGCGGTGCGAAGGTGGGCCGGTCCGGCGTCGACGACGTGACCCCCACGGCCACGTGGACGCCCGGTGCCGGCGGCACCCGCCTCATGATCGTCACTTTCCCGCCGGACGCGGTGATGATGCGCGCGGACTTCGATCCCGCCGCCTTCGGCGTCGAATTCGGCGGCGCGATGCCGGGCCTGGCCGAGACGTTCGAGATGGACAGTCCCGGGATGCACACCACGGACTCGATCGACTACGACGTCGTCCTCGACGGCGAGATCACGCTTGAGCTCGACGACGGTCAAGAAGTTCTCCTGAAGCGCAGCGACGTCGTGGTGCAGCATGGAAACCGGCACGCGTGGCGCAACAAGAGCCACGCGCCGGCGGTCATGCTGTTCGTGCTGGTGGGCGCCGAACGCGCCGCTTGAGCGCGCACACTCCGTACGAGCGAGAACTCATGACTGCCTCCGCACTTCCGAACCTCTCCCATGTCGGCGTGTTCGTCCACGACCTGCCGCGCATGGTCGATTTCTACACCTCGGTCTTCGGCCTGAAGATCACCGACCGCGGCATGGGCAAGACCTTTCGCAACGAGCTGGTCTTCCTCAGCGCGCGACCCGAGCAGCACCATCAGCTCGTGCTGTCGTCGGGTCGTCCGGCGGAGGCGGTCTTCAGCACCGTGATGCAGCTCTCGTTCATAGTGCAGGCCCTCGACGACCTGCGCCGTGTCAAGCAGGACGCGCTGCGGCTGGGCGCGAGCCAGATGCGCGGCCTGAACCATGGCAACGCGCTGTCGATCTATTTCTCCGACCCGGAAGGCAACACCGTCGAGGTGTACCTGGACACACCGTACTACGTCGCGCAACCGCATGGCGATCCGCTGGATCTCGAGAAGGCCGACGCCGAGATCTGGACCGAGACCGAGCGCATCTGCCGCGCAGATCCGACGTTCCTGCCGCGCGAGGAATGGCAACGGCAGTTCTCGGCCGAGTCGGCCTGACCTCCCCACTTCACGTCGCAAGGAATCCTCGATGTCGCCTTCGACTCTTGAGGGCGCGACGAGTCCGTCGGTGACCAGCGTGCTCGCGGCCTCGCGCAAGCGAGCCGAGGCGCTCGAGACGCGGGACGGATCGCTCCTGCGCACGCTGCTGGCCGAGGAACTCCGCTACACGCACGCGACCGGCATCACGCACGATCGCGAAGGGTACCTGGCGTTCGTCCGAGACCGACAGCAATTTCGCCGCGTGTCGCTCGCGGTGGCCTGCACCTTCGAGGATATGGACACGGTGGTGGTCTGCGGCCAGTTGTCGCAGACCATGCAGCGGCACGGTGAATCGCAGCGGATCGACGTCCAGTCCCTGGCGACCGAGATCTGGGTCCGGCGCGACGGGTGGCGATTCGCGGTGTTCCAGTCGACGCGATTGCCAGGCTGACGGTTCGCGAAAGATCAATGAGAGACATATGTTCGATGCGGATGTGATCGTCGCGGGACTCGGGCCCACCGGCGCCGTGCTGGCCAGCCTGCTGGCTCAGCGCGGCCTGCGCGTGGCCGCGTTCGACAAGCTGCCCGACCTGTTCCCGTTGCCGCGCGCGATCGGCTTCGATCACGAGGTCATGCGGGTGATGCAGGAACTCCGGATCGCGGATCGCGTGCGCCGCCACTCCGCACCGTACCGACCGAGCGAGTACCTGGGCGTGGAGGGCCAGCTGATCAAGCGGCTCGATTCCGCGCCGGCCCCGCATCGCCTGGGCTGGGCGCCGAACCACGTGTTCGACCAGCCCGCGTTCGAGCGCGAGATCCGTCAGCGGCTGACCGAGCTCGAGCTCGCGCAGGTGCACTATTCGGCCGAGATCCAGGACAGCGGGGAGGGCGACGGGCACGTCTGGGCCGACGTCCGCCTGGCCGGCGGCGACGTGACGCGCTTCACGGCGAAGTACCTCGTGGCCTGCGACGGCGGCTCCAGCCCGATCCGCAAGAAGCTGGGCATCAAGCTCGAGGATCTGGGGTTCGACGAACCGTGGCTGGTGGTCGACGCGATCGTCCCGGACGCGAAGCTGGCGGACCTGCCGCAGACCCAGGTCCAGTATTGCGAGCCGGAGCGCCCTTGCACGTTCGTCGTCGGGCCAGGCAATCACCGGCGCTGGGAGGTGATGCTGTTACCCGGCGACAGCCTGTCGGCCAACTTTCCGGACGAGGAACTCTGGCCGCTGCTGGCGCGCTGGGTGAAGCCCGGCGAGGTCAAGCTGTGGCGCGCCGCCGCCTATCGCTTCCACGGACTCGTGGCCGAGCGCTGGCGCAGCGGGCGCGTCCTGCTCGCGGGCGACAGCGCCCACATGACGCCACCGTTCATGGCGCAGGGCATGGTGCAGGGCATCCGCGACGCCCAGAACCTGGCGTGGAAGCTGCGCCGCGTGATCAAGGGCGAGTCGTCGGATGCGCTGCTCGACACCTACGGGAAGGAGCGCCGCCCGCACGTTCGCGCGACGACGGCGGCGTCGATCGCACTCGGTCGCGTCATCTGCGAGCGCGATCCCCAGCGCGCACGCGAGCGTGACGCGCGCCTGCTCGAGGAGCACGGCGGATCGATCAGGACCGCCATCCGGCAGAACATGATTCCCGACCTGACCGGCGACCTCGTGGCGGAGGACACGCCCGGTGCCGGCACGCTGTTTCCGCAGCCGTTGATCCGTGCGCGCGGCGCCGAACCTGTTCTGCTCGACGAGGTCACGGGACCCTGCGTACGCGTCGCGTGTGCGGGCCCGCTCGCGCCAGAAGACGCCGCCGCGCTCATGGCGGCGCTGCCCGCCGGCGGTCGACTCATCGTCCTCGAGGACGACGACGCCGGCCCGCCCGGCGAGGTCGTCGCGGTGCGCGAGGAGGGCCCGGTGATCGGCCCCTGGCTGGCGCAGCTCGGCGCAACGATCGCGGTCGTTCGTCCCGATCACTACGTCTTCGGCACCGCCGGGGACGTTCAAGGCGCTCTGCGCCTGCTGGCCCGGCTGCGCGAGCGGCTCGCCCCAACACCCCGACTCGCGCTGGCGCCGCCGGCCATCCTGGAGACGTGGACATGAATCGCAACTTCATCGCGGGCGAGTGGCTCGAGGGCGCCGCCGTGCGCCGCAACATCAACCCCTCCGACACGCGCGACCTGGTCGGCGAGTACGCGCATGCCGATGTCGCCCAGACGGAAGCCGCCATCGCCGCAGCGCATGCGGCATTTCCCGCCTGGGCGCGCGGGTCGGTGCAGGCCCGCGCCGACGCGCTCGACCGGATCGGCAGCGAGCTGCTCGCCAGGAAGGCCGAGCTCGGCGACCTGCTGGCGCGCGAGGAAGGCAAGACCTTGCCCGAGGCTATCGGCGAAGTGGCGCGCGCCGGCCAGATCTTCCGGTTCTTCGCCGGCGAGGTCGTGCGTGGTGGCGGTGAGCACCTGCCGTCCGTGCGGCCCGGCGTCGAGGTCGACATCACGCGAGAGCCGGTCGGCGTGGTCGGCATCATCACGCCTTGGAATTTCCCCATCGCAATTCCGGCCTGGAAGATCGCGCCCGCATTGGCCTATGGGAACTGCGTGGTGTTCAAGCCTGCCGACCTCGTGCCCGGCTCGGCGTGGGCGCTGTCCGAGATCATCTCGCGCGCGGGGCTGCCGCCCGGCGTCTTCAACCTCGTCATGGGGCCGGGAAGCCGTGTCGGGCAGACGCTGATCGACCATCGCCACGTCAACGCGCTGACGTTCACCGGCTCCGTGGACACCGGTCGACGCGTGCTCGCGGGGACCTCAGCCCGGTTTGCCAAGGTGCAGCTCGAGATGGGCGGCAAGAACCCGCTTGTGGTGCTCGACGACGCCGACCTCAAGACCGCGGTCGAGTGCGCCGTCCAGGGCGCCTTTTTTTCGACGGGCCAACGCTGCACGGCGTCGAGCCGCCTGATCGTGCAGAAGGGCATCCTGCCGGCGTTCGTCAACGGCGTCACGGAGCGGCTGCGCGTCCTGAAGGTGGGTGACGCGCGCGCGGCCGGCACCGACATCGGCCCCGTCGTCGACGCCGACCAGCTCGCGCAGGATCTGCAGTACATCGACGTCGGTGGCAGCGAAGGCGCCCGGCTCGTGGTGGGCGGCGCGCAACCGAAGCGGGACGCGCCGGGCTTCTACCTCGAGCCGGCGCTGTTCGTCGACGCATCGCCGGAGATGCGCATCGCCCGCGAGGAGATCTTCGGGCCGGTCGCGTGCGTCATCGCGGTCGACGACGTGGACGGCGCCATTCGCGTCGCCAACGACACCGAGTTCGGCCTGTCGGCCGGGATCTGCACGACGTCACTTCGCCACGCGACCCGATTCAAGCGCGAGGCGGAGGTCGGGATGGTGATGGTCAACGTGCCGACGGCCGGCGTGGACTATCACGTGCCATTCGGCGGTCGCAAGGGCTCGAGCTACGGCTCGCGCGAGCAAGGGCGCTACGCCGCCGAGTTCTTCACCACCGTCAAGACCGCCTACACCGCGGCCTGAAGGCTCACAAGCCACCGATCCTATCGGGCCGGGCGGCTGCTGGCGGAGCGCTGCCCGAGCGACGCTTCTACTGGCGTTGTCTTGCGGGTTAGCCCCGATGGGGGAAGACCGTCGCGAAGCGAATGTTCACGCAAAGAAATCGGTTTTGCGCACAGAAAATAAAAGTGTGCATAGAGACTGAATCACACGGCACCTCAGGAGACAGCTGATGAAGACGATGAAAGTAGCGCGCATGCACATGGTGGGCGGCCCGATGGAACTGGAAGACATTCCCGTTCCGACGCCGGGCCCCCAGGACGTGCTGGTTCGTGTTCGGTCCTGCGGGATCGTCCCCAACCTGGCCAACATCCTCTCCAACTGGCCGACGTGGTTTCCCGAGCGTCCCTTGCCGCCATTGCCCGCGATCTTCGGCCTTGACCCGGCAGGCGAGATCGCTGCCGTCGGCTCGCAGGTGCACGCCTGGAAGGCCGGCGACCGCGTCTACGTGAACCCGGGTCGCTACTGCGGCGGCTGCCGCGCCTGCCGCTACGGCGACCACATCAACTGCACGCACTACACGTTCAACGGCTATTTCGGCTTCTCCGAGAAGTCGCTCCCCATCTTCCAGGCCTATCCGTACGGCGGCCTGGGCGAGTACATGACGGCGCCGCAGTATTCGCTGGTCTCGCTGCCTGATTCGGTCACCTACGACCAGGCCTCGCGCTTCGGCTACCTGGGCACCGCGTACTCGGCCATGCGCAAGGCCGGTGTCGCGCCGGGCAAGAACCTGCTGGTCAACGGCATCAGCGGTACGCTGGGCCTGGGCGGCGCGCTGTTCGGCCTCGCGATGGGCGCGACGCGCATCCTCGGCACCGCCCGCAACAAGGGGCTGCTCGAACGTGTGAAGGCGCTCGCGCCGTCGCGCATCGAAGTGCTCTCGCTGGAAGATGGCCGCTCTATCGATGAATGGGCGCTCAAGGTGACGCAGGGTCAAGGCATCGACATCTTCATCGACGCCAGCGGCCCGGGCGCGCCGCACGAGTCGTTCCTGCAGGGCATGCGTTCGCTGCGCCGTGGCGGCCAGACGATCGACATCGGCGCCGCGGCCGGGTCGCTACCGGTCGACATCCACACGATGATGGACTGCCAGCATTCGCTGGCCGGCTCCCTGTGGTTCTCCGCGGGAGAGGGCCAGGATATGGCCGACATGGCCGCCGCGGGCCTGCTGGACCTCTCCGTGTTCGAGCAGGTCAAGTTCCCGCTGGCCAAGGTCAACGAAGCGATCTCGGGCATCGAGAACCGCAACGGTGGCTTCGGCAACTTCGTCGTGAACCCGTGAGCGGAGGACATCATCATGACAAGCTCTGCTCGCGCAGCTTCGCGTGAACCTCTCGACGGCCACGCCCGTCTGACCTGGTTTCTCTGCGGCCTGGCCAGCGTTGCTGGAGGGCGTTGACATCCAATCGGCTGGCGTCGCCGGCCCTGGCCTGCGCGCGCAGTTCGGCCTGTCGGTGGCTCAAATGGGATTCGTCTTCAGCGCAAGCGTCATCGGGCTGCTGCCCGGTGCCGCGATCTGCGGGTGGCTGTCCGATCACGTGGGGCGCAAGCGCGTCCTGCTCGGCTAGATGGTCGCCTTTGCGCTCGCGTCGCTGCTGACCGCCCACGCCCCGGGGTACACCGAACTGCTCGCCTGAAGAACACCGCGGTCACGACGGTGTACTGCGGCATGCCGCTGGGCGGCGCCACGGCGGCCGCGATCGGCTTGTTGAACACGACTGGCGATTGGCGGTTGGTGTTCTACGTCGGCGGCATCGCGCCGCTGCTGCTGGCACCGGTGCTCATGGCATTCCTGCCAGAGTCGCGCCAACTGCTCGCACGTTTGCATCCCGCCGCGGGAACGGGCCTGGGTTCACCCGCCAAGCCGACGCTGGGGTCCGCACTCTTCGCGCCCGGCCGCGCGGCCTCGACCTGGCTGTTGTGGGCCAGCTTCCTGTTCACGCTGCTCGTCGTCTACTTCCTGCTGAACTGGTTGCCGTCGCTGCTGATCGGCAAGGGCCTGACCAAGCCGATGACCGGCGCGGTCATGATCCTGTTCAACGTCGGCGGCGCCATCGGCTGCGCGGTGCTGGGGGTGCTGATGGATCGCTGGCGTCCGCAGCGGGTCATCGTGCTGGTGTTCGCCGGCATCCTGGCCTCGCTGTCCGCGCTCGCCTCGGTCGATGGATTCGCCGCCCTGGCCGTCATCGGCTTCCTGGCCGGCACCTGCGTCCTGGGCGCGCAGTCGCTGATCTACGCGTTGGCACCGGGCCCGTATCCGGTCGATGTCCGGGGCACCGGCGTCGGCACCGCGATTGCCATCGGGCGCATCGGTTCGGTGGCCGGACCGGCGCTCGGCGGCATGCTGCTTGCGGGCGGGCAATCGGCCAGCATGGTGATCGCCTCGGCGATCCCGGGCGTGGCGCATCTGCACCTTGCTGCTGGTGAGACGCCTCGCTGCGATGCAGGCCGTCGCCGTCACCGATCCGGTAGACCGGCTGCCGGCGTCGGCTCCCGTGGCCGAACTGAACTTGCGGCGCCGTCAGAGCAGTGGGTCGCGTCACGCCAGAACGCTCCTTTCGTGAGGCTTCGTCGAAGCCTGCGTTGGTCGAGCTCGCCCATAACTATTCGAGGAGACAGACATGCAAGCCCCTTCCCGCCGTCGTTCGCGCGCCCGCCGAGTTGCAGGACTTCCACCGCTTTGCCTCGCCGCGGCAGTTGATGGCCTATGTTGGCCTGGTGCCGGGCGAGCACAGCTCAGGCCCAAGCGCCGCCAGGGCAGCATCACCAAGGCCGGCAACAGCGCGGCCCGGCGGATGTTGGTCGAGGTGGCCTGGCACTACCAGCACGAGGCCAGGGTCAGCCCGGTCATCGCCAAGCGCCAGGACGGGCTGCCCACCACGGTGACCGACATCGCCTGGAAGGCCAAGCTGCGGCTGACCAGCAAGTTCAAGCGGCTTACCGCACGGCGGGTGATGAAGAACAAGGCCGTGGTCGCCGTGGCACGCGAACTGGCAGGCTTCGTCTGGGCCATTGGCTGCGAGGTACAAGCCTCGGGTTGGCGGGGCTTGCCTGCGAGTGCGGTTGCAGCCCCGGTCGGCCCCGCGCATTGAACACCCTCTGCTTTTGACTTTGAAACTCAAGACGGGAGGTCTCATCGAACCATCCCAACCAGCGGCCGGATCGGGAGCGCGGCGCAGCCACGGCCATCAGGGCAATCCTCGGCAACGTTATTGAGCGCCACCGCAGCAATGCGGCCCGGCGACCTCAGCCCCTAGACCGAAGGCAGGCCTGCGACGAACACTTGTCTTGCGGTACCCAACCCGCGCATATCAGCATGACCAACCATCGTGCATCCCCACGGGTGGCATCCAACGGCTCCGTCGCGTTCCCCGTCCGGAAACAGGTCCCTCAATCCCATCTGTGTCGCAGAGGAAATGCCTTTGCCGATTGACAGGAAGAGGCCATGTCAGCGTTCATGTTCATGCTGATCCTGATCCCGGCCCTGGCCTGCTTCCTGTTGAAGCCCAAGGTTGGCAGCGTGGTCGCGGCGGCCTCTTCGACTTCGCGGCCAGTGACGGAGGCGGCCCAGCCCGGCGGCGGGACAACCGCGGGACGCCTGGCGGCGTCTTGATCGGATGTCCTCCGGCTCGCGACGCCGCTGCGCATGTCTTTGTGCACAAATAATATTATTATGCGCAATACATGCTCTATGGCATAGTCAGCGAATATGGAAGCGCTCACCGCACCTACCAAGGAAGTCGACGCTCTTCCGCTGGGCGAGCGCGCCTATCAGGAGCTGCGCCGAGCGATCGTCCGCTGCGATTTCAAGCTGGACGGACCGTCTGCGCGTCGAGGAACTCAGCCGCCAGTACGGCCAGAGCAGCAGCCCGCTACGGGAAGCACTCAATCGGCTGGTGCATCAGGGCCTGGTTCGTTCCATCGACAACCGTGGTTTCCGCGTCGCGCCGATCTCCATCCAGGGGATCGCCGACCTGACGCGCGTGCGCCTGCTGATCGAAACCGAGACCCTGCGCGACGCTCTGCAGAACGGTTCCGAAGACTGGGAGGGCGACGTCGTCGCCTCGTTTCACGGGCTGTCCTCCGTCGAGAAGAAGCTCACCGAAGGCCTGCTCGTCCTCGACGACAAGTGGTCCGACCGGCACCGCATCTTCCACTTGGGCATCTATGCCGGGTGCTCGTCGCCATTGCTGAAGAATATGGTCGAAGGACTCTTCGACCAAGCCGAACGCTATCGACGTTTCTCCGCACGGTTTCGCACGGGCGAGCGCTCGAAGGGTACGGAGCACCAACGCATTGTGGATGCCGTCCTTCAACGCAACGTCGATGCGGCGTGCAGCCTGATCCAGGGTCACATCCGCTCCACGGAGCTGAACGTGACCGAGAGCCTGCGCGCCATGCAGGCGGCCAGCGCCGGATGAGCCGCTGCGGCCGCGCCGCGGCTGGACTCTGCCGGTCTCCTGCGCAGAATGCAGGCTTATCTCGCGTTCGACAGAGATCGTCGATCGAGATCGCGCCTATCGTTCCGCCGCGCTTACCAACGCGTCAACGCGGTTCGCATTGAACTTGACGACACCATTCGAATGGGAGTCAAGGCATGCGAGTCCGCGCAGCCATGAACAGTGCGTTCATCCGGACACTCGGGAAGTCCTGCTCCTGCAGCTCTCGCGCGCGCTCAAGCGTCGGCACTGGCGCATCGCGATTCGTCGGCTGCTGGTGATGCGTGCGTATGGATTCGAGATTCCCGCGTGGCATCGGACCGAGACGGAGCGCCTGCTGGCGGGATGTCCCGAGACAGCATTGCAGAGGATCCGCGAGCAGGTCGAGTCCTGGGCCGAGATGAGATGCATGCCAAGAACAGCCTCTTCCCAGCACTGGCCACCGGTTGACAAGTTCGATTACCTCCACGCGCTCTCGAGGCGCACATCGCGATCCGATGAGTAAAAGGATGATCGTAAGCACCCGGCGGCCAGCTCCCGGTGCACCGTGCTCCTGCTGACCGTGACACCGATGTCGACCAAGGCCCGGCAGATGGCGTCCAGCGTGTAGTCCAAGGCTTGGAGCCGTGCCATCTCGGCGGCGTAGGCGCGGGCCTTGCGCGAACCGCGGCCTGGCGGGCGCCTGGGCGCCAACTGCGCGCCGTCGTGGTGGTTCGGATCGGGGTGGTTCATGTGCGCTTTCGATCCGGTTTGATCCGGTTCCGATTCGCTTTTGTCTCGGTGGCGTCCCACCCGTCTCATTGCCGTACCGGCTGTGTTTCGCACCTGTCTCACTGCTGTCTCAGCCATCCCGGTTTCGTCCCGGTCCGGTCCCGGTGCCGGTTCATTCGTCTCATGATCGGCCCGCCAGTCGGCTTGCTGCGCGCAGGATTACGGGCCGAATCTCGCAGGCCAGCTGCATCGTTCGAGGCCAATACTGGGTACCAAGGTGAGTGCAGAGATAGGCGGCCTGCCGCCAGTTTCACAAGCGCTTCGCGCCCGTCCCGCTGTTCCCCATCGGTCGGCCCATGAACACCACTACTTCCCACGACTTCGTCACCGTCGACATGCGCGGCTTGAAGGCCACGTTGGTGGCACGCGCACATGCGGAACGCGTGAGCGTGTCGGTGCTGGTGCGCCGCGCGGTGGCACTCGAACTCGGGCTTTCGGTCGAGTGCGATCCATCGCAGATGCGCGTGGCCAGCCGGGTCGGTTCAAGGGCCACCAGCGTCAAGCTGTCGATTCGCATGAAAACCGAGGAAGCGCGACAACTCGCAGCCGGCGCGCAAGCGGCGGGCCTGTCGCGCGATGCCTACCTGGGTCTCATCGGAGACGTACCGGTGCTGACCGCCGGTGCGGGCCGTGCCGAACACATTGCCGCGCTCATGGCATCGAGCGCCGAACTGTCGACCCTCAGCCGCAACATCCACCGCCTGACGGCGCTGCTGCGCCAGGCCAACGTGGAGCCGGCCAGGCCCTACCGAGATATGCTGGACACGCTGAACGGTGACGTCCGCCGCCACCTGGAATTGGCCGCCCGCGTCTTGGCCGACCTGCAGCCGCTCAGCCGCGGCGGCGCTTCCTCAGCTCGCGCTTCTCGTTGACCGAAGGAGATCGCCATGGCGCTACCGCCCAACATCGACGGCGTCCTGATCACCTGGGGTGATCGCCTGTTCTGTCCCGGCAACCGGGTGGTCACCGGCGCGAGGCCTACAACATCATGCTGTCGATGCCCCGCGGCATCGACCCGTTGACCGTCCAGCGCGCAGCGCGAGAGTTTGCGCAGGACGAACTGGCAGATCACAAGTACGTGATGGTGCTGCACGATCACCAGGCCAACCCGCACGTTCACATCAGCGTGCGGGCCGAGTCTCGGCACGGCAAGCGCCTGAACCCGCGAAAGGCCGACCTGCGTCGCTGGCGGGACACCTTTGCGGAGAAGCTGCGAGGCCATGGCATTGACGCGGAGTCGACGAGGCAGGCGACGCGCGGGCAGGCGCGCAACTACGAGCCGCTCTGGCGCATCAAGGCAAAGGAAGAAGGGCGGTTGCGCTTGCACCGGCTGACCGAGAACGATGGTGCCAAGGCGATGGCCCGACGTGAAACGGCGATCGGTGCTTGGCTGGAGATTTCGCGGGCACTCGCGCTGTCCGATGACAGATCTGATCGAGGTCTGGCGGTGTCGATCGCCAAGTACGTCGAGGACATGAGCGCCGTCACTCTCCGGGCTCTAAGGTGGCGGCGATGGCTGCGGCCAGCGTGGCACCATCCAGTTCCGTGCGCCGTGCGATCACCGCGAGGTCGAAGAAGTCCTTCATGCGGCTGTTCGCTTGCCTCAGCATCACCATGGTCTGGTACTTCTCTGCAATCACGGTGTACACCGGATAGACCCGCAGCGTGGGAGCCGGGAAGTCACCCAGCAAGGTGGGATAGGCCACCGTCTGCGGCCCTGGCGTCACGGCATCACCGAAGCCCACGTCGATCTGCAGCGCGCAGCGTGCGGAGCCGATACGTGCCACCAGCTTGATGCGGGTGCCGCCGTAGGTGTTGTCTTCGCGAATGGCATCCGCCTTCACAGAGTCAGGGTCAAACACAATGCCGTCGCCCAGGTCCATGGCAGCGACTTCCCTGAAAGTGGCGATCAGGTTCGCTTCATCGTCCGGGCCAAAGCCCAGCAAGTCGGCATCCCGAGTCGGGCGGTGCGGCGTGTCGTACCACAGCGCAAAGAGCAGGGCGCCCTTGAGCAGGAAGCGGTCGGCATGCGCAGACACGCTGACGCGCGCCAGGAGGCGCTCCATGCCGAATCGGTTGAGCAGCAGGCTGTAGTCGTCGCCGCGCTGTTTGGCGAGGGTCAGAAGTCGAGCCAGGATGGACGCGGAGAGGTTGCTGGAGGATGCGTGACCTCCGCCCTCGCGGGCTGCGGTGCGAGCTTGCTTGGGGCGGCCCTGCGCTGCGCTCATTGCGTCACCGCCTCCAGGTAGGGCTGCATGACACGTTCGACCCGGTTGATCTTGGCGAAGTGGCTCAGCTCTGCCATGCTGACCTTGCGGCTGCGCCAAGCATCCTTCAGCGCCTCCAGCGCCACATCCAGGCCAATCTTGTTGCGGAACTTGAAGCAGTCGGTCACCGTCTTGGCGGCGCTGTACACGCGGATGGGTGCGCCCTGGTCGGCCACGGTCTGGATACCGTCGCTGTACGCGGCACCGCGCAGGCGTGCGATGCGCAGCGGAGGGTAGCTCAGCGCCGGGGTCTGTGTCGCCTCGGGCAGTGCGATCCACACTTCGTGCGGCAGCTGCGTGCCGATCTCGTGGAATTGCAGCGCACTCAGCAGGCAGAGCACGGCCTTTGGCACGCGCTGGCAAACCTCGATCAGCGTCTGGTGCTCGGTGGCTTCGGCGTCGGCCAGCCCGTACAGGCCGCGGGCGAATCGTTGCAGCTTGCCGGCCTGGTGCAGTCGGATCAGAAGCTGCGGTGACCAGCCGTGCTCGCGCACATCCGCTGCCCGCAGCACACGCCGGTGCCGGGCAAGTTCGAGGATGTGGTCAGACTGGGTCATTGGGGAAGTTTAATATCTGCATTACTTTTATTCAAGTGATGCGGATTTCAATCGAGCGAGGGGCTTTGGCCTCACAGCTCACCGGTCCTGCGCCATGGCCAGGTCGCTTTCTCCATGCCTGTGCGGCAGTGAACGATGCGTTCGATGGCCCACCTGCCGCACCGGCACGCCACAGGCACTCAACCCGTACAGGGGCCGGTCAAGTCGGTGCCAATGAGTCGAGAGGTTCACTTCCGGTTCTGGGAGTGCGCGAGGGCGCGATTCCCGCGCCACTCACCTGCTGGCATGGCCAGGAGCGCATCTTCGAGCGCGCCGGTCATCTGATTGCCCGCTCGACACTGGCGCAGTGGGCGGGTAAGTGCGGCGCGCGACTTCTGGGGTCGTCTATGACGCGGGCGTGGCGTCGGGTGCGCTACCGACAACCTGCCGCACCGGCAGCGAGATGCGAAAGCTGGTGCCGACGCCGACCTCGCTGGTGACTGCGATGCGGCCGCCATGCTTGCGGACGATGCCGTACGAGAGCGACAGCCCGAGACCGGTGCCCTTGCCGACGGGCTTCGTGGTGAAGAAAGGATCGAAGATCTGCTTCAGATTCTCGGGCGGGATCCCGCAACCGTTGTCCGAGATGTCGATGAAGACGTGGTCATCGCCTTCGCACCCGGTCGTGACAACGATGCATCCCATCATTCCCTGAAGCGCGTGTGCGGCGTTGACCAACAGATTCATGAACACCTGGTTCAGTTGCGACGCCAGGCATTCGATCTGCGGAATGTTGCCATAGCAGCGCTTGACCTCGGCGACGTACTTGATCTCGTTGTTGGCGATGTTCAGGGTGCTGTCCAGCCCCTTGTGGAGATCTGCCCACTGCCAGCCTTGCTCGCCCACATGCGAGAAGTCCTTTAGATCCTGGACGATCTGCTTCACTCGGAGGGCGCCGTCCTTGGATTCGTCCACCAGCTGCAGCACCTCCTGGCTCAGAAATGCGTAGTCGTTGACGTCCTTGATCCGGTGCAGGTCCGACAAGGCGGCCGCACTGAACACATGCTCCTGCGCCTCGTACGCCGCAACGATGGCGAGCAGCGACTTCGAATAATCGCGCAGGGTGCCGAGGTTGGACGTGATGAAGGCGATCGGATTGTTGATTTCGTGCGCCACTCCGGCGGCGAGTTGGCCAATGGCAGCCATCTTCTCGGACTGGAGCAATTGATGGTGGGCCTCCTCCAGGCGCTTGATCAGCACCTGCTGTTCGTCGGTCCGGCGTTGCAGTTCGTCACGCGCCTGCTGGCGCTCGCGCAGGTCGGCTCGCAGCTGTTCATTGCGCTCGTTGAGTTCGAGAGACATCATTTCGAGCGCCCGCTCGATGAGCATGCGCTCTCCGTCCGCATCTTCGTACGCCTGGCTTACCGCCCCCAGCAGCAGCTCCAGCCCGGTGGGCAGCGCATAGGTGTCGCCGAATGCGCGCCGCAGCTGACGTCGAAGCAACTTGTGATGGGAGGGATTCATACCTCTGAGAAAGTCGTGATCGTCATCGTCTGGTTGTGCAGTTCGCATCCACCAAGCGTCCCCTGCGGGCAGAGTTCGCCGTAGGAGTAAAAGCCGGCAAGCGCCGTATCGCCAAGCACTTCGCGAACGCCGTCGATCTCTTCCTCGATGCGCTGGCGCAGCACGAGTTTTCGGCCGACGCAACTGATCAGGACGGCCAATTGCGCATCGTCGCGGCCCAGCCGCCGCAGCCCTTCGGACGCGGCACCGGACGCGCCATCTACCAGGCGATCGAAGTTGGCCTTCATCAGACGGGCCTTGGCCCCCTCGGGGATGTCACCCCCGAAGGTCATGCTCCCGGAGGCTTCGTCGATGCCCAGCACGGTGCGTACCAGCCCGGCACCGCCGCGCCCGTCTTCCAGCAGCAAGGGGAAGCGCAAACCCGTCGCGGGCAATCCGCACGAGTGTTCGCCCAGGTAGCTCTTGTAGAGCTCCAGTGCCGATTTGCCATCCAGCTCGAAAAGCACGTTGCCTCGCGAGCGAGTCACGGTGCGAAGGGGCCCGAAGCTGTCCCAGCCACCGACGCTGCCATATCCGACGAGCAAGTCATCGCCATAGAAGCCAATGCCAACGACCTGCCGGCTCTGCCCGATGCCGTTGCACATGACCAAGGTCTCGATGAACCTGTCGGAGTCGGCCGCCAGCCCTCCGGTAGCGCAAACGCCCTCGGGCAGGCGCTCGCGCAAAGCCTTGGCGAACGACGTGCCGTTGACCACAAGGCCGTCACAAAACGTCATCACGTGTCGCAGGCCCGGGCGCACCAGCTTGAGCGCGATCTGTTCTGCCGCTTCGCGGCCATCCGTGTCTTCGGCGACCGGAACAAGTACCCAGTCGATCACGCTGCGCTCGAATTGCACGGCCGTCGCCACGAGGCAGTCATCGTGCACACGCGTACCGAGGATCTCTCCGGCGGTCGAGCAACCAGCGATCAGGGCATTCGGGTGCCACGCCCGCAACTGATCGAATAGCCCTTGTTGGCGAAGAGTGTCCGGTGAACCGAAGGCAAGCACGAGTTGATCGCGGTCGCCGGCGGCGGGGGATCCGTCTGTCCAGCCGACGGCGGGCGTCCACAGGCGCTGTCGAATCTTCATGGGTCTTCTCCAGGTGGGCGCGGCATCAACACACCGCATCTTGCTGACATGGAGCGGGCACCAGCGTCTCTTGGACATTTCGACAAGTTGGAGCGCCACTTGAGCCTGTTTTGCGCCTCTCGTCCGGATCGAAACCTCGGATTGACCTTCGATGCCGTGCGTCAGAGATGTCGCGCTTCGACCTGGAGACCGTCCGGGGAACACAATGTGGCCTGCATGGCATGCACCTCGAGCAAGCGAACCGTGGCAGCGGCGCCATGGAAAAGGCCAAGGCATGACGCTTCTGGACGCGCATAGACAAGATCTGTCAACGCAACGCTGCCGCCGTCTGCCAGGACTTCGATCAGGCTGCCGTCGATCCATGCCTCGATCTCTATCTCGTTGGCGTTGGACAGCCGCTGTGCATCGTGCCTCTCGGACTGACCCTTGAAGCGGGGCGCCGCGCAGTTCCGGTCAATGAAGAAGCTGTTGCGTTCAGGGTCAAATCCCACATGCACGGATTCGCCTGCGCCCTTGAGCAGCTCCAGTCCGATGGGTGAGTCCAGGCCGGCCCGAAGCGCGCGCAGACGCACCATCAGCTGCCTGCCCTGAATACCGGCTTGGGCCAGCGATGCCGCTGTCACGTGCGCAGAGTTCTCACGCGCGGTGAACAGCGGTTCTGGCCCGACGAGCGCCTTCATCTCCGCCGCCATGCGCTGGCGCAGGCGCAAACCCCGCGGGGTGGTGACCAGGCTCAGCTCACGCGGCGCCGACTGCTGGCCGCGCCAGGGCTGCGTTGGCAGTTCGCGGGCGTATTCCCAGTTGCTGCACCATCCCAGCCAGAGCACGCGCTCGTCCGGCATGTTGGCGAACATGATCGGGGCGTAGAAGTCGCGGCCGTGGTCAGCCCAGAGCGTCGGTGGCTGCGCGTCATCGGCGACGAACCGCGTGCCGTCGAAATCGCCGATGAAGTACTGCACGCCGCTGCCGCCCCACAGCGAGCCGTGGTTGACCGAGACGATCAGCACCCAGCGCTTGCGAGTGGGGTCGTCGTCGACGCTCAGCGCGAACAGCTCGGGCACTTCCCAGATGTTCCCGTCGGCCGAGCCGGCGGGGCCGAAGGTCGAGACACGGGTCCACTCCACCAGGTTGCGGGAGGTATAAAACCAGACCTGCTGTTCCAGCGCCACCACCACCAGCATCACAAAGCGCTGCGTCGGCTCGTGCCAGAACACCTTCGGGTCGCGGAACTCGGTGGAATCGATGTCCAGCACCGGGTTGCCTGCATAGGGCGTGAATGTGCGGCCCCGGTCGAGGCTGAAAGCCAGGTGCTGGGACTGGATCTTGGTTCCCGGGTCGAAGCCGGTGAAGAAGGCCACCAGTGCCGGGACGGTGGCGCCGGCCGGCGCGAAGCCGCCACGGTTCGCATGGTCCACGACGATGGAGCCCGAGAAGGCCATCAGCCTGTCCGTCGCGGGGATGGCCACCGGCAACTCCTGCCAGCGCGTGAGGTCGGTGCTCACCGCATGGCCCCAGCTGATGTTTCCCCAGTCGTCGCCCTGCGGGTTGTACTGGTAGTAGAGGTGGTATTCGCCGTCAAAGTGGACGAGCCCGTTGGGGTCGTTCATCCAGTGGCGCTTCGGCGAGAAGTGGTAGCGGGGCCGCCAGGCATGCTGGTCGGCATCGGTCGTCGGCATCGGTGTGGTCACGGTGGTGCGAGCTCGGTCAGGGCGAGGGAAGTCGTTGGCCTTGCGGGCCGAAGAGATGGAGCTTGTCGGCGTTGACGCGCAGCGAGCGCGGCTGGCCGAAGGCGAGGCTGCGGTCAGTGGTCAGCGCGGTGAGCGGCGTGGACGCGCCGGTGACGACCAGGTGAACCAGCGATTCGGCGCCCAGCCGTTCGACCAATTGCACGCTGCCGGCCGCGCCCGCGACGAGCGCGATGTCCTCGGGCCGCGCGCCGATGGTGGCAATGCCAGCGGCGGCCAGCGCCTCGACCGAGCGGCCGGTCAGCAGCGCCAACTGAGGCGCGTGGGCGGCGTCCACCGGGACAAGGTTCATCCGATGCGTGCCCATGAAGCCGGCGACGAAGACATTGGCCGGCGTGTCGAAGAGCTCGTCCGGCGTGCCGAACTGCTCCAGGCCCTGGCGGCTGAGCACGACGATGCGGTCCGCCAAGGTCATCGCTTCCACCTGGTCATGCGTCACGTAGACGGTGGTCACACCCTGGCGGCGGTGCAGCTCGGCGATCTCCGCCCGCATCTGGCCGCGCAGGTTGGCATCGAGGTTGGACAGCGGCTCGTCGAAGAGGTAGGCGGTGGGCTTGCGCACGATGGCGCGGCCGATGGCCACGCGCTGGCGCTGGCCGCCGCTGAGTTGTGTGGGCTTGCGCTGCAGCAGCTCCTCGAGCTGGAGCTGGCGGGCGGCATCGAGGATCAGCGCATGGCGCTCGGCCCGGCGCAGGCCGGCGATCTTCAGGCCGAAGCCGATGTTGTCGTAGACCGTCATGTGGGCGTAGAGCGCGTAGTTCTGGAACACCATCGCCACTCCGCGCTTGACCGGCGGCAGGTCGTTGACGCACAGGTCATCGAACATCAGGCGGCCGCCGCTGACGGCTTCCAGCCCCGCGATCATCCGCAGCAGTGTGGACTTGCCGCAGCCCGAGGGACCGACGAGCACGGTGAACTCGCCACGACGGATGTGAAGGTTCAAGTCGCGGAAGACGTAGCGCTCCATGCGCTCGTCGTAGCGCTTGTCTGCGTGCTGGAAAACGATGTTCGGCATGTCGATTGAACTTCACTGGCTACCGATAGACAAATGTGGCGATGTGCGAGGATGTGCGGGCAGGTTTCAGCCCTTGATGCCTGCGCCGACGACCGAGCGAATGAACTGCTTCTGGAACAGCAGGAAGAAGACCATCACTGGCAGCGTGATCAGGCAGGCATAGGCCATCACCTCGCCCCACTGGGTGCTGCGGCCGAAGAACTGCTGCAGGCCCACCATCACGGGCCGGGCGCTGGCGGTGTGCACCGTCATCACCGGCCACAGGTACTGGTTCCACATGCCCAGAAACAGGATGATCGCGGCCGTCACGATCACCGGCTTGCACACCGGCAGCACCAGGCGCAGGTAGATGGTCAGCGCGCCGGCGCCGTCCATGCGTCCGGCCTCCACCAGCTCGTCGGGCACGTCCTTGAAGAACTGGTAGAACAGGAAGACGCAGAAGGAATTGGCCAGGAAGGGAATGATCTGCACGTGCAAGGTGTCCAGCCAGCCAATGGTCAGGCCGCTGGCGTCGAACCAGGGCAACTTGGAGACGATCAGCAGCATCGGGATCGCCAGCACCTCGAAGGGCACGATCAGCAGGCCGATGACAAGCGTGAGCACCAGGCCCTGGCCGCGCCACTTCAACTTGGCCAGCGCGAAAGCGGCTGCGCTGTTGATGAAGATGCCGGCAGACACGCTGACCAGGGCGATCAGCCCCGAGTTCAGCAGGTAGGCGCCGACGGCACCCTTCTCGAACACCGCCCGGTAGTTGTTCAGCGACCAGCGAGCGTCGGGCAGCAGCGCGGTCGGCTTGCCCAGGTCGGTGAACAGCGCCTCGCCCGGCTTGAAGCTGGCCGCCACCATGAAGAGCAGTGGATAGGCAAAGACCAGGCCGGCGAGCAGCATCAGCGCGATGTGCAGCAAGGATTTCGCCACCTCGCTCGGGCCGGTGGCGCGTTTGCCGTTCATCATCGGCTGGACCTTTCCATCAGTTTCTTCTGCCCCAGCGACAGCAGCAGCACGAAGACGAAGAAGAACAGCGTCATCGCCGAGCCGTAGGCAATGTCCTGCTCGCGGAAGCCCACGCGCATCGAATGGAAGATCAGCGTGCTGGTCGAATCCATCGGCCCGCCGCCGGTCAACACGTCCACCTGGGTGAACAGGCCGAAGGCCATGATGGTGGTGGACAGGGCGACGAAGACCAGCGTGCGTTTGAGGCCCGGCAAGGTGATGTAGACGAACTTCTGCCAACGGCTGGCGCCCATCACGTCGGCTGCTTCGTACTGGTCGATGGAGATGCCCTGCAGGCCCGCCAGGAAGATCAGCATCTGGAATCCCGCGCCTTGCCAGGCCGACATGATGGCGATGGACAGCATGGCCAGGTGCGGGTCGCCCAGCCAGTCCGGCTGCGGCGCGTTGTCGCCGAAGATCACGCGCAGCAGCTGGTTGGCCAGGCCGGCTTCGGTGTGCAGGATCAGGCCCCAGACCGCTGCGACGACGACCATCGAGGTCACCACCGGCGAGAAGAACACGGTGCGCAGCACCACCCGGCCGCGGAAACCGTGGTTGACCCAAAGTGCCATTGCGAAGGCCAGTGCCGTCTGCAGCGGCACGACCATCAGCGCGAACAGGAAGGTGTTGGCGATCGAGCGCAGGAATTGCGGATCGCGCGCACCGACGAGGTAATGGCGGCCGGCCAGCGACACATGGCCGAGGTACTGATAGCCGTCGAGGCCCGCGGGTGCCTCTCGCTTCATCCGCCGCCACTGGCGCTGCGGCAACTCGCGTTCGGTCTCGCTGGCGGCCGGCGGTGCGTCCACCACCTTGAGCGCGAACATGCGCGTGTAGTTGTCCAGCCCGGTCCATTCGATGCGCTCGGTCTGCAGCAGCTTCACATTGGTGAAGCTGAAGCCCACGGCCAGCGCAAAGGGCAGCAGCACGAAGGCTGCGAACAGCAGCAGGGCTGGGCCGGCGAGCACGGCCACCTCGGACCAGTGCGCCTGGGCGAGGCGGGAGTTCGGGTCAGAAGCCATAGTTGCGATTGCGCTTGAGGTCCTGCTGGATCGCCTCGACCGCCCGGTCCAGCGCCTCGGCGGAATCGCCGCCCTCGCGCACCTCCTTCAGGGCCCGCTCGAAGCTGCTGGACAGCATCGGATAGGCCGGTGTCTCGGGCCGCAACAAGGCATAGGCGCGGGCGTACTCGAACAAGCTGCGGCCAAAGGCGCCGGGGCGGTAGAGCGCGGTCTGGTCGGCTGCCGCCTCGCTGGTGGGCATCAGGCCGGTGGCCTGCGAGAAGGCAGCGATCTCGGGCGCGGAGATCAGGAATTCGATGAACTGCCGTGCGCCTTCAGGATGCGGGCAACTGCTCGACACCGCCCACTGCCAGGAACCTGCGCCGATGCGCGGCTGGGCGCCGAAGGCCGGCGGCGGCAGCGCAACCAGGTCGTCGCCGATGCGAGCGAGGTAGTCCTTGGCGGACCAGGAGCCCGTGTAGTGGAAGGCGGCGCGCCCGCTGGTGAAGGACTGGTCGTCGACCGGCTTGCGCGCCACCAGCCGCTCGGTGAACAGCGAGCCGTAGTAGTCGACGACGCCCAGCGCAGCATCGCCGTTGAGCACGCCGTCCACCCGCGTGAAGTTCTTGCGATCGATCAGGTCGGCGCCGGCGCTCTGCAGCCAGGGCGAAAAGCCGTAGCTGACCCATTCACCGGTCCACTGCGCATTCAGGTCCAGCGGATAGCGGAAGCCTTCGTTCTTCAGCTTGCGCAGGATGTCGCGGAACTCGGTGGCCGTGTAGGGCTGCGCCATCGTCGCCAGGCGAATGCCGTGCGTGGCCAGCACGCTCCTGCGGGCGAACAGGGCCAGCGCCGCGTCGAACTGGCCCACGGCGTAGAGCTTGCCCTTCAACGTCGAGCGCGCGCCGGGGATCAGTGCCTCCACGCCGGCCGGCCGCAGCGCGCCTTCCAGCGTCTGGACATGGCCGGCCCAGGCGAAATTGGGTACCGCCGGTTGGTCGAGGTCGAGCACGCAGGGCAGCTTCTTCGTCATTGCCGCAGCGATGACCGACTGCTGGTAGGAGCCTTGGGGCAGCGTCTCGACGACGACGTGCCATCGCGACTGCTGGCGATTGAAGCGGGCCTCGGCGGCGGCGCTGGCCCGCATGTCGGCATCGCCGGTCTGGTGGCGCCAGACCTGGATCTCGACCGGTTCGGCAAGGGCCGCCCCGGCGGCCAGCGTGGCCGCCAGCAGCAGGATGGCCGGCCTCATTTGGGCTTCCTGCCCGGGGGCGCGGCCACGGAGGCGCGCACCTGAACCTCGCAGCGCTCGCGAATGGCGCCTGAGGCGCTTTCGTCGCAAGCCATCTGCGCGGCGCGGCGGCCCATCTGCAGATAGGGCAGGCGCACGCTGGTCAGCGGCGGGTCGGTGGCATGGACCAGCATCGGATGGTCGTCGAAGCCCAGCACCGAGACCTGGCCCGGCACGGCGATCTGGCGTTTGTGCAGGCATTGGATGATGCGGGCGGCCATCTTGTCGTTGCCGGCCAGCATCGCGGTGGGCCTGTGCTCGCGCAGCACCTGGCCGACCAGCGAATCGATCGCGGCGAACTCATCCTCGATCGATGCGCCTTGCGAGCCCTGCACGAAGACCGGTTCGGGCTGGCCCGCCGCCTTCGCGGCCTTCAGGAAGCCGCGGTGGCGCAGCTGCGTGGCGCGCATGTCCGGAAAGAGCTCGAACACGACGATGCGGCGGTGACCGTGGGTGTAGAGATGGGCCAGGCCGTCGCGCGCGCCCTGCTCGTCGTCCGGCACGACGCTGGGGACCTCGCCGCCCGGCAGGTAGCAGTTGAGCAGGACCAGGCGCGTGCCTTCGGCGCGCCTCAGCTGGGCCGCATCAAGCGCGCGGTGGAAATGGGTGGCGAAGATCAGCGCGTCCACTCGGTGCTCGATCAGTCCATCGATCAGTTCCGGCACGTCGGCGTCCACGCCGCCGCATTCGGCGATCAACAGGCGCTTGCCCAGCGCCTTTGCGGCCAGCTGCAGGCCCTTGATCAGTTCGAATGAGTCGGGGCTCGTGGTGATGCGGTCGGACACGATGCCGATCAGGTTGGGCTTCACGCCCTTCAGCGCACGGGCCGCGACGGAAGGGCGGAACTGCAGCTCGCGCATCGCCGCGACGATCTTGGCGGAGGTCTTCTGAGAGATGCAGTTCGGGTCGTTCAGGTAGCGCGATACGGTACGCACCGAAACGCCGGCCTGGTCGGCGACCTGGTAGATGGTCGAAGCGTCATTCATCGGGGCCAGCTCGTCTTTCGTCTCTGTTCAGCGGCATTTTGTCTATCGATGGTAGTTTCCAGGGAAGACGATGCACTGCGTGTTTACCCGAGGCGTTGAATGCCGGCCCGGAACCTCGGGGAAACACCAGGAACGGCTTCTCTTTCCCGCAAATACTATCGATAGACATTTTGGCGCCGAAGCCTCTCTCAGGTGTTCGGCGCCTGTCTTTCCAATAAAATGGCTATCGATAGACATTATGCCGGACTTTTTCTTTTGCACATCGGTCAAGGCCTCCGGCGACCGCAGGCCGGGCGCGGTGCATGGGGCCGGCGGCCGTGCCCCGCGCGATCCAGATGTCTATCGATGGATGCGGCTGGGCATGGCCTTCATCTGCCTCGGTGCGCGGCTTGCATCGGCGCAGCCGATGCCGGCGCCACTGCTCGCGCTGAACTTCGACCGGCTGGCCCAGGGCGAGCTGCCCGTGGGCGCGACGATCCACACGCAGTTCCGCGCACCGGACGTGGTGCCGGGCGTGATCGGCAGTGCCTGGCGCACCGATGGCTTTTCCAGCTACATCCAGGCCGCGCTGCCTCTGGACGCCCACGCCGGCTTCACGTTGTCGCTTTGGCTGGCGCTGGAAAGCTTCCCTTCCGATCGGGAAGTGCCGGTCGACGAGCTGTCTCCCTCCTCGATCGCCCAGCAGTCGCAGGACGGCAAAGGCTTCGACCTGCATGTCGACGCTTTTGGCCGCTGGGGCTTCCGCATCGCCACCTCGGCGGGCATGCTGGAGCTGCTGGCGCCACAGCGCTTCCCGCTGCGCCGCTGGGTGCAGGTGATCGTCAGCGTGGATCCGCAAGCCGGTCTCGTTCGCCTCTACCAGGACGGCGCGCTGCTCGGCACCGCCAGCGGCCAACCCGGCATGCGCCTGCTTCTGTCGGCCGTGCCGCTGACGCTGGCGGCACCGGCCATCGAGGCGCGCATCCTGGATTTCATCGTCAACCGCCTGAATGCCGCCTATGACGAGTTGGCTGTCTATCCCTCGGCACTGAGCGTCGAGCAGATCAGGCGCCTGCCGGTTCCGGCCGTCGCGCCCGATGCCGAAGCCTCGCTTGTAGTGCCGGCCACACGCTTCGCTGGCGACACGCAGCGCCCGCGCGTGCATCCGATGCCGCCGGCCAACTGGACCAACGAGCCGCACGGCCTGATCCGCGTCGGGAACGCCTGGCACCTGTTCTACCAGCGCACACCCAACGGTCCCTACAAGACCCTGATGCACTGGGGCCACATGACAAGTACCGACCTGGTGAGCTGGAAACACCTGCCCGACGCGCTGTGGCCCGAGCTGCAAACGGAAGACAGCGGCTTTGACATGAAGGGCATCTGGTCCGGGCACGTGATCGAGGACGGAGGCAAAGCCCTTGCCTTCTACACCAGCGTCAACCATGGCGACCGGCTGGCGGCCGCCAACCCCGGCGTGGCGATGGCCGTCAGCGAGGATCCGCAACTGCGCCACTGGCGCAAGCTCGGCCCAGTCCTGAACAGCCAGGGCCTGCGCGACTTTCGCGATCCTTTCCTGTGGAAGGAGGGCAGCACCTGGCACATGCTCGTCGGTGCTGCGCTGGAGAGCGGCGGCGGACTGCAGCACTATGTGCTGGACCGTTCGCAGGCGCGCCCTCAATGGAAGCCCCTTCGCTTCACCGACGTCGCGTGGCGCCAACTCGACAACGGCTCCGAGATCTGGGAGATGCCGGTCTTCGTGCCGCTGGGCGACGGCGTGTGGCTGCTGCTGGCCAATCCAATCGGCGGCAAGGTGAGCAAGTACGGGGAGCCCGCCACCCGCGCCGTCTACTGGACCGGCACATGGTCCGGCGACCTGTTCACGCCTTTCGACCGCAGCCCTAAGCCCCTGGACCTGCTGCCCGGTCACCTGGCACCGACGGTGGGCCGCGCCGCGGATGGCAGCCTGCGCGCGATCGGCATCGTGGACGAGCGGCGCACGCCGGCGGCGCAGTTGCGTGCCGGCTGGGCCCATGTCTTCAGCTTGCCGCGGGTGTGGACGCTGGGACCCGATCGGCGCACGCTGGGCCAGGCGCCAGCGCCGGAGCTGCGCGCCTTGCGTGACGACCCGCTGCGCGCCGACAGCGCGCTGGCGCTGGACGAGCACCCGCAGCGACTGGCCAGCGGGATGCAGGCCTACGAGCTGCAACTCGACCTGAGCGGCACCGCCCCGGTCACCATGGACCTGATGGCCTCGCCGGACGGGGGCGAATTCACCCGCCTGCGCTTCGACCCCGAGCAGGGCAGCGTGTCCGTCGACAAGACGCACGCCAGCCTGTCCGCCGAGAACGAAGGCCCGCTGCGCTTGCAAGGCCACTACGACCGCGCCGCGTTCGGGGTCATGCGCCGCCTGCGCGTGTTCGTGGATGGCTCGGTCGTCGATGTGTTCGTCAATGACGCCGCAGCCTATTCCCTGCGCAGCTACCCGACCCTGCCCGCCAGCACAGGCCTGCGCCTGTCCTCAGACAGACCCATGACCGCGCAGGTTCAGCTCTGGCCGCTGCGGCCGCCACCCTGATCGCCCCACCACCACCGACCTCGAGAAATACCCCGGCAAGGGGATCCACAGGAGACGAACGATGAAATACCCACGAGCCGCCATCGCCTGGCGTCTGTTGCCCGTGGCCTTGGCAGCGCAGGCCGCCTTCGCCCAGCAGGCCCCGGCCCCCGAAGCCTCCGAGAGCGCCGAAAAGCCGCAGGAGGTGGTCATCACCGGCACTGCCAGCAGCGGGCGCCAGACGCTGAAAAAGGACTCGACCAACACGATCAACACGCTGTCGGCCGAGGAGATCCGGCGCCTGGCGCCGATCAGCACCGCCGACCTGCTGCAGAACGTGCCGGGCATCTTCGCCGAGGGCAGCACCGCCGGTGAAGCCAGCAACAACATCACCGTGCGCGGCCTGCCGGTCACTGGTGGCTACCGGTACGCACCGCAGCTGATCGACGGCCTGCCCTGGTTCGAAGAGCCAGAGGTGCCCTTCATGAACAATGACGTCGCCGTGCGCGACGACCTGATGACCAAGCGTGTGGAAGTGGTCAAGGGAGGGACTGGCGGCATCCTGTACTCCAACGGCCTGGGCGCCACTGTCAACCACATCACCCGCACTGGCAGCCAGCAGTTCGAGGGCGGCTACAAGCTGGAAGTGGCCGACTACAACTTCGTCCGCAATGACCTCTTCGTCTCCGGCCCGATCAGCAAGAACCTGACCTTCGCCGTGGGCGGCTTCTACCGCACCTCCGACGGCCTGCGCAACACCGGCTACACCGCTGACAAGGGCGGTCAGGTGAGGGGCAATCTCGTTTATCAGACCGATGACGGTCGAAGCGAAGTGCAGCTTCACGCGCTGAAGATCAACGACCGCACCGCCTTCTACCAGAACGTGCCCTTCCAGGTGCCGGCCATCAGCGCGCCGGGTACGCCGGCCGATCCTGTCAAGATCCGCATGGACCAGGTCTGGCCGCTGGGCATCGATTTCGCGCATGGCACGGTGGCGTCCTCGTCGAACCGCCGCTTCAGGATGCTCGGCGAGTACGGTGAGCGCCAGATCGACACCGCCGACGGCATCCACCCCGACTTCAACATCACCACGCTGAAGGGCATCCACGAGTTCGAGTCGGGCTGGACGCTGGACGCCGGCCTGCGGCACTCGAACGGCAGCAGCGGCTTCAACGGCATGTTCACCGGCAACGACACGACCACGGCCGCCCGCTTCAACAATGCCCGCTTCAACAACGACGTGCTGCGTTTCGGCAGCTTCTACCCGACCGCCGTCGGCGTGGCAGCTTATGGCGTGGACGGCGGCGCACGCATCGCCGACAGCGCCTATCTGAACTACCTGATTCCCTTCATCGCGAGGACCGAGGCCCGCAGCACCTCGTTCGACTTGAAGCTGGGCAAGTCGGTGCAGTGGCTGGGCGAGCATCAGCTGACCCTCGGTGCATATGCCACCAACTATGCGAACAGGCAGAACTTTCAGCAGTCGCTGCTGGTCTCGACGATGGAGGCGCATCCGCAGTTGGTAGACCTGCGCGCCATCGATGCCGCGGGCAATCCTGTCGGCCCCTCGGTCACTTCCAATGGCGTGATGCGCCTGGGCTTCAATGGCTATTTGGCAGATGCCAAGGTCAAGGGCGAAGCGCTGTATTTCCTTGATCATTGGGAAACGGGTGACGGCCGGCTGAAGATCGACGCAGGCGTGCGCCACCAGACGCAGCGCGCCAACGTGATCTACAACGTGCGCGACCAGACAAGCGACCTGACGCCGGCCGGCGTCCTGCCCGGCAGCACCGCCGACACACTGGCCGACAACGAGATCCTGCTGCCAGGTGCCGACCAGAGGCTTGACTCCAAGCTCAGCGCCACCGGCTGGTCGCTGGGCAGCAACTACTCGGTGCAGCCCAACCTGGCCGTCTACGGCCTGGTCTCGCGCTCCTTTCGGCTGCCGAGCCTGGAGCAGCTGAACCAGCTGCAGTTCGACCCAAGCCAGCCCGGCAGCAAGGTCGAGCGCATCATGCAGTACGAAGGCGGCCTCCGTTACTACGCCAAGACCTGGGACACCCAGCTGGCGCTGTTCTACAACAAGTTCAGCCCACGCGACCAGTACGTGGACTTCCGCGATTTCACGTCGCCAAGCTGCACGCCGGCCGGGGTGACAGTGGACATCAACAGCTGCCCGCTGGTGCGCGAGTTCTACCGCCGCGGCATCGAGAACGTCGGCCTGGAGCTGGAAGCTGCGTGGCGGCCGTCAGAGGTCAAGGGCTTGGAGCTGCGCTTCAACGGCCTCGTGCAGGACCCGAAGGTCGTGGACGCGAACTACCGGACCGTCAAGGAGCTGCGCGTCAACGACGTGGTCACCGGCTACACCTTCGAGCAGATCGGCGAGGACGGCCGCCGACCGCGCCGCCTTGCCGCGGTCATGGCGAACTTGCAGGCGAGCTGGGACTTGAAGCCCTACACCGGCCTGCCGCTGAAGCCCTATGCCAAGTACACCTACTTCGGGAGCCGCTACTCGGAATCGCAGGACGTCAACGTCACGCTCTACCCTGCGTACTACCACCTCGATGGCGGCTTCATCTGGGACTTCAGCCAGAAGAGTTCGATCCAGTTCCACGTCTCGAACATCACCAACCGCCTCTCGTTCACCGAGGGCGATCCGGTCTTCGTGGACCTGAAGGGCCCCAACGGCGCGACCAACCGCGGCGTGAGCCGACCGCTGTTCGGTCGCACGCTGCGCGCCATGTACACCTACTTCTTCTGAGTGGGAGAACCATGATGAAAAAACTGCTTTGCATGCTGAGCCTGCCCGTACTTGTCCTGCTCAGCGCCTGCGGTGGTGGCAACGGCGGCAGCGCCGAGTCGCTGC
Source organism: Ideonella sp. FW305-24 (assembly GCF_058788035.1). Classification (NCBI taxonomy): domain Bacteria; kingdom Pseudomonadati; phylum Pseudomonadota; class Betaproteobacteria; order Burkholderiales; family Sphaerotilaceae; genus Ideonella; species Ideonella sp. FW305-24. The sequence continues at coordinate 7,995 of NZ_JBYTAI010000003.1, read as the reverse complement.
CTCAGCCGCACTCGCCGGTCATCTCCGATCCGGGTGCGTTGAGCGTGCCTGAATTCACCACGGCCGTGGCGAAGTTGACGGTCAGCAGCCCGGACAACAACGCCTTCGAACTCACGCTCTCCGGCGCCGATGCGGCATTGTTCGCGATCAACGGCGATGGCTCCATCCGCTTCGCGATTCCGCCCGACTTTCAGAATCCCGCCGATGCGGACAAGGACAACACTTACCAGGTCACCGTCGTCGCTGACGACAGCTACTCAACGCCGTCGAAGCTGAACCTGTCCATCAAGGTGACCGCCTGCCCGACATGCCACGTGGCCAACACCTCGGCACATGTCACCACCGACGACACCACTTTCGTCACCGAGAACGTCATCTCCAGCTTCGAGTACCCGGCACAGATGCAGCAGGACACGGCCAAGTACACGCTGACGGGTGCCTTCGCCACGACGACGAACTGGAACAATCTCGAGTATTCGAACCCGGGCATGGCGCCGATCGCTGCGCGCATCGGCGATGCCTCGGTCAGCACCTGCGAGATCGGCGGCGCGGGATGTGATGCGCCGACTGGCAGCATCGCGATCAACAACGTGCTCATCAAGAAGGATTCGATCACCTTCCTGATGTCGGGTGGCAACGGCGGGCCCGACGTCGGCGCGCAGGTGCTTTACACGCCGCCCGGTGCCAGCGCCCCGGTCGTTCTGGGAACCTACAACCCGAACAGTTGCGGGGATCCTGTGCTCAAGGGCGACCAGCACTACGTCAACTTCGACACCAGCGGCCTGATCGGCGAGACGGTGCAGCTGGTGATCTTCGACAATGCGTCCAGCGGCTGCGGCTTCGTCGCCTTCGACCACTTCTACCAGACCGACGAGCCGCGCGGTGTCAATGCCGGCGTGCTGAGCAAGCCGCTCACGCCGGTCAAGGTCAGCGTCGAAGGTCCGGTGGCGTTCCAGAAGATGGTGCCCTTCGCCAGCTTCGAGAACCCGGTGGACATGGTGGCCAAGCGCGGGTGGGCCGGCACCGGGGTGTTTGCCAACCCGACGGCGACGAGTTGGCAGGGCACGACTGGCACGGACGCCAACGCCGCGCGCGTCGGCGACACGGCCATCAGCACCTGCGAGATCGGCGGCCCCGGCTCGCCCTGCGACTCGCCGACCGGCACGCTGACCTCGCCGGCCTTCAAGGTGACGGACCCGTACCTGAACTTCCTGATGCATGGCGGCGGTGCGGGCAAGAACGTCGGCCTGCGCGTCATGGACACACTGGGCAATGTGCTGCTGAGCTACAGCCCGAACAGCTGCGGACCGTCCTTCATCCAGAACGACGATGACTGGACCCACATCGACATCTCGGCCCTGAATGGCGCCTTCATCAAGGCCCAGCTCTTCGACGAGGAGGCAGGCGGCTGTGGCTTCGTCAGCACCGACCATTGGTACCAGTCGCCTACCGCATGGAACCCCTCGGGCCAAGGCAAGGACGGCGGCACGGTCGTGCTCAGTGCAGCGATGACGGCCAGGCTGGGCTTCAATGTCACGGTGACGGCCGACGCCTTCGCGCAGCTGATCGGCGACTTCGACGATGCCATGGCCACCGCGCAGGTCTGGACCGCCACCGGTGATTTCGTCAATCCGGCCAACGCCGATGTCTGGAAGGGGACATCCGGCGGCGCACGGGTCGGCGTGGGAGCCGTCAGCACCTGCGAAATGAACGGCAACAACAAGGGCTGCGATGCCTCCACCGGCACGCTGACGTCTCCGCTGTTCACCGTAGATGCCGCGCGCCCCTTCCTGAATTTCCTGATGTCTGGCGGCAATCCCGACGGCACCGTTGGCCTGAAGGTGCTGGACGCTGCCGGCGAGGTTCTCGCGACCTACACACCGAATTCCTGTAACCAGTCCTCGATCAGGGACGATGGGAACTGGGTGACGCTGGACCTGTCGGTCCAGGCCGGCAAGCAGGCGCAGGTGCAGATATTCGACAACGAATCCGGCGGTTGTGGCTTCCTCAGTTTCGACCATGTCTACATGGGAGCCGTGCGCAAGCAGTAGGCCCTAACAGTGGGCAAGCAAAGCTGATGCAGGGCAGGTAGGCACCCCGCAAGGGGCCGTGATCTCGCCGCCACTGGCGAACATCTGCCTGCACTGCGTCTTCGACCTGTGGGCGCACCGCGGGCGGGGCGGCCATGCCAAAGGGAAGGTGATCATCGTCCGGCATGCCGGCGACAGCGTGGGCGATCTCCGTCCCTACCGTGACCAGAAGATGGAGCGCCGAAGGGGCTTCTGGCCGCGCGGCGCAGTCGCCGGTTGGCTCAAGTCAGCTCCTCGGTGACCACCGAGAAGTGCATCAACTGGTGTTGACCAAAGGTCATGGTGATCGGGACGTCGCCCGCATCGCGCCCGCGGCCGATGACGATGCGGCCGATCCGGGGCGTGTTGTGGCGGGCGTCGAAGGTGTGCCAGCGGTCGCCCAGGTACACCTCGAACCAGGCACTGAAGTCCATTGGGGAGCGCACCGGCGGGATGCCAATGTCCCCCAGGTAGCCGGTCGTGTAGCGCGCAGGGATGTTCATGGCGCGGCACAGCGTCACGGCCAGGTGGGCGAAGTCGCGGCACACGCCGGTGCGCTCATTGAACCCTTCCAGGGCGCTGCGATTGGCACGGGCCCGGCCATAGTCGAATTGAAGGTGGCCGTGCACGAAGTCCACGATGGCCTGCACGCGTGCCCAGCCCAGTGGCGTGCTGCCAAAGCGCGACCAGGCGAAGTCCATCAAGGCGCTGTCGACCTCGCAGTATCGGCTGGGCAACAGGTATTGCAAGGTCTCGTGGGGCAGGTCCTGCGGCGCATGCTGGATCGCGTCCAGACACACCGGGTCGGGCCGGCCAGAGTCGAGCACGACCGCCGTGTTCCGCAGTCGGACGCTGTTCACGTTCGGTGGCACGTTGATGCGGCCGCAGTGATTGCCGAAGGCGTCGGTGTAGTTCTCGATGGCCAGGCCCGGTTCGACGACGATGGCGTCGCCGCTGAGCACGTCGTGCTTGCGATCGGGATGCACGTTGAGCATCAAGAGGATGGCGTTGGGCGAATTGACGGCCAGCGTGATGTCGAACCCGATTTGAATTTTCAAGACAGCTTCCTGCTTCAATGGGCCGGCGCGAATCGAGCGCACCGGCGTGGTGATGGTGCGGCACCGTCTTTGGCGCCCCAAGGACGAATGTAGGAAGGGTCCGCCCCGGCCGCCATCGGGCAGGCGGCCTTGCGGCTGTGGGAGTCAACCTACGTCCGAGCCGTGGCGCCGCTGCTGCGCATCCGCCAGGACGGCGCCAGCGGGCAGATTTCTTCAACCTGTCCCAAGCCAGCACCATGCGTGCACAGACCCACCCGCAAGCAGATCAGACGGCGAGGAGGGCAGGCTGAATGCATTGCGCGGGATGTCCAGCGGGCCGGAGCGCTTTGCAGGGCATTACCATCACCTTCCAAGACCCTCGGCGCTGCAGGCTGCGGCGCTGCTTTCCGGACCTCGCCCATGTCGACCTCTGGCCCTACCGCTGCGCTGTCCTCGAGCTTCGACCCCAAGCTGCTGCGCAGCCCTGAAGACCTGGTGGCCACGCTCAGGCGATACCAGGACGTGCTCAACAGCGCGCTTGACACCGCCATCATCACGCTCGATGAAAACGGCCTGGTCACCGGCTGGAACCTGGGTGCCGAGCGGTTGCTGGGGTGGTCCGAGGGCGAAATGCTCGGCCGCTCGCTCGGTGTCATCTTTCCCGAAGAAGCGGGAGGTCCGGCGGCCCTGCTGGCCGAGATTGGCCAGGCCAAGCTGCAGGGGACCGGCGGCTCGGAGGGCTGGCGTTTGCGCAAGGGGGGCGGGCGCTTCTGGGCCATCGGCGAAACGCGGCGCATGGCCAGCGGCGAAGGCAGCTCGGGGTTCGTGAAGATCCTGCGCGACCGCACCGATGCGCAGCAGCTTGCCTTGGCTCTGCAGGAGCGCACGCGTGCGTTGGAGATCCTGAACCAGACCGGCAGCACGCTGGCCCGTGAAACCGAGCTGGACAAGGTCGTGCAGGCAGTCACCGATGCCGGCGTGGCGCTCACCGGCGCGGAGTTCGGTGCCTTCTTCTACAACCTGGTCAACGCGGCCGGCGAGAGCTACATGCTTTACAGCCTCTCCGGCGTGCCCAGGGAGAAGTTCGCGCAGTTCCCGATGCCACGCAACACGGCGGTGTTTGCGCCGACCTTCAGCGGTGAGGACATCGTGCGCTCCGACGACATCACGCGCGACGCCCGCTACGGCCGCAACGCGCCGAACGCCGGCATGCCGGCCGGGCACCTGCCTGTGCGCAGCTACCTGGCAGTGCCGGTCATCTCCCGCTCGGGCGAGGTCATCGGCGGGCTGTTCTTCGGCCACTCGCGCGTGGGCGTGTTCACGGAAGATTCCGAGCGCAACCTCGAGGGCCTGGCGGGCGAGGCTGCGGTGGCCATCGACAACATGCGCCTGTTCGAAAAGGCGCAGCTGGAAATCGCCGAGCGCAGCCGTGTCGAGGCGGCGCTGCGCGAACTCAACCTCGGCCTGGAGACGCAGGTGCAGCACCGAACGGCCGAGCTGCTGCAGCACGCCGAGGCTTTGCGGCAAGCGCAGAAGATGGAGGCCGTGGGCCAGCTCACCGGTGGCATCGCGCACGACTTCAACAACCTGCTGCAGGTGATCGTCGGCAACCTGGACTTGCTCTCGCGTGGCCTGCCAGAGGAGATGGCACGCCTGCGCCGGGCTGCGGCGCAGGCCATGTCCGGTGCCAAACGCGCCAGCTCGTTGACCCAGCGGCTGCTCGCATTTGCCCGCCGGCAGCCGCTGGACCCGAAGCCCCTCATTGCCAACGTGGTGGTGCAGGGCATGTCTGAGCTGCTGCGCCACGCGCTGGGCGAAACGGTCGAGCTGGAAGTGGTCGGCGCCGGCGGCCTGTGGACCACCGAGGTCGATCCGAACGAGCTTGAGAGCACGCTGCTGAACCTGGCGGTCAACGCCCGCGACGCGATGCCCTCCGGCGGCAAGCTGACCATCGAAACCGCCAACGGCCACCTGGACGAGGCTTATGCGGCGCGGCATGCGGAAGTGACCCCGGGCCAGTACGTGGTGATCAGCGTGACCGACACCGGTGCGGGCATGGACGCGCAGACCATGTCACGCGTCTTCGAACCTTTCTTCACCACCAAGCCCGAGGGCAAGGGGACCGGGCTGGGGCTGAGCCAGGTCTATGGCTTCGTCAAGCAGTCGCATGGCCATGTGCAGCTGTACTCGGAGCTCGGCATCGGCACGACGGTCAAGCTGTACCTGCCGCGCTACCACCAGCTGGCCCAGCCGACCGAGCATGACGAAGCCTTGCCGGTGCCGGGCGCCGAAGGCGAGCGCATCCTGGTGCTGGAAGACGATGCCGACGTTCGGGCCTTCTCGGTTTCCGCGCTGCAGGAACTGGGCTACCGGGTCATCGAAGCAGCCCACGGCGCCGCGGCACTGGCGGTGCTGGAGAAGCAGGGCGTGGACCTGCTGTTCACCGACGTGGTCTTGCCCGGCGGCCTGACCGGTGCAGATGTCGCCGCGCGGGCCAAGGTGCTGCAGCCCGGCATCAAGGTGCTGTTCACGACCGGCTACTCCCGCAACGCCATCGTGCACCACGGCCGCCTGGACGCTGGCGTGAACCTGCTCACCAAGCCGTTTTCGCTGGACGACCTGGCGGTGAAGGTGCGAGAGGTGCTGGACAAGGCGGTGCGAGACGCGACACATGGCGGCTGACGGCGCGGACATTGCTTTACGGTGCAGAAGGCCCTTCCCCTCTTCAAAGACGGCGGTTCGATCATCCTGAACTCGTCGGTCTCGAATGTGCTCAGGCTTCCAGGATTGACTGCTTACGCTGCGAGCAAGGCGGCTGTGCGCAACTTCTCGCGCGGGTGGACTTTGGAGTTGAAGGACCGTCGCATCCGCGTTCCATCACGATCTACACACCGCGCTGATGCAGGCCAAGGGCGCGACGGCGGCCCTCTTCAATCGAGCTGTCCACGAGCGGCTGAAGCCCGGCGGGTACTACGTCATCGTGGATCACCCGGCCACCGCCGGGCCGGGCACGGGCGATGCGCAGTCACCGCATCGGACTGTGAGCTGTCTGCAGGCCGATCCATCAGACCTTCGAGAACGAACTCGAAGTAGCCGTTGAAGTCGGCGTGACCGCACGGCATGGCATCCAGTGTTGAATAGGGCGCGATCGCATGGCGGTGCAGACAGGCCGCGATCAAGGGCAGCATCAGTGCATCCACCACGATGTCTGGATCCACGGCACGGAACTCGGCGCGCTCGATGCCGTGTTTGACGATCCTGGACACGAGCAGGCGCGTCGGTGTGATCACCTCGCGCATCCAGAAATTGGCCAGAACGGGAAAGTTGCGGGCTTCCGTGAACAGCAGGTTGACGATCCCGCCGGCCTCTCCTGCGACGAACTCGGACTGCCACGTGGCAATGAGCTCTCGAAGCATGTCAGGGCTGGCGCGAACATCGGTTGTCTCGTGCAACGAGATGGCGACTCGGGAAGAGAAGCGCTGCGCGATCAATGCCTTGAGCAGATCTTCCTTGCTGTCGAAGTAGAGATAGAGCGTGCCCTTGCAGACACCGGCGCGCGCGGCGATCTCGTCGATACGAGCCGCCGCAAACCCCTTTTCGATGAACAGGCTGAGGGCGGCATCCAGAAGCTCCTGAGGCCGCGCCTGCTTGCGCCGCCGGATCGGGAAGGCAGTGCGATTGATCATTGAAGCCCTGGCTTTCAGTGCGACGTCGCGAGTGGCGCATCTGTCTGATCCTTTGCGTCCCGGATTTGGGCTGGGGACGTTGCATCGAGCGAGGTCATGCCGCGATCTCTGGAACGCCCGCGAGCCGTATCGCGTCGTTCAGCACCTTGGCGGGCACGTCAGGCCTTTCCAGGACGATGAAGTGACCGGCGTACGGCACCTGGATGAATTCAGCAGTGGGAAGGAGTCGCCTGTTGGCCTGTCGGTCCGACGGTCGTGACCAATCCCTTTCTCCATAGATGAGATGGACCGGTACGCCGACCTCGGGATATCGGGACCGGGCCGCGATGAGGCTGGGCAGGTTCCCGTACACCGCACGGGCAACGACCGGGTAGCCTGGGCCGCGTCCGACCTTCAGCAGTTCATCGACATAGTCGTCGGTCAGGGCGGTCGTGTCGCCGAGACCTCCACGCAGCACGGCGCGCATGATCGCCTTGGGTTCGACACCCGCGATGGTCGGGCCAATGCCCGGGGCAAGCACGCCGGTCACGATGAACCGCGCCAGGAGGCTGGACCGCGCGATTCCCCCCGCATAGTCATAGGCATTGATCGCCACGACACGCCGCACTCTCTCGCGAAGATCTGCAGCGGCTGTCAGGGCGAGCGTGGCGCCCATCGACTCGCCAAGCAGCGTCACGTCGCGCAGGTCGAGTTGGGTGATGAAGCGCTTCACTGCATCGCGCATCGCGGGCTCGTCGTAGGAAGCACCCGGCACGATCTGCGAGTAACCCATGCCGGGCAGATCGAGTGCGTACACCGTGTACCGATCCTGGACCAGCGGGATGAGGTTGCGGAAGTGCTCGGCCTGCGTGCGCACGGTGTGAAGCAAGACCAACGGCGCCCCGGTTCCGCCCGCGAGGTAACGCAGTCGACCATGGCTTCGGGCTTGTGGCCCGAGCGGGTCCAGAAAGTGTTCGGTGGTCCCCGGGATTCTGATTCCGGAACGGGAATTGGTGGTTGCAGACAAGCTTGTTTCCCCAATATTTGACGGGTGCGTCAATGGCCAGCGGGTGTGGCCGTGTCTGCGAGCGGTGCCGCAGCCGGTGTCTGCGCCGGGCTGTCGCGCCGGATGCGGAACCACGCGGCATACAGCGCCGGCACGAAGACCAGGGTCAGCGCCGTGGCCGTCACGAGGCCGCCCATGATCGCGATGGCCATCGGCCC